>JAZUFR010000037.1:0-6089 GCA_045640825.1 Bacteroidaceae bacterium
AACAGAAAACAGAAGAAAAATCCGACCAAGACGGCCGGAATGAGATATAAAAAACGTAATTTTGATGAGACGGATGCAGAAAACGGATGGGACCAGTCGCTGCTTCGCTCAAATTGAAAACATTAAACGACAATCCCTAAATACATGTTGCTGAATATTAATGAAGTAACTACCATAATTCATGCCCATTTGATGTGATAATCCAAAGAACAGTCCAATGATGCAATTTTGATTAATTAACGCAGCAAATACTTCTATCAGCGATTATTTCGCCACCTTTAAGAATCAACAATAATCCGATATGATATCCAACTTAAGAACTAACTTCCTTATTCTGACACTTGCTGTATTACCATTGCACGCCCAATCGGTTTTGACCATGCAGCAGGTGGTGGCCCTGGCTCAGGAGAACTCCATATCGGCCATGACCAGCCGCAACACCTTCGCCTCACAGTACTGGAGCTACCGCTCGTACAAGGCCGAGCTGCTGCCGTCACTCAACCTTAGTGCCAACCTGGCGCAGTTTAACCGCTCACTTGTACAGCTTCAGGATTACCAGACCGGAGCATTGAGCTACCGCGCCAACTACAATATGAGCAATGATGCCACGCTCTATTTCAGCCAGAACGTACCTTGGACCGGTGGTACCGTATCACTTTCCACAAGCCTGCAGCGTCTGGACCAATACAGCCCGGCTCGTCTTACCACATATTACGCCCAGCCGGTATATCTTTCATACATGCAGTCGTTGTGGGGCTATAACCGTTTCAAGTGGAACAAGCAGACCGAGTCTAAACAGTATGAGGTGGCCAAGCGCCAGTACATAGAGAATATGGAGCAGGTAAGCCAGACCGCCGTGATGTACTTTTGGAACTATGTGAGCGCCCGTGAAAACTATGAGCGTGCAGTCAAGAGTTTTGAGGACAGCAAGCGCCTGTTTGAGGCCGGACAGACACGTTTTGCCATGGGAACCATCACCCGAGACCAGTTGATGCAGATAGAGGTGAGCATGCTCAATGACTCCCTTTCCTTGAGTTCAGTGCAGGTAAACCTACGTTCTGCACTCAACCGCCTCTGCTCATACATAGGGTACAATGAGGATACGGAACTGAATCTTCAGATTGATTATGAGATACCTGATATAACTCTTGATTATGATGATGTGCTGGATCGTGCTCTTGAGAACTCATCGTTCCGATTGAGTCAGGAGATAAGCTATATCGAGACTGACAGAAGTATTGCCCAGGCCAAGTCAAACCGCGGCATATCGGCAAGCGTGAACGCAAGGTTCGGAATGTCAGGCAGTGCAGACAGATTGGGCGACACATTCGTGCAGTTAAAGGACCAGGAGGTTGTGGGTATATCACTGAGCATACCTATTGTGGATTGGGGGCTGGCGCGCGGTCGTGTACGTATGGCCGAGGCACAGGCCCAGACTACCCGTAACCGTCTGGAGCAGTCAATGATTGACTACCGCCAGGACCTGCTTACACAGGTTATGCAGTTCAACAACCAGCGCAGCCAGTGTGAGATTGCGGCACGTGCCGCACAGTTGGCACAGGACAGTTATGAGCTGGCACTACAGAATTTTGGCAGCGGCAGCATGACTATGACGCAGCTTGACCAGCTCAAACAGAAGCGTGACAACGCCTTGAGCAGTTACGTGAGCAATGTGGCAAGTTTCTGGAACTACTACTTTGGGATAAGGCGCACCACGCTTTATGACTATGAGAATGGCATTGACATCAGTGCCGAATTTGACAAACTGGTAAAATAACTGATTATGAAAGCATATAGGATTATAGGTGTTCTGGTTATTGCAGCCCTTGTTTGCGGCTGCAAGGGTAAGAATGCAGGGGAGGCTACGGAGGATACTACGCAGATGGCACGCGGCAGTTACAGTGCCGAGAAGAATGCGGTCACGGTGGTGCCCCTGGAGCGAAAGGTGTTCAACAAGCAGCTGGTATGCAACGGCAAGCTTGAGGCCCAGAGCAAGGTTAATGTGCAGTTTGCGGCACAGGGCATTATAGCAGATATTAATGTTCGTGATGGTCAGAAGGTGCAGAAAGGGCAGGTGATGGCATCGCTTGACAAGGAGCAGCCCCGCCGCCAGTTGGAGCAGGCCCGTCTGGCGTTTGACAAGGCCGAGATGAACCTGGCCGACCGCCTTCTGGATTATGGCTATACTCTGGCCGATACTGCCCGGATTCCGGCAGAGCAGAAGCGTGTCATCTACATAAACACCGGTTTTATTGACGCTCAGATGGCGCTTGATAACGCTGAGCGTACCTATAGGCAGTGTGACCTTAAGGCACCGTTCACTGGTAAGGTGGCCAGCGTGAAGGGCCGTGAATATGAGCAGGGCGGGCAGTTGTGCACCCTGATAGATGACAGCCGTTATCTGGTACGTTTCAGCGTGCTTGAGACCGAGTACAAGTTTGTGCATGTAGGCCAGCAGGTGCTGGTATCGCCTTTTGTGGATGCCGAGGCCGTGATGAAAGGCACCATACTCTCCATCAACCCCACTGTTGACCAGAACGGTCAGATTGCGGTAACGGCCCAGGTGCCGGGAAGCGACAAGCTGATGGATGGTATGAACGTGCGCATAACTGTAGAGAACAGCGTGCCGGATCAGCTTGTGGTACCCAAGAGCGCGGTTGTGATTCGTGACAACATGGAGGTGCTGTTCCGCATTGACCCCCAGACCGGTCACAGCCTCTGGACGTATGTGAATGTACTTATGTCAAATACCACTGAACATGTGGTGGAGGCCAACAAGGACCGTGGCGCGGAGCTGAACGTGGGTGATAAGATTATTACCAGTGGTAATCTGAACCTTGGAGATGACGCGGAAGTAGTAATTGAGTAGCCAACAGCCATGTTCAAAGGATTGACAAGACGGCCCATAGCGGTGCTGATGGTGCTGATTGCGGTAATGGTGCTGGGTATAGCCGCCATACGCAAGCTGCCGGTATCGCTGGTGCCGGACATTAACATACCGCAGATTACGGTGCAGGTCACGTCACCTGACCGCAGTGCGCGTGAGGTGAATGACCTTATGCTCTCATCATTGCGCTCACAGCTGGTGCAGGTGCCTCACCTTAAGGATATAGTCTGCACTGCCCGTGACGGCGGCGGACTCATTGAGATGACATTTGACTACGGCGCCGATGCCGATTACATTTTCATAGATGTAAACGAGCGCGTTGACCGCGCCACAAGCGGCTGGGATGCCCGCGAGGAGCGCCCCATGATAGCGCGTGCCAGCGCAACCGATATTCCGGCTTTCTTTATAAACGTATCACTTAAGGACATTGAGCATACCGGCGGCACACGCCTGCTTGAGATGAGTGACTTCTGCCGCCAGGTGATAACACGCCGGTTGGAGCAGCTGCCCCAGGTGGCTATGGTGGATATATCGGGTCTGTTGTACCCACAGCTGCTTATTATTCCCGATATGGAGAAACTGCGTGCCATAGGCGTGGATGAGACAGCGCTGAGCAGCGCCATACGTAACGCCAACGTATCTTTAGGCAGCCTCTCCATCCGTGACGGAGAGTACCGTTTTGACGTGCGCTTTGAGTCCAGTGTGGTAACGCGTGAGGATGTGGAGAACGTGTGGCTCAAGTTGGGCGGCCGCACCTACCAGATAAAGGACCTAGCTCAGGTCCGCGAGGAGCAGCAGCGCTTAAAGGGTATGATAACCGCCGATGGCCGTCAGTGTGTGACAATGGCCGTGATAAAGCGGTCCGATGCACGCATGGCCGAGCTCCGTGACGGGATTGAGAAGCTGATGGCGGCGTTTGAGCGTGACTACCCGGACCTGAAATTCCAGATAACCCGTGACCAGACAGAGCTTCTGGACTACTCCATAAACAACATGGTAAAGAACCTGCTGTTCGGTGCCCTGTTTGCATGTATCATAATCTTCTTCTTTATGCAGGATGTACGCAGTCCGCTGCTGGTGGTCATTACCATACCTACAGCGCTTATACTGTCATTCCTGTTCTTCTATGTACTGCATATTTCAATAAACATCATATCACTGTCCGGTCTTGTGCTGGGCCTTGGTATGATGGTGGATAACTCCATAATCACGATAGACAACATAACCCAGCGCTGGCTCAAGGGCGAGCCGCTGGAGGATGCCTGTGTGTATGGTACGCAGGAGGTGTTCACTCCCATGCTCAGCTCTGTGCTTACCACCTGCGCCATATTCATTCCGCTTATCTTTATGAGCGGCATTGCAGGTGCGCTGTTCTATGATGAGGCTATGGCAGTGACCATTACGCTGATATCGGCACTGGTTATGTCGGTACTGGTTATTCCGGTATTCTACTACAGGTTCTACCGTAACCAGCCCTGTTTTACGCCCAACAGGTTCACAAGCAGGATAAGCGTGGGTAACATGACCCGTGGCTACGATGCTATACTCAGCTGGTTCTTCCGCCGCAGGGGTGTGATGTGGGGCATATTCGGAGCCGCAGTGCTGCTGATAGGCGTGCTGTTCATAAAGCTTGACAAGCAGAAACTGCCCACACTCTCTCATAGTGACACGCTGCTTAACATTGAGTGGAACGAGCGTATTCCCATAGAGGAGAATGGTCGCCGCTGCGAGAAGATAATGGCTCAGTTCCCCGATATGGTTGAGCAATACACCGCCATGACCGGAGCGCAGCAGTTTGCGCTGTCACATACCCGCGAGACAGGCCTTTCGGAGGCCATCATCTACGTGAAGGCGGGCAGCACCGGTGATATAGACCGTTTTGAGCGTGAGGCGCGTGACTACATAACCCGCAACTGGCCGGAGGCGGTACACAGCAGCCAGGCATCGGGCAACATATTCGATATGCTGTTCCAGGACAGGGAGGCGCCGGTAGTGGCACGCATCAAGCGAACCGACGGCTCCACGCCGGAGCCAGACCAGCTTACCACGCTGCTGTATCAGTTGCGTGAGGCCTTGCCGCAGGTCTATATCCCGCAGCCTGAGTGGAACGAGTATATTGAGCTTATCACTGACCCGGAGCGTCTGGCACTGTATGATGTCAGTTTTGATCAGATACTCAGTTATCTGCAGAACGCCATGAACGCCAGTTCCGTGCTGCGCATAAGCAAGGGCGATTTCTCTATGCCTGTGGTGATTGGCGTGGGCACAAAGGAGGCCAAGGACCTTATCCAGGGCAGTTACATTGAGACCCGCGGCGGGCGCGTGCCACTGGAGATACTGCTCAAGGAGACCCGTAACCGTGACCTCAAGCAGATAGCTAGTGGAGTGGATGGCGAATACTACCCGCTTGAACTGAACCTTAAGGGGCGTGAGGCGCGTGATGCTATGGACAGGATACAGCAGGTGGTGCGCCAGGATGACCGCTTTGACGTTAGCTTTAGCGGTACGTACTTCAGTAACCGTGAAATGATTAAGGAGCTTTGCAGTGTGCTGGTGATTTCCATACTGCTGCTGTTCTTTATTCTGGCGGCTCAGTTTGAGAGCCTGGTGCAGCCGTTCATTATCCTGAGTGAACTTATCATAGATATATTTGCCGTACTGGGCATACTATGGATATTCGGCGAAAGCCTTAACCTTATGTCCATGATTGGCATGGTGGTCATGTGCGGTATAGTTATCAATGACTCCATACTTAAGGTGGATACCATAAACCGCCTGCGCGAGCGTGGTTACGGTCTTAAGCGTGCCATCCTGGAGGCAGGCAGCCGTAGGTTGAAGGCCATCATCATGACCTCACTCACTACCATACTTGCCATAGCCCCGTTCCTGGTGCGCTGTGATATGGGCAGTGACCTGCAGTATCCGCTGTCATTAGCCTTGATAAGCGGTATGGTAGCCGGTACGTTTGTCAGCGTGTTCTTTGTACCTCTGGCTTATTACGTAATCTACAAGCGCACTGACAAATGAGAACAGACGCACCGCATGGCAGCCAACAGCCAATAGCCAATAGCCATGGTAGAGGAAAAAGCCACGCCTTTTCCATAATCCTGATAATGATTGCGCTGATGCTGGTGGGAGCGGCATGCATCCCGCTGCTGAACGTGCAGTACAATCCGGTGCAGGAGAACCTCTCTCTGTCAGT
>JAZUFR010000038.1:0-3655 GCA_045640825.1 Bacteroidaceae bacterium
TTATGGCAGAATGTAGGATTTGGCATCAATCATCAGCCAGTTCCTCAATACTATTTTCCCGGTGAGATAGCAAAATGCCCATAGGCATGGACAAAATTTCTCCCAAAGTTGCGCAAAACGCGAGTGAAGCGTCCGCGCAACTTTCATCCGTGCAGACGGATGAACGGAACCTGTCCCCTGTTCACGTGTATGAGAAATCATCCAAATAACCGATGTATGTTTCTTATGTACAGACAGATGAACGGAACCTGTCCCCTGTTCATTCTTTTTAAAACAAATGTGTAAAAAGTCATTGTTTTGCCGAACCTTTTTTATGTTTGTGTGTGTTTATATATGAAGCGCTTCTTCAAAACAAAAACATTACACATAAACATAAAAAAGTAAGAAGACAATGAAAAAGATACTTGTTCCAATACTTCTGATAGCGGTTTTCTCTACTGTCACGGCATGGGCACAGACAGAAAGGCCGGCATCAATCGAGGCTCTACGTAGCGAGCATGACGCTCAATGGTACGCACATCAGGCTGCACTCTGGGAGAAAGAGGTGCAGAAGAATCCCAATGATGATGAAGCGTGGTATTATTGGTTCACCTTCACCAAATCCAAGTTCACCAATGTTGCAGCCAGAGATGTTGATCTGGATGCAATGGCAAAAGAGATGGCAGCCATAGCAAACAGACTGCACAAGGAACGGCCCAACAGCTATGCACGGTATATCATTGATTTCAATTACACCCGCATGTTCGGAAACCGGCCCGATTATCTGGACGATCTTGTAATAATAGACAAGACGCCTAAATTGGACAACATACAGGACAACATGCTGAAAGCCATAAAGATGCGTCCTGATTTTGAACCGATGTACCCGAGTTATGTAGCCTATCTGGTAAAAACAGGCAGGACAGACCTGATGACCGACATCCTTAAACGCTGGTACAACACAGGCAACTATTCATATACCATGCTGTCATACGCATACAACTGTATGGCAGGTATGGAGAAGAACGGGATCCTGTTTGTGAGCGGCGAGGAGGAGACTTTTGCCTGTCTGATGGTACAGTACGGCAAGGGACTCTTTCAGGACCGCCTGATAATAAACCTAAACCTGCTGCAGGAGCCCGATTACCTTGAGTATATATGCAATCTGCTTGGAGTTGAAGCCACACAGCCGCCTGCTGACAAGACCAACATTGACTATATGAACCCGTGGCGCGAGAACCTTATATTCTCTATAGCCCACACATCAAAGCGTCCGGTCTATTTTACAAGCTATTATATACCTGAGATTTTCAAGAATTTCCTCTATTCCGAGGGGTTGGTCACCAAATACAGCACCAAGCGTTATGACAACCTGGCCGTAAAGCGCAGGAACTATGAATCAGTCTATCTCACAGACTACATGTATGAGACCTTTGTTCCCGATACCTTTTTAGATGAACGGATTTACACCCTCAATCTGAACTTCATTCCTTGTTTCAAATCCCTACTGGACTTTTACAAGGCCCAGGGAATGAAAGCGGAGTATGACAGGCTGCGCAACCTGATGGTACGCATTGTGGAGAACTGTTGCAGAATGAAAGATGTTGACCCTGAGGATCATGAGTATATAATGAAACTGATGGAGAGATACCTGAATGAGATTGACCGCTGACACATTCCGCGCCCTGTATCTTGAGTACGGCCCGCGTGCCCAAGGTTTCTTTATGCGAATGACAGGTTACGACATTGAACTGTCGCGTGACCTGACACAGGACCTGTTCATGCGTCTGTGGTCAATCAAGGAGAGGTATGACTCCCAGCTTCCGTTCAACGCCTGGATGTTTACCGTAGCGTACAACATGCTCAGGAACGAGCATCGCCGGCAGATGACAGTTATGGAATATGTATCGAGTGTTGACAAGGAAGAACCGGTTGAAGTGCCTGAGAAACTTGAACAGGAACAGCGCAGAAACATGATCCATGCAGCCGTAGAGAGATTGCCGGAACCTCAGAAAGTGGTATTCCTGCTCAAATACGGAGAGGACCTGACAATTACCGAGATTGCTAAAGTGTGTGACATTCCTGAGGGTACGGTAAAATCAAGGATGTTCAGTGCCCTGAATGCCGTACGTGAATATTGTAAACTAAATGAAAAGTATTGATATGGACAAACTTACCGAACTTGAAAAAGAGAGCCAAGAGTTGCTTTCGGACTTCAAATCAATGATCAATGATGAGAACAACGAATGGAAACTTGCTCCGTTGAATGTCACCGGGCAGGAGCAAAAACTGTTCAGGCGCAGGATACCGTCATGGGTTGCAGTAGCGGCCATGATTACAGGCATTGCCATAGGTTTTGCCATGCCTCACTATAAGACACCTGCAACGGGCAATCATACTGCATTCAATTACGCAGACACCTGTCGCAGCATTCAGGATGATGTCAATATTTCACTGCTTGTATCAGCTTCACCAAGATTTTAAAACATACATATGATAAAGAATAATGTAATCAACAGATCCTTTAGAGGATTATTTGCCGCCATTGCAACTACCGTAGTTCTACTTATGGCCGGCAGCGTGAACGTAAGTGCACAGGATGAACCTATGCTCCAGCCGGAGATAGCACCTGAATACCCGGGCGGCAATGTTGCAATGCTTTCATACATACAGCAGAATTTAAAATACCCGGAAGGGGCAAAAGAGCAGGAAATACAGGGCCGCGTAAGAGTCCAGTTTACAGTTGAGACAGACGGAACGGTATCGGACGTAAATGTCGTGAAATCGGTTGATCCGCTGGTAGATGCCGAAGTGGTCCGTATCGTTTCGGACATGCCCGCATGGAAGCCGGGAATGCATGAGGGAAAGCCGGTACGTGCAAGCTACTCCATACCCATCCGTTTCAGGCTTCAAGCTCCGCCTAAGGATATCATTCTGGTACAGTATGCCAAGGGCCAGGACGGCAAGAAGGATGTAACCTGCACCCTGACCAGCCAGAAAAAGCTCACGGAGCAGGAGCTGGCATCAGTCATAGAGATGAAAGACCTGAATTCCAAGCTAAAGGAGGTGAGCAAAAAGAAGACCGAAGGATTCTTTGCCCTGCCCAACAACCCCGATACAATGGATGAGTTCAACACTCTTGAGGAGGCACTGAACAAGGATGATAATCTTAAGGTCACCTACAAGCAGAACTGATTACCATTATTACACTCGTTATGAGAAAAATAGTTTTCCTGCCACTTATGGCATTTGCTCTCCTGTCATGTAAAGAGAAGTCAAAGTTCCTGGTTGATGTTCATGAACTGGATTTCAGGAACAAGACAAGCAATGTCATTCACGGACAGACAGCAATATCTGAAATACCGGGAGTGGATGAGTTCGTGTTATTTGACACGCTGCTTATTATTGACACAAACGATCCGTCGGGCCAACTTAAGGTTTATAGTAAAAACTCATATGGGCTGCTGGGGGCGTACTGCCCCATGGGACGTGCCAGAAACGAGTTCATAAACACACTCCCCACAACCGACCAGATATACTATAACCGGCAAGGGCACGTGGTGTTTCCTGTGATGGATAAGCCGGATGTGCTGAAAGAGGTGGACATTACAGAGTCCTTAACTCAAGGCTATACGGTTGTCTTGGATGTAAGGGAGTGCTTGCCGTTCAATAAGGG
>JAZUFR010000039.1:0-80208 GCA_045640825.1 Bacteroidaceae bacterium
TATAGCTTGTTCCCGGTCTGCATAGTGAAAGGACAGGGATGCAAGGTGTGGGATGAGAACGGTCAGGAATATCTGGATCTGTATGGCGGACACGCTGTTATCAGCATAGGTCACGCCCATCCGCATTACGTGGAGGCGGTAAGCCGTCAGGTGGCAACTCTCGGCTTTTATTCCAATTCTGTCGTTAACAAGCTCCAGCAGCAGCTTGCAGAACGCTTGGGCAGAATATCGGGTTATGAGGATTACAGCCTGTTTATGATTAACTCCGGCGCTGAGGCTAATGAGAACGCTCTGAAACTGGCGTCGTTCCATACAGGCCGTAGCCGTGTCCTGTCTTTCCGTCACGCATTCCACGGGCGTACCTCACTTGCCGTGGAGGTGACAGACAACCCTAAGATAATTGCTCCGATCAATGCCAACGGTCACGTCACTTATCTGCCGTGGAACGATGCCGATGCAGCTGAGGCCGAACTGGCAAAAGGCGATGTGGCGGCTGTAATCATTGAGGGTATTCAGGGTGTCGGTGGCATTCAGGTACCTGACATCTCATTTATGAAGAGGTTGCGCGAGGCTTGTACTGCCAATGGCTCGGTGCTGATTCTCGATGAGATTCAGTGCGGTTACGGCCGTAGCGGAAAGTTCTTTGCGCATCAGCATTACGGCATTCGTCCGGATCTGATTACCTGTGCCAAGGGCATAGCAAACGGACTGCCTTGTGGCGCATTGCTGATAAGCCCGATGTTCAAGCCGGTAATTGGTCAGCTGGGTACGACATTCGGCGGCAATCATCTGGCCTGTGCGGCCGCGACAGCCGTCATTGACGTGATGGAGCAGGAACATCTGGTTGGGAATGCCGCGACAGTCGGCTCGTATCTGCTTTCAGAACTTCGCAAGATTGACGGTCCGAAGGAGGTGCGTGGCATTGGCCTGATGATAGGAATGGAGTTTGATCAGCCTATCAGGGAACTGCGTCAGAAACTGCTGTTCCAGGAACACATATTCACCGGCGTCAGCGGTACGAACGTAATCCGTCTGCTTCCGCCTCTCTGCGTTACAAAAGCCGATGCTGACCGCTTCCTTGACAGCTACCGCAAGGTGCTTGGGGCATAATAATAAAAATCTATGAAAAAAGTTGCAGTTAAATCATTTCTTTTTGTACTGTTTCTCATTTTCGCCGTATCCTGTAGCAACGAAGTATTCAATCAGGGCGAGCCGATAGTACCGGAGGGTGAGGTAACCCGGGAATTTCTGGCTCATATCCGTGTGGGCAAGAACGGTAATTTCCAATATTGGAATCAGGATTCTCCCGCACTGAAGGAACTCAAGGCTTTCGTAGCAACTGTCACAGATCCGAACTGCAAGGGATATGTGCCTCCGCAGGACAGAATCGCCACGTTTGATGTAGATGGCACGCTGATGTGTGAGACAGCCCCCTACTATTTCAACTGGATGCTGTTTTTCCATCGTTATCTGCACGACAGTTCTTATACTCCGTCGGAGGATGACAGGAAGTGGGCTGCAAAAGTCGAAAAATATGTGCTCGAGAACAGGAAGAGCGAAAAGGAGTGGGGACTGGTGCAGCAGAAGTTGCAGGCTGCCGGATTCCATGGAATGACGGATATAGAATTTTCGGAATATGTCAGTGATTTCATTGAAACTGAAAATGTGACAGGTCTGTCTCCGTTGAAATGGGGAACAGCTCTCTATTGGCCGATGATAGAGGTCGTATCCTATCTGGTGGCCAATGACTTCGTAGTATTCCTATGCTCAGGAGTGGATCGTGACGTGTGCAGGGTTATCGCCAGGGACATCTATGATATACCTGGTTACCATATGATAGCGTCCGATGTGAACTATGTCCTTGAGAATCAGCCGGAATGGATTGAGATGGTAAGTTCCGAGGATTACAAATACTCTCCGGAGGAGGAAGTCCAGAGAGGTGATTTCATGCAGCTGAATACTGCTATCAACAAGATTGTCAAGATGAGAAGGGAGCTTGGTCAGAGACCTATTCTCTCCTGGGGTAATTCCGGTGGTGATTATCCTATGTTCCACTATACCAATAGGGACAATCCCTATCCGCATATATCTTTCTGCCTGCTGTGTGACGATACGGTGCGTGAATTCGGCAATCCGAAGAAGGCTGCCAAATGCAAGGCCGATTGCGAGCAGAACGGTTGGATTCCCGTGTCAATGTGCAACGAATGGTGGACTATATATGGTCCGTCTGTCAAAAAGAATTGATAGAGGTCTTCAAAGTTCAGATTTCTTGAATAGTTCTGATGAGACCCGTTATCGTGAACATAAGAATGAATTTAATGACCCGGAAGTGTCCAGGGCTGAGAAGCGACTATATTTTGACGACCCCATAGGCAGTCCGGCCTTAGGACTTAACTTCGACATCTCCGATTTGAAGAAAATGGGAAAAGAAAATCTTGGCCGTCTCTTCTATAAGTACTTTATTGGAGAAGACTGATGTGATTTCATTTCACTACAAGAGATAAACATTCCACAAAAGAAAATTTTTTGAAAAATAGTTCAATTATAGTTGGACTATTAAAATTCTTTTGTATGTTTGCAGCGTCAACTATGAATGAACTATAGTTTTATTGCAATAAGAACATGAAGAAATTAAGTAAGAAAGAACTGGAAATCATGGAACTGTTCTGGAAGAACGGAGCCATGACCACGAGTGAGATTCGTGAGCTGATGCCTGAGCCCAAGCCGCACATCAACACGATTTCAACACAGGTACGCCTGCTCGAAAGTAACGGATTCCTGGACCACCGCAAGGAGGGAACGGGGTACCGCTATTTCTATAAGGTGGAGTGGCAGGAGTACAACGATGAGTTCGGCGGCAATCCGCTGATGCGTTGCCTTAAGAATTCATACATCAAAGCTGTATCGGCACTTGTCAAGGATGACAAGATTACCGTTGATGAACTGCGCGAACTTATTGATCTGATTGATTCCGAAAAATAAACTTCCATATTTCCCGTCATGGAGACCTTTCTAATCTACCAGCTTAAGGTGGCTGTTCTGGCAGCCGTAATGTACCTGCTATATAAGTGGCTGCTCAGCAAGCAGACATTCCACAGTTTCAATCGTGCGATGTTGCTGCTTATCTGCGCCCTGTCATTCATTCTGCCGGTATGCCGATTCAAAGACATTCGGCTGACCGATGAGGTGAGAAAGGTCTTTCCTGTTCTGGTAAAGGCCGATATAACAGAGGCTCTGCATACACAGACATCTGTGAAACAAGTCGTGGCACAGACATCTCAAGGCGATTTCTATGATGATGCAAATGCAGGCACTCAGGAAATGGTCTCAGTTGGAATGGCCGACCTAGAACAGCCAATTGATGAAACCGTCAACATTATCAACTGGAAACAGATTGCAAATACGGGGCTGTTTGTAATATGGTGCATAGGCTTCCTCTGGCTCCTGCTGCGTAAGCTCATATCGCTTCTTTCCATACGCAAGCTGATCAGCGAAGGCCGGTATCAGGACCGTCAGGATGAATGCGATCTTATTGAGACCGATGTCATTTCGCAGCCAATGAACTGGATGAATTTCATCATGATGCCCCATGACTGGATAAAGAAGGAGAATCAGGCAGTGTGGAAGCACGAACTTTCACATGCACGCAAAGCGCACTCCATAGACCTGCTGATAATGGACCTGATGCAGTTATTCCAATGGTTCAACCCCATTATGTTGCTGCTGTACAAGGAAATGGAACTGCTTCACGAATTCCAGGCTGACCATGCCGTAATCGAATCTGGAGCCAATGCACGGCAATACAAGATGATGCTGGTGAATGCAGTTGCCGAAAACAGGGGCTTCGCTATGACAAGCTGGCTTAGACAGACCAACCTTAAACAAAGAATTGATATGATGCAAAGAAAAGAATCAAACAGGTGGAACAGACTTAGAGCTCTGTTTGTACCGATTGTCGCAGCAGCTTTCACGCTTGTCAACTCGTCAATGGCCAGCGCCCAGGACCAGAACTTCCATTGGGAGCCGTTCCAGGACGGAAAAACATGGGTGTATGAAAACGGAAATGCAAAAGTACGTACTGTCGATGGTGTCGAAGCCAACATGAAAGCCACCGAGGTGGCCGATTATCTGGCCAATTACAAGTCTGTCAATACCACCCGAATGACACTGCGCTACATGTACAATGTCGATGACCTGAATGTGGCGTACCCTCTTGCCCGCAGTCTTGCCGACAAGGGCATACACGTCAGCATTGCCAACAATGATGACATGCTTACGGAAATGACCATGCCAGAATACCGCACCCCCGCCATCTTCGACCTTGGTGCCGGCCAGTTCCGTTTCGAGGTGAACTGCAACCTGAAAACTAAAGTCCATGCAGACACTATTGGTCTTGATTTATATGGTGCGGGGGATCAAAGAGTTGTGAATCCGTCTGTCACTGGCAGTCTTGATGAGGTGATGAAATGGATAGACCTGTTTGACGGACACGGTCTGGCAATTTATCCTAAGACGATGACTACCAGAGAAGCGGATAAGATAGCCAAGGCTGTATGGAAACGGGGGCTGGACCAGGTGTCCATTGTCAGTGATTCAATAATTAAAGGCAAGGCACATGACATGTTTCCATGCAACTACAGGATTACCACCATCGTACCCAAAAACTACAGCTTTGAAAAGGAATTCGGAAACATAAGCGCACTAGATGCCGTCAAGAGAATGAACGTAAACCAGACATCGGCTTACTACGGAAAGGGCCAGCGCATTGAGCATCCTCAGTTCTTTGCCGGTGACACCTGGCATGAAATCACTGATGTCATTAACGGACCTGACGAACTGATTCTTATTACCCGCATACGTCAGGGATCATACCAGTGGGTGATAGGACTCTCCGACTGTGAAATCGAAGCAGATGGAAAACGATACAAAATGACACGCAGCGAGGGTATGGAAGGTTTTGAACAGACATATTTCTGGAGTCCAACATTCGCATACTTCTATCAGACCCTGCATTTCCCTGCAATACCGGATAATGTGCAGACAGTCAACTTCTATGAAAACAACCCCACAAACACTATCATCAAACTGCAGGTGGTTCCAGATATTGATATTTTTGAAGGTGTCAGAATCGTGAAATATCCGGAGAATTATAACCGTTATGTTCTCCAAACCACTCATGTGAATGAAGATCCCGGTATAGTGGATGTTTTAAGTGTTGATCGGGTTGATTTTACAGACAATGAGACAACCGTATATTGCCAAGCATACGTACGCAATGCCCACTCATATCCCGGCCACATAAGCAGTGACTTCAAACTGACACTGGCAGGCGGACGTGTGTTGGAACCTGTCCGTTACGATGGCGTGCCGACAGACCAGGACTTTGACCGTCATGGTGACTGGGTTGGCACACCGTTCCAGCTGGTATTCCCGGCCATCAGTCAGGAAGAATGGGAACAAGGGACACCAATTCTTACAGGTTCGGTTCTTCATGAACCATGCACAATTGAAATCAGGGAGTTAGCAGTTGCCAGTCTAGGTAAGCTTGTGCCATTGGATTCCATTCCTGAAAATAAATATTCTCTGGATATGGTGCTCATAAAGAAGACCGATGCCAACATGCAACGTATAGATAAAAATGCAAAAGAATTAGGTCTTGACAGCATTTTAGATGTAAAAGTCAGTGACAACAAAGTGACACTGACAAACCGCAATGGTAAGATAAGCAGGAAATCAGGAAAATGCACGCTGGAAATCACAGGTCATACAAGTGAAACAAAACAGACGGCGGTTTATACGATTCTTGCCGGAACAGCTGTTGTGGAGATGTCTGCCAATAACGGAAGGAAGGCAAAGGGCTATGGGTATGTCTATATGCAAAATAACAGGATTCAGCAGGCAACAATCCTATTTACTGAAGGGGACGATGATGAAATCACAGTCATGACACTGACTCCATGTGATATAAATTGAAATTTGTCGAATATAATGCCCGGAACCAGATAAGTGCCGGGCATTGTTTACATCCAAACTTTTAGAACGACTTTTTTATTTGTAGGGCTTTAGATGATAATGCTCAAACATAGACGGGTTATGCTGGTGCATGATTAATAATGCCATCTCCAAGAAAAAACAGGTGTATTTTGTAAGAAAAATGTAATACTTTTGCGGGCGTTATGCGCAGGCATTTGAGTTTGTATGTGTTTTTCTTGGCTCTGGCACAGTTCTTTGTGTTTGGGCATATGGTTATTCCGCATCACAACCATGATCTTGAGATTGTGACTGTGGAGGATACTGACCATGACTCAAATGACTGTCACCATCACGAATCATGCATTTCTCCATGCACTGTAGAACAAGACAACCATGATAATGATGTAATAGCGGTGATAGACTATTCCGGCTTTCCCGCATTACATACTATAGAATCTAAACCTGCCACATCTTATACTGAGGCAGATTACAGGGCATATAATCTGATAATTGGATATGCCTGCTCAGGAGTGCCACTCAGGGCACCACCTTGTTTCTGCTAATTTATACTTGACGTATAGAATTAAACTGGCCTGTATGGAATCTTGCAGTGATTTCATTCAGGTGTGCGTTTTTAATCAGTACGCATATCTCCTATATGCATACACTGTGGTATAATAATCAAAGTTGTTTTTATGAATATAAGATTTATAGCAGTCATTACGGCTGCGCTTGTTCTGTCATCATGCCTTAACCGTACGGGTTTTCACTCTGCTTTGGCCGATGAACATGAACATTCACATGAGAGTGCACTGGATCACGACCACGATCACGACCACGATCATGACCATGATCACGACCACGACCATGATCATGAGGGTATAATTGGTGTTTCTTTCTCTCATGAACAGGCATTGGCAGTTGGGCTTGAGACTGTCCAGATACAGCGCGAGGATATTGGCAGCGTAATCCGTACCATGGCAAGTGTGGAGCTACCAGCAGAATCCAGGCAGTCTGTTATAGCTGCATCGGACGGAACAGTAGGTTTTGCCATGCGTGACCTGGTGCCTGGCATAAGGGTAAGCAAGGGACAGGTACTGTTTACGATAGAGGGCAATGGAACATCCAGCGACAATCTTGCAGTAAAATTTGCCGATGCCCAGGCTGATTATGAGCTGGCACGTTCAGAATACGAGCGTAAGTCTGGTCTGGCAGAATATGGTATTGTATCAGAGAGCGAACTGGCTCAGGCCAAGTCTGAGTATGAGAAATCCAAGGCTGCCTATGAGAACCTTTCAAAGAACTGGAAGGACGGCCGTCAGGTGATAAAGGCCGCCATAGATGGTTATTTGGAGTCTGTAGATATAACTGCCGGTCAGTACACAGAGGCCGGACAGCAGCTGGCGTCTATATCGGACCTCTCAGAGATTCATCTGCACGCAGATGTACAGTCAAGATACTATCCACAGCTGAGCCTGGTTAGAGGAGCAAATATTAAGCGAATAGACAACTCTGAAACATTTACGCTGGAGTCTGCCGGCGGTAGGCTGGTATCGTATGGCAGGAGCACTCACGGCGCATCATCGCTCATTCCTGTGGTATTCTGCATGAACAATAGCATGGAGCTTGTACCCGGTTCATTTGTGGAAATGTTTATAAGTACCGGCTCCAAGGAACCTATAACGTGTGTGCCAGTGGAATCCATAGTGGAGGAAATGGGACAGAAATTTGTGTTTATAGAAATCCATCCGGAGTTTTATGAGAAACGTCCTGTGGTGACAGGTCCGTCCAATGGTCTTAAGGTGCAGATACTTGAGGGTGTGGAAGAGGGTGAGTGTGTGGTTTCTCGCGGAGCTATGTTCATAAAGCTCTCCCAGTCACAGGGTGCGCTGGATCCCCATGCCGGTCACAATCATTGATTATACCGCTATGAACCTTATAGATAAGACAATACGGTTCTCGCTCAGGAACCGTTTGATAGTATTGGTGGGAGCCGTGCTCATGGTTGTGGGCGGCATAATATCGTCCCGCCAGATGGATGTGGATGTTTTTCCCGACCTTACTGCCACACAGGTGGTTATTATGACCGATGCCCACGGAATGGCAGCCGAGGAGGTGGAACGACTTGTTACATTCCCAATAGAAACAGCCATTAACGGAGCTACCGATGTGCGAAGGGTGCGTTCTGTGTCCCGTAACGGAGTGTGTTTTGTCTGGGCCGAGTTCAACTGGGGCATGGATGTGTTCAAGGCGCGCCAGGTCATAAGTGAGAAAATGGCATCGGTCCTTGAGACTTTGCCCGAGGGTATTACTCCGGTACTGGCACCACAGTCCAGCATCATGGGCGAGATTCTGTTTATAGGTCTCAGGGCCGACAGCACTTCTATGGCCGATCTGAGAACTATGGCAGAGTGGATAGTAAAGCCCGCAATATTGGCAACAGGCGGTGTGTCGCAAGTATCGGTAATAGGTGGTGAAATCAAGGAATATCAAATCCTGGCCGATCCCCAGAGAATGGCTTATTATGGCGTGAGCCTGAGCGACCTGGAGGAGGTGGGACGTACGTTCAGCAATAACTCTACCGGTAATGTGATCCGTGATTATGGAAATGAGTATGCACTACGGGGTATTGCACGTACGTCTGAACTGGATGAGCTGGGTGCATCTTTTGTAACCATGCACCAAGGCCGTCCTGTAGTGCTATCGGATGTGGCCGATATACGTATTGGAAATGCCATCAGAACTGGACATGCATCGCAGGATGCCCATCCGGCAGTCATACTGTCGGTCTCCAAACAGCCCGACATAAACACTCTGGAGGTTACCAAGCGGATAGAGCAGAGCCTGCATGACATACAGAAATCCCTTCCGGCCGATGTAATACTGGACAGCCGCATATTCCGTCAGGCCGATTTCATAGAGACCAGCGTGAGCAATGTGGGACGGGCCCTGGCCGAGGGTGCTGTGTTTGTTATAATAGTGCTGTTCCTGTTCCTGGGCAGTTTTAGAACTACGGTTATCTCTGTAACAGCCATTCCGTTATCGCTGCTGGGTACACTGATAGTGCTCAATCTGCTTGGCATGGATATAAACACCATGACTCTGGGTGGAATGTGTATTGCAATAGGATCTCTTGTGGACGATGCAATCATTGATGTGGAGAACGTATATAAGAGGCTCCGTCAGAACCACATGCAGCCAGCGGAGAACAGGCGTGGGGTATTTGATGTGGTTTTCCATGCATCGAGCGAGATACGTTCATCGATCATCAACGCCACTCTTATAATCATGGTGGCCTTTACTCCGCTTTTCTTCCTGTCGGGTATGGAGGGCAGGCTGCTCAAGCCGCTCGGCATAACATTTATCATATCTCTGTTCATGTCACTGCTCGTGGCCATGACCGTGACTCCGCTCCTGTGCCGTGACCTTTTGTCCGATGACAGGTATCTTACCCGCAATGAGAAAGACGGATGGCTGGCCCAGAAACTCCAGAACGCCTATTATAAATCACTGGAGTGGGTGCTGAACCACAGGAAACCGGCCATTTATGGAACACTGGCCCTGCTGCTCATATCCATTGCACTGGTATTTACCATGGGAAGCAGTTTCCTGCCAGAGTTCCAGGAGGGATCGGCCACTATTACCGTTGTTGCCCAGCCCGGCATTTCCCTGGACATGAATGACCAGCTTGGCAATCTCATAGAGAATGAACTGCTTTCCATACCCGAGGTGGAGAGTACTGCACGCCGCAGCGGACGTGGAGAACTGGATGAGCATTCCCAGACTTCCAATGGAGCCGAGGTGGATGTGCGTTTTACCCTGACCGACCGCACCAAGGATGAGCTGTTCAATGACATGCGTGCACATCTGGCACGTATCCCCGGAATAGCCACTACCATAGGCCAGCCGCTTGGACACAGGATAGATCATATCCTGTCCGGTACACAGGCCAACATAGCCATTAAGCTGTTTGGTACGGATTTGAGCCGCATGTACATGACCGGACGTGCTATCCAGTCGGCTATAGCCCATATAGAAGGACTGGTGGATGTACAGGTTGAGCAGCAGACAGAAACACCGGAGATACAGATCCGCGCCAACAGGATGGCTCTGGCACGTCATGGTATCAGTATAGGTGATTTCAATGATTTTATAAAGTATGGTTTTGGCGGCGAGAAACTGTCTGACATATATGAGGGACAGCGCAGTTTTGACGTGGTCCTCAGACTCAAGGATACTTACACAGACAGTATGGATGGTGTGCGCCTGGCACTCATTGATACTTACGATGGCGGCAAGGTTCCGTTGGAGGAAGTTGCGGAGATTGTGTCGGCCGGTGGTCCAAACATGATTTCCAGGGAGAACGTGCAGCGCAAGCTGGTTATTAGCGCCAATACATCGGGCCGTGACGTGGTTAGCGTGGTAAACGATGTAAAGGAGGCCATAGAGAATAACATTACCCTGCCAGAGGGCTACAGGATTGAATATGGTGGTCAGTTTGAGAGTGCACGCTCGGCTACACGTACCCTGGCAGTAGCCATAATTGCAGCCCTGATAGTGATATTCCTGCTTATCTGCGGTGAGTTCCGCAAGCTCTCGCTGGCAGCCATGGTCATGGCTAGCCTGCCGCTGGCACTCATAGGAGGTATAATGGCCATCTATTTTTCATCGGGAGTAATAAGCATCCCGTCAATCATAGGATTTATTACCCTGTTTGGAATAGCAACCCGTAACTCCATGCTGCTTGTATCCAAGTACATGAAATCTACCCAGGCAGGCATTCCTATACGTACTACCGTACTGGACGGTTCTATAGACCGCCTCAATCCTATCCTGATGACTGCCCTTACCAGTGCGCTTGCACTTATTCCGCTGGTACTGAACGGAGACAAGCCGGGCAATGAGATACAGAGTCCCATGGCTGTGGTTGTATTAGGAGGACTTATTACATCAACCTTGCTTAACCTTTACATTATGCCTATAGCATACGAATGGTACGCAAAAAGAAGAACCGTATGAAAAAGATAATAATGTGTGCTGCCATGACAGCCATTACATCCCTGACAGCATACAGTCAGGTGTTGTTTCCTGAGATTGTTGCCCAGGTAGATGAGAATAGCCTGGAACTCAAGGCCCTGCGTTCGCAGGCCGATGCCGACATCATGGAACAGCGTGCGGGACTAGCCCCGTCAAATCCTGAGCTGGAGATTGGCTATCTGCCAGGCAGTCCAACATCTATAGGTGTGCGCAAGGACATATCGCTCACCCAGGAGTTTGATTTTCCTACGGCCTACAGTAACCGCAGGAAACTGGCTGAGTCACGTACATCGGGTATAAACAATGAGTTCCTAAGGCAGCGTACAGAACTCCTTGAGGAAGTGCAGGAGCTCTGTATTGAACTGGTGTATCAGAATGCGCTCTATGCTCTCTATGATTCACTCATGGAGAATGCTGCCGGTATAAACAACGCATTTGAACGTATGGGCGAGCAGGGAGCGGCCGGTGCAATGGAGATCAACAAGGCACGCATGAACCTGGCTGTCATGCAGGACCGCCTTACCAGGATAGGGCTGGAACGTGACCGGCTGCTGAGTGAGATAGCCCGCAAGAATGGAGGAAAGAGCATTCATCTGGACACAGACAGGTTTGATTCCCTGATGATTGCAGATTCCCTGGATGAGCTGATGGACAAATGCAAGGCGCAGGATCCGTCCATGGCATTCTACCAGGACCTTTGCCAGAGTGCGGCCCAGAACATCAGGACTGTCCGTTCTGAATCACTGCCTAAATGGTCGGTGGGCTATACCGGTGAGTTCCTGCCGGGCGAGAATTTCAGCGGAGTTACAGTTGGCCTGAGCATCCCCCTGTGGGAGAACCGTGGACGTGTAAGACATGCCAGGGCACAGGAGATTGCAGCAAGGACCATAGCCGATCATGCCATTGCTGATATGGAAGCCTACATGAGCTATCTGTATTCATCGGCCCAGGCACTTGAGAACACGGTCCGGATTTATTCTGAGGCGGTAGAAAGCACGTCGAATGAGGAAATGCTGCTCAGGGCATATCAGAATGGTGCCATCAGCATACTGGACTATCTGGTTGAAATACAGTACCTTTTTGAGTGCAGGGACAGCCTTCTGCAGGCGCAGCGTGACCTGTATGTTACCTACTGTCGACTGTATGCCTTTATGCTGTAAGACTTGCAGGCGTGACCTAAAAAAGCAAGCTACAATTGGGCGGAGTTGAACAAATTCCGTAACTTCGCTCAATTGAATTGCTTTTAACTGAATGTCACAGGACAATATATCCATAATCCCGGTACAGACCGGCCGTGAGCTGCGCAGGTTTGCCAGATTCAATGTAAGCCTGTATCGGAATAATCCTTATGCCGTACCTGATCTTATCAGAGACACGGTAAACTACATGAAACCGTCACGGAACGCTGCGTTTGAGTTCTGTGAGGCACAGCCTTTCCTTGCAGTAAGGAATGGCAAGGTGGTTGGCCGTGTAGCAGCCATAATAAACCATAAGGCAAATGAATCATGGAAGGTCCGTACCGTAAGGTTTGGCTGGATAGATTTCATTGATGACATAAAGGTGTCGGGGGCATTGCTTGATGCAGTGGCTGACTGGGGACGTAAAAAGGGCATGGACCGTATGGAGGGACCCTTTGGCTTTACTGATTTTGATCCAGAGGGCATGCTCACCTGGGGATTTGACCGGATAGGTACCATGGCCACCATCTACAACTATCCGTATTATCCCAGACACATGGAGCAGTTGGGACTCACACAGTCAGCAGAGTGGGCTGAGCGCCATGTTCCGTACAATCAGGCACCCGACCGCATGGAACGTCTTTCCAAGGTGGTTCTGGACCGATATAACCTGCGTCTTGCCACCCTGAACCACGGCAAGAGCACCGAGGCAAAAATATATGCCAAGAAACTGTTCAATCTGGTTAATGAGGCATACGCCCCGCTTTACGGCTATTCGGCATTCTCTGAGAAACAGATTGATGATCTGGTAAAACGGTATCTGCCTCTCCTGGACAAGCGCCTGGCAAGTTTTGTACTGGACAAGGACGATAACCTGATTGTTGGCGCACTTGCCATGCCGTCCATAGCCAAAGCCTTGCATAAGGCCCAGGGACGCCTCTTTCCATTTGGATGGTGGCACATAATAAAGGCTCTCAAATGGAAATTCAACACAGTGGAACTGCTGTTCATTGCAGTAAGGCCAGATTATCAGAACCGTGGCCTGGTGGCAGTACCATTCACGGAGATTAACGTGAATGCCTTAAAGATGGGCTTTCAGGAAGGAGAGACTAACCCGGAACTGGTAACCAATAACAAGATACAGTCCCAGTGGGATTATTATAATGGAGTAGAGATAGTACGCCGCAGGGCGGTTTTCTTTAAGAATATCTAACAGAACAATAATATATATGGCCAACACAGAAGCATTATTTGACCAGGAGGTACCCCAGACACAGTACAACGAGGACAACATACGTCACATGGACGATATGGAGCATATCCGTACCCGTCCAGGTATGTACATAGGTAAACTGGGCGACGGTTCACAGGCCGATGATGGTATCTACGTGCTGCTCAAGGAAATCATTGACAACAGCGTTGATGAGTTCCGCATGAACACAGGCAAGCGCATTGAGATAGACCTTACTCCAGAGGGCCGTGTATCGGTACGCGACTATGGCCGCGGTATTCCGCTTGGCAAGCTGGTAGAGGTAGTAAGCATGCTCAACACCGGCGGTAAGTTTGACAGCAAGGCTTTCAAGAAGAGCGTGGGTCTGAACGGTGTGGGCCTTAAGGCGGTAAACGCGCTGAGCAGTTTCTTCCAGGTAAGTAGCTGCCGTGACGGCCAGAAACGCACCCTGCAGTTTGAGTGTGGCCGTTTAAAGTCCGATCAGACTGTATCCAGTGCCGAGGAGCATGGAACCGGAATAATTTTTGAACCCGATAACCAGAAATTTGTGGGCTATCAGTTCCGTCCGGCCATCATAGAGACCATGATGCGCAACTACTCCTACCTGAACACCGGCCTTACCATAATGTACAATGGCCAGCGTTTCCTGTCGCGCAACGGACTGGAGGACCTGCTCACCGAACGCATGAGTTCCCAGAGCCTGTATCCAATCATACACCTAAAGGGACAGGATATAGAGATAGCATTTACCCATACCGGTCAGTACGGCGAGGAATACTATTCATTTGTGAACGGTCAGTACACATCGCAGGGCGGTACACACCAGAGTGCTTTCAAGGAACATATTGCCCGTACCATAAAGGAATTCTACGGCAAGAACTTTGAGCTTGGCGACGTTCGTAACGGACTGGTGGCAGCCATTGCCCTGAACGTGGAGGAGCCGGTGTTTGAAAGCCAGACCAAGATCAAGCTGGGCTCAACCACCATGACCCCCAACGGCGGTCAGTCACTCAACAAGTTTGTGGGTGATTTCATAAAGAAAGAGGTGGATGACCTATTGCATAAGGAGGCAGAGGTTGCCGATGTAATCCTTAAGAAAATCCTTGAGTCAGAAAAGGAGCGCAAGGAGATAGCCGGTATAACCAAGCAGGCCCGTGAGCGTGCCAAGAAAGCCAACCTGCATAACCGCAAGCTGGCCGATTGCCGCATACACCTGAACGATGCCCGTGGAGACCGTCAGGAGGACAGCTGCATATTCATTACTGAGGGTGATTCGGCCAGCGGATCAATCACCAAGAGCCGTGACGTTAACACCCAGGCAGTGTTCTCATTGCGTGGTAAGCCGCTTAACTGCTACGGACTCACCAAGAAAGTAGTGTATGAGAATGAGGAATTCAACCTGCTTCAGGCCGCCCTTAATATAGAGGAAGGACTGGATGATCTTCGTTACAACAAGATCATTGTAGCAACCGATGCCGATGTGGATGGCATGCATATACGTCTCCTCATGATAACATTCTTCCTTCAGTTTTTCCCGGAACTTATAAGGAAGGGTCACGTCTACATACTCCAAACTCCTCTGTTCCGTGTGCGCAACAAACGCAAGAAGAAAAAAGGAGCCGCTGCCCATGTTGATGGCGTAGTAACTGAGAAAGGTGAGTTTGAGACAATATATTGCTACAATGATGAAGAGCGCCGCCAGGCCATAGAAAAACTCTCGCCAAACCCCGAGATAACCCGATTCAAAGGACTCGGTGAGATATCGCCCGATGAGTTCAAGACATTCATCGGCCCCGACATGCGCCTTGAGATGGTAACCCTGGAAAAGACCGATGCAGTAGATGACCTGCTCTCATTCTACATGGGTAAGAACACCATGGAGCGCCAGAACTTTATCATTGATAACCTGGTTGTTGAGGATGATATCATTGATGAGGACGAAGGAGAGAAATTCTAAAATTCAGTAATGTTATGAAGTTGCTGTTCCCCGGGTCCTTTGACCCATTTACCATAGGCCACGCCAATCTTGTGGAGCGTGCCCTTACCCTGGCCGATGAGGTGGTGATTGCCGTTGGTATAAATGAAGGCAAGCACCCTTTGTTCAGTGCAGAGAAACGGCTTGAGGCCATCAGCGCATACTACAGGGGCAATCCACGTGTAAGCGTTATTGAGTACCGTGGTCTTACTGTAGATACTGTACGCCAGGCTGGTGCCCATGCCATACTGCGCGGTGTACGCTCAGTCCAGGACTATGAACTGGAGCGCAACATGGCCGATATAAACCGCTCACTTGAGGGCGTAGAGACCGTGCTCCTTGTGTCCAGTCCAGACGTTCAGCATATAAGCAGCAGTCTTGTGCGCGAACTGCTGTCATTTGGCCGTGACGCAGGTGACCTTGTCATTCCCGGTTTCCTTTAACACCTCTTGTAGCTAAGCCTGATAGCATTCCATATCAATTTAGAATTCAGCCAAGTATAATGAAACAGAGATATTTTTTACTCGCGTTGTGCCTTATGCCAATAATGGCATTGGCGCAGATAGGCCCGATGGGGCAGATGGGACGTAACATACCCCGCCAGCAACCTCAGCCAACCCAGATTGACGAACAGCTCCAGAAACTCCTGGTAGCCCAGAGTGCAATATCGGGCCTCTATGTTGAGGACGTGGATAATGCCAAACTGGTAGAAAGTGCAATCATGGGCATGCTGGAGCAGCTTGACCCGCATTCAACATACCTTACCCCACAGGAGAATGACAAGTCCAACGAAACCCTTATGGGATCTTTCGACGGTATTGGCGTGCAGTTCAACATGATTGAGGATACCCTGCTTATAGTACAGCCCATCCCAGACGGTCCATCAGAGAAAGTTGGAATCCTGGCCGGAGACCGTATAGTCAGCGTGAACGATACTGCAATAGCTGGAGTAAAGATGTCACAGGAGGCTATCATGAAACGCCTGCGTGGCCCCAAAGGAACCAGGGTTAAGCTTGGGATAGTACGTCGCGGTGTAAAGGGAACGCTCAGCCTTACGGTTACACGTGACAAGATTCCAGTAAACACTATTGATGCCGCATACATGATACGCCCCGGAGTGGGATATATCAGGATATCAAGTTTTGGTGCCACTACGGTGGATGAGTTTGGAAAGCATTTTGATGACCTGAGGTCACATGGCGCAAAATCTCTCATCCTGGACCTTCAGGGTAACGGTGGAGGATTGCTCATGGCTGCCGTAGGTATAGCCAATGAGTTCATGAACCGCGACCAGATGGTTGTATATACAGAAGGCAAGCGCTCTCCCAAAAGCGGTTATCTGGCCGATGGCAGAGGCCGTTTCAAGGAAGGAGAACTGGTGGTACTCATAGATGAGTATTCGGCCAGTGCCAGCGAGATAGTATCCGGTGCCCTGCAGGACTGGGACCGTGCCACTATTGTAGGTCGCCGTTCATTTGGAAAGGGCCTGGTACAGCGCCCCATTGAGTTCCATGACGGATCACTCATCCGCCTTACCGTTGCCAAGTATTACACTCCGGCAGGCCGATGCATCCAGAAACCCTACGGTGAGGATGTAGATTATGGCGATGACATACTGGAACGCCTGCACCATGGTGAACTTACCAATCCAGACAGCATTCATTTTGCAGATTCACTCAAGGTAAGCACCCTGGTCAAGCACAGGACCGTATATGGTGGCGGTGGAATAATGCCCGATGTCTTTGTTCCGCTTGATACCACCCGTACCAATCAGTACTACCGTAACATAACAGCCAATAATGTAGTGCTCCTTACCGGCATGCAGTATGCCGACCGCAACCGCCGCATGCTTGAGCGCCGCTATAAGACCATTCAAAACTTTATAAATGATTTTGTGGTTGGCCCGGATATCATGGCTCAGTTCAAGGACAGGGCTGCCCAGGCAAAGGTGGAATTTAACGAGAGCCAGTATAATGAGTGCCTTGAAATATTCCGTACCCAGTTAAAGGCAACCATAGCCCGCAGTTTATTTGGATTGAATGGCTATTACCAGGTAATTCAGGTGCTCGATCCTACAATAGAACGTGCGGTAAGACTAATTGAGACCGGCCATTAGGTTTTATAGCAGTATTTTTTGTATGTTTGCGGACAGAAACTAATCAATTTATTAATCAATAACATCTTTTTTTATGGCAAACGAAGTTAACAACGGCTATTACAAGCTGAGTTGGGCGCAGAGAATTGGATTTGGTTCCGGTGACCTTGCTCAGAATCTTATTTTCCAGACGGTTGCATGTTTCCTCATGCTCTACCTTACTACTGTTTTGGAAATCAACCCCAAATTTGTAGCTGGTCTTATTCTTGGAGTAAGAATCCTGGACTGTTTCTGGAGTCCAATTGTAGGTAAATACATTGACAACAACAATCCTAAGCTTGGTAAGTACCGTTCATACCTTCTCTATGGCGGTATTCCACTTACTGTTGCAGCATGCCTGCTCATGCTCCCTTCTGTTGCAGCATGGTCCATGGGTGCCAAGATTGCCTATGCAACCATCAGTTACACCCTGCTCAGCATGATCTATTCTGTAGTTAACATTCCTTACGGCTCAATCATGGCCAGCATGACCCGCGATAACGATGAGGTACTTATCCTTACCTCAACCCGTATGGTTTGCGCCAACATTGGTCAGATCATTGTTCAGGCTGGATTCCCAATTGGACTTGCCATGATTGTAGGTATTGCAGTAGATTGGAACCAGGCTCTGTTCATGGCTATAGGTACAATCCCTGCATTCATTATCCTGCCTTCTCTTCCAGTTCTCAAGAGATTGTTCGGTAAGAAGGGACTCTACTACCTGCTCCTCTCTGTAGGTCTTGTTGGTTTTATTGCCCTGTACATTATAGGAAAGTTCTTTGATGTTCAGAACAGCAATACCCTGGTTCAGATTGCTAAGGTCATGACAGGTGTTGGTCTGCTTGTAGGTTCACTTATGTGGGCTTTGGTTCCTGAGGTTATTACCGAGGCTGAGTATCGTACCGGTAACCGTCCAGCTGCTACAGTAAATGCTCTTGCAGGTGTTGCATTCAAGGCTGGTTTCTCTCTGGCTGGATTTATTACTCCACTCGTAATGGGTTGGGTAGGATTTAATCTCTCCAGCGAGTCTGCTGCTCTGCCAACTGATCCTAATGCTTGGTTTATTGTAACATGCGTATTTGCAATCGTTGGTTTTGCTCTGCTTCTGTTCTGTTTCTCAGGTAGTAAGGAGAACATCACTACTACTCCAGAAAAGCCGGTTTCATTTGCAGAGATGTGGGCTGAGTTCAAGGCTAACAAGTGCCTGCAGCTCATGATTGGAATCTTTATTGTAGTGTTCCTGGCATCATTCATCAGCGCTCCTGTAAACGCTTACTATCCAAAACTGAATGATTACACATCAACAGAACAGAATGCAATCCTGTGGTTCACAACCATCATTCCTGCAATCCTGCTGGTTATTGTTGGTCTGCTTATCTACAAGTATCCTCTCACAGATGAGAAACTTGATGAGATCAACAAGGCTATTGAGGCTAAGAATCAGAAGTGATTTTTACATAAAGCTAGCTAAGAAAGAGTCCGATATTGACATCGGACTCTTTTTTTAGTCCGGTTAATTCTGCTGTAAATATTTATTTTCAGTATATCAAATATATTATATACATTTGCACATAATATAAAAGTTGCGAATTATGAATACTGCAGCAGTTCAAACAAAAAGAAAGAACATAGACATCCGCGAAGATGTATACCGCTTCCTTTCCATCAAGGCGGCCGCATCCGGCACAAACCTCAAGAGCTATATCGAAGCACTCCTCGAGAAGGAGGTGGAGGACATGAACGAGGCGGCAACCTACCAGTATCTGTGCAATGTCCGTCCTGACGGAGACGTTGAGCTTTCCGAAGAGGAGACCAAGGACTTTGAGAACTGGCTGGGATTATGAAGACGAAGTACTCGAAGGATTTTGAGAAATCAGTCCGCAAGTTGTCGGGCAAGACACTGAATTCCGTCAAGAACACGATCCTTGAAGTCAAGAATGCATCATGCCTGGATGAGATCACTGACTGCAAGAAACTGGTCGGCTATGACAACGTTTACCGCATCCGCATAGGAAGCCTTCGTGCGTTTTTCATCTTCCACATACAGATCATCGATGATTGTGTGTTCTTCAAGTACCTTGTTCCGAGAGGCGAAGCCTATGACAAGAAATACGAGGAGAAACTGCGGAAGGATGACAAATAGAGCCAGCAAGACTTACATGTTTGCATTCGCATACCCAGATCAGTTTCATTCGTGGATAAATGAAATGGGAATCATAGGTGCTTATTGATACATTTGTACAAAAAGGGCGTGCTACTCCACAACATGATTGCCGCGGCCAATGGTGTTGGAAAGGTAATTATAAGCCCCGAGAGTCTTGCTACTTTCGGGGCTCACATTATTATAAGAGACTAATTTTAAAAACCAAAGTCAAAATTGTCTGTCTGTATGTTTTCCTCTTGCTCTGGAAGTACGGCTGCCTGATGAACAGCATTACCCTCAATGTGAACAGCGTGTACAGGACAGATAGACTCGCAACCACCGCAACCTACGCACAGTTCTTTTGTGACCTCCGGAATGGTAAGACCACCTTGGAAAGGTACCATGTGCAAAGCCTGAACTGGACAGTGCTCAGCGCAAGCACCGCAACTGGTGTGGTTTACGTTGACTATGCAGATAGACTTGTCAAATACAACGTAACCTGGCTGAGTTTTATGTTTCTGCTCTACTGTAAGAGGCTTGATGGCTCCGTTGGGGCATACCTCGCTACAGATAGTGCAGTCATAGTTGCAATAGCTGCCTGGCTCAAATTTCATGACAGGCTGCATTATGCCGCCAAGACCATATTCCAGACCGGCAGGCTTTAGGACATGCGACGGACACTTGCTTACGCACAGATGACATGCTGTGCAGTGCTGCAAAAGATTCTTGTGGCTCTGTGATCCGGGAGGCGACATAGGCACACGCTCATCTTTCTTTCCGGTAACCTTGGCCTGGGCTGCAGCTGGGGCTATAGCAGCAAGTACCAGTGCGGATTTAAGGAACTGGCGCTTGGATTCATCTACAGTATCGGTTGCTACGGGAGCAGCAGTAGCCTTTCTGGGCAGACCGTATGTAAGCGCTTTCTGCTTGCAGCTTTCCAGGCAGTCAAAACAGCCTACGCAGCGGGAGTAGTCAATCTCCTGGTTCTTGGAGTCTATGCAGTATGCCTTGCACTTGCGTCCGCAAGCCTGGCAGTGATTGCACTTATCCTTGTCAATGCGTACACGGAAAAGGGCAAATCTGGAAAAGAATCCAAGAATGGTACCAACGGGGCAGATGGTATTGCACCATGTGCGACCGTGGTGATAGGAAATATGACCTATAACAAGCAGTGTGAGTATGGCTACTACAAGCGATGTTACTGACTTGAGTGACAGTACTACCTTAAAGAACCTGTAGCTGCCGGTTTTCTCTGATATCCAGGCAAACAGGTTGTTACCCAGTATATAGACTGGCTTGAACAGCTCATCGGCTATACGTCCGTATGCGCTGTATGGCTCTACAAGTCCAACCAGGAAGGTGAATCCTGCAATCCATGCAATTATAAGTGCGGCCAGCACTCCGTAACGCAGCCATCTGTTCTCCTCCTTGAATCCGTACTTCTTTTTCTTATCGGCCTTTTTTGAGAGCCAGTTAAAGAAGTCCTGGAATATGCCGAGCGGGCAGATTACAGAACAGTACACACGGCCAAACAGCAGGGTGCCTGCAATAAGGCACACAAGTGTGACAACGCTCAGTGACAGCAATGCCGGTGCAAACTGGATTTTCTGGAGCAGGGGATTATCCAGTACTCCACCCAGATCTATAAAGCCAAAAGTAAGTATTCCGATGACCGCAATGGCCAGCGCAATTCTGATTTTCCTTAGCATATATTAAAGTCTGATACGGCTTACGGACAGTTTGTCAAGATCCATGGTTCCCAGACCGAGTGCCTGTGCATCGGGTATGTGCTCAATGTCCTCAAACTTGACATTCTTGTTGATTTGGGTAAAGAACTTACCTGCAGCAGTATCGGCAGCAACAATATCGGTCGATGCAAACAGGGCCTTGGTAAGTACTACATCACTTGCACTGCGTCCCTGCGGTCCGTTGGTGGCAAGGGTGCGGTAGGCATCTACAATGTGAAGCGCAGCTGGCTTATAGGTGCAGATATCGGCTATGCACTGGTGCAGTCCCTGTGAATGGAATGCACGGCGGTCCCATACAATACCCATGTGGTTTTTCATGCAAGCTGTCATGAGGGCGCCACCGTGGTTCTTGAGGATAGGTACGTTAATCCATACGTCGCAGTCGGCGATTGCCTTGTGAATCTGTGCTTTCTTGAGGGCCTTGCCCTTGGGCAGGTCAACGCTGACGTAGTCAGACTGCTGGTCGGCAGGAACCATTATACCACCGGCTTTCTTTACGGCATCCTCTATTCCACTGTGTGGATAACAGTTTGCCTGACGGTCGCAGGTATGGTCAAATACCTTGACCTCGGCAGCACCGGCAGCAAGACACTGCTTTATAAGTTCTGCTACTATTTCTGGATTTGTATTACCTGCCAGTTCCGGGGTACGGTCCCAGCCAATGTTTGGCTTGATAACTACTTTCTGGCCCTTTTTTACAAAACGGCCTATGCCGCCCAGTTCCTTGAGGGCAGCCTGAAGCATGGGTACCGGCTCGCCGTTCATGATTGCGGCAAGATCTGGTGTACTACCTGCTGCAGCGGTGCTCTGGGATGGCAGGTTAGAAGCCATCACATCCATCATTCCACTGCTCTTTACAGTCACGAGTGCTCCTGCTGATGCAAGAGTTTTAAGAAAGTCTCTTCTATCCATAATGGTCAGTTACGTAAGGTTTGTTAATCCTTGTATTGATTTCAGGGCGCTAATATATGAAAAAGGAACCGTATTATAGCACGAATAGCTAAAATATAAGTGTATTATAATTAATGTATAAAAAAATAGGTATTTTTGCGTTTTAATTTGGATAGAGTATGAAGACACGTGTAATATCCGCTTTGCTGTTTGCAATCACATCTGCCCCGGTAATTGCCGATGAGGGCATGTGGATGATAAACACTCTCAATGAGGATCTTATGGCACGCATGCATGCCGAAGGCCTCAAGCTCAATGCAACCGACATCTATAACCCTGATGCTGAATCAATTACCGATGCTATAGTGGCGCTTGACTTTATTGGTACCGGCAGCCTTATTTCAAAGGATGGACTGCTCATTACCAATCATCACGTGGCATACAGCGATGTGCATGACCTCAGCACTGAGCAGATGAACTATCTGGAGAACGGTTTCTTTGCCGATGACCGTTCACAGGAGATTCCAATCAAGGGCAAGAGTGCCTATATACTTAAGAGCTTTAAGGATGTAACAGATGAGGTAAACCAGCTGATGGCACAGGAACTGGCCGAAGGACGTGGTGCCGGATTCCGCCGCATAAGCCATCTGCTCGAAGTAAAATACACTGAGGAGACAGGTCTTGAGGCATCGGTCAACTCAATGTGGCAGGGCTCACGTTACTACCTGTCGCTTTATCAGGTCTATTCTGATGTACGTCTGGTTGCAGCTCCGCCTGTAAGCATTGCAGCGTTTGGCGGTGACATTGACAACTGGGAGTGGCCGCAGCACAAGTGTGACTTTGCCATGTACCGCATATATACAGCACCCGATGGCTCACCTGCAGAATACAGCGCAGATAACGTACCCCTGCATCCTAAGAAATGGCTCAGGATCAGTACCGATGGCTATAGGCCTGGCGATTTCTCCATGGTGCTTGGTTTTCCTGGCAAGACAGACCGCTATGCTTCATCGGCCAAGGTTGACTTTACCGCTAATGTATCATATCAGATTTCGAACAGGCTCAGGGGGGAGCAGATGGAGATCATCATGAAATGGATGAACTCCGATCCATCCATACGCCTGATGTACTCCGACAAGTATTTCTCACTGAGCAATGTTCAGGAAAACAATGAGGGTTTTGCACAGTGCGTGAACCGTTTTGACGTAGTACAGGAGAAAAAGGATATTGAGGCCCAGATGAAACCGGAAACAGGCGATGCCCTTTTCCGTGAACTGGAATCCACATACAAGGCACTGAACCAGGCAGAGAGTGACCTGATTTATTACCGCGAGACTTTTGTACGCGGCTCCAGCCTTGCCCTGACAGCCACCAGGCTCAAGAATGTAAAGAACCTGGACATGGACAAGGAGTATGCCGGAATGGACATGCGCGTTGAGAAGGAGCTGTTCAAGTACGCTGTCAAGGAGTACTACTCACATGTTAGCAGTTCCTGCTGGGGACCATTCCAGACAGAACTGGCAGAGAAATTCGGCGGCAACTGGGATGCGCTGGCCGAGAGCCTGTGGCTGGACCGTCACATGACCAAGGAGGACCCAATCTACACGTTCTTTACAGAGGTGCAGGTACGTGATTTCAATGAGCGCATAGATGCCATAGTGGGTGACCGTGACCTGACTACTCTCAATAAGGAGTACACACACATGCTCTATGACTGGAGGAATGAACATGATATACTGCAGTATCCAGACGCCAACTCAACCCTGCGCCTTACGTTCGGACAGATTTCATCTTTTGAGCGTGATGGCAGTATGCTGCCATGGCAGACCCTTCCAAATGAGATTCTCCAGAAAGAGGATCCAACCCAGTATGATTTTACGCTTAAACCCGAATGGCATAACCTGCTCAGGAAAAAGAATCCCGGAGTAGGAGTGAACTTTATATCGGACAATGACATAACAGGTGGTAATTCCGGCAGCCCTGTCCTTAATGCCAAGGGCGAGATTATAGGTCTGGCTTTTGACGGTAACAAGGAGTCTCTTGCAGGCGACGTGTCATGGACCCGTGATTACAACCGATGCGTGAACGTGGATATCAGGTTTGTTATGTGGACCCTGAAAAAGTACGCAAAGACCAAGAACATCCTAAAGGAAATCAAGGCAAAGTAAACAATAAAAACAAGTAAGATATGTCCAAGAAATCTACACTCAGAACAAACTGGCCGAAGGCTCTGCTTCAGCTGGGAATCCTGGCCGCTATTGTTTTTTTCCTTAGCGGACTTGCAGTGAAACTGTTCCCGGGAATGGATACCCCGGATCCCGAGAAGTACTGCCCTTACGGCGGTCTTGAAGCGCTGGCTACATATATCCAGCGCGGTTCACTCCCATGTTCCATGACTTCACTCCAGATCGTAATGGGTATTGCACTTGCTGCAATTGCCATGCTGGTAAGCAAACTGTTCTGCGCTTACATCTGTCCTATGGGTACAGTTGAGGACCTGCTCATCAGACTGCGCAAGACAATTGGATTCAAGGCAATCAGTATAAGGAACGGCGGCATTGCCGACAAGCTTCTGCGCATAGTCAAGTATGCCCTGCTTTTCTGGATTTTCTACATGACTATCTCATCCAGCGAGCTGTTCTGCAAGAACCTGGATCCATACTACGCTGCCGCTACTGGTTTTAAGGGTGAGATTACTCTATGGATGTCACTCATAACCGTTTGCACGGTTATCCTGCTGGGTGTTGTAATAGACCGTTTCTGGTGCAAGTATATATGCCCACTCGGTACAATATCAAACTCCATCAAGTTCTGGATATCCATGGTTGGCCTTACAGTGGTATTCATGGTACTGAGCCTGGTTGGCCTGGCTGTACACTGGGTTATTGTACTGGCTGCATTCTGCCTGGCAGGTTATCTGCTTGAGATTCTGTGCGGCAAGCCCAAGGCACAGCTGCTCTATGTTGTAAATGATGAGTCCAAGTGCTCACATTGCAACGCATGCTCAAAGGCATGTCCTTACAACATTGACATTACCAAGCTTGGCGGCAAGGTTAATTCTGTTGACTGCACCCTTTGCGGTGAATGCGTGGCTTCCTGTACCACAGGCTCCCTGTCAATAGGCCTTAGCAAGCCCGGCAAGCCAGTCATGAAATATGCTCCGGCAATCATCACGGTGGCTGTTGCAATCATTGCAATCATTGCAGGTAACAGTTTTGAACTGCCCACAATCAGCGAGACATGGGATATTGAGGATGGCATGGAGCTCCAGGATGTAAAGATTGAGAACCTGCGCACCGTAAAGTGTTACAGCAGTTCCATGGCTTTCAAGGCACGTATGGAAAAGGTTAAGGGTGTTCACGGTGTAAAGACATACGTGGGCAGCCATACCGTAGTGGTGTCTTATGATCCCAAGACCACTACTGCCGAAAAGATCCAGGAGGCTGTGTTTACACCTTCTCACTACCGTGCTGTAAGCCCAGATCCCAAGCAGTATCCAGAGGTCAAGGTTGTTACCATACGTACTGAGCACATGCATGACAAGACAGACCTCAGCTACCTGGGTATTCAGTTCAAGATGACCGATAAGGGTATTTTTGGTCTGGATTCCGAGTATGACTGCCCATTGGTAGTACATGTATATATGGATCCGGCAGTAGAACTTGATGAGGATTATTTCCGTCAGGTTGTAGAAAAGAAATCACTTGACATGGAGACTGCAAGCGGCACAATAAAGTCCACACCTGTTGATTTTGAGTTTGTACGTCTTGAAAAGGGTTACACTACAATGCCTACTTCTGAGTATCTCAAGATGATGTTTGATGGTTTCCACGCAGAATACAACGGACGTTATCAGGACGGCGATACCATGGTTGTACGCAAGAGAAGCGTGCAGTATGCCGACCAGCCTCAGTTCATTGTTGAGGTTGCCGACCCCAACTTTGAGAAGACAGTGGTAACACGTGCCCTTCCTTACCTGAGCAACCATGTTTCCAGGGAAGAGGGTGTTATAAGCATGGACCTTACCCTCAACAAGGATTTTGTTCCATGTTTCCAGTTCCGTTTTGCAGCTCCTGCAACGGCAGAACGTATCTATGAACTCATGACCATGGATACCTGGACAATTACTTATTCTACAGACGATGTACGTGAGGAACCGGCCCGTCTGGCTATAAAGAAACCGTTTACTTCTTTCCCTGTAGAGGATTAAATGCTTAAAAGACTGATACTCATACTGCTACTTATTCCGGTGTTCACATCTGTGTACGCCGCTGGCTACACTGTGAATGGCCGTGTAGTTGATGCGCGTACCGGTGAATCGCTGGAGGGTGCGGTAATCAGTCTGGATAATCTGTGGGCAATGGCTTTTGATGGCGGTGAATTCAGTTTTAATGATGTGCAGCCAGGAAAGTATAATGCCAAAATAATCCTGCTTGGTTATGTGACCAAGGAGATGGAGATAGAGGTTAAGGGTAACATAGACAAGCTTGTTATCAAGCTGTCGGCATCGTCTTTGGCACTCGATGAAGTAACTGTGACTGCCAAGAGGCCCAAGGATGGGTCCGGCACCACATATAATATAGGACGTGATGCCCTGAACCACATGCAGATTAGCAGTATGTCCGATATGAGCGCACTCATGCCGGGTGGCAAGACGGTAAATCCTGACCTTACAACCCAGAACAGCTTTTCTCTGCGTTCCGGTGGTTCATCGGCCGGTAATGCAGCGTTCTCTACAGCCGTAGAGGTTGACGGGGTGCGTCTGGGCGGTAATGCAGGGTTCAGCTCTATGAGCGGCGTTGACACAAGAAGTGTATCTGTGGATAACGTGGACTATATTGAGGTTGTTACCGGAGTGCCGTCGGCTGAGTATGGTGATCTGGGAAACGGCATGGTCAAGGTTCATACCAAGCGCGGCTATACTCCGTACCGGTTCAGTTTTACCGTGAACCCACGCACATACCAGACATCGGTCTCTAAAGGATTCAACCTGAAGGACAATACCCAGATACTGAACGTGAGCGGAGAGTGGGCGCGGGCAGTAAAGAACCTGGTGTCTCCATACGAGTCTTATTCGCGCCGCACACTGGGTGCCGTTTACACAAACACAGCCCGCAAGGGACTGCGTCTTGAGATGGGACTCACAGGCAATCTTGGTGGCATGAACTCCAAGGATGATCCCGATGCCTTTACCGGAGAGTACTCCAAGGAGAACGCCAGCGGTATGCGAGCTAATATAGGTGCCAATCTTTTGCTTAACCGTAAATGGATTACAAGCCTCAAGTTTGAATCAAGCGTAAACTATGAGGACAACCGCAGTCATGACCATCAGTTCAACTCGTCTGCATCGGCCCTGCCTGCCGTACATGCTGAGTCTGAGGGCTACAATGATGCCACCCTTCTTCCCAAAGGCGAGTATTTCAGCGACAGGATAGTGGACTCCAGGGAACTGGATTTTTCTACGGCCCTCAAGTACACCTGGGACCGTAAGTGGAATGACTACAAGAGCAACCTCAAGGCGGGTCTGCAGTGGAAGGCAAATGGTAATGTGGGCAAGGGAGAGTATTATGAGAATCCTCTGCTTGCTGCCGATGGTTACCGTCCGCGTCCATACACGGATTATCCTTTTATGCATACGCTTTCCGGTTACATAGAAGATGACTTTACATTCCCGTTTGGATTGCAGCTCATAGCGGGCCTGCGCATGGACAATATCTATGTAAAGGGCTCCGATTATACAAACGTGAGTTCCCTGTCTCCCAGACTGAATGCCAAATGGAAACTGTCTGATGATTTATCTGTACGTGCAGGCTGGGGCGTGAGCGAGAAGATGCCATCGTTCTACATCCTGTTCCCCAAACAGGAGTACCGTGACATCCTGGTGGGGTCCGACAACAGTGGCAGCGAACCTGTATATTCATACTATACCAAACCCTTTGCCCTGGAATACAACCCGGACCTTAAATGGCAGCGCCACAAAAACACAGAGGTGGGCATAGATGCTACGCTGCTTGGCACAGACATATCGCTGGTGGGATTCTGGAACGTAACAGAGAACCCGTACAAGTACACCTACACCTATTCTGTGGTGGAGATAAACCGCAGCACTGGTACTGACCGCACGTTTGTCCAGAACAAGAAACAGGACAACGGTGCCCCGGTTTACCGTTCGGGAGCCGAACTCACCCTGGACTTCCCAGAGATAAAGCCTTTGCGCACATCCCTGCGTGCCGATGCCTCATATACCTGGACCAAGACCGATGATGACGGCCTGAACTATTATTACAATACTGGCTGGTCACATACCTCGCTCAGTAACCGTTCATACCAGTATGTGGGAATATACAACAATGGTGGAAACGGCAACCTGATGATAAAGGGCAGTACGTCACATTCACTCGATGCCAACCTGGCCACCATAACCCATATCCCCGAGGCAAGGCTCATAATTACCTGCAAGATTGAGGCATCGCTGCTCAAGCGCTCACGCAACATACCTACCCAGGGTCAGGATGTGCTCTATCCGGTTGCCTATATTGATGTGGAGGATGGCATGACTCATCTTTTCCTTGAGGCCGATAAATCTGATCCTAAGTTCAAGGACCTGATACGTACCCCAAACAACGACTATCTGTTTGTGCAGGATGGCTATGGCTCTTATGCATCGGCTAATCTGAGCATAACAAAGGAGATAGGTAAAAAGTTCAGCATGTCATTCTTTGCCAACAACTTTACCAATTCCAGGCCATACGTCAGGTCTAAGGCAACAGGCGTAGGTGCTATATTCACACCATCATTCTATTACGGACTAAGCTGCAGGATTGAACTATGAAAAGACTGTTTTACATAATGTTACCGCTGCTCATGATGGTTGCCTGCATGGATCTTGAGAACACGAATCCGTATTCAGACAATACTTACCTTCTGTCGCTCAGGCTGGTACTTCCGCAGGATTACCAGGGACTCAATATGGACAGCGTTTCCATGGAGATCAGGGATAATACCAATGGCGCGGTATATAATTGTGTGAGCAACAGTGCTGGACTTGTAGAACTGTTGTTGCCAAATGGCGTTTATTCTGCAACTCTTGCTACGCTGATAGAGTATGAGCGTTTTAATGCATCGCTCGGTGGAATTGTCATAGACGGCCAGGATTGTTCTGCAACAATGAATCTGCTGCATAGCCGTACCGGAGATATAGTAATAAAGGAGATATACTGCGGCGGATGTCTAAAACAACCGGCTCAGGGTACATATAACCTGGATTCCTATATAATACTGCATAACAATACAGACCACACTGTCTATCTGGACAGTCTGTGTTTTGCCACACTTGATCCGTACAACTCAAATGCGTCATCGGCCTGGGATCCGGGTATTGACTTTGCACCGCTCATACAGGCTGTATGGCAATTCCCCGGAGATGGGACTACCCATCCGCTGGAGAGTGGCAAGGATGCAGTGATTTCTGTCTATGGTGCCATTGACCACAGTTCACAGTACCCACTGTCTGTCAACCTTAACAAGTCAGATTATTACGTCTGCTACAATCCTGGACTGTTCCCAAATACAAGCTACCATCCGGCTCCGGGAAATAACATTCAGGAGGATCATATTCTTGATGTGGTTGTAAAGACAGGTCAGGCAAATGCCTACACATTCTCTGTTAATTCTCCGGCAGTGGTTATATTCAAGTCTGTTGGATGTACCATGAAAGAGTTCATAAACGTGCCAGGTAATGTTATCCAAAAACCCGGTAGTGCGAACGACCGTATTATCTGCCTGCCCAATGAATGGATAATTGACGGAGTCGAGGTATTCAATGGTCAACAGACAAATAATAAGAAACGTATCAATGCATCGGTCGATGCAGGCTATATAACACTGTCTAACGTGCATGAATCCAAGACTCTCATGCGCAAGGTAAATGAGTCTCGTTCCCAGGCCCTGGGCTATGAGGTGCTTATTGACACCAACAACAGCAGTACCGATTTTTACGAACGCTCAAGCCAGTCACTCCATGAAGATTAGAATCCTGACATCAGTTTTAGCGTTTCTCGCGGTATTGCCAGTCTCTGCACAGTGGCGATACGACCGTATCTTACGCCGCAATCTCTGGAATGACGGTGCAAATATTGCCGGAATAAGGACCGATACCACAGGTATTTCCCTGGCCGGTATGAGCGCATCATATCAGGGTGGAGATTTAATGACAATGAGTCAGAGCAGCAGCGAATGGTCTGCAGGTGCCATGGCAAAATCGGTAAAGCACCTTGAAGGATATTCAATGAAGGGTAGTTTCTCTTTCCGCAATACTGAGGCTCAGGATATGTGTGGCTCCATGTTCCTTGACCCGGGCTTCTTCCCGGTCAATGTATACGAGTTTACTCCTGGACGGAAGACTTTCCAGAACTATGGCATGGATGGAGGAATTGCCGTAGATATGGGTAAGTCATGGACAATAGGTACCGGGCTGGATTTTGGGGCGCGTAATGTAGCCAAACGCAAAGATCTGAGGTACAGTACATACCGTTTGGACATGACGGTCAATCCATCGGTGCTGTATACCGCAGAACGGTTCAGGCTTGGTGGTACATTCATTTTTACACGTAATACAGAAACCATCAACGCAGAGCAGACCGGTACGGCAACAGTTGCTCCATTTGTATTCTTTGATGAAGGTCTTGCACTTGGTAACTGGCAGGTATGGACAGGAAACGGAAGCAGGCTAAAGGAGAATGGGGTTAACGGATTACCCGTAAGACAGAACAGTATTGGAGGTGAAATTCAGTTTGCATCGGCCCGGGAATCATTCTATGCCCATGCCGGACTGCAATGGAAAACCGGCACTGTTGGTGAGAGACAGGTAATCTGGTACAGATACGGCGGTCCTGTGGCAGATTTGCATGTAGGACTGAGACGTGATAACTCCGTTCTTAGGGCAGGGCTTTCATGGCATTATCTCAGGAATATGGAAACGGTCCAGGATAAGGTAACAGAGGGTGGCATATCTCAGGTGTATGAGTATGGCAGCAATGAGATTCTCAGGTCATCGGCCTATGATTGCAGCCTGGAATATGAATATACATCACGTGACCTTGATGCCGTGTTGGGTGCTGTCTTTTCCGATAGCAGAAAGATTGCGGCTCCCATGTATCCGTATGTGTTCTCCCGTGAACTGTGTACAGCCAGCCTGAATGGCAGGTTGTACTACCGTGTTGGACGCTTTGAATATGGTGCCAATGCATTGGCCACCAAGGGATTTGATTCTTGTGCCGATAAGAAAGCCTCTAACGCCGCGGTTGTTTCGGCCCCGTACAGGCATGAGGCTGTGTGGAATGATATGCGCAGTTTTGAGACGGCAGGCAGGCTTGCTTCCATGCTGTCTGTTGACTGGAATTTTACTTCTGGTTTCCATGCCCTGCTGCAGGCTGGGGGTGTGTGGTCCTGGGATACTGGAAAGACCAGATATTGTATAACAACAGGTTTGAATTATTATTTTTAGTTTAACTTTTTATTAAATCAATCAATTATGAAAAAATTACTTTTTGTTGCTGCCATTGCCTCAATAGCTCTGGTATCATGCGAGGAGACAGAAAAGATTGCTGCCGAACTCAGTGGAAAGATTGAGATCACCGATTCAATCATTCCATGGAGCGGTGCATCAGTAAATGCCGACATCACTACTGATTTTGAGTGGTCAATTGAGGTTGCCGACACTTCTCTGCTTAAGGTTGAACCCACATCAGGAAAGGGTAATGCCCACGTGACCGTAACTCTTGCCAAGAACACAACCAAGCAGGCTATTCCTGTAAGCGCTACACTCAGCATCTCTAACAATGATAAGAACATTACTGTTCCGTTCCGTTTTGAGATTCCAGCTCCATCACTTGAGTTTGGTGGTGTAACCTATGGTGTAACCTACATGAAAGACGGCAAGTACTGGATGACTGAGAACCTGCGTTATGTTCCAGAAGGCATGGAGGTTGCTGAGCCATCAAAGGACAATGCCAATGCCAAGATCTGGTATCCAGCTGTAATTGAGCAGGATGCTGCATCTGGCAAGTTCGTTGCTACAGCTTCTAAGGATGAGGCTGTTATTGCAGCCCAGGGTCTGCTTTATTCACCTGAATACGTTCTTGGTGGTGCATATTCAGACAGCATTGATTTTGCTGAAAATGACCACTTACCAGTATTCTGCCCAGAGGGCTGGCACATCCCATCTGCTCAGGAGTGGATTGACCTTGTAGGTGCTTGCGCTGATTCAAAGAGGAATAACGTTGCTGCTCCATATTATGACCAGAGCCTGTCTGGTGCCTCACTTGAGGAGCTGAATAAGGACGGTCTGAATCTGCTGCCTTACCCATACGTAAACAACAATGCCTATCTGTGCAGCGTATCGAATGTTGATTCTACACGTGTATACAACGGTATGAACGCAATGAGCTACTTCCTATCTACAACAGGTCACTACTCTGTAAATGATAAAGGTAAGATTACTGTTCAGGGCTATGCAGGCATGATTACCAACAATAAGACCAAGACCTCTGTTAACACAGCTTACTGTAACCTGAACACAGGTATTGCCGTACGTTTTGTAAAGGACTGATTAGATCCCTTATAAAGACACAAAGGGTCTGCCTTCCCGGCAGGCCCTTTTTGCTTTCTCTACTCCATATTTTATGACTCTGCATACCGTTTTCAGGGTAATAACGTATTCAGAGAATACGCTTGTACCTGCGTAAACCTGACAACCCCCTCCAGGAGGCTCACATGGCAGGTTTGGCTTCAGTGCCACTGCACTTGCAAGATTCTGCATACCAAAATCAGCGTAAAATGGTATTCAGAAAAATGAAACTCACCTGCGTGATGAGGGTAACCCCGTCCAGGAGGCTCACATGGCGGGTTGGGCTCCAGTGCCACTGCACTTGCAAGATTCTGCATACCAAAATCAGCGTAAAATGGTATTCAGAAAAATGTAAAGAACCTGCGTAAACCTGATAACCCCATCCAGGGGGCTCACAGAGTGGGTTTTGCTTAAGCGCCTCTGCGGTCTTGGAATTGTGCATACCGGAATGGGCGGAAAATGGTATTCAGAAAATATGCTTGTACCTGCGTGATATGGGCTACCCCGTCCAGGAGGCTCACAGGGCAGGTTTGGCTTCAGTGCCACTGCACTTGCAAATCTCTGCATACCAAAATCAGCGTAAAATGGTATTCAGAAAAATGTATAGTACCTGCGTGGACGTGCTAACCCTCTCCAGGGGGCTCACAGAGCGGGTTGGGCTCCAGCACGCGCAAGGTCTTGGATTTGTGCATACCGGAAATGGGCCAAAACGGTATTCAGAAAAATGTATAGTACCTGCGTGAGAAAATACGCCCGCACCTGCGTGGGGATGCATTCGTGAGTGGGTGGTGAGGTGGGTGAAAAAGAACGGCGGAGAAATATGTTCCATTGTTGAAAAGTTGAGTTGCAATAGCTTGTCTTGAAGAGCATTATTGCTTAATTTTGTGGATAATTACAAATAGTACTATTTTGATCATGTCTGAGACAAAGAAAATTTCTTCAGCACTGGTATCAGTGTTCTACAAGGATGGCCTTGACGAGATAATCAAAAAACTCCATGAGGAGGGTGTAAAACTGATTTCAACCGGTGGAACCCAGCGTTTCATTGAGTCTCTTGGCGTACCATGCCAGGCCGTAGAGGAGCTGACCGGCTACCCATCAATCCTGGGCGGACGTGTAAAGACCCTTCATCCCAAGGTTTTTGGTGGTATTCTTGCACGTCGCGAGGAAGAGAATGACATGGCTCAGATGGCAAGCTATGACATTCCAGAGATTGACCTGGTCATTGTAGATCTCTATCCTTTTGAGGAGACTGTTAAGTCAGGTGCTGAGGATGCCGATATCATAGAGAAGATAGATATAGGCGGTATATCGCTGATCCGCGCAGGTGCCAAGAACTTTAAGGATGCCGTTATAGTAGCCAGCAAGGATCAGTACAAGCCACTGCTCGACATCCTGAACGAGCGCGGTGCAGAGACTACACTTGAGGAGCGCCGCTGGTTTGCCAAGGAGGCATTTGCAGTATCTTCTTACTATGACAGCTGCATCTTTAACTGGTTTGCCAAGGATGAGGACGATGATCATTTCCGTCTGGCTCTGGAGGGTCGCACTCCAATGCGCTATGGCGAGAATCCTCACCAGAAAGGAACTTTCCGCGGTGACCTGAATGCTATGTTTGATCAGGTTCACGGCAAGGAAATCTCATATAACAACCTTCTGGACATCAATGCAGCAATTGACCTGATTGACGAATTCAATGAGACTACTTTTGCAATTCTCAAGCATAATAACGCATGTGGCGTAGCATCTCGTCCTACTTTGCTCCAGGCATGGAAGGATGCTCTTGCAGGAGATCCAGTATCGGCCTTTGGCGGTGTGCTGATTGCAAACGCTCCAATTGACAAGGAGACAGCCGAGGAAATCAATAAGATTTTCTTTGAGGTTATCATTGCTCCTGATTATGACTGCTCTGCCCTTGAGATCCTTGGTCAGAAGAAGAACCGCATAATACTTATCCGCAAGGAGCAGGAACTGCCCAAGACACTTGTACGCACTGCACTGAACGGCGTACTTGTTCAGGATAAGGATACAAAGAATGAGACCCCCGATGACCTTAAGCTGGTTACTTCACGCAAGCCAAGCCAGGAGGAGATTGAGGATATGCTGTTTGCCAACAAGCTGGTTAAGAACAGCAAGAGTAACTCAATTGTATTTGCCCGTGGCAAGCAGCTGCTGGCAAGCGGTGTTGGTCAGACATCCAGGGTTGACGCCCTTAAGCAGGCTGTAGAGAAAGCTCATGGATTTGGATTTACCCTGGAGGGTGCTGCAATGGCCAGCGATGCGTTCTTCCCATTCCCAGACTGTGTTGAACTTGCAGACAAGGCTGGTGTAAAGAATGTAATACATCCGGGTGGATCAGTCCGCGACCAGGAATCCATTGACTATTGTGAGCAGCATGACATGACTATGGTCATGACAGGATTCCGTCATTTTAAACATTGATTATAAATAAAAACAACTTGGGATAGTGGGTTTATTTTCGCTTACACAAGAACTTTCGATGGACCTTGGCACAGCCAATACCATCATTATGCACAATGACAAGATTGTGGTGAACGAGCCTTCTATTGTTGCTCTGGACAACCATACAGACAAGATGGTTGCTGTGGGTAACAAGGCAAAACTCATGTACGAGAAGACCAACAAGGATATTCGCGTTGTAAGACCGTTAAGAAACGGTGTGATTGCAGACTTTGATGCCTGTGAGCAGATGATGCGCGGACTTATAGGTATGGTTGATACAGGACGTCATCTTTTCTCTCCTTCGCTCAAGATGGTGATAGGTGTTCCCTCGGGTAGTACCGAGGTTGAGCTCCGTGCCGTACGCGACAGTGCAGAGCATGCAGGTGGCCGTGAGGTTTATATGATCTTTGAGCCTATGGCTGCTGCTATCGGTATAGGAGTAGATGTTCTGGCTCCAGAGGGCAACATGATTGTTGATATAGGCGGTGGTACTACCGAGATTGCCGTAATCTCTCTTGGTGGTCTTATCTCCAACCAGTCTGTAAAGGTGGCTGGCGATGATTTTACATCTGACATACAGGAATATATGGGACGTCAGCATAACGTAAAGGTAAGTGAGCGTATGGCTGAGCGCATCAAGATAAATGTTGGTGCCGCTCTGACTGAGCTTGGTGAGGATGCCCCAGAGGACTACGTAGTAAGCGGCCCAAACAAGATTACCGCTCTCCCAATGTCTGTGCCGGTATGCTATCAGGAGATTGCCCACTGTCTGGACCGTTCTATCTCCAAGATTGAGAGTGCTGTGCTGAATGCACTTGAGAACACAGTACCAGAGGTTTATGCCGATATCCTTAAAAACGGTATCTACCTGTCTGGTGGCGGTTCCATGCTGCGTGGTATAAGCAAGCGTCTTGCCGACAAGATTGGTATTCAGTTCCATGTAGCCAATGAGCCACTTCTGAGCGTTGCTAAGGGTACTGGAGTGGCACTCAAGAATGTTGAGCGCTTCCCATTCCTGATGAGATAATAGAAGGGAACAGGCCGTGCGTTCACTCCTTGATTTCATAGTAAGGCACAGCTATGTTTTTCTTTTCATACTGCTGGAGGCCATTTCGCTAGTCCTGCTGTTCGGTTTTAACGATCCGCAGAGGGAGGCCTTTGCAACATCTGCCAGTGGCATATCGGGCTCCATATATGAGTGGCGCACGGGTGTTAGCCAGTATTTTGGATTAAAGAGGGAAAACGAGCGTCTTGTTAAGGAGAACGCCTGGCTCAGGGAGCAGTTGTATGCTCAGACTGACAGTGCCATAGTAGATTTTGAGAACTCGGCTTCTACGGGTTCCGTACAGGTTGCAAGAGTAATAAACAACTCTGTCCGTAATGACGATAACTACATTACAATAGACAGAGGCCTGGCCGATGGGATCAGGCAAGGTATGGGCGTCTACAATTCCATTGGGGCTGTAGGCGTTGTCATGTCTGCCGGTAAGCATCATGCAATAGTGCTTCCTGTTCTTAACGGACGCACCAGTATAAGCTGCAAGGTTATGGGATCAGACAGTTTTGGATTCCTGGAGTGGAAGGGAGGAAATCCGTTTGCGGCTCAGCTGAGGGATGTGCCGTACCATTCAGAAATCCAGGAAGGCGATACCGTTGTTACCACAGGTTTTTCATCGGTCTTTCCTGAGAATATACCTGTAGGTACGGTTTCCTATGTGGAGAGAATGAAAAACGGCTATACACTCAGGATAGGAGTACAGTTGGCTGCCGACATGTCCAACCTTGGTTGGGTTTACGTACACTCCAAAACGCAGGACCCAGAGATTGACAGTCTTTTAAACAGTATCAGATAAGTGTAGCTATGGAAACGGCTTCTTTTATGCGCAGGTTATCGGCTATGTTGGGGCTGGCAGCACTCCAGGTTCTCATATTTGACAGGATTGCCCTGTTTGGATATGTAACACCTTTGTTCTATATATGGCTGATAGTGCGTTTTGACTCTTCCATGTCCCGTAATGCCATGTTGCTTTGGGCTTTCTTTACTGGATTCATAATAGATACCTTTTCCGGAACACCCGGACTGAATGCTGCATCGGCCACACTGCTTGCCTTGTTACATCCGTATATACTCAAGCTTTTTGTTACACTGGACAGGACTGAACAACTTTTACCTGGTTTTGCATCGATGGGTGCCGACAGGTTTATAGGTTATATCTTTGTGATGACCCTGCTGCATCATACTGCATATTTTACACTGCGCAGCATACCACTTGCAGACTGGCACGTATTGCTGGTCAAGATATTACTCAGCACATTGCTTACAATCCTGATTATGATTGTGATTGAACGGTCATCGGTTGCAGGCTACAAACGTTAGTGAACTGTGAACAGCCACAGGTTTGACAACAGGAAATATGTAATAGGTGCTATGGTAATAGCTGTAGTGCTTATCTATGTGGTGCGTCTCATGCAGATTCAGCTGTTTGATACCAGGTACCGTAATTCTGCCGACAACAATGCCCTTTACTACCGTACAGTATATCCAACCCGTGGCGTAATAAATGACCGGGAGGGTCGCATGATAGTAAGCAACCAGCCTTCATTTGATGTTGTGGTGGTTATGCGTAACGTGCGTAACCTGGATACTCTTGCACTGTGCCGTTCCCTGGATATTACTCGCGAGTACTTTGAGGAACGCATGTCTGATATACGCAACCTTAGAAAGAACCCCGGCTATTCTCCTTATACTACCCAGGTATTCCTGGCACAATTGTCTGTGAGTGAGATTGCAGATTTCAGGGAGAACCTGTACCGTTTTAACGGGTTTGACATAAACCAGCGCCAACAGCGTAAGTACAGCTATGAGGCTGGAGCCCACCTCCTTGGTGATCTGGGTGAGGTTTCAAGGTCTGAGATGGAGGCCGATAAATGGTATACCCAGGGAGATGTGATTGGAAAACAGGGCGTAGAAAAATACTACGAATCATATCTCAGGGGTGAAAAAGGTACCGAGGTGCTGCTCAAGGATGCGTATGGACGTATCCAGGGTAGTTATTACGATGGTGAATTTGATGAGGCACCTGTTCCTGGAAAGAACATTGAGCTTGGTCTTGATATTGAGCTGCAGATGCTTGGCGAAAAGCTCATGCAGAACAAGATAGGCAGCATAGTGGCAATCGAACCAAAAACCGGTGAGATACTGTGCATGGTATCGGCCCCTTCGTTCAACCCGTCGCAGCTGTCTGGCCGACACAGGGGCGAGAACTACAGTGTTCTTGCAAACCGCTGGGACAAGCCCCTGCTTAACAGAACCATCCAGGGAACATATCCTCCCGGTTCCACATTCAAGACATCGCAGGCTCTGACATTGCTTCAGGAAGAGATTATAGATACACATACACAGTTCCCATGTACAGGTGGTTTTAATTACAGGGGATTGCATGTTGGCTGCCATAACCATTCGTCGCCGCTCGGGCTGAATTTTGCCATAGCAACATCCTGCAACAGTTATTTCTGCTGGGGTTATTACCGTATGATAGGTGACCCCAAATATGGTACGCCCCAGAAAGCACTCACTGTATGGAAGGACTATATGGTTGACATGGGATTTGGCTATACCTTGGGCGTGGATCTGCCGGGTGAGGCACGAGGCATGATTCCAAATTCCGATTATTATGACAGGCACTATAACCGTTCATGGAACGGCCTTACCACTATAAGTAACTCCATTGGCCAGGGTGAGGTAACACTTACACCACTGCAGATTGCCAATCTTGGAGCTACTATTGCCAATCGTGGTTACTATATAAAACCTCATGTTGTAAGGTCCATAGAGGGTGGACAGATTGATTCCTTGTACACCCAGAGGCATTATGTTAATGTGGATCCCGCAAACTATGAGATAGTGGTGGAGGGTATGCGCCAGTCTGTTATAGACGGAACGTGCCGTGCCGCAGCAAACAGTGACTATCTTGTATGCGGTAAGACCGGAACAGCACAGAACCGTGGACAGGACCATTCCGTTTTTATGGGCTTTGCTCCCATGGATGATCCCAAGATTGCAATAGCCGTGTATGTAGAGAACGGTGGATTTGGTGCTGTTTATGGTGTGCCCATAGGGGCCCTTATGATGGAGCAGTTCATTAATGGCAAACTGTCCGATGCAAGTCTTGCCAAGGTAGAACAGTATGCAAAAAGGTCTATAGATTATGGCGAGGAGGAGCGTTGACATATTAGCTAAACTAGACTGGATAACAGTTTTCCTGATTCTGGCCATAATGGTATGTGGCTGGTTCAGTATATGCGGAGCAAGTTCGGCCGTGGAGAGTGCCAGCCTTTTTTCTTTTTCATTCCGACCAGGCAAACAGTTTGTATGGATTATCTGTGCTCTGGTTATAGGGGTAACCATGTTGTCTATCACACAGACCTTCTATAATTCATCGGCATATTTTCTATATGTGGCTTTCATGCTATTGTTGGTAGTGACCATATTTATAGCGCCCGATACCAAAGGATCGCGTTCATGGTTACATCTGGGTCCAATTAGTCTGCAGCCAGCCGAGTTTGCAAAGTTTGCCACTGCTCTTGCCCTGGCCCGGTTCTGTGACAGATATGATTTCCATCCGGAAAGTCTCAACGAGGTTCTTAAGGCATGTATGCTGTTCTTTATCCCCTTGCTGCTCATAGTATGCCAGAAAGAGACTGGTTCGGCCCTTGTCTATATTGCCTTCCTGCTGGTTCTGTTCAGGGAAGGTATGACTGGAAGTGTGCTTGCAATAGGATTCAGTGCTGTGGTTTTTGCTATTCTGGAGATCAAGTACAGTGCAAATAATTTTGGCGGTCAGCCGTACAGTGCAGGTACATGGATAGTGCTGACCATAATTCAGGTGATTGAATCCAGCCTGGTCTGGTTCATGTCTAAGGACCGCGCATTCTCACTCTCCATTGCAGGCGTGAATCTGCTGGTAATGCTTCTTGGAATGGCAGTTTCTATGTCTTTACATCCATTCAGCGTTACAAAACTTCAGGTTATACTAATAGCTCTGACATCGGCCTATATTGTATTCCGTTCCATAAAGGATATGGCCAGGAGATATATTCTGATAGCTGTGTTATCCCTGTGCTCTGTGGGCTATCTGTTCTCCATTGACTATGCGTTCAACCAGATACTCATGCCTCATCAGCGTACAAGAATTAATGTTATTCTGGGTCTGGAGGATGATCCCAAGGGTGCTGGATATAATGTAAACCAGTCTCTGATTGCTATTGGCTCTGGCGGTCTTACAGGCAAGGGTTTTATGAACGGAACCCAGACCAAGCTCAAGTATGTTCCGGAACAGGATACGGACTTTATTTTCTGTACGGTTGGCGAGGAGCAGGGATTCAAAGGCTCTTTCTTTGTACTCATGCTGTATCTGAGCCTGTTGCTCAGGCTGATTTACCTGGCAGAAAGACAGTCATCGGTATTTGGCAGGGTATATGGCTATTCTGTGGCGTGTATCCTGTTTTTCCACCTATTTATAAATATAGGTATGGTATTGGGTATAACGCCTGTAATAGGCATTCCACTGCCTTTCTTCAGTTATGGAGGATCCTCTCTCTGGGGATTCACCATACTTCTGTCTGTATTCCTTAGAATAGACTGCGAAAGGACAACCAATTACTGATTGTTCTGCTCCTGCTGTGGACGGTTTCCGCCGTCCTGCCTTTTTCCGCCATCCTGTCTGCGTGGACCATTGTGATGCGGACGGTTACGCCTGTCATTTCCATTGCGGTGGTTACCCTGAGGTTTCTGGTTCTCATCGGTCTTCTGGCCGTTTTCTCCTTCTGCCTTATGTTCTGACTGTGCTCCACCTCCTGCATTGTCGTGCTGTGGGCGGTTTCCGCGATTGTGTTTTTTCTTTTTCTTGCGGTCAAAACGTGACAGGTCACCATCGGTAAGTATGTCCGATGCAATACGTGCATCGGTCCTGTCGGCATTCTCGTCCAGACTGGCAGGCTTCTGTCCCTTGCGGTTCATGGCAATGACTTCCAGGGCACGCTCCGGTGTGATTGTCTCTACATTTGCTGCGAATACCTTGTCTGTAGAGTAGGATAGCTGCCCATTCAGAATGTCTGCCTTAAAGAAATAGTATGTATTATCCAGAGTTTCCAGTGTTATATCACGTGATGGGAATCCCTTCTGAGCCTCTACATACGCATCTACCTCGTAGTTAAGGCAGCATTTAAGCTTGGCACACTGGCCAGCCAGTTTCTGGGGGTTCATGGAGAGGTCCTGGAATCGGGCTGCTCCGGTAGAGACAGAGATAAAGCTTGTCATCCATGTGGTGCAGCACAGCTCTCGGCCGCAAGGACCAATTCCACCTATTCGGCCGGCTTCCTGACGTGCACCAATCTGTTTCATCTCTATACGTACATGGAAGGCATCGGCCAGTACCTTTATGAGCTGCCTGAAATCTACACGGCCGTCTGCTATATAGTAGAATATGGCCTTGGCACCATCGCCCTGGTACTCCACGTCGCCTATCTTCATTTCCAGTCCAAGATCCTTGGCTATCTGGCGTGAACGTATCATGGTATCATGCTCACGCGCCTTGGCCTCGGCAAACTTTTCCATATCGACCTCGCGCGCCTTGCGGTATACACGCTTTATCTCTATGTCCGGACGCAGGTTGGCCTTTTTCATCTGGAGGGTAACCAGCCTGCCGGTCATGGTAACGGTACCTATGTCATGTCCGGGGTTGGATTCCACAGCCACAATATCGCCTTTCTCAAGTGGGAGATTGTTGGAGTTCAGATAGAATCCCTTTCGGGTGTTCTTGAACTGAACCTCCACGTAGTCGCATTGATCGGCTCCGGGAACACCTGCAAGGTAGTCAAATGAGTGCAGCTGTCCCATGCGGCGGCCACATCCCTTGCAGCTTATACCTCCGCTGCCATTATTGAGTATGAAATCCAAATTTTTCTCCATATTATTGTTTCATCAGCATGATGGTTTTTAGGGTAAGATCCATGAAAACCATCTTGGAATTTACGTTCTGTTCTATATCTCTCTGTGCATCGGACAAAACATTCATTAGTCCGATAATATTGTTTTCGTTTACAAAAGGGGCAAATTTTACAGAGAACTGCTGCTCACGTTCTGTCATGCAGTTCAACTCAGGCAGATGGAAATTACATATAAAATTCTCCCTTATCATGTGCTGGCAGTAGGCAAGAAAGCGCTTCTGCCACTCGCGTCCCCCCGATGCCATGTTCTCTGACCATATCTTAAGGTCCTTGAGCCGGCGTCCGTAAGAGAATCGCATATATTGCATAAAGTAGTCCAGGAACTCCTCGCTCTCTGCGTTTACGCGTAAAGCGTTCATGGCACTCAGCCAACTGCCCGAACTGAAATGGGCTATCTGCCCTGCCTGGGGTTCCTCCAGCTGGAATCCTGGCCCCATGAGCCTTTCTTTTATTGTCTGCTCTGGCAGGCGCCTGAATTCAATGCGCTGTGTACGGCTTACAATAGTTCCAAGTACATTCTCTGGCTTGTCTGTAACAAGCATGAACAATGTTTTTACAGGTGGCTCCTCAAGAAGTTTAAGAAGCGCATTGGCGCAGTTGGGATGCATCTTCTCGGGGTGCCATATAATCATGATCTTGTATCCGCCCTCAACAGACTTGAGTGACAGCTTGGCCTGGATGGAATCGCTCTCCTTGGTGCATATCTGTGCCTGCTTGTTGCCTGCATCCAGTGCTTGGAGCCAATTCTCATATCCAAAGTAGTTGTCGCTAAGTACAAACTGGCGCCAGGTTGCAATCTCATCATCGCATATAGTAGGACGTTCCGATGAACCCTTGTTTATGATTGGAAAGACAAAATGCAGATCCGGGTGTACAAGCTTGTCAACCTTGACGCAAGACGGGCAATGACCGCAAGAGTCATTATCTCTGTCATGTCCGTTGCACAGAAGATAGCGGGCAAATGCAATGGCGGTCTGCAGTTTTCCTGTTCCTTCAGGGCCAGCAAACAACAGAGCATGGGGCACGGTGCCCTGACGGGCATCCTGCACCAGGCGCTCTATTATTCCCTGTTGTCCTACTATATCCCTAAAGTACATACAGTCTTTAAAGGTTTAGGTTGTACAATTCTGTGTTCACAGAATTGTGCAACCGGTGCAAGGCTTGAGCTGCTTGAAGAAGTCGTTACCCTTGTCATCAACCAGGATGAATGCAGGGAAGTCCTCAACGTCAATCTTCCATACGGCCTCCATTCCAAGTTCAGGATATTCTACGCACTCAATGCTCTTGATTGAGCTCTGTGACAGTACTGCAGCAACGCCGCCAATGGTACCCAGGTAGAATCCGCCGTGCTTCTTGCAGGCATCGGTAACGCACTGAGCGCGGTTACCCTTGGCAATCATTACCAGTGAACCGCCGTTGGCCTGGAACTCATCAACGTATGGGTCCATACGGCCGGCAGTGGTTGGGCCCATTGAGCCGCAAGGATAGCCTTCTGGGGTCTTGGCAGGACCTGCATAGAGGATTGGGTAGTCCTTGAGGTACTGTGGCATGCCTTCGCCAGCATCAAGGCGGGCCTTGATCTTGGCGTGTGCAATGTCACGGCCTACTATGATGGTACCCTTAAGGTTTACGCGGGTCGATACAGGATACTTGCTCAGTTCCTTGCGGACTGCATCCATACCCATGTTCAGGTCAATCTCTATGCCCTTGCCGCCCTCACCTGGCTGACGGAGCTCTTCTGGAATGAGCTCTGATGGGCAGTCGTCCATCTTCTCTATCCATATACCGTCCTCGTTGATCTTGGCCTTGATGTTACGGTCGGCTGAGCAACTTACGCCCATACCTACAGGCAGTGATGCACCATGGCGTGGCAGACGGATCACGCGGATGTCATGAGCCAGGTACTTGCCGCCAAACTGTGCGCCCAGGCCAATCTCGTATACCTTCTTGAGGAGCTTCTCCTCCAGGTCAAGGTCACGGAATGCGCGGCCGGTCTCATCGCCTGTGGTTGGCAGGCTGTCATAGTACTTGATTGAACCAAGCTTTACGGTGAGCAGGTTCTTCTCTGCCGATGTACCGCCAATTACCACGCAGATGTGGTAAGGAGGACAAGCTGCAGTACCAAAGTGCTTGATTTCTTCTACCAGCCAAGGCAGAAGGGTGTTCTCATTCTGGATGAGGGCCTTGGTCATTGGATAGAAGTATGTCTTGTTGGCTGAACCGCCACCCTTGGCAACGCATACAAAGCGGTATTCGGCACCCTCTGTAGCCTCAATGTCAATCTGGGCTGGCAGGTTGCACTTGGTGTTGACCTCATCATACATGTTCAGGGCTGCGTTCTGTGAGTAGCGCAGGTTGTCCTGGGTAAAGGTGTTGTAAACGCCCAGGCTCAGAGCCTCTTCATCCTCAAATCCGGTCCAGATCTGCTGGCCCTTCTCACCGTGGATGATGGCGGTACCGGTGTCCTGGCAGAATGGAAGGATGCCTTTGGCTGCGGTCTCGGCATTGCGCAGGAACTGCAGTGCAACGTACTTGTCATTCTCTGATGCCTCTGGGTCGGTCAGGATCTTGGCAACCTGCAGGTTGTGCTCGCGGCGCAGCTTGAACTCAACCTCGTGGAAGCATGCCTGTGACAGCATGGTCAGGGCCTCCTTGCTTACCTTGATGATCTTCTTTCCTTCAAACTCGCTCACTGTTACGCCTTCCTTTGAAAGCAGGCGGTACTCTGTTGTGTCCTGTCCCATCTGGAACATTGGCGCGTACTTAAAATTGCTCATTGTATATTGGTTTTATATTGTTTCTAATCAGTCTTGGGTTGTGTTGTCTATGTCTGGATACAGGAAATCGTTATAGGGGTATTTCTGTACATGCAACTGCTTGACCCTGTCGTACAGGACTTTTCTCATATCCTCAACTCCATATTTTTTCAGGGCCGATACAAACAGGCATTCGCCGTTCAGCTTGGCCATCCAGGTCTGCTTGAGCTCGTCTATCGTGACGTTCTCGCGAGTGGCAGGTGTAAGGTCATCGGCATCTTTTTCTACCCAGGTGTAGGCATCGGTCTTATTGAACAGCACTATCATGGGTTTCTCTCCGGCGCCAAGGTCTGCAAGGGTCTTCTCTACGGTTTTCATCTGATCCTCAAAGTCAGGATGCGATATGTCAACAACGTGAATGAGCAGATCGGCCTCACGTACCTCATCCAGGGTGGATTTGAACGATTCTACCAAGTCATGCGGGAGCTTGCGGATAAAACCTACGGTATCGGAAAGCAGGAAAGGCAGGTTGTCTACAACTACCTTGCGTACAGTGGTGTCCAGTGTGGCAAACAGCTTGTTCTCCGCAAACACGTCACTCTTGGCAAGCAGGTTCATAAGGGTGGACTTGCCTACGTTTGTGTATCCTACCAAGGCTACGCGGATTAGTCGGCCGCGGTTCTTGCGCATGGTGGATTTCTGACGGTCAATATCGGCCAGCTGCTGCTTGAGCCAGCTTATGCGCTGGGTAATTATACGACGGTCCATCTCAAGCTGGGTCTCACCAGGTCCACGCAGACCTACTGATCCCTTTCCGCCGCCGGCACCTGAACCACCGCCCTGGCGCTCCAGGTGGGTCCACATTCGCTGCAGCCTGGGCAGCAGGTAACGGTACTGCGCCAGCTCAACCTGAGTCTTGGCGTGGGCTGTCTGGGCACGCATGGCAAATATGTCCAGAATGAGCGATGTACGGTCCAGTACCTTTATGCCCAGCACATTCTCTATTGCCGACATCTGCTTGGCTGTGAGTTCATCGTCAAAGATGGCCATTCCCACAGGGTTCTCCATGTCATCCATGCGGTCTATGTATTCACGCATTTCCTCGAGCTTACCCTTGCCCACGTATGTGGCAGCCAGCGCCTGGGGGATTTTCTGCGTAAAACGGCGCATAACCCTTACGCCGGCTGTATCGGCCAGGAACTCAAGCTCGTCCAGATACTCCTGTGTCTTGCGTTCATTCTGATCCTGGGTTATAATACCCACCAGAATGGCGGTTTCAACATTATTTTGGTGAATTACCTGAAATTCTTCCTTCATCCTTCTGTTACTCCTCTTCTTCTCTGTTACGGCTCTTGTCGGGAGCGCCGCCAAGAACAATTACGATCTCACCCTTGGGTGCTGTAGCGCGGAAATGCTCCAGGACCTCTGCCAGGGTACCGCGAACGCTCTCCTCGTGCAGTTTGGAGATTTCCCTGCATACGCATACTGGCCTGTCTGCTCCGTATGCCTCTATAAACTGCTCCAATGCCTTTACAAGGCGGAACGGAGACTCGTAGAAAATTATGGTGCGGGGCTCATCCTTGAGAGCGGCAATACGGGTCTGACGTCCTTTTTTCTGTGGCAGGAAGCCCTCAAAAAGGAATCTGTCACATGGCAGTCCAGAGTCTATCAGGGCCGGAACAAAAGCCGTTGCTCCGGGCAGGCATTCCACATCAATGCCCTGTGCCACACATTCGCGTACAAGCATGAATCCCGGGTCCGATATTCCCGGAGTACCTGCGTCCGATATCAATGCCACAGACTGACCGGCCTGAATCTTTCCGGCAACCGATGCCGATGTTTCATGCTCGTTGAACTTGTGATGGGACTGCAGGGGCTTGTGAATGTCATAATGGTTGAGCAATACGGAACTGGTCCTGGTGTCCTCAGCCAGGATAAGGTCCACCTCCTTCAGGATCCTGAGAGCCCTGAGGGTAATGTCTTCTAGATTTCCCACCGGTGTGGGTATGAGATACAATTTTCCAGCCATCGTGTGTGCGCGCGTGCGTATTGCAAAACACAAAAGTAGTGATTTTCCGCGTATCTGCCGCTTTTTTCGTTAAGTTTGCATCATAACACAAGAATAGTGTCAATGAATAGAAAGACAATCATAGCCGACAGGGTAGGAGCATTGCTGCTTTTCCTGGCTATCGGTGCCTCATTCCTTATACTTGCCCCATACAGGCTGGACTTTAAGGAACAGGTGAGCATTTTTTTTCTCAGTCCGGAAAGGCTGCAATGGTATTTGGGGGATCCTGCTGTACTCTCAAGGCTGGTGGGTGATTGGTTAACCCAGTTCTTCCATGGCTATGGAGTAGCCGTATCCATGCTTTTACTGCTTGCCTGCTGGGCTGGAACGTCCAGACTCATAAGGCTTTGCGCATGTGAACAGCCGTCATGGTTACTTGCCCTTGTTCCTGCGTCGGTGGCTGGTGCTTTCATGGTCTGGCCAAACTATCCGGTATCGGCCCTGCTAGGTTTTGACATATCAATATGGGCAGCATGTGCTATAAGCCACACAGAAAAAACAAGACCTCTGGCAATAGCACTGGGCGTGCCGGCAGTATTCTTTCTTGCAGGCGGACATGCCCTGACTTTTGCCATATCGGCCTGTTTTGTAAAAGGAGGCCGTACGGGAAACAGCATATTGATGGCAGCCGTGGGTGTAGTGCTCATGTTAGTCATGGGACTGTTTTATAACCTGAGCCCGGTTCAGAGCATGGTTTTCCCGGCGGTTACAAGTTTTGTCCAGCCCGGAATCAAGGTGTTGCCCTTGCTGACCCTGGCTGTTGTACTGGTGCTTACCCTGGCCTCTGTACCTGCAGTCATGCGCCATCCAGTACCTGTGCTGGCAGGTTCTTTTGCGGCGGTAATGGCAATCCTGCTCACTTCTTACTCAAACCCTGAACTGGAACTGTCTGTAAAGATAGGAACCCTGGCCTATAACTCGGAGTGGGATAAGGTACGTGAACTCTCAGACAGGAACACAGATACCTCTTACGGCCGCTTTTACAGGAATCTTTCCTATGCAAGAGATGGCAAACTGCCAGACAGACTGCTGGACTGCAGGGATAATGTAGGGTCCGATGCCCTGTTCCTTTCTACCGGACGCGGAGATCATTATCTCTCAATGTTCTACTTTACCGATGCGCTGTTGGAGATAGGAGACCTGTCACAGGCTACAGACTGTGCCCTCCTGGGCCAGACTATCATGCCTGGCTACTATTCCAGCCGAATGCTGCGCCGTCTGTCCGAGATTTCTATAACAGCCGGGGACTATCCGGTAGCCATGAAGTATCTTGACATATTATCCCGTACCCGCAATCATGGAAAGTGGGCCCGCAACATGGCCCAGTGCATACGGGAGGATAGCATTCCGGAACAGTACATGATCTGGCGATACAGGACATCCAGCGTGGACCGCATGTTTGCCCAGGGCGATATACGCACCTCGTTGAGGCTTATTACCAACGCATCGCCCATGAACAGGGTAGCTGTGGATTATCTGCTCTGTTCCTGCCTTCTGGATAAACAGGTAAAGACATTCGTGAACTATTATGACAAGCACTGGCTGAACAGGCTGGATCAGGTTCTCAAGGTACCAGAACTGTATCAGGAGGCGCTCATGCTGGAGGTAAACTCCGATGAATCCCTGCGGGTAGCTGTATCAAAATACGGTCTGTCCGACAAGGTTGTAAGCCGATACCTGCAGTTCCTTGATTTTCAGTCAGACCACATGAACCTGACTGAACTGGAAAGGAGATTTGGAGATACTTACTGGTACTATGTAATGCGAGTTGGCTCGGGTAATACAGCACAACAATGAAAAGACTGACATACATTTTGATGGCATTGCTGATGGCAGCATGCACAGACAAGGGCATACAGGACTATACCGGTATGTTCCCAGACTATACGGATATTACATTTCCCTGTAACATTGCCCCACTCAATTTCAGGGTTGGCGGAAGTTCAACCCTGCGTGTAACCGTAAAGGGACAACAAGGGGAGTATATCTACAAGGGCCGTGGTGGACTTGTAAAATTCCCGGAAAGGCGCTGGCATAGGATGCTAGACGCAGAGAAGGGCGGTTCAGTCCAAGTGAGCGTAGATTATGACAACAGGAATATATCGTTCAAATGGACAATTTGTGCCGATTCCATCGATAGATTCATGAGTTACAGACTTATTGAACCGGCCTATGAGGTGTGGGAGCGGATGCAGATAGAACAGCGTGATATGGAGAGTTTTGGTACAGTGCTTCTGGGAGATAACAGAAGTGCAGACCGCAGCTGCATGAACTGTCATACATCTAACCGAAATGGAACATCGTTCATGCACCTTAGAGGGGCCAAGGGCGGTACGGTACTCAACCGTGAAGGACGTCTGGTCAAGCTCAATACCAAGACAGACTATACTGGCGGTGCCGTGTACGGCGACATCTCTCAGGACGGCAGATATGGTGTGTTCACTACTGCCGACATAACATTTGCCATTCACAGTCAGCGTGACATGCGCATGGAGGTTTATGACAAGCGCAGTGACCTGGTGGTCCTGGATTTTGACAATCTTACTGCGACTACCAGTCCGGTCGTAAATGATGAAGAGTTCCAGGAAACATTCCCATGCTTTTCTGCCGATGGAAAGACCATTTTCTTTTGCCGTGCACGCCATTTTGAGCAGCCGGACAGCACAACAGAGATGCATTATGATATAGCTGTTGTTTCTTTCAATCCTCAGACTGGTCTTATTGGAAACAAGGTGCTGACCATAGTTCCTGCCGGTCAGAATGTCTCGTTCAGCCATCTCAAGGCTTCGCCCGACGGTCACTGGCTCATGGCAACAGCTGCCAGGTACGGCACTTTCCCGGTATGGCATAAGGAGAGTGACCTGGTGCTGATAGACCTGCAGAACCGAAACATAGACATGCTGCCTGGCGTAAACTCATTGGCCGCCGATACCTATCACAGCTGGAGTAGCAACAGTCGTTGGATTGTGTTTGCATCTAAGCGGGATGACATGGTGTATGGACGTCCGTACGTAGCGTACATAAGTCCCGATGGAAAGGCTGGAAAACCTTTCCTTCTGCCTCAGAAAGATCCGGACATGTATATTACAACGGTCAAGTCATTCAACCTTCCGGAACTGTACAACGTTCAGGAGAACTATAATGCACGTGATATTGCTGGTCTCTACAATAAGGTTGAGAATGTTCAGGTAGAATATAAGCCCTGGTCTGAATGAACTGCCATCTGTCACTGTCAAGAAGGATTGCCCTGGAGATTAACCGGGCTGCATTTGATATCCAGAAACTGGAGCATCCGCTAACCCAACTTTTCTGGGAGTGTACCCTAAGGTGCAATCTTAATTGCCGCCATTGCGGCAGCGACTGCCGTGTATCGGCCGGGTTGGCCGATCCGCCGGTTGAGGATCTGCTTGGGGTCCTGGATTCCTGCCCGGAGAATGTTAACCGTGGTAATATAATGGTAATAACCACGGGAGGGGAACCGCTTGTCCGTGCCGATATAGTTCAGGTGGGACAGGAAATACGCAAACGCGGTTACGCATGGGGCATGGTAACAAACGGAATGCTGCTTACGCGCGATAAGCTGAACGGACTTATAGATGCCGGTCTGAATTCTCTTGCCATGAGTCTTGACGGGTTTGAGGCTGAGCATAACTGGATGCGTGGTAATGACCAGAGTTTTAGCAGGGCCAATGCAGCCCTTGATTATCTGGTAGAAAAAAGCAACGTCCTGACCTGGGACGTAATTACCTGCGTAAACAGCCGCAACATAGGTTCCCTGGAGCAGTTCAAGGAATATCTTATAGGGCGTGGAGTAACAAAATGGCGCATATTTACCGTAGCCCCAATGGGACGTGCTGTCCAGGAACCTGAGCTCATGATAACCGATACCCAGTTTGCAGAGCTCATGGAGTTCATTGTAAGGACCCGCCGCGAGGGCAGGATAGAACTGAACTTTGCCTGCGAGGGATTCCTGGGCCCCTATGAGGGACTGGCGCGCGACCACTTTTTTAACTGCATAGCCGGAGTCCATGTGGCATCGGTCCTCAGTGACGGCTCAATATCTGGATGCCTGAGTATGCGCAGTGACTATCATCAGGGAAACATTCATAAGGATAATTTCTGGACTGTGTGGGAAAATGGTTTCCAACAGTACCGTGACCGCCGTTGGACAAAAAAAGATGACTGTGCGCACTGTAAGGTATGGCGCTACTGTCAGGGGGGAGCCATGCATCTCAGAGATGGGAACGGCGGTATGCTCTCCTGCAATTATCTAAAACTCAAAAAAGGATAAGGGTATAAGATAACCTGGGTGCATGTCAATACCCGGCGGAGCCGGCTTTTCGCTATGCGAAATAAAAAAAGGTCCCAATAACCTGGGTGCATGTCAATGCACCCAGGTTCCTATTTCTTGGCCGTCAATAACCTTCTTGAGGTTGCCTGGAACATCCATGTTGAACACATAGATTGACAAGCCATTCTCCTTACACATGGTGGTGGCGGTAAGATCCATCACCTTGAGGTTGCGGTTATAGATTTCATCGAATGTTATTTCATTGAATTTGGTTGCTGTGGGATCCTTCTCGGGATCGGCTGTATAGACTCCATCCACACGTGTTCCCTTGAGCATTACATCGGCCTCAATCTCAATACCGCGGAGTGAGGAACCGGTATCGGTTGTAAAATATGGATTGCCGGTGCCACCTACCAGAATGGCTACCTTGCCTTCTTTCATTGCGTCTATGGCCTTCCACTTGGTGTAGAGCTCGCCAATGGGTTCCATGCGAATGGCTGTGAGAACAATGTTGGGGCAACCTGCGGCAGTAAGCGCTGAGCTGAGTCCAAGACCATTGATGGTTGTGGCAAGCATACCCATCTGGTCGCCTTTTACACGGTCAAATCCCTTTCCGGCTCCCTTGAGTCCACGGAATATGTTGCCGCCTCCAATAACTATGCCAATCTCCACTCCCATATCGTGGATTTCCTTGATCTGCTGTGCATACTCACCTAGACGCTTCTCGTCAATACCGTATTTCTGCTCACCCATAAGGCTTTCGCCACTGAGCTTGAGCAATATTCTGTTGAATCTAGCCATATTGATTATTTGTTTTTTGCGAATTTAGTTATTTTCCAGGCAGGATGAACTGAACCTGCTTGAATTCATATATCCTGTGCTCACCTTTACGGGTCTCCAGCATGAGACAACCGTCTGGACGGATGCCTTCTATCCTGGCTTCAAACCGTCCACTTGCATCGGCAAATGTGTGCCAGCCTTCCCTGCGGTACATACGCTCGCGGTACATGCGGTCAACAGCAGCCATCTGGTCTGTTCCAGCCATCTCCATGTATGCAATAAAACGGAATACAATGTCCTGCAGCAGACTGTCGCGGTCATGATCCTTGCCGGTTATGTTCTTGAGAGATATAGGATTAGGTGCATCGCTAAGGAATACTTCCTGATTTACATCCAGGCCTACTCCAACTACAGAATCGGCTATGCAGTCGCCCTGGATCTTGTTCTCTATCAGAATGCCGGCCATCTTGTAGTCCTTCCAGTAGATGTCATTTGACCATTTAACGGAGAATCCGTTGCTGTATTCCGGACCGGCAACGCTGATTACGGCATCCGATACAGCCAGGGCTATTGCCTGGGAAATAAAGAACTGCTCTCTTACAGCAATCTTACGTGGGTGGGCCAGTATGCTGAACAGCAGGTTCTTGCCCTGCTCAGACTCCCATGTATTGCCTTTCTGTCCGCGTCCTGCGGTCTGAAAGTCTGCAACTGCTACCTCGTAGCTGTAATCAGGATCTCCACCTCCCAGTTCACGCAGATAGGTGTTTGTAGACCCAATGCTTTCGCTCCTATGCCACTTAATCTTTTCCATTGTTATTCTACCGGAGGCAGGAATGCCTCCACAATATGTTCTATACTGGTTTTGCCGTTCTCTACTATTATAGAAATTACATCAAACCTGACATCCATGTCAATGCATCGGAACCGGATATATGCATCGGCCGAGTTTACAAGCCTGCGAATCTTGCGCATATTGACTGCATCCCTGGGTTGTCCGAATACCGTTCCACTACGGGTCTTGACCTCTACAAAAACTACGGTCTTATCCTTAACGGCAACCAGGTCAAGGTCCTTGTGCCCGCAGTGCCAGTTGCGGTCCATTATTGTGTATCCGTGCTCCTCAAGATATTGGGCCGCTATATCTTCTCCGTTGCGTCCCAAAATGTTGTGTTTTGCCATGTGTGTCAGTATTTTTACGCAAAAATAGTCATTATTTGCGGCTTACCCCGCAAAAAATCAATATCTTCGTAACTGTTATGAGCAAAAAGGAACACAAGCCCAGAACTGAACGCTACAGTTTTCTTGTCAACCCCGACGAGAAGCGCACCATAGAAAACTATCTGCGCAAATATCATATTTCCAACCGCAGCAACTGGATGCGTGAAACACTCATGACTTTCATTATAAAGAAACTTGATCAGGATTACCCCACACTTTTTGACGAGGGAGAGATGCGCCGATGACTGAGCAGGAACAGGATCTGAAATTCATGAAAGCGGCAATGGATGAGGCGCGTGCCGCAGCTGCCAAGGGTGAGATTCCCGTGGGGGCAGTTGTGGTGTGCAACAACATGATAATAGCCCGTGCCCACAACATGACAGAGGCACTGACCGATGTTACGGCCCATGCTGAGATGCAGGCAATTACGGCTGCTGCATCTTATCTTGGAGGCAAATATCTGGATCAGTGCACTTTATATGTTACTCTGGAGCCTTGTAGCATGTGCGCAGGAGCAATAGGGTGGTCTCAGCTCAAACGTCTGGTCTATGGTGCGTCCGATGACAAACGCGGCTATACGGTGTTTGCACCCGGTGTTCTCCATCCCAAGACTCAGGTAACAACCGGGGTGATGGCACAGGAATGCAGTGCTATAATTCAGGATTTCTTTAAATCTAAAAGGTAGTTTCTGGGGCCAGTCTTACTGCATCTTGCGGTATTTGCCCTCTTCTTCATCGCTTAGCATACTCAGGTAGCTGTTGTAGCGCGATGTACTTATCTGGCCGGTCTCAATGGCCTTGAGAACGGCACAGCCCGGCTCGCAGGTATGGGTGCAGTTTCCGTATTTACACTCGGTGGAATGGCTAAAAATCTCCGGAAAATAGTGTCCTATTTCCTCGTGTTCCATGTCAAAGTTTCCAAATCCTTTTATTCCGGGCGTATCTATTATCCAACCACCCTCGGGAAGAGGAAACATCTCGGAGAAGGTGGTGGTGTGCATTCCAGTGTCATGTTTCTCGGATATATCTCCGGTGCGCGTGTTCAGGTCAGGGAGTATCCTGTTGACCATGGTACTCTTGCCAACGCCAGAGTTGCCTGCAATGAGCGATATCTTGCCTGCCAGTTCGTTGCGTACTTCCTGGATGTCGCCGTCCAGGGCATGACAGGTAATGCATCTGTAGCCAATACCGCGGTAAAGTGTGCAGAGTGATTCCAACTGCTGCAGTCCGCTTTCGGAGAGAAGGTCTGTCTTGTTGAATACCAGGGTTACCGGTACCCTGTAAGCCCAGGCCGATGCCAGAAAGCGGTCTATAAAGACGGTGGATGTTTCGGGGTGGCTCACGGTTACAATGAGCAGGCACTGATCAAGATTGCAACCAAGTATGTGAGACTGCTTGGAAAGGTTTGAGGAGCGGCGGACTATATAGTTCCTTCGCTCCTCAATGTCTGTGATATAAGCGGTCTCCCCCTCCTGGGTATTGCTTATATGTACAAGGTCACCAACCGCAACTGGGTTGGTGCTCTTTATGCCTTTTATCCTGAATGTTCCCTTTATGCGGCATTCGCGGTCCTGACCGTCCTCTGTACGTACAAGACAACTGCTGCCGGTGGTTCTTATTACAAGTCCGCGTGTCAAGGCTGTATCAGATAGTCATGATTTCCTTTTCCTTCTCGGCAAAAAGCTCATCGGCCTTCCTGATATACTTGTCATGAAGTTTCTGCAGCTTTTCTTCTGCATCCTTCTCTGCATCCTCGGGCAGTCCATCTTTCTGAGCCTTCTTGAGAATGTCCAGTGCATCGCGACGGGCATTCCTTATGGAAATTTTGGTGCTCTCATTAGCTTTTCCACTCTGCTTTACAAGGTCCTTACGGCGCTCCTCGGTGAGTGGGGGAATAGCCAGACGGATAATTTCTCCGTTGTTGCTGGGCATTATTCCTACTGCAGAGTCAATTATGGCCTTTTCTATAGGTCTGATCATATTCTTGTCCCATGGACGTATTGCTATTGTGCGTGCATCGGGAGTAGAAAGTGCTGCAACATTGTTAATTGGCACCTGTGATCCGTATGAATCCACGCGTACATCGTCCAGAATGCGGATATTGGCCTTTCCAGCACGGATGTGGGCAAACTCTTCTTCAAGGTGCATGATGGACATCTCCATCAGTTCTTCAGCCTCATTGAGGCAATTATTTACGTCAAGCATATTGTTTTTTTTGTTTTATAACGGCGGGGCAGGTTATGATGCTCCGCACTGTTTGGGCAAAGATAATCCTTTTTGTCCAATATACGATTTTTATTGCTAAATTCGCACGTTGCAATTTACTATGGACCATAATGCTTACTGAATACCAACAAATACTGGACAGGATGTCTCCGATTACCCTTGAGGAGATGTCTTCCATACGTCTCATGAACAGGACGGACAGTAAGTATCTGGCCAACAGTGTGCAACTTAAGGAACTGCTGCAGATGACAGTAGGTTCCTACATGGTCCAGCAGGCCGCTGGCAAGAGAATTGCCGAGTACAGGACTACTTATTTGGATACCCCCGATAACATAATGTACCTGCATCATCACAACGGCCGCCTTACACGACAGAAAGTGCGTGTACGTACATACATGGACACCGGCAATTATTTTTTTGAGATCAAGCTCAAGAATAATCATGGCCGTACCAAGAAGAAACGCATTGAACTCAGTGGGGCCGATACATACCGCCAGGATGGGGCTGCCGGGTTTCTGGCAGAGCACGCCATGTTGCCGGTGCCGCTTGATGGACTATACCCCAAATTAACCAACCACTTTCATAGGATTACCCTGGTAAACAATGACAGGACAGAAAGACTTACCATAGATGTTGGTCTGTCTTTCCATAATGAGGTTTCCGGAATAGACCGTGACATGGATAATCTGGTTGTGATTGAGGTAAAGCGTGACGGCAATACGTATTCCCCTATACTGGATATGTTGCGTGAGCTCAGGATAATGCCTAGTGGATTCAGCAAGTACTGCATTGGAATGGCTCTCACTACACCGGGTATTAAGAAAAACAGATTCAATCTCAGAATTAGAAAAATAGAAAAAATAACATCATGCTAACGAATTTCCTGACACTACTGGCAGGCGGACTTGGCCAGTTGGCTGCAACAGCCCAAGAGACAGATCTTTTTGGAGAGGAAGCAGAAGGCTTGCTGACAACCCTTGGAACTACACCTTTCTGGCCCGAGTGGTCCAGCCTGTTGGAAATGCTGTTCCGTTTTCTTATAAACACAGTCACCATAGGTATTATTGTTCACGCCTTTTATTATCCCAAAGCCAAGAGACGCGACTATTACTTTACCTTCTCGCTGATTGGCGTGAGCATATTCCTGCTCATTTACCTTATGGGTGGTGTAAAACTCAAGATAGGTTTTGCCCTTGGCCTGTTTGCTATCTTTGGTATAATAAAGTACCGTACCGAGCAGGTGCCTATCCGTGAAATGACTTACATGTTTGTAATCATTGCAGTAGCTGCTATCAACGGACTAGCCACCAGCATAAGTTATTTTGAACTTATTGCAACAAACCTGGTTTTCCTGATTGCCCTGGCAATCTGCGAGAATACCAGATGGATGAAACATGTTCCCACCAAGCTTATAAAGTACGACAATGTTAAGCTGGTGGCTCATGGACGCGAGGAGGAACTCAAGGCCGATCTTGAGAAACGTCTTGGACTCAAGATAATCCGCATAGAGGTTGGAAATGTTGATTTCCTCAAGGACTCTGCCATTATAAAGATCTATTATGAACCTATAATGGACGAGTTTGGTACCATAGATACCGTAATGAAAACCGGAAAGGTAAAATGAGATACCGTCTGCTAACCATCCTGGTGTGTGCTGTTCTACCCACAGTTATACTGGCCCAGAACAACTGGGGCCTGTATTCCAGCCTTGGGGTAGAGAAGGGTATGTCCAAGGGCTTGAGCGCCAACCTTGATGCACAGTACAGACAGACCGATAACTTTAAGAGTACGGACCGATGGAGCGTTGGTGCATCGGTCAGTAAGCGCCTTTATCGTAATGACAGCAAGACCTTTGCTGTAAAGGCTGGGTTGGGATACAAGTATATGACTGTGTTCAACGGCTGGTCAACCAAGTATAAAGGAGCAAACCCTAGTGTGGCCGATAACCTGGATGCTCAGTACTATTTTGACGGTAAGCACGATTTTAACCTGAACAGTGCCTATAGGGATCAGCGTCATAGAATATCGGCATCGGTACAGGCATCCATGGACATGGGGCGTGCCAGGTTGACCTGGCGTGAAGTCTTTCAGTATACCCATACCTGCGGAGCATCCTTTACAAAAGAGAAATACAGGTTTGACAACGGATCCTATAAGATCAAGACCGAATCGGATTATAAGGCTGCACAGGACAAGAATGTGCTGCGTTCCAGGTTAGGGGTGGATTATAATATCCCCAAATGTAAGTTTGATCCGTTTGCAAGCCTTGAACTGTTTAATGGACTGGGCGGTTCATTCCAGTTGCAGAAAACAAGACTGACTGCCGGATTTGAGTTCTCCCTTAACAAGAAGCACCATTTTGAGGTAGCTTACCTGTGGCAGAATCAGTATGACGATGACGAACCGGCTGGTTCTGTAATAGATTTGGGCTACACATTCAAATTCTGATATGAGACTGCATATACTTACAGCAATTCTTTTGGTTCTGACTGTAGCTCAGGCAAACGGTCAGAACATCCATGGAATTCCTGCTGATACGGTATCTTCAAGCCTTGAACTAGATAATGTAAGAAAGATTGCTTTCTCCGACGGTAAAATGGTGGCCACTCTGTCCGATGGTTCTACCCTGAGCCAAAAGTTCTCTGAGAACGATTGCCTAAGGTTTGCCGTACCCGAGAAGCATGATGATGTATCGGAACCCGATGATTCCCGCTATACTATTTATGACCTGAGCGGGCGTCCTGTCAAATCCCACATGAACAAGGAGCTTAATGAGCCCTTTGACCTGAGTGACCTGACTCCCGGCATTTATCTTTTGCGTACCTCAAACCGCACAATCAAGATTGTAAAGTAATTGCAGTTCAGAAAAAAACGCAAAAAGTTTGCCTACATCCACAAAACGGCATATCTTTGCACCCGCTTAACAGCTATTAGAGGTAGATCCGCTAGCTCAGCTGGTAGAGCACATCCCTTTTAAGGATGGGGTCTCGGGTTCGAACCCCGAGCGGATCACCAACAAAAAGAGGAATAAATTCATCTGAAAGCTCGCTTTCAAGGGAATTTGTTCCTCTTTTTGTTGTGTTGATGTCCCGTGGCAGGGCCACGGGGTCATCAACTGCAAAAAAATCCCTGATTTTTTTTGCAGTGATAACCGCTCGGGGGTATACTTACAGATAGTTCCTGATCAAATCGTCCAATTCATTGGACCTTTTCTTGATTTTAACCTTTAACCTTGATTTGATCTTGTAGATGTTCTGGGTTGATTCATCTATTATTGTAGAGATAGCCATTGCGGACAGGCCCGATATTGAAAGCCTGATAACCTGGATCTCCTTCTCGCTGAGATTGAGTTCGGGGTTTGAAACCTTCTCCATGATACAGTCAAAATTATCGTTCAGCTGCTGGTCCAGTTTTCTGATGTTTTCCGGTGAATTGTAACTGCGCTTTATGCTGTTAATGAACACTTTTAGCTTTTGTTTGGTAATCTTTTCCTGGTTCTCGGAATCAATGTACACATTGAAAAGATGATTAGACATGTCCTGGCGTTCACGTATGGCCGCTTGCAGTTGTTTTGTTTTTTCTATTAACTGCGTATCCCTGTTCTGATTAGCCTCGTTGAGTTCTTGTATTAGAATCTGTGCTTTGCTAAGATCGTGGAAGATTTTTTTCTGTTTGCGGCTGTTTACAATAATAATAGTAATTAAGATAAGCAGGAACATGATAAAACTAACTACTAAAAAATTCTCTACATTCCTTATGGCTGTATTGTAGCCCTTGAAATTTCTCATTGACCAGTTCTGAACCTGATGCAGTGTGGAATCCTGGACCGCATTTTCCAGTGAGTCTGTCCGCCAGCCTGCTAGCTCGGAATGGGTATGCCTGCTGTTCTGTTCCTTGCCTGCGCTCTTGTAACATGTGTGTGCCCTGTCATAATACTCCATAGCCCTTTTGCGGTCATGGGATTTCCGGTACAGCTTAGCTGTCTGTGAGTAAAGGAGCCCTTTCCAGTATTCGTTGTCTATCTTGTCTACAATTTTTTCGGCCTGTGCAAGTACAATGGCGGCATCTACATTCCGCTCCATCTGTGCATATACGCAACCCAAATAATAATAAGACAGAAATTCGTATTCGGTATTTTTACTCGATGAATAGTGCTCTACTGCAATGAGTATCAGGGAGTCGTTCTCTATGGTCCTGTGATTCCTTAGTCTAGCACCTGTAAACAAGAGTGAATATCTTGCATTCCTTTCCTTGTTGTGTATCGTTCCCGGTCTGATTAACCCCATAAGCGAATCTGCAATCTCGGGATAATCATCCAATAGGGATTCTGCCTTGTCCATAACCTGGTCTATTTCACGACTGCCCTGCGGCATCAGGTCTGAGAAATCCGTACATCCTGATAAGGGATGTATTATAATGTAGCAAAGCATTAACCTGATAGCTAATAATAGTGTTCTCATAATCAAAAAAGGACTATTAAAATTGTTTTGCGGCCAATGAGAATTGTTCAAGCAAAAATACAAAAAAAATTCTATGAGCGCAAAATGCCTGGAATCAACTCATCTGTTTCCTGCTACAATGCCAATAATGAACTCATTGGGAATAAATCCCCAATATCTTGAATCAGAAGAATCCATGCAATTGTCTCCAACAGCAAAGTAGTAGTCTTTCTTAAAAGTATAACTGTTTGTCTGGGGAGAAAGTTCGCATCCGGTTTCGTACTCAATGACCTGACGGTATAATTCTGTTGTAAATTCATCAAGACTTACAGTAAGTCCTTTTGCAGGAACAATTATTGGTCCCCAGTTCTTTATGTTCCATTCAGAACCATCAGGCGTTGGCATTTTGGGAATTACACTGTAACAGTCTGACCAGATAAATACGCTGTCATACATCCATCTAAGACGGTCCTGTTCCTCAATAACGCCCAGTGGCCTGAGTATCCTGTCGTTCCAGTAATGCCCGTCAACAACACCTATCCTGTCTCCGGGAGTACCAAGAACCCTCTTGCAGTACACATAGTTTATCTTGAATTCAATTTTACAGTTATTGTCGTAGCCATGAGGGTAGTTAAAGCAGATAATATCGGCATAACGGATTTTCCTTATGCCTGGCATTCTAATGCTTTTTAGCTCATTGTGATCCTGGAAATCAAAAGATGTGTATAATCTTGCTCCATACAGCAGTTTGTTAACCCTTATCCTGTCGCCTATATTGAGGGTAGGGCACATGGATTCCGATGGAATTATAAAGCTGTCCATTATAAAGACCCTTGACAACATGAATAACAATATGCCAACCGCTACTGCACAGTTGCCAAGCAGTAGCCATTTGAGTACCCGTAACAAGTAAGAGCCTGTGTCTTTCATAAAGTCTGTGATATTTGTTCCAACTCATCCAGTATTCTGGTTTTTGCCTCATGGTCTTTCTTGGGATTCAGCCTTTTAATGCTTTCATACATGTTCATGAATCCTTCTTTGTTGTCTTGCCCATTATACATCAGAGCCAACCTATACAGTGGCACTAAGTGGTGGGGTGATATGCAGAAAGAGTTCCAATAATAATCCTGCGCATTTGTATAATCCTGCCTTGCAACTGCGTTCTCGCCAAGTAGCATGTAGAATGCATTGTTGCCGAATCTTTGAGTTCCACATAAGAGAATTGAATCTGACTTCTCAAGATTGCCGGTCTGCGCGAGCGCATCACCATACTCATACATGAATGTCCATGAATAACCCAGTTCCTTCTCCACCTGGGAACAGCAGTCGGCATATAGACCGTTGGCCCCCGAATTGTAGAATACCCTGTTCTCATTCCATTCGTTGTATGAATGTCTGTGGTATGGCAAGGCAATGAGTAATAATGTGCACACAAAGGCACCCGCAGCAGTCTGGAATGCAAGCGTGCGTGTGCCTGTTCTCCTGGCTGTACCATTTAGGGCACACCCTATGCAAACAGCTGTAAATATCTGGAAGAACAGTAAGCTCATGGAATAGGATACCAGGCTGGTAATCTGAGCAGCAAGTAATCCATAAAACAATGTCGGTTTGCTACGGTATAGGATTATGAGCGTGAGCAGAATAACACAGATATAAGTAATCATGGTAATTATACCGGCTTCTACTCCCAACTGTAATGGGTCGCAGAATGCATAATCAGGATTCCCAGACAACAGGCATTCCCTGGAGATGCTGTCGGGAATATAAAACTGTCCATTGGAGAAAGGAATCCTATCCCTGAAATAATTGATCTGAGTCTGGGTTGCAGCCCATTGGTAATGTCCCAGACCCACGCCACGGAATCCGTTTGTCAGCATGGTAAGAACTGCAATCCGGTAAATGAATGCCCTGCCATTGGCAGAGTTACGTTTCCATAAATACAACAGTGCCAGAATAACAATAGCCGCAACAACTATATAGACGCCGTTCTTTTTAATGAACTTCCTTACAGGAATACTGTATCTGAATGTTATGAAGCCGGTCCCAATGGCCATAGCTATTAAGGCCGATCGGCACATGGTTATAGGAATAAGGATGGCCAGTGCGTACAATGTTATTCTAAAGGTACATGCCAACCATGGTATTTTGCATTTATCCAATAACACTATAGACAGGATTATGCAGAACAGAACCGCCAGAAAGCCTGCGTATGGATTGGGATTTGGAAATGAGCCCGTAAGAATGTATATGGCATGCTCAGAACTGGCTATTCCAAACATTTGCATGATTCCCAGCACGATCTCATACCCGGCCATTGCAACTAATGCTATATGTGACAGTGTAACTGCCCACTCATTGTTTATCCTGAAAGCAATTACAGACAGACAGACCGTAATGCCGCACAGTGCTACGTTGTGCATTTGTCTGTTGGAAACAGGATCGCAGCTTGAGTACCAGGCAAATGCCAGCTCAATGAACAGCACTGACGTAAGGATCCACAACAGGGTGTTGCAGATTCTTATCTTCTGTGATTGCGCAGTAGGATTACCTGACGGCATAACTCAGTTTAGCGGATATAGATTCAAAATACAGGTCTGTCATGTCCGGGTCCATCTTATCCGGTGTAAATACGTCATACACCGTCATGGCCTGGTCTATTATAAAATAGTATGGATTGCCGTGTTCGTCAATAGGCATTATAGAATTCATACTGTTATAGGTACTTACATTTTCTGTTCCAGGTATCCTGCCTGTAATTACATTCAGGTTATGTATGTCCAGGAATCGGCCCCATATCATAGGTTCCAGATCAAGGTCGTTTTGCTTGATATATTCAGTCATGCGCCCAACTGAGTACAGGATGCACTGCTCGCAATCATACTCGCTGAAACGGCATACCAGAAACTTCCTGTCTGGTGAATCTTGGAATAAACTGTCCAGTGTAGTCTCATTCCCTGTGTGGGATTCGGTTAAACGTTTACCTTCAAGACAGATTCCATTATTCAGGAAGGAGTCATTTATGGTAAAGATCTGATGTGCCTGAGTTATTGTATATTCAGCCTCTTCTTCCTGATTAGCAAGCTCAATGGCTTTCATCTTAAGGTTTTGAACTATAAGGGAAATGTTGAATACAACAAAGACAGCACAAGCTGAAAAAATTAAAATCTTACTTACTTTATTCATTGGTGTTTATTTGGTAAAAGAATAATACTGGATTGGAATCATTGCTAATATCGGAGTAAAGATCCTGCAGTATCTCTGAGTCCTGGAGCGCATCATTCAATGTCCCCTTGAACCAGTTCATCCAAGAACCGTTAACAGCGCAGACAAGTGTGTTATCAGAGTATCTAGCAATCGGATAGAAAAAGAAACATGACATTGGATTGTCAAAGTCTTTGGAAATTGCCTGGGTGGTCTTTGTCTTGTGATTGTAAATCAGTTCATAAATGTTCGCATTATCATGTGCACGGTAATGAGTGTATGAATAGTCTTTTAGCTCTATGAACTCTCCATTAAAAAATGGATACTTTCTATAAATTGCTATTAGTTCATCCTGGTTACTGAAAGGAAAGTCACTGCCAGAATGAGGTTTCATAACCAGGTTATATTTAGCGCGTGCTCCATCTTTGTCCAGTACATAAATAATGTCCATAAAATTAATGTTGCCATAGATGCTGTCTCCGCACTTAATAAGATTAACGTTTCTGGATAAAGTAAAGTAACTATCATAATTAGGCTTGCCAAACAGATACTTTATATCCATATCTCTGCTCTTAAGTACAAAAGAATTGTCGCTATAAGTCTTGTTTCCTGCATGGTATCGTCCTGATATATCAAATAATATATTGTCAGAATCTATAAATTCTACGGCGTTAGCAAACAGATTGCTTTTGATCTCATTCAGGAAGTGACCGCGTTCATCAAAAAACATCATCTTGCCCTTGATCTCATCTAACAGTACAATCTTACCGTCATAAAGGGTTACGTCGCTAAGATATTTATATTCTTGTGGTCCCATTCCCATTCTAGAAAGCTGTCCTAGAAAGTGTCCGTTATAATCAAAAAGGAATGCGGCCTGTGCTATGTGTTTGTCCATAACAACAATTGTGCTGTCTCCTAGCAGTATATCATCCACATTACCTATCAGACATTCTTTTTTAGTTTCCAACTTGATGTAACGCACACTGTCATATATGTTGTCTCTTGGAATAATGTTTGGATGTTCAGTGTCATACAGGATGGTATCCACATTGGAGAAATCGGCATAGATGTCATAATCCCTGTTCCCGCAAGAGGCCGCTGCCATAGAGGCAATAATACTTAAAGCAAGAAATCCTTTATTCATGGGTGTTTATCTGATAAAAGAACAGGACCGGATTGGAATCATTACTAATATCGGAGTAAAGATTCTGCAGCATCTCTGAGTCCTGGAGCGCATCATTCAATGTTCCCTTGAACCAGTTCATCTGCGAACTCTTAACTGCACAGACTAGTGTGTTATCAGAATATCTGGCAATAGGAAAGTAAAAGAAACATGACATCGGGTCATCAAAGCCGTTTGATATGGCACGGGTGGTCTTTGTCTTATGATTGTAGAGCAGGCTGTATATGTTTTCATTCTCATGAGCCCGGTAAAAAATGTATGAATAGTCTTTTAGCTCAATGAATTCTCCATTGAAATATGAATACCTTCTATGATTCTCAAACAGTTCATCCTGGGTGGTGAAAGGAAAGTCGCTGCCAGAATAAGGTTTCAAGACCAGGTTGTATTTAGCGCGTGCCCCATCTTTATCCAGTACATATATAACATCCATATAGTTTACATTACCATAAATACTGTCTCCGCACTTAATAAGGTTTACGGTTCTACAGAAATTAAACCCTTTGCCATGATTAGGCTTTCCAAACAGATACTTAATATCCATATTCCTGTTTTTAAGTACAAAAGAATAGTCACCATAAGGCTTATGCCCAACAGAATATCGTTCTGATATGTCAAATAATATGTTGTCGGAATCTATGAATTCTACTGCCGTAGCAAATATCTCACTGTCAATCTCATCCAGGTAGTGACCTCGTTCATCAAAAAACATCATCTTGCCCTTGATCTCATCTAACAGTACAATCTTTCCGCCAAAAAGAGCTACATCGCTAACACGGAGGTATTCTTTGGGACCTCTTCCCATTTTAGAAAGCTGTCCTAAGTAGTGTCCGTTATAATCAAAAAGGAATGCAGCCTGTGCAATGTATTTGTCCATAACAACTATTGTGCTGTCTCCTAGCAGTATATCATCCACATTACCTATCAGACATTCTTTCTTGGTTTCCAACTTGATGTAACGCACACTGTCATATATGCTGTCCCTTGGAATAATGTTGGGATGTTCAGTGTCATACAGAATGGTATCCACATTGGAGATATCGGCACTAATTTCATAACTCCTGTTCTTACAGGATATTACGGCCATGGCGGCAAGAATGCCCAAGGTAAAGAATGCTTTATTCATGGGTATTTATCTGGTAAAAGAACAGGACCGGATTGGAATCATAAGTTATATCGGAATAAAGATCCTGCAGTATTTCTGAGTCTGGAAAAGTATTGTACAATACGTCTTTGAACCAGTTCATCTGCGAACTCTTAACCGCACAGACTAGTGTATTGTCAGAGTATCTGACTTTAGGATAGGCAAAAAAACATGACATTAGCTCATCAAACCCGTCAGATAAAGCTCGGGTGGTCTTTGTCTTGTGATTGTAAATCAGATCATAAATATTCTCACTGTCAGCAGCACGGTAATGAATGTATGAATAGTCTTTTAGTTCTATGAATTCTCCGTCAAAAAAAGAATACTTACTATGAAGTATGTCAAGTTCATCCTGGGTGGTGAACGGAAAGTCGCTGGCAGAATGAGGTTTCATAACCAGGTTATATTTAGCACGGGCTCCATCTTTGTCCAGTACATAAATTATGTCCATAAAACTAATGTTGCCATAAATGCTGTCTCCGCACTTAATAAGATTTACATTTCTTGATAAACTGAACCGTTCGCTATAATTAGGCTTACCAAACAGATACTTAATATCCATATTCCGGTTTTTAAGTACAAAAGAATGGTCGCTATAAGTTTTGTCTCCTGCATGGTATCGTCCTGATATATCAAATAATATGTTGTCAGAATCTATGAATTCTACCGCCCTAGCAAATATTTTGCTGTCAATCTCATGCAGATAGTGTCCGCGCTCATCAAAAAACATCATCTTGCCCTTAACGTCATCTAACAGTACAATCTTTCCGTCAAAAAGAGCTACATCGCTAATACGGAGGTATTCGTGGGGTCCCCTTCCCATTTTAGAAAGCTGTCCTAAGTAGTGTCCGTTATAATCAAAAAGGAATGCAGCCTGTGCAATGCGCTTGTCAAAAACAACAATTGTGCTGTCTCCCAGCAGAAGATCATTTACATTACCTATCAGACATTCTTTCTTGGTTTCCAACTTGATGTAACGCACACTGTCATATATGCTGTCCCTTGGAATAATGTTTGGATGTTCAGTGTCATACAGAATGGTATCCACATTGGAGAAATCGGCATAGATGTCATAATCCCTGTTTCCGCAAGAGGCCGCTGCCATAGAGGCAAGAATGCCAATGGTAATGTTTTTTAATGTTTTCATTGTTTAGTTGTTTGCATATTGTTTCTTAAAATGATTCTGCCATATTGAGTATGACAGAATCATTTGTATTATTAAATTCCCAATGCTTCTCTGTATGCCTTAATCCTGGTTTTCATTGCTTCTGCGCACTGGTCATAGTTTACACATCTAGTTGATAGGACATCTGGCTCAGTTGGATTACATGGCTCGCAAGTTTTAATTCTCCATTTATCACCGGATAACGATATGGTTACTTTAAAATCAAAACTGCCTTTTTTATTTTTCTTATATTCCAAGTTTGCAAAAGCACTTGCATCTAGAGGTATCTTTACACTTCCCTGAGGTATACTAGCATTTGCATTAAAAACTGAGTTTATTAATTGTTCCGCACTCATGGTGCCTTCTGAGATAGTCACAGGATTGCATTCGGCTTCGGCCTCGTCATACTTGTAGTATAGATTACTGCCACTACCTCCAAATAGTTCTATAAAAAAATAATACGGTCCCAAAATCCCAGCATCGGCATTTACATTCCTGGTCAGGATTGGGCTGACCTGATTTTTGTTGAAAGAGAGAACGCATACATTTACGAGTGACAGTACAGCCAGAGCACCGCAAATTGCAGCTGTTTTAATTCGTTTGTTATTTGTTTTCATAATGTATTAATTGGATTGTGTTTTTCTTTTGTACCACACAAAATGCCTTGGAGTACTCCGGAGTCATGACCCCTAAGTTCCAGGTGGAATATGTAATACATTCCTTTTTCCATAGCTTTAGTTATTAATGCCTGCTTGTTAGTTATTAAGTTAAACATTTGTATTTCATGGTATGATGCGAGATATGACATGGTACCTAGCAGGGGTAACCGCACCTATTTCCCCAACATACTTTTTGTTACTCTATCACTGGCAGCAGCGTACTTGAGTTATAGTAACCCTCCGATCAACTAGGACTATCATAAACTCAAGTAGCGGCTGGTTTCCATGATATTATGAAAACGCAACAATCGTTGCCCATGTGTTGTGTCCATCATAGTATTTGTTTTCCATGGTGTTGTTTGTTTTTTTACCCATGATACATTTCTACCATTATTGTGATAACAATTCAGTGTAAATCGCTACCGCGAACGGTCGCAAAGTTATTTTGCCTGTTTTTGAACGGCAAAAAAGTAGGCACGATAATATCTGACACACTAATTTGTAATCATTTGTGCATCAGACTATTAAAAAATATTAAAGAATTAGAATTCTGACGTCTAAAAACCCTGTTCAATAATCGTCAGAAACAGATACAATATTATTCGGGGGTTCCTGTACAGAGATAGAATTGCAAAGGGATATTGATTGCGGGAGGACGGGGAGGTTATTTCTTTATCTCCTCAAAATCCACATACTCTCCATCGGAGTCGCGGACAACCTTGGAGCGCTTGCGTGTGTGCTTGTGTATGGTCTGCTGACCGGAGCCTGTGTTGGGCTTGGAGTCTTTGTGCAGGAGCTTGCGGAACAGGCCTACTATGGATTCAAGGAAGGATGCAAGCAGATCCCTTGCAAATGTAAGCAGTGCAAGGAGTACGAACAGCAGTCCAATGAATAAGGATATAACGAATATTACCATGTCTAGTTCAGTTTCTACATCTCAGGGCAAAAACCATGCCTGATTACTCAGTGCTGGCCTTTTGTCAGTATGGAGAGTATTATATACCATCCTATAACGGCTGCAAGCCCTCCTGTACCGAGTACGGCAAGGATAATGGCTGACACAACCAGGAATATGAATCTGACTTTATTGTCAGACCATTTTAGATTCTTGAATTTAAGAGAGAACATAGGAATCTCGCTTACCATGAGTCCTGCAAACAGCAGGCATAGTATGCCAAGTATCCACTTGGAGCTGCTCATTGCATTCAAGTCTGACTGGAACAGTCCGCACCAGAACAGTGCATTGGCTGGTACAGCTAATCCCAGGAATGAACAGGTCTGGCGCTCGTCTGTATTGAACTTGGCCAGTCGCAATGCAGCAAATGCCACAAGAACCAGTGCAAGGTAGGGATAGGCACTTGCAATCCATTCTGCAGGATATTCAAATCCCTTGAGGGTCATCATGCAGAGTATGGCAGGCGCAAGTCCAAATGTAATAAGGTCTGCCAGAGAATCCAACTCCTTGCCTATTGGAGAATAAGCCTTGAGCAGTCTGGCGGAGAATCCGTCACAAAAATCAAATACGGCTCCACATACCACCCACATGAGCACATGCTTGGAATCAGAATGGAATGCAGATATTACTGCCATGCAGCCAGAGAGGAGGTTGCATGTGGTCAGTGTATTTGGAATATGTTTTGTTATACAGTTTGCCATTTTTATGAAAGTTTGGCAAGAACGGTAATATCGCCCTTTACTTTCTGTCCCGGCTTAACGCAGACCAGAGAGTCTACCGGCAGATATACATCTACTCTTGAACCGAATTTTATGAATCCCATGTGGCTGTCAATACGGCTTTCATCGCCGGGCTTGCAGTAGGTTACAACTCTGCGGGCAAGCGCGCCGGCAATCTGGCGGAGCATTATTTCATGACCAGAATGGGCTTTTATAACAACAAGTGAACGCTCGTTCTCAGTGCTGGCCTTTGCCTTGAATGCGGCATAGAAAGTACCATCCTGATGCGCAACCTTGGTTACGGTACCGTTTACTGGGAACCAGTTGGCATGAACGCTGAATACGCTCATGAAAATAGAAACTACTATACGGCGGTCCCGGAAATAGTCCGGCTCGTCTACCTCCTCTATTGCAACGATTGTACCATCTGCGGGAACAACCACTACGTTATCCAGGTCATCACTTGGAAATTTCCTTACTGGGTTACGGAAAAAATACAGAAAGAACCAACATACCAATAATGATATACCCAAAACGAGATATGACCACCATCCGTATGCTGGGGTCAGGAACAGTGGGAGGTTAATGACCAGAAGCAGTATGGCAACGATTGTAAGGGTTGCCTTGCCTTCTGAGTTTATTGTAATATGCTTTCCTTTGTTTTCTGACATGACTGTTTGTTTGTATGCAAAGGGCAAAGATATTAAAATTCCTGATATTACTATATACAATTGCATCTTTTCGTTTCTTGGGTACCATGCAGGGCCGATGTTAACTCTCTGTTGAAAACTTTGGGTCCCGTCATCTTGGCTTTACTGTCAAATGGAAGTACTTTTATAAAGTTTTTCAAGCCAACCCTTACAATGCAGGAATTTGTTCATCTACACGTACATACGCAGTACTCGCTACTTGATGGCCAGACCAATATAAAAAAGCTGGTCGACAAGGCTATAGCAGATGGCATGCGCGGTGTTGCTGTTACAGATCACGGCAACATGATGGGCATTAAGGAGTTTAAAAACTATTGTGACAAAAAGAACGGTGAGCTTGCTGCCGAGGGAAAACATTTCAAGCCGATCATAGGATGCGAGGTCTATGTGGCTCCCCGAAGTAAGGAACAACGCGAGAGCAGGGAACTGGATGGTGCCAACTATCATCTTATCCTGCTCGCAAAAAACGAACAGGGATACCATAACCTTATAAAAATAGTATCCCGTGCGTGGACCGATGGATTCTATTCACATCCGCGTACAGACAAGGCTGATCTGGAAAAGTATCATGAGGGTATAATATGCTGCTCAGCCTGTCTGGGCGGCGAGGTGCCCAAACTGATCAATGCCGGCCGTATTGATGATGCCGAGAAAACGATAGAGTGGTTCCATAACCTTTTTGGAGAGGACTATTATCTGGAGTTGCAGCTCCATAAGGCCACTGTTCCCAAGGCTAACCATGAGGTCTATCCACTTCAGGTAAATGTGAACAGATATCTGCGTGAACTGTCCCGGAAGCACGGAATAAAGACAATATGCACAAACGATGTCCACTTCCTGGACGAGGAGAATGCCGATGCCCATGAAATCCTGATTTGTCTTTCTACAGGCCGCGATCCTGATGATCCCAACCTGATGCGCTACTCCAAGCAGGAGTGGTTCAAGACTACTCAGGAAATGTATGACAATTTTCCTGATGATGCAGAATCCCTGGCAAATACAATAGAGATATTGGATAAGGTTGAGGAGTATTCCATAAACCACCCGCCAATCATGCCGAACTTTGCCATCCCCCAGGATTTTGGAACAGAGGATGAGTACCGTAGCAGGCTAACAGAGAAGGATCTTTTTGATGAGTTTACCCAGGACGAGCATGGTAATGTGGTAATGAGTCAGGAGGATGCCGAAAAGAAGATAAAGAAACTTGGCGGATATGACAAACTCTACAGGATAAAGCTGGAGGCCGATTATCTTGCCAAACTCACATTTGAGGGAGCCCGGGTAAAATATGGTGATCCTATTCCCGATAATGTGCGTGAGCAGCTGGTGTTTGAGCTGCACATCATGAAAACCATGGGTTTCCCGGGTTACTTCCTGATTGTGCAGGACTTTATAAATGCCGCACGTAACGAGCTTGGCGTATCTGTAGGACCAGGTCGTGGTTCGGCAGCGGGTTCGGCCGTTGCGTACTGTCTTGGTATAACGCTGGTCGACCCTATCAAATACGACCTGCTGTTTGAGCGTTTCCTTAACCCGGACCGTATATCGCTGCCGGATATTGACGTGGATTTTGATGATGACGGCCGTGGTCGCGTCCTGCAGTGGGTAACAGAGAAATACGGTAAGGAAAAGGTTGCACACATTATTACATACGGCACCATGGCTACCAAGATGGCCATAAAGGATGTGGCCCGTGTGCTCAAGGTGCCTCTTGACATATCCAACGCCCTGTGCAAGGCTATCCCGGATAAGTTGCCCGATGATCCCGATGGCAAGCCCCGTAAGATGAACCTCAAGAATGTACTTGACTGCATTCCTGAACTTCAGCAGGCTGCCGTGTCGGAGGATCCAACCCTGCGCCGTACCATCCAGTTTGCCAAGATGCTCGAGGGCAACGTACGTGGAACCGGCGTTCATGCCTGTGGTACCATTATCTGCCGAGACGATATTACCGACTGGGTTCCTGTATCTATAGCAACCGATAAGGACAGTGGCGAGAAAATGCTGGTTACCCAGTATGAGGGTAGCGTGATTGAGGATACCGGACTTATAAAGATGGACTTCCTTGGACTCAAGACCCTGTCCATCATAAAGGAAGCCCTGGCCAATATAAAGATGAGCCTTGGGGTGGAAATAGATATAGAGAAGATTCCTATAGATGACCCCAAGACTTTCCAGCTGTACTGCGATGGCCGAACCATAGGAACATTCCAGTTTGAATCGCCGGGAATGCAGAAATACCTGCGCGAACTGCAGCCAAGTGTGTTTGAGGACCTGATAGCCATGAACGCGCTCTACCGTCCGGGACCAATGGACTATATTCCGGATTTCATTGACCGTAAGCTGGGACGCAAACCTATTGAGTACGATATTCCCATTATGGAAAAGTACCTCAAGGATACTTACGGAATTACGGTATATCAGGAGCAGGTCATGCTGTTGTCCCGACTGCTTGCCAACTTTACACGAGGCGAGAGTGATACCCTGCGTAAGGCCATGGGTAAGAAACTCAAGGACAAGCTGGACCACCTTAAACCTAAGTTCATAGCCGGCGGACAGTCAAACGGCCATGATCCAAAGGTCCTGGAGAAAATCTGGGCAGACTGGGAGAAGTTTGCATCCTACGCATTCAACAAGTCTCATGCCACCTGCTATTCATGGGTAGCATATCAGACTGCATATCTCAAGGCTAACTATCCATCACAGTACATGGCTGCAGTGCTCAGCCGCAGTGGTGATATTACCGAGATTACCAAACTCATGGATGAGTGCAAGGCCATGGGAATAAACGTACTCGGGCCCGATGTAAACGAGAGTGTGCCCCGTTTTGGTGTAAATGCCCGCGGTGACATACGTTTTGGAATGGCATCGGTCAAGGGCGTGGGCGAGAATGCCGTGGAGTCCATAATGAATGAGCGCAGCAAGGGTGGTCCGTTCAAGAGTATATTTGATTTTGTGGAGAGGGTAAACCTTAGTGCCTGCAACCGCAAGAACATTGAGTGCCTGGCACTGGCCGGTGCTTTTGACTGCTTCTCAGAGATAAGAAGGGAACAGTTCCAGCAACCTTGTGGCAAGGGTGAGTCATTTGCCGATGTCCTGGTACGCTATGGTACAAAGTTCCAGGTGGACCGCCAGGAATCACAGTTCTCACTGTTTGGAGACCTGGGACAGACAGACCTGATAGCCACTCCCGTAATCCCCGATGCTCCCGAGTGGTCCTTGCTGGACCGTCTGAACAAGGAGAAGGAACTTGTAGGTATTTACCTGTCGGCTCATCCGCTCGATGAGTATCGCGTTATACTTGAGAATGTATGCAATGTACAGGTGGTACAGCTTGCAGACCGCACGCCTTTGCTGAACAAGGATCTTATATTTGGAGGAATAGTGACCGCTGTACGTGAGTCACGCACCAAGAGCGGAAAGCCCTGCGGTTTTACTACCATCCAGGATTTCTCGGGTTCATGGGAACTCCCGCTATTTGGAGAGCCATGGCTCAAATGGTGCAATATGCTCAGGCAGGATAATTACCTGTTTGTAAAGGCCAGGTGCGTTCAGAGTAAGTTTATCCAGGACAGGATTGATTTGGCAATCAATCAGATTGAACTGCTCCAGGACGTAAAGGACTCTGCCATTACAAGCCTTACAATACACATGCCGCTTACATCTCTGGATAATGAGTTTGTCATGGATCTGGATACTCTTACCAATGTTCCGGGTAACGCGTCACTCAAGTTTGAACTGACCGATCTCTCCAACGACGAGAAGGTAACCCTGGCATCTACGTCAAAGCGCATTACCGTAACCCCGCAGTTGGTTGAGTACCTTAAGGCCAATGAGAGTATAAGACTATTATTCAACAATTAAATAACACATAATTATGGAATTGGAAATTACCGATCAGAACTTTGATTCTGTAGTTGCACAGGGAAAGCCTGTAGTAATTGACTTCTGGGCAACATGGTGTGGCCCATGCAAACGTCTTGCACCTGTAATTGAGGAGCTCGCAGCTGAGTATGACGGCAAGGCTGCCGTATGCAAGTGTGATATAGAGGACAACACAGACATGACAGACAAGTTTGGTATAATGAATGTACCAACAGTAGTGTTCCTCAAGGATGGAAAGGAGGTGGACAGGATTGTTGGTATAGCCGGCAAGAATGTTTACGAGGAAAAAATCAACTCAATGCTCTGATTATGGCAAACGACGAGTTTCTTGAAGATGATCTTGACGATCAGAAGACCGTAGAGTTTATAAAGAACTCGCTTCCGCAGGAACTCAAGGAGAAGTATGACGATGACACTCTGTACTACATACTGGATGTCATATATGATTACTTTGACAAGAGCGGAATCCTGGATCAGGAACCGGACAAGGATGGTTGCATTGAGATAGACAACGATGCAATAGTAAACTACATCATAAAGGAGGCCAAGAAAGACAAGGTTGGATCTTTCCCTGCCGATGAGATCATACTCATAGTCAAGGCCGAGGCCGACTATGCCGATTCACTGGAATAATACCGGATATTCAAGCAACAGTCCCTGCAACACTTGACGTGCTGCAGGGACTGCTCTTTTTATGCTGCTTTGTTTTAGAACGTAATGGTTCTGGAGCCGTCTGGGTTCTCGCTGATTGTAACCTTGCGTGCATCCATGGGTAACAGGTCCTCAATAAGCTCCGGCCACTCTATGAAACAGAGGGCACCACTGTAGAAATAATCCTCATATCCCAGATCATATACCTCGTCTATTTTCTTGATACGGTAAAAATCAAAATGGTAAATGAGTTCGGCTGTGTTTGAACGGTACTCATTGATGATGGCAAAAGTGGGTGAATTTACCTCATCTTCCACTCCAAGCTCCTTGCATAGGGATTTAATGAAAGTAGTCTTGCCGGCACCCATCTTGCCATAGAAAGCAAAAACGGTGTCATCGCCCATAAGTCCCATGAACTCGTGGGCAGCCTCGTCAATATGCTCCAGGTCCTTTATTGTAATTGTGTTCATATCTGTTATTTTCTTTTGGGTTGCAGTGTAATGAATGGGATAATCATTTCCTCCAGGGACACACCTCCGTGCTGGAATGTGTTCCTGTAAAAAGATGCGTAGTTATTAAAGTTGTTCTGATATACAAAATAGTCTCCCTCCGTGCAGAATATATAGGATGTGCTTACATTCGGCGAGGGTAGCTGTGCCTTGAGCGGCTGGTCTATCTCATATACATCCTTGGGGTTGAATCCAAGGTTCTTTCCAAGCTTGTAACGCAGGTTGGTGTTTGTAGTACGGTCACCGGCAATCTTTACGGCATGGTTCACAAGAATGCTGCCGTGGTCTGTGGTAATCATTACCTTGCGGCCGGTTGCTGCCATACACCTGAACAGGTCACGGACCGATGAATGACGGAACCATGACAGTATGAGACTGCGGTAAGCTGCCTCGTCGTTTGCCAGCTCACGCATCATGCGGGAGTCTGTCTTGGCGTGCGACAGTATGTCTATAAAGTTGATTACTATAACATTCAGGTCATTGGAAAGCAGGCTGTTGAACTCCTTGAGCAGCTTGTCGGCTGCGTTAGAGTCATTTACCTTATTATAAGAGAATGTGTCTTTCCGCCTAAAACGGTCCAGCTGGGTCTGGATAAGGGGCGCCTCATTCAGATTCTTTCCTTCCTCAGAATCCTCATCGACCCATAGGTCGGGGAACATGCGTTCAATCTGCTCGGGCATCAGTCCTGAGAATATGGCATTCCTTGCATACTGGGTAGCGGTGGGCAGTATACTGTAATAGAGCTGCTCATCGGATGTAAAGAGTTCTGCCAGTTCTGAATTGAGTATTCGCCACTGGTCGTAGCGCAGATTGTCCATGACAATCAGAAATGGTTTCTCACCGCTGTCCAACAGAGGGAAAACAAACTTGCGGAACAGATCAGGACTCATCACGGGAGCCAATTCCCGGTTGGTCATCCATTTCATGTAGTTCCGTTTAATGAACTTGGCAAATGCAGCGTTGGCATCGGTCTTCTGCATCTTGAGCATATCGTGCATGGAACTGTCGGCCTCCTTGAGCTCCAGTTCCCAATACACCAGCTGGCGGTAAACCTCTATCCAGTCCGATGCAGTGAGAGAGTCATTGATCTGCATGCTCAGACGCCCAAAACTCTGCTGGTAGTTGCGGTCGGTTTCGGCAGTCACAATGTCGCGCTTATGAATGTTCTTCTTGAGCGACAGCAATATCTGGTTGGGGTGGACTGGCTTTATAAGGTAGTCTGCAATCTTGGAGCCTATAGCCTGGTCCATGATGTTCTCCTCCTCGCTCTTGGTAACCATGACCACCGGAATGTTTGGATCTGTCTCCTTTATGTGGCCCAGTGTTTCCAGACCGCTCATTCCAACCATGTGCTCGTCCAGGAACACAAGGTCATACTGTTTGTCACGGACCATATTAAGGGCATCATATCCGTTTGTGACTGTGTCAACCTGATAGCCTTTGTTCTCAAGGAACAGTATGTGTGCCCTGAGAAGGTCTATCTCATCATCAACCCATAGCAGTGTGCCGTTCTTATTCTCCATCGTTGTATTCTTCAAAGAGTGTAGCACCGTCAATCTCAAACTCTGGTATGCTCAGGAAATTCTGTTCGTAGAACTCCTGGTACTCGTTAAAACTGTAGTGCTTGAGCAGTATGTCCAGGTTCTTCTGCGTAATCACAACCGGCTTTATTCCGCTAAGGCGGGTAGCCATATCAGAATCGTCGTACAGGCTGCGGCAGTATGTGAACGCCTCGTCAAAGTTCATGAAATCTCCCACGCGAAGCATGCCAACGCCCTGTTCTTCCATGAAACTCATATCAAAGTTACGCATCATGTAGTTGCTGAAATTGTATCGGGCCATCTCAAACAGCAGCTGATTGCGGTCCAGGCCAGCTTCCGGGTAGCACAGAAGGAACATGAACTGATCATAGCGGTCTGTGCTGAATTGGGGTTTCAGGCTGTCGGGAACCTGGCTCTGGTCTGTTCCGTTGCGGCGGTCCCAGATAGACGAGAAAGATGTGGACTGCAGTATGCGCCCGTTCTGGATGCCCTGGGCAATGAGTCCGGCCAGCTGACTGATCTCATTCTCGGGGTATTTGGTAACAATCTCCCTGAGACTGCTCATAAACCTGTCTGTATTACCCTGCTGAAGGTCAACTGCTGCATCCAGGAACATGAATTTTGCCCTGTGCTGTCCCTTGGGATAGCGTGTGGCCGATATATTGCAGTTGCTGCGAACAGCCGACGTGTCTCCCATAGTGTACAGACGGTAGGTCTCTGCATAGATGGAATCCTCGCGGTGGCGTCCGTAACGTGCGTTGTCTATGTAATCGGGATCACATACCATGGTTGTGTAGTCACTTTCCGGATAGATACGCTGTAACCGTGCACGACAACTGTCGGCCTGGACGGTATTACCCCAGAGTGAATACATGAGATACAGGTTGTACATGGCGGCATCGGCCTCCTTAGACTCAGGATAATCCTGGGTTATACGGGTAAGCGGCTTCTCGGCCATTGCGTATTCTGTAAGTCGGTCCTTGTATATTATACCGCAGTCAAGCAGGGCGGCGGTAAGCAACTGGTCGGATTTAGCCCTGTCGGCAGTGGAGTAGGGAATCTGCTGGATATAGAACTGCGGGTTGTGCGGGTCGGTCTCATACGCGGCAACCTGGATGGTATCTATGACGGAACCTATGGAATCTGTAAGCAATCCTTCCGTATTGACAGCAGTCTGATTGGCCACGGGCTCCTGCTGTGCCATGGTGGAACGGTTACTGCGGCGCCAGTTGTCCTCGAGCTTGCGGTCACCCCACTGGCGTGTAAACTCCCTGCGTCCACGTGTAACAACATCGGTGTTGTAAAAATACCACTTACCCTGGGTACCGTCATCGGCTGCCACAGACATGTCCTGCTGAGACTCCTTGAGTGCCTGCTCCCTCTCTTCCCTGAGACGTCTTTCCTCCTCGAGCCGCTCCTGCTCTTCGTAGTCGGCAATCAGTTTTGCAATTATCTCGTCGCGCTGCTGCTCCGGCATATCGGCCAGACGCTGAAGGCTGTCCTGCAGTTCTATGGTCTGGGTGCATTCAACCAGGCTCTCCAGGACCTCGGATCTGAGCTTGACAGTCTGATATTCCTTGTGATTGCGGCCTATCATACCCACGGCCTGGGAGTAGCACTCCGATGCGTGCGGATAATCGGCCATGTTCCAGTACAGGTTAGCCATGGTAAGCAGCAGGATACCCTTCTCGGCCGATGCCTTGCTGCTTTTCTCCACTCCTTCGTTGTAGAGATCCAGTGCGGTTACGGTATCGCCTCTCATAAGATAGATGTTGCCCATGGCATAGTATACCTGATCCAGGCTCTCCTTGTTGTTCTGGTCACGCTCCATGCGCCTGAGCTTTTTCATTATCTTGCGCATGTTCCCGTTCTGTGCCATTGTTTCTGTCTGCTGGATGCGCGCATGGAACTCAATGTCATGAGGAGGACTCATGCGTATAACTTTTCCAAACATGTTGTAGGCATCGTCGTAGCGGCCGACGTTCTTATACAGCTGGGCCAGGAGATATCTCTCGCGGATGCGCTGTTTCTTGCTTACTCCCTTGCGGTTTATGGCTTCTTCCAGGGGTTCAATGGTTTCCTGGTACCTTTCCTGCTGCAACAGGTGCGAAGCCAGGCGGGACTGATAGTCCAGGTGACGGGCCATTCCGGTATGTGTCTGGCCTGAGCGCTGGAACAGTTCCTCGGATTCGTAGTTCCAGCCCATCTCCGAGTAGCACTGAGCCATCTTGTATTGGGCCTCTGCCACAATCTCCGGCTCATCATAGTACAGGCGGGTAATGTAGGAGTAGGTGCTGGCTGCCTCTATGAACTGTCCTTTCTGTAATTGGGCATCGGCCATCAGCATCCAGGCGTGCCACAGGAAAGGATTATACTCGTTCTTGTTCTGAAAGGCCTTGTCGGATTCTGTTGGGGTACCTTTTTTCTTCTTTTGTGGTTTAACAGATATGGAGTGCAGCTTTATGCCTTTCTGGGCTTTCTCTATTGCCAGGTCAAAATCTCCCCCTCCAACCCTGCGCACCGACTCGTCATCTACGGGAAACATGTCCAGTATTTCCAGAAGATTGTCTTTCTTGGCATTCTCCTGTGCAGTATAACCCTTCTTGAACGCTTCGTTGCCGTTAAAGTACACATTGTAGCGTGTTACCAGAGCCTGATAGGAACGTGATGCGGGTGTGTTACGGGTTGTGGAGCAGCCGGCCACTACCATAAGTAGCAGCATGGCAAGCCCAGCATATCCGTATTTCCTCATATCAGCCAATCTCGTTCATCATGGAGAAACACTCCTCCTTAAGGTCATCGGGTAACTCTATCTCCCTGGCCTGGAGGCACTCCATCCATACACGTACCTCATCCTGTTTCATGGTGTACATGATATATCGGAACTCCTCCACCTCCTGGTCTGTATAACTGTCTGAACTGCGGCCCTTGTATTGGTCCAGCTCCTCGTCATCAAAATACTGGGCCTCGCGCAACCTGGCCTGGATAAGCTGTTCTTTCTCGCACACAGCATGCTTGCCGCAGCATTCGCCTGCGGGGATATCGGGCTTTGGTCCGCTTTCCTGACTGTCTGATTCAGTGTTTTGTGTGCGGGTCTTGCTCCATCTGTCCAGATAGTAGAGCACAAAAAGGAGCAACAGGACTGCGGCACAGATTATGTATGTAGTATTGTTCATATTTTCCAGACTTTTCTAAAAATGCGAAGATACGAATAAGAGCCGAAATAGCGTTTCTTTAAATAGAAAAACCAAAAGTGTATATTTGCAGTCAAATGGAATTTACAATGAAAAAGCAAGTATTATTACTGTTATCATGCTTGATGCTGCCTGTCTGTGTATGGGCAGGAGGGTCCGATGAGGAATTTGAGCAGATGTGGAAAAATACAGACAACGTGTCCCGTTTCTGGTGGATGGTAAAGTAGGGAGTATCGGGAAATGTTGATAATTTCCTAATGAATTGATTGATAATACAATAGGAATTTCGTATCTTTGATGAGAATAAAAAAATTCCTCCAACAGGCCCTGAGAAGCTGAATTTGGAGGAATTGCAAAATTAATCTGCGTTAATCTGCATGGCAAAAGTACGAAATATTGCTGAAATAGCACCAACCCTTGCGTTTTCTGAGTTTGATTTTTATGACCTGTACCGGTCAACGTTTGAGAAAAGCGAACTGGGCCGTATAAAGAGGTTGCTCCCACTTCGCG
>JAZUFR010000040.1:0-76862 GCA_045640825.1 Bacteroidaceae bacterium
ATCTGACATTAGTACGAGAGGACCGTGTTGGACAGACCTCCGGTTTACCGGTTGTGGCGCCAGCTGCATTGCCGGGTATCCGCGTCTGGATCGGATAAGCGCTGAATGCATCTAAGTGCGAAGCCGGCCGCAAGATTAGATTTCCTTTGAGGGTCGTCATAGACGATGACGTTGATAGGCTGCAGGTGTAAAGGTGGTGACATCAAAGCCGAGCAGTACTAATTGCCCGAAATTTTCCTTGAGTCAATAGACTTGTGAAAGACGCCGTTGTCAGCTGAGTGGTAAAGATAATTACTCGTTTTGTGTCGTGACTGTCAACCTTATATCAGGATAAATCCTGAATGAAATTAAGGTGGCTATAGCAACGGGGTTCCACCTCTTCCCATTCCGAACAGAGAAGTTAAGCCCGTTAACGCCGATGGTACTGCGAAAGTGGGAGAGTAGGTAGCTGCCGTTTTAGCGAGAGCTCCGAACGAAAGTTCGGGGCTCTTTTGTTATGTATTGTTGTCCCACTTTCGCAGTACCAACCTTTTTTTAGTTCTGCATCCGCAGAACGGGCAAGTGGGAGAGTAGGTAGCCGCCACCTCCTTTTAGTTTCCTTCCGGAAACGGGCCGCACTCCGTGCGGGTGGCTCTGCCACTTAGCGAGAGCTCTCCTTGGCCGTATCACGAATCTTGAAAGGGCTTGATTTTTCCATTAGTTTTGTGCTTTATTTATAATATGGATTTTAAGGATTGAGAAATGTAAAAGTTTTAGTATTTTTGAAGTCTATTATATATAAAAGGACTAGTAAATATATTATATGGGTAATTACGATTGGAAATTTTCCACCATTGGTGGAATGACACGCGTCAATATTGACTGCGGTGATGATATTAAGCATCTTGATGAGCTTGACCAGAAACTGTGGACCGTTCTGAGTTGTCCTGTATCGGGCCTTGAGTTTGATACCAAGACTCTAAAGATGATCGATACAGATGGTGATGGTTATATTCATGTTGATGAGGTAGTAGCAGCGGCTAAGTGGATTACTTCTGTTATAAACGATCCAGACCTGCTTCTTAAGAAGGAAGATACTATTTCTCTGAGTGCATTCAATACAGAAAATGCCGAAGGTGCCAAGCTGTTGGCATCGGCCAAGCAGATTCTTGCAAACCTGGGTTTGGAGAAGGATTCAATTTCTGTAGCAGATACAGAGGACAGCGTAGCAATATTTGCTAAGACCGGTCTGAACGGCGATGGTATCATTACTGAGCAGTCAACAGATGACGAGGCACTCAAGAAGACTATTGCAGCCATTGTAGCTACAATTGGTGGAAAGGCTGACCGCAGTGGCCTGGCCGGTGCCGATACCGATTCTATTGAGGCTTTCTATGGCGCACTCGCTGCATATTCAGCATGGAAGAAGTCTGCCGATGATAATAAGGAATCTATATTCCCTTACGGTGATGATACAGCTGCAGCTCTTGATACTGTAAATGCTCTCAAAGCTAAGGTTGCAGACTATTTTATGCGTTGCAAGCTTGCTCAGTTCAATTCTGCCAGCACTGCTGCTCTCGATGTACCGGCAAGCCGCATAGAGGCTATCAGCGACAAGGACCTCTCTGCATGCGATGCTGAGATTTCTGAGTACCCTCTGGCAAGACTTTCAGAGAACAATACACTTCCTATTGACAGCCGTATAAACCCTGTATGGCAGGCTACCTTTGCTAAACTCAAGAGCCTTGTATTTGATAAGGATTATCCTGGTGTAAATGAGATTACAGAGGAGCAGTGGAATGCTGTTGTTGCTAAGTTTGGAGCATATCAGGCTTGGATTGGCGCAAAAGCTGGCGCTCAGGTTGAGTCTCTTGGTCTGGATGAGATCAATGCTCTGATTGCTGCAGACCGTAAGGCAGACCTGCTCAAGCTGGTTGACGATGATAAGGCCCTTGAGTCTGAATCTACATCGATCGATGCTGTAAACAAGATGCTGCATCTCTATCGTGATTTCTACAGACTGCTCTGCAACTTTGTATCATTCAAGGATTTCTACAACCCAACAGAGAAGGCTGTATTCCAGGCTGGTTCTCTCTATATTGACGAGCGTCGCTGCGATCTCTGTATCAAGGTATCGGACATGGGTGCACACAATGCTACTGCAAATCTGAGCGGTATGTTCATCCTGTATTGCAACTGCGTTAACAAGAAGAACGGAGCTGCCATGACTATTGCAGCTGTTATGACCGATGGCGATATCTCTGACCTGCGTAACGGCAAGAACGGTGTGTTCTACGATAACAATGGCAATATCTACGATGCTACTGTAACTAAGATTGTTGACAATCCTATCAGCATACGTCAGGCATTCTGGTCTCCTTACCGCAAGTTGGGTAAATTTGTTGAGGACACTATCAATAAGTTTGCATCAGATAAGGACAGTAAGGTTATGAGCGATATGTCTGCTAAGGTTGCCGCTCCGGCAGATTCAAAGCAGCAGGTCTTTGATATTGCCAAGTTTACCGGTATTTTTGCTGCCATTTCTCTTGGTATTGGTGCTTTGGCTAAGGGGTTGGGATCTATATTTATTGTTCTGAAAGATCTGAATCTCTTACAGTGGATTGGACTTATTATTGGTATTATCCTTGTGATATCTGGTCCTGCCATGATTAAGGCCTGGCTGGTACTGCGCAAGCGCAATATGTCTCCGCTGCTCAATGCCAACGGATGGGCTATCAATGCATCGGTCAAGGTTAATATTCCATTTGGTTCTACCCTGACTCAGATAAGCAAGGCTCCAAAGGTTGTTATGGGAGTGGATCCATTTGCAGAGAAGACTCCGGTATGGAAGAAATTCCTTGGCTGGTTTATCTGCCTTGTTGCCGTATTTGCAGCCCTGTATTTTACAAATGTATTTGGTAGGTTGGGTATAGACAAACTCAGCCATGAAAAGAAGGCTAAGATAGAAGTTGTTAATACTTCATCTGAACAGGCCCCTGTTGTTGAGGCTGACTCTGCTGAATAATCACATTATTCCATATAAAAAAGGGATGGCTCATGGTCATCCCTTTTTTTGTCTCCTATGGAGTTTGTAACTCACCTGGGGTATTATTAGGGTATATGTCTACAGAACTACGCGCTTTCAGCGCTATCCCTCCCAGCATTTTTTTAAACGGATTCCAAAAGCCAGCTTTTTCCTTCATTAAAAAAAATGCCGGGCCCCGTCCCTCTAACACGCCGAGGGTGGCGATGGTTCTTTAAGACATATACCCTAATAAATATCTTTAATAGGTGAGATTGGTGATGCATTTATGGTATACCCATCCTCCGCAACTAAAAAAGAGGTCCGATAGGAACCTCTTTTAGTTGCGGAGGATGGAATCGAACCAACGACCTTTAGGTTATGAGCCTAACGAGCTACCACTGCTCCACTCCGCGATGTTTCTTAATTGCGATACAAAGATACTCCATTTGTGAATAGCATACAAATCTTTTTGTGTGAATATGTAGCCTTTTTCACATTTTTAGTACTTTTGTCACCCCTAAAATAGAGCTATGGAGAATCCAAAGACTAGAATTCAATTCATTGAGGCAGCAAAAGCCTTGTTCGTAAGGAAGGGTTATGATGAGACTACAATGATTGAGATTGCTGAGGAAGCAGGCTTGAGCAGGCGTACTCTCTATGCGTATTTTGACAGCAAGGTTGAGGTCTATCAGGCCGTAATAAACAATGAGGTAGAGAAGGCCCTTGTCAAACTGGAGGAGATTGCCAACCAGAATATACCTGTGCAGCAAAAAATCGTTGAGTTTGTGTTCAGCTATTTCCGCTACGTAAAGGAAATGGTAGAAAGCAACGGTACGCTTAGATCCGGATTTTTCCGTAATAGCTGGGGCCTGGAGCATTTCCGTAAGGATTTTGACAATAAACAGAGACAGCTGCTCCAGCTCATCATTACCGAGGGTAAGACATCGGGCACATTCAATGTAATTAACGTAAGACGTACGGCTGAGATTTTCCATTACTGCATGCGTGGTTTTGAGGCATCATATATAAGGGGAAAGATCTGGCAGGGTAATACACGCGAAGAAATACGCTTTGAGGCGCGCCGTCTTATTTTTGGTGCGTTGGGATATAATGAGAATAACAAATAAAGAATAGAATATGGGACAACTTTCTAACAAAAAAATTCTTGTAACAGGTGCAACACGCGGAATAGGATATGCAATAGCCAAGCTTTTTGCAAAAGAGGGAGCAGATATTGCTTTTGTTTATCTTAACAGCGACCAGAAAGCTGCAGAACTTGAGAATGACTTAAAGAGCGAGGGTGTCAATGCAAAGGGTTACAAGGTAAATGTGGCCGATTTTGCAGCTGCCGCAGAGATGGTTAATCAGGTTAACAAGGATTTTGGAAGAATTGATATTCTGGTTAACAATGCCGGAATTACCAAGGACGGACTCCTTATGCGTATGACAGAGCAGCAGTGGGACGATGTTATAGATACCAATCTGAAATCGGCATTCAATTTTATAAAGGCTTGTACTCCTATCATGATGAAACAGAGAAGTGGTGTTATCCTTTCTGTATCGTCTGTTGTGGGTCTGCATGGAAATGCAGGCCAGACCAACTATGCTGCATCCAAGGCAGGTCTGGTAGGACTTACCAAGAGTGTGGCAAAGGAACTGGCATCGCGTGGAATAAGGGCAAACGTTATTGCTCCAGGTTTTGTCCTGACAGAAATGACTGCCGCTATTCCAGAGGACAAGCTTGCCGAGTGGTGCAAGACCATACCAATGCAGCGTGGCGCAAATGTTGATGAGATTGCCAATGCTGCACTGTTCTTTGTTTCTGACCAGTCGTCTTACGTAACAGGACAGGTTCTGCAGATTGACGGCGGAATGAGCATGTAATGCAGGCACTGTACGAGGATAATCATATAATCATTGTCTCCAAGCAGTCCGGAGAGATTGTGCAGGGAGACAAGACCGGAGATACGCCGCTGTCAGAAACGGTTGCGGCATATCTTAAGGAGAAATACTCCAAGCCGGGTAATGTCTTTGTGGGTGTTACTCACCGTCTGGACAGACCAGTAAGTGGTACGGTAGTACTGGCAAAGACCAGCAAGGCCCTGGCACGTATGAACGAGATGTTCCGTGTGGGTAGTGTTGACAAGCGTTATCTTGCCATAGTAAAGAACCGCCCGGTCAACCCGCAGGGGGAACTGGTAAACTGGCTTGTAAGAAACGAGAAACAGAACCGTTCATACGCATACGACCATGAGGTTCCCGGTAGCAAGAAGGCAATCCTGCGATACAGACTGATAGCAAGCTCGGTCAATTACCATCTGATAGAGGTGGAACTCATGACCGGACGCCATCATCAGATAAGATGCCAGCTTGCCAAAATGGGTTGTCCCATAAAGGGCGATCTAAAGTACGGGGCAGAACGCTCCAATCCGGATGGAAGCATTTCGCTTCATGCATACCATGTTACATTTGAGCATCCGGTATCGCATGTTATGATAGACGTAAAGGCACCTCTGCCTCAGGATTCACTGTGGCAGAGTTTTAATGACGTTGTAGAAAAGCTCTGATTACTGCTGTGCGGTTTCCTGGGTAGCCTCCGGCTCCAGAACGTATGCACGTATTATCTTTACGTCGGGGTTAGGACGTCCGTTCTTGCCTGCGTGCATGTTGTTGATGGCCTCCACTACGTCCATACCATCGGATATCTCACCGAATACCGTATACAGTCCGTCAAGTGTAGGTGCACCGCCTATATTCTTGTACTGGTCAATCTGCGCCTGTGAGTAGGTAAACTTGGTGCGGGTAGCCATGATGGCATCGGTCTGGTCATTAAGCTGGTCGTTGAGCTTGCTGATCTTCTTTTTCTCACCATATTTCTGCCATGTTCTAAGATCCTGGGAGTGAGGTCTTGTAAGTGAGTCCTTTACTGCCTGGCGGTAGCGCTTGTTGATTTCTTTCTCCTGATTTGCAAACATGGAGGTGTTGCATTTCTTACCGGTAATTATGTAGAACTGCTGGCTGGTGGAGAAATTGAACTGCTTGGTGCTGGCCTGACCTACAGCTCCGCGCTTATGGTAGAATTTCCAGGGATTTATTTCCGATGCAATGGTATCGGGCTGCTCATCGATTCCTATTTCCTGGCCTTGCTTGGCATTTACGGATTTGGGATCGCCGGCCTGGATCTTATAGCCTTTCTGAATTCCAAAAAACAGCTGACCGTCATATACTCCCTTGCGGGCATTGCGTACCATGTTGTGACGGTGGAGCGGAGTCTCGCGGTAGAGCATGATTGTAAAGTTACCGGCTGAGGTCTCAAAACGCACGTACTGGTCGGCATCGGCAATAATGGTGTCGGAGTCTATGGGTTCTGCCTCCTGCTGTGGCTTGCTGTTGCAGTTTGTGGCAAATAACAGGGTCAGAATGAATGGAATTCCTATAAGATAGCTTTTCATAATAAGTGAATTTTTATTGAAACAAAGGTATGAAAAATGTAACTTTGTGGCAAATTTAGAAATCAATATAAAAACAAAGAATATGAAACCAACACTTGTAGTTCTTGCAGCCGGAATGGGTAGCCGTTATGGAGGCCTGAAACAGCTTGACGGACTGGGTCCCAATGGCGAAACAATAATGGATTACTCTGTATTTGATGCCATACGCGGCGGTTTTGGAAAGGTTGTATTCATTATCCGCAAGGATTTTGAGGCCGATTTCCGCAAGCTCGTCCTGAGCAAGTATGAGGGCCATGTTCCAACAGAGGTTGTTTTCCAGAGCATTGATGCTCTTCCAGAAGGTTTTACATGCCCGCAGGAGAGAACCAAGCCATGGGGTACCAACCATGCTGTGCTTATGGCAAAGGATGTGGTTAAGGAGCCATTCTGTGTTATAAATGCCGATGATTTCTATGGCCGCGACTGTTTTGCGGTTATGGGCAAGTTCCTGAGTGAACTGCCGGAAGGTTCCAACAATGTTTATTCAATGGTTGGATTCCGTGTGGCAAACACCCTGAGCGAGAACGGCAAGGTTTCGCGCGGAGTATGCTCGGTAGATGATAAGAAACACCTGACAACCGTAGTTGAGCGTACAGAGATCCTGCGCAGGGAGAACGGTGTATGCTACAAGGACGGTGAGGACTGGGTTCAGATTGCCGACAATACCCCGGTTTCCATGAATGTATGGGGCTTTACTCCTGAGTATTTCCAGTATTCAGAGGATTACTTCAAGTCATGGCTCAAGGCAAATATAGATACTCCAAAATCAGAGTATTACATTCCTCTCATGGTGAATGAGCTGATCAATGGTGGCAAGGCTACATGTGAAGTCCTTGATACTACATCCAAGTGGTTTGGCGTAACATACGCAGAGGACCGTCAGGGAACAGTAGACCGCATAGCACAGCTCGTTAAGGAGGGCGTTTATCCATCACCTCTCTTCTAATGGTATCGGTAGACAATCTGACCGTAGAGTTTGGTGCCAAACCTCTGTTTACGGGGGTGGGGTATGTTATTGGTGACAAGGACCGTATTGCCCTGGTGGGAAAAAACGGTGCCGGTAAGTCCACCATGCTCAAGATTCTGGCCGGATTGCAGGCTCCAACCAGCGGAACGGTATCGGTCTCAAAGGAGAGTAGCGTGGGGTACCTGCCTCAGGTTATGAAACTATCCGATTCACGTACCGTAAGACAGGAGGCTGAGCAGGCTTTCTCCGGTATTCGCGAACTCGAGGCCGAGATTGCACGCCTGAACAATCAGCTTGCAGAGCGTACTGACTATGAGTCCGATGAGTACCGCGACCTGATAGAGCGTTTCTCCCACAAGAGCGAGCACTATCAGATGATGGGAGGAAGCAATTACCAGGCAGAGCTGGAACAGACGCTGTTGGGTCTGGGATTCCGCAGGGAGGATTTTGACCGCCCTACCAGTGAGTTCAGCGGTGGTTGGAGAATGCGTATTGAGCTTGCCAAGCTGTTGCTCATGCATCCCGATATCCTGCTTCTGGATGAGCCTACAAACCATCTTGATATAGAGAGTATACAGTGGCTGGAGGATTTTCTGGCACATCGCTGCAGTGCAGTCATGCTTGTGAGTCATGACCGTGCTTTCCTGAATAATGTTACTACACGCACAATTGAGATTACCTGTGGTACCATTCATGACTACAAGGTCAGTTATGACAAGTATGTCAAACTGCGTGCAGAGCGCAGGGAACAGCAGTTGCGTGCCTATGAGAACCAGCAAAAGGAGATTGCCGATATAAAGGATTTTATTGAGCGTTTCAGATACAAGCCAACCAAGTCCAATCAGGTTCAGAGCCGGATAAAGGCTCTGGAAAAGATTGTTCCAATAGAGATTGACGAGGTGGATAACCGACATCTCAGGCTCAAGTTCCCGCCAGCCCAGCGTAGTGGAGACTATCCTGTGATATGCGATTCCGTTGCCAAGAGATATGGTGAGCATACGGTATTCAGCGGAGTGGATCTGACCATAAAGCGTGGCGAGAAGGTTGCTTTTGTGGGACGTAACGGTGAGGGTAAGTCTACGCTTGTAAAGTGTATCATGGGCGAGATCCCATTTGACGGGTCTCTCAAGATAGGACATAATATAAGTATTGGCTATTATGCCCAGAATCAGGCACAGTTGCTCGATGATGAGCTTACTGTTTACGATACTATAGACAGTGTTGCTGTAGGTGACATACGTACCAGGATAAATGATATCCTGGGTGCATTCATGTTTGGAGGTGAGGAGAACCAGAAAAAGGTAAAGGTGCTGTCGGGTGGCGAACGCAGCCGACTGGCCATGATACGTTTGCTGCTTACTCCAAATAACCTGCTTATCCTTGATGAGCCTACCAACCATCTTGACATGGTAACAAAGGATGTGCTCAAGGAGGCAATCCTGGCATTTGACGGTACCGTGATTGTGGTCAGCCATGACCGTGAGTTCCTGGATGGACTGGTCAGCAAGGTTTACGAGTTTGCCGACGGAAAGGTCCGTGAGCATCTTGGCGGCATATATGATTTCCTTAAGAGAAAGAATATAGACAGCCTGGCCGATATAGGACAGATGAAAGGAAGCAAGGTGCAGGCCGAGACGGTGCAGGCATCGGCCGGAAAAGATGATTACGAGGCGCGCAAGGAACAGGAACGCAAGCGCAAGAAGCTGGAAAAGAAGGTGGCCGATTGCGAGAAGGAGGTAACCAGGATTGAGAATGAGATAAAGGACCTTGAAGGTTGGCTGGCTACCCCAGAGGGAGCCAGTAATGTGGCAATGTTTGAGGCTTATGGTAAGCTCAAGAATGACCTGGCAGAGGCAGAGTCCCGTTGGGAAGAAGCCATGATGGAGGCCGACAGTTTGAAATAAAGATTATGAAAAAAGGTATATGATGAGAAAAGGTAATTATTTATTGACATTAGTATTGACAGGAATGGCAATTACATCTTGTGGAAACAGACAGGGCATGGGAATCAAGGTTGAGAACATGGATACCACGGTTCAGCCTGGTGCAGATTTCTTTCAGTATGCAGACGGAGGCTGGAATGCATCCCATCCTCTGACCGACGAATATGCCAGATACGGCAGTTTTGACAAGCTTGCAGAGGACAACCGTGAACAGCTCAAGAGCCTGATTGACGAGATAGTATCTACCAAGCACGAAAAGGGAACAAACGCCCAGAAGATAGCAGACCTCTACAAGCTGGTTATGGATACAGTAAGCCGCAATGAGAAGGGTCTGGAGCCTTTGCGTCCTTACCTGGCCAAGGTGGCTGCAATCAAGGACCGCAGCGAGATATTCCCTCTTATGATCGATATGGACCTGGATGGTGTGTCATCGGGCTATTTTGGTTATGGAATTGGAGCTGACATGATGGACAGCAAGAATAATATTGTAAGTGTAGGACAGGGTGGTCTTACCCTGGGCGAGAAAGAGTATTATCTTGATACCGACGATGCTACTACCGCTATCCGTGAGGCTTACAAGAAGCATGTTGTACGTATGTTCAAGCTGTTTGGCTTCTCTGAGGAGGTAGCCCAGAAAAAGATGCAGGATGTCCTTGCCATAGAGACCCGCATTGCTGAGAAGAGCTACAGTGGCGTCCAGCAGCGTGATGTGGCTGCCAACTATCACAAGATGAGTGTTGCACAGCTCAAGAAGGATTATTCCGGAATTGACTGGCAGGTTCTGTTTGACAAGTTTGGAATTCCCGATGTTGATTTTGTAGATGTAGGTCAGCCTGAGCCTATCCATGAGGTAGAGGCAATTCTTGCAGAGGTTCCTGTAGAAATGCAGAAATCATATATGGAGTGGCGCCTGATAGACGGAAACACTTCTAAACTTACAACAGAGATAGACGAGGCCAATTTTGACTTCTATGGCCGTGTAATGAGTGGAAAGCAGGAGCAGCAGCCTATGTGGAAGCGTGCTACAAGCACCGTAAGCGGTGTGCTGGGTGAGGCTATAGGTCAGCTCTATGTGGAGAAGCACTTCCCACCTGCAGCCAAGGCCCGTATGGAGGAACTGGTAAAGAACCTTCAGATTGCTCTGGGACAGCGTATAGACGAGCAGGACTGGATGAGTGCAGAAACCAAGGTCCGCGCTCATGAAAAACTGGATGCATTCTATGTAAAGATTGGCTATCCGGACAAGTGGAAGGATTATTCAAAACTGACTATAGATCCAAGCAAGACCCTGTTTGAGAACTATGTGGCAATATCTCACTATATGGTTCAGGACATGGTTGAGCGTAAGTACAAGAAGCCGGTGGACAATACAGAGTGGTTCATGACTCCCCAGACTGTAAATGCTTACTACAACCCAACTACCAATGAGATCTGTTTCCCTGCAGGAATACTTCAGTATCCGTTCTTTGACATGAATGCCGATGATGCTTTCAACTACGGAGCAATTGGTGTAGTAATAGGACATGAGATGACTCACGGATTTGATGACCAGGGCCGTCAGTTTGACAAGGACGGTAATTTCAATGATTGGTGGGCAGCAGGTGATGGCGATAAGTTCAAGTCTCATGTGCAGGTAATTGTAGATCATTTTGACAACATCAAGGTCCTGCCTGACCTGAATGCCAACGGTGCACTTACCCTTGGTGAGAATATTGCCGACCACGGTGGTCTGATGATTGCATATCAGGCATTCAAGAATGCAACAAAGGATGCACCTCTCAAGACCGTACATGGTCTTACTCCAGAGCAGCGTTTCTTCCTGGCTTATGCAGGCGTATGGGCTGGAAATGTACGTGAAGAGGAGATGCGCAACCGCACCAAGAGTGATGTACATTCACTTGGCCGTTGGCGTGTAAACGGTACTCTGCCACATATTGATGCATGGTATGAGGCATTTGGTGTATCGGAGAAGGATGCACTTTACCTGCCAGCCCAAAAGCGTGCCGTAATCTGGTAAATCATGGCTGCAGGAGCAGGCATAAAGGAAAACAATCTGGACCGGACTGTAAAGCCCGGTTCTGATTTTTACAGGTTCTGCTGTGGCGGCTGGCTGGATGCCAACCCGCTTACTGCCGAGTATTCCAGCTATGGAACGTACGACGAACTGGCCGAAATGAACCGCAAGAAGCTTAAGGATCTGATAGACGGTATAATCCAGGAAAATGCACCGGCAGGTACAGACAAGGCACGTATTGCAGGACTCTACAACCTTGTAATGGATTCAGACCGCCGCGACCGTGAGGGCTTGGAACCATTAAGACCTGTGCTTGAACGCATATCCGGCATAAGCTCAGCAGAGGAACTCCTGCCTGCCATGGTAGAGCTTGATCCTTATGGGGTAACGGGCTATTTTGATGTTGGCATAGGGCCCGATATGGCCGATAGCAACACCAATATAGTAGGCTTATGCCAGGGCGGACTTACCCTGGGCGACCGCGAGTACTACATGGACCGCGACAAGCGTACCCAGGAGATACGTGCAGCATTTAAGAAACATGTGGTAAGAATGCTCATGCTGACAGGATACAGCGAGCGTGAGGCACGTGCCCGCATGCGCGTAATCTGGCGCATAGAGAAACGCCTGGCACGCGCCAGCCGTACAAATGTCCAGCTGCGCGATCCTCAGGCAAACTATAACCGCATGACATATCAGGAGCTAAAACGTGACTACCAGGGTTTTGACTGGGATACGTTTTTCCACCTTTTGGGCCTGGACGGTGTGGATTGCGTTGATGTGGGCCAGCCACAGGCCATAAAAGAGGCTATAAACGTACTTAACCAGGAGTCTCTCCAGGATCAGAAAATCCTTATGGAATGGCAGGTTATAGACTCCAACGGCGCCCGTCTGGGGGCCGATATGGATGCTGCCGATTTTGATTTCTACGGACGTACCCTGAGCGGGCAGAAAGAGCCTAAGCCCATGTGGAAACGCGCTACTGCTGCGGTAAGTGGAACTCTGGGCGATGCGCTCGGCAGGCTTTATGTTGAGAAATACTTTCCAGAGGCCGCCAAGCAGCGGATGGTAGATATGTTCCAACGGTTGCAAGAGTCTCTGGGACGCCGCATAGATGCCCAGGAATGGATGAGTGAGCAGACGCGTGACCTGGCCCACCAGAAACTGGACGCATTCAAGTTCAAGATAGCCTATCCAGAAAAGTGGCGTGACTACTCGGGAATGACAATAGATCCGTCTAAATCCCTGTTTGAGAATAATGTGGAGATTAGCCGATTTTTCTGGAACGACATGGTGGCCCGCAAGTTCCGCAAGCCTGTGGACAAGACCGAATGGTACATGACCCCTCAGGAAATAAATGCATACTACGATACCTCCACAAACGAGATATGTTTCCCTGCCGGAATACTCCAGTATCCTTTTTTTGACATGGAGGCCGACGATGCTTTCAACTATGGTGCAATAGGTTCCATCATTGGCCACGAGATGACCCATGGATTTGATGACGAGGGCCGCCAGTTTGACAAGGATGGTAATCTGAATGACTGGTGGACCGCTCAGGACACCCGCCGTTTTAACCGCAGGGTGCGTGTGCTGTCTGACTTTTTTGACGGCATAGAGGTCCTTCCGGGAGTTAAGGCTAACGGCCAACTCACCCTGGGCGAGAATATAGCGGACCATGGTGGACTCATGGTGGCCCTGGATGCATTCCATGAGGTTCTCAGGGAACATCCTATGGAAGATAAACTGGGACTCACCCCATTGCAGCGCTTCTTTATAGCATACGCCTGTACATGGGCCGAGAATATTACGGACGAGATGATACTGCAGCAGACAAAATCCGATGAACATTCGCTGTCATCACTGCGTGTAAACGCCACCCTGCAGCATATAGACGAATGGTATAGGGCCTTTGGAATAACAGAGTCCGATGCCATGTATATAGTGCCCGCCAACAGGGCTAGAATATGGTAATATGAAAGAATGCCGATCACTGGAACTGCTCTCACCCGCCCGTAATCTGGAGTGTGGTATTGAGGCAATCAAACATGGGGCCGATGCTGTTTACATAGGTGCCAGCAGGTTTGGCGCACGTCAGGCTGCCGGCAACAGTGTACAGGATATTGCTGAGCTGGCGCGTTTTGCACATTTCTATGGTGCACGCGTGTATGTAACACTGAACACTATCCTGCAGGATGCGGAGCTGGCCGATGCGCAGAAACTGATATGGGAACTCTACGAGGCCGGGGCCGATGCTCTCCTGGTCCAGGATATGGGAGTGCTCAGGATGAAACTGCCCCCAATAGCGCTGCATGCCAGCACGCAGTGTGACGTGCGTTCAGTGGAGAAAGTACGTTTCTTGCAGTCCTGTGGTTTTACACGTGTGGTATTGGCCCGTGAACTGTCTCTGAGTGAGATTGCAGCAATACACAAGGACTGTCCAGATGTGGAACTGGAATGTTTTGTGCATGGAGCCCTGTGCGTGAGCTACAGCGGTCAGTGCTATGCATCCCAATACTGTTTTGGACGCAGCGCCAACCGCGGTGAGTGTGCACAGTTCTGCAGGCTCAGGTTTGATCTGGAGGACAGTACCGGTGCTAAGCTCATTAAGGGAAAACACCTGCTCTCACTGCGGGACATGAACCGCATGGAGTATCTGGAACAGCTGGCCGATGCCGGTGTATGCTCGTTCAAGATAGAGGGTAGGCTCAAGGAGACTGAATATGTAAAGAACATTACTGCTGCCTATAACCGTGAACTGGAACGTGTTATGACCCGCAGGAAAGATCTGGTAAGGGCATCGGCCGGAAAGAGTAAACCTCAGTTTGAACCAGCACCTGAGAAAAGCTTTAACCGTGGTTTTACGGATTATTTCCTTTTTGGGCGGAGTGGGGATATATATTCATTTGATACTCCAAAATCTGTTGGCGAATCCATGGGACGGGTTAAGGAGGTGGGCCGAGGCTGGATAGTTGTGGCCGGCTTTAAATCTTTCCACAACGGTGATGGACTATGCTTTCTGTCACGCGACGGAGAGCTTAAGGGCTATAGGGTGAACCGCGTGGAAGGCGGCCGCATATTCCTGTATCTTGAAAACGGGCAGATGCCTGTGGTCAGTGTTGGCACAGAGGTGTTCCGCAATCAGGACCATGAGTTTGATAAACTACTGTCCCATGAGAGTGCAAGCCGCAGGATATGGGTTGATATGGTCTTTACCGATACGCCCCAGGGATTCTGTCTGGAAATGACCGATGAATGCGGAATAAGTGCCAGCCATGAGGTGGAGTGGGCCCATGAGACTGCCCGCAGCAGCCAGGAGCAGAACATACGCACCCAACTCTCCAAACTGGGAGGCACGCGTTTTGAGGCACGTGATATAAGAATCAGTATGGGCGGAGAGTGGTTTGTACCATCATCCCTGCTTGGCGATATAAGGCGTTTTGCGGTACTGCAACTGGAGCAGAAACGTATGGAGGACTACCGCCCCATGCAGCCGGGAAAGGCAAACTCACAGGATTATCCGCTTAAGGAACTCAGCTATCTTGGTAATGTGTATAACACCCAGGCGCAGACGTTCTATCACGATCACGGTGTGGCTAAGGTGGCTCCTGCATTTGAACGCCAGGTTCCGGAGCAAGCCGTTATAATGTACTGCCGTCATTGCCTGCGTTTTGCATTGCACGCATGCCCCAGGCAGAATGGTTCCATTCGCCTTAATGAGCCTCTCACTCTTGTGGGGATGGGCGGGCGCAGGTTCCCGCTGAGTTTTGACTGTGCGCACTGCCAGATGCTTGTTCATGCAGAATAATATGTATTTGGATTGTAGTTTCACATAAAATTGCGACCTTTGCACCCGCATTTGAAAACATTACAAACTTTATACATTTTAGGACTATGAAAATTTTTGGAAAAATGATTGCTGTAGCTGCTCTGGCTATGGTATCTTACAGCGCAAGCGCTGAACTTGCTCCACAGTGGACCAAGGGAACAATGGTTGTTAATGCTACATTTGGTGTAGAGCCAACAGGAGGAAACGTATCTGTGGATTACGTTCTTGTAGACCAATGGTGGAAGGGCCATTTTACCGTAGGTGGTGACCTGGGTCTTTCAAACAGAAAGTACAACAACCTTATTGACGAGAAGAATAACTACATTGGACTTACTCCACGTGCCACATACGGTCTTAACATTACCGATAAGTTTGAGGTACATGTAGTAGCTGGTCTTGGTACTATCTACAACAGATGGAGCTATAAAGATGCAATGGATAACAAGGTTAGCAACAGCGAATGGTATTTTTATCATACAGAGCTTGCAGGTTGCCGTTTCTTCTTTACAGACGGTATTGCAGTTACTGCAGAGATGGGTTATGCTAACAATATGCCAGACTTCCGTGTAGGTCTTACATTCAAGCTCTAAATAAGAAGCACCAATAAAGGAACAGGATGACTCTTGCGGGTCATCCTGTTCTTGTTTTATTTTATCAGAATTTTCTTGTTGTCTATTATGTATATGCCTGCAGGCAGGTCTGACGGATCTGTACTGCTTGGATACCTGCGGCCAGTAAGGTCATAGATTGCACCCTTAGGCATGCTGTCTCCATTAGCCTGCGGTGTATCCACTCCTGTGTACAGTTGGCCGCCAAGACCGCGTACAAATCCGGCGTACACATGCTTGCGGTAGTTGTTAAGATCCCATATTCCAACCGGCTCATTGGCACGCCAGCCACTGTTTGATGGTGCATCGGTAGGACACCACTGGCAAATACCCCACTGCTGGGCTGGAGGAACCAGTCTAAGGTACTCCTTTATTATCCACTCGTAGAAGGAGGCCATCTCCTTGTGCTGAGACTCGGTCATATTAGCAGTCTCTACCTTATTGCCGTTTATATCTACATAGCCCATGTCAAGTTCGCTTACACGTACATACTTGCCTGTGGCTGCCATTAGTGTGAACATATTGGTTATGGCCTGTTTCTTGCTGGCCTGTGTGGTGGAGTTCTTATAGAATGATATGTGCATCTGGGTACCCAGGCCATCTATATGCGTTACACCATCGGACTCCCATTGTTCAACCCAGTGAATGAGTGAACGCAGCTTTTTGTTATTGTCCCAGTCACTTTCCAGATTGTAGTCGTTAATAAAAAGCACCACGTCCTGTGGACCGTACTTGCGGGCAATGCGGCATGCCTGGCGTACATACTCAAGGTCACCCATGTAGTCTTGCCAGTAGAAAGCGTTGCCGCCTACATCCCATGTGCCGCCGGGATTATAGCCTTCGGAGTGCTGCAGGGTGTAATAGCCATAGCCGTTGTCTCCGCCGCCCGATATGGCCTCGTTTACCAGATCCCATGCCTTGACCTTGCCGTTGCAGGCCTGCATCATACCCTTTATCCATTTGTCCATGGCATATACAAGCGTGTCATGTCGGACCTTATCGGAAAGTGGGATGGATTTGGGTACATAAACGTAAGTAAAGCCCTGGGTAACCGTTGGGGTGGTTATGGAACTGCCATATTCCTTGACCTTGAATGAGCTCATGTCTGTGGACTCAAAATCTCCGTTCTTTATTTTTTCCACTCCATTGATCTTAAGGCTTACATTGTCAAAATAGTAGTTGTTCTCAAAATCAACGGTATTCAGGTTCAGTGCAATACTCTGACCGTCTCTAGACAGTGTACCACTCAGTGTTACAGTTCTCCAATCTGTATTGAAGGTAAGGCTTCCAATGGCTTCATAGTGAACATAGGAACCCGGGGCGTTGTGTAGCTGGGTGTTGATTGTGGCTTTTTTATCGGCCCGTATCTGGGCGGTGAATACATACCTGGAACCGGCAGTAAAGGAACCTGGAACAATCCACATCTGGTTGTCATACTCCTGACTGTTCTTCTTTGTGGAATGAACCTTGAGGCAACGTCTGTCATCGGTCACGGTCTGTCCCTTTCTGGGTTCTTCAAATCTTATGTCCTTTATATATATGTCGCCTACAAAATCTCCGCACTGAATCATGTAGAAGCAACTGCTCAAGCTGGGCGTGTAGTTTACAGACACCTCTGTCCAGCTTGTTGTAAAAGCTACATCGGCACTGGCACCTGAATTCCAGTCACCCAATCTGGTGTGCAGCTTGCCTGACTTGGAACCACGTACACTCATGGTCATCCTATAGGTCTTTCCAGGTGTGGTGGCTATGTTGTCCAGAGAAACAAACTGAACCTCCCATGAGTTGACTGTCTTGGTGCAGTGGACATTCATGCCGTTTGTTGCATCAAAACTTATCTTGTATCCGTACTTGCTCTGGTCCGATGTCCAGCCAACACTCTGCTTTGTGGTGTAATCCTGGCTTGCTACAGGCTCATACACGGTAACATCGGATTCTGTAAGTTCCGGAGCAGGAAGGTCTGCAACAAGCTTGCGTAACCAGCCTATGGCTTGCTGAGAGTGCCATGCCAGCGTGTGACCGTACACGTTGAGCCCGGCGGCAGTTGCGGTATTTACATAGTTCTTTACCGTTGTAAAATCCATTTTGCCATTGGCATCAACACAACTGGACATTTTCATGGCATTGCCCGCAACCGTCTCTGTAAAATTGCTGTTTACCATGCTGCGGAACTGTAAATCGTTAAGGTAAGTGTTTACCGTGGTTCCAATTCCGAGTTTAAAATTGGGGTACCTGTCATAGTCTATGTATTCCTTAAGACTATGATATTCGTCCAGATAGCGATAATTGTCATTGTTGGGCTTGCCCTTCTCAAAGTTCTGCTGGGCCCATGATGGCATACCAATAGCACAGAATGCAAAGGTTATAAGGTAAGACAGATGTACGGTTTTCATTGTTGTAAGTAATCTTTCTGTAATGGAGTTTATAGTCCATGACTCCCTGTATGATTTGTAAAGATAGAAAAAAGTTGCTCACTATGGAATGGTTTACAGAAAAAGCCATAACTTTGCAGTACAGATTTGAGGTATCTCCTTACGAGGAGATTTAAAAGGGAACAGGGTGTAAATCCCTGACAGTCCCGCTGCTGTAATTCTCATAAATAGTTGCAAATGAGCGCCCGCTAACCCAAAGGGCTGCAACAAACGCCACTGGCTGTAATGGCCGGGAAGGTTTTGCAAACAGAGATAAGTCAGAAGACCTGCCCCAAAATCCAAGTTTTACTTTAACCCCGTGGATAGGGTCAGGTATTACAAAATGACGAAAACAGAAAAAAACTCATTGCACCGCTTGGGGTGTACTGTATGGTATGCCCTATCAACGTCATGCTGCTCTTGCCTATTTCGCTCATGGGCCGGAACATCCGTATACCTGATACCCTCTCCACCTGGGTTTGAGATGGGAATAATTTAATATCAGATAAAAGAATGTTCAAATCATTTTTAGGTTATGACCTTTACCAGAAAAAGGCACAGGACCATAAGGAAAAAAGAGAGAACCGGAATCTTTTTAACCGCTCGTTCAGGGTTGTGTTTGCAATCCTGGTTGGATTGATAGTCTGGAACCTGCCATCAACAGTCTTTGGATTGGATGGCCTTACACTTACTGAACAACGTGTAATTGCATTGTTCTGTTTTGCCACCATCATGTGGATAACGGAGGGCATACCGTCATGGAGCACATCGGTAGCAATAGTCGTGGTGCTGTTGTTCACGGCCAGTGACAGCGCATTCCTGCCGTTCAGGGCAGATCATGTAACCCAGCAAGTGGGCAGCCTGATATCGGCCAAGAAGATAATGGCATGTTTTGCCGATCCTATTATAATGCTGTTCATTGGTGGTTTTATGCTGGCCATTGCTGCTACAAAGGCCGGGCTCGATGTAAAGCTTGCCAAGATCCTGCTCAAGCCTTTTGGAACAAAGTCAGAGAACGTGCTACTGGGCTTTATACTGGTAACGGGTATATTCTCAATGTTCCTCTCCAATACAGCCACCGCAGCTATGATGCTTACCTTCCTGGCTCCGGTACTCAAGTCTTTACCCCAGAATGGAAAGGGTAAGATTGCCCTGGCACTGGCCATTCCCCTGGGAGCTAACGTGGGCGGTATAGGCACGCCTATTGGCACGCCTCCAAATGCCATCGCTCTTAAGTTCCTGAATGATCCCGAGGGCATGAATATGGGCATAGGATTCAGCGACTGGATGACATTCATGATGCCTTTCTCCATAGTCCTGCTCCTCATAGGCTGGGCAATCCTGCGTATGCTGTTCCCATTCACACAGAAGACTATTGAACTAAAGATTGAGCAGGAGCATGAGGTTCAGCTCAAGCGCTGGCAGGAGATAGTAGTAATGGTTACATTTATTGTTACAATCCTGCTGTGGATGTTCGATAAGTGGACTGGAATAGATTCCAACGTGGTTGCCATGCTGCCTGTAGGAGTGTTCTGCACCACAAGAATCATTACCAAGTTTGATCTTGCAGAGATTAACTGGTGTATACTGTGGATGGTTGCCGGTGGATTTGCACTTGGCGTTGCGCTGCAGGATACCGGCCTGGCCAAGCATCTGGTAAGCTCTATACCGTTCAATGAATGGCCACCTGTACTCATGATTGTGGGCTCGGGACTTATCTGTTATGCACTTGCCAATTTTATATCACATACTGCAACTGCAAACCTGCTTATTCCAATCCTGGCCATGGCCGGAATGTCGGCTGCCCAGAGCCTGGCCGCATTTGGAGGTGTATCCACACTTCTCATTGGAGTATCGCTGGGTTGCTCGCTTGCCATGATACTGCCTATCTCTACACCGCCAAATGCTCTTGCGCATTCAACCGGATTCATAGAGCAGAAAGATATGATGAAACTGGGTATTTCCATGGGTGTGATAGGACTTACGCTTGGATACCTTATGTTGGTTATCATTGGTAAGGCTGGACTGATTTAAATTTCATAATATAACAATGTTTGAAGGATTTCTTCCATGCGGAAGAGCAGGGGGTGACTGGACGTGAGTCCGGTCATCCTTTTTTTGTATAACAGGGAATTGCCCTTATGGCATAAGAACAATGGACACACGTCTTGATTGTTGTGTGTCCATTATTGGCTGTGGGCTGCCCCACATTGATATATAGATACTATTGATTGCTGTTTTCTGTTTTAAGGTTATTGCAAGATTATAAGTCTAACTTTAAAACACGTACTTCCTTGTCTGAACCAATCTGTAGGCCTGGACAGGTCCTGGTTTGTCCGGTATAGGAGAATCCGCATTTCTCCATTACCCGTCCGGAGGCAGGATTATCGGTAAAGTGCTCACCGTACAGAGTTTTATATTTGCCTGTGTTCCTGCAGTGCTCAATAACCAGGTTCAAGGCCTGGGTGCACAATCCCTTGTTCCAATACGGCTTGGCAATCCAATATCCAACCTCGGCCTGATTGTCCTCCAATGGCATGTTGCTTGTCTTTCCTGTATGGAAACCTGCACAGCCCACAATCTTTCCGGTCTCCTTGAGTACGACCGCCCATGTGGTGCTGTTGGCAAAGAAACGCCTGATTATGTCCTGACTCTCCTCTACACTCTTGTGCGGTGCCCATCCGGCACGTGGGCCCAGATCTGGATCTTTTGCAAGTCCGTAAAGTGCCTGGGCATCGGAACTGCGCCATCTACGCAGGTATATGCTGTCTGTATCGGGGATAAGATGTGATTCTATCTGTGGAATCTCCTGACCAGATTTAATAAGCATGATCAGGGCCTGGAACTGGATTGTAAGCATTTTGGAGATGGTTTCCTCGGTGTGAATCTCCGGGTTCTTGTTGCAGAGTTGCGCAAGTCCGCATGTGTGGGGCCAGATCTGATTCTTTACGAATTCTGTCTGTTCCGGGGTAAGACCAAAATCCTTAGAGGTCTGCTTTAGACAATTGCTTGCAACCTCATCGGCCACAATGTTCCTGAACTCCTTGTCAAGGAACAGGTACTGGAACAGGTTAGGTTCTTCCATGGAAAAACGTATCAGTCTCATTCCGAATTCCTTGAATGCGGGTCTGTAATACACGGAGTCTTCTGTATATGCACGCAAGATTGATTCGGCCTGTTTCTTTATTCCATCCAACAGTTCATTCATGTTGTTGAATGCCCTGAAAATAGGTGCCACGGAACAGCCCATCTTATTGCCTATAGCACGTGCAGTCAGGGCCTGAGGACCTTGAGTACGCAATACCTCTATGCCGGCATTTATAATGCTCTCTTTTGTATACTGTACCTGCTTGGGCATGTTTTTTTTAGTTTTTGCGCAGCAAAGTTAGTAAACGGTTTATTAAATAACAACCGTTATATAACAAATGTTATAAAAAAATGGACAAGCCACAGCCATGCTATGGAATGTCCACTTTTGATTTGTTGTAACTGCGCTCAGAGACCGTGCTGCTTGGCCTGGTTCCAGAGGGCGTCAAGCTCATCAAGGCTCTTGTCTTTCATCTGCTCTCCCTGGGAAAGAACGGATTCCTCTACGTAATTAAAACGTCCTATAAACTTGCGGTTTGTCTTTTCCAGGGCATTGTCGGGCTGTATCTTGTACTTGCGAGCCACATTTATGACAGAGAACAGGAGGTCACCAAGTTCAGACTCGGCAAGTTCCCTGTTTCCGGCGCGCAACTCTGCTTCCAGTTCTGCGTACTCCTCATGGACCTTTTCCAGAGCGCCCTGGGGACTATCCCAGTCAAAACCTACGTGGGCTGCTTTTTCCTGTACACGGAAGGCTTTTATTATAGCCGGCAGGGAATCCGGCACTCCTGCCAGTACACGCTTGTTGCCGCCTTTTTCCTTAAGCTTGAGCTGTTCCCAGTTTTGCAGGACCTGCCCCTCGGTATCGGCCTGTGTGGTTCCGTATATGTGCGGGTGGCGGTATATTAGCTTGTCGCACAGTTGGTTGCAGACATCGGCTATGTCAAAGTCCTTGGTCTCGCTGCCTATCTTTGCGTAGAATACTACGTGCAGGAGAACATCGCCAAGCTCCTTGCATATATTGGGCTTGTCATTCTTTATTATGGCATCGCATAGCTCATAGACCTCCTCTATTGTGTTCTGGCGCAGAGATTCATTGGTCTGCACACTGTCCCATGGGCATTTTTCCCTGAGTGTATCCATTACATCGAGCAGGCGTCCAAAAGCCTGCATCTGTTCTTCCCTTGAATGCATGGTGTGAACTTTTTTGTTATATAATGTGTATTGGTTTTATTTGATGGCAAAAATACTCATAATTTGAGTACCTTTGCGGCTAATTAGGTAAATCGTCTTATTCTATGGAATTAGCAAGCAAATATAATCCCGAAGAGGTTGAAGGAAAGTGGTATAAGTATTGGGAAGACAATAAGCTCTTCCATTCGGAACCAGATGGCCGTGAGCCATACACCATAGTTATTCCACCACCAAACGTGACCGGTGTGCTGCACATGGGACACATGCTGAACAATACCATTCAGGATATTCTGGTACGCCGTGCCAGACTGATGGGTAAGAATGCACTGTGGGTACCGGGCACAGACCATGCATCGATCGCTACCGAGGCCAAGGTTGTAAACCGTCTGGCCAGTCAGGGAATAAAGAAGCGTGACCTTACCCGTGAGGAGTTCCTGGGACACGCATGGGCATGGACCGAGGAGCACGGAGGCATAATACTCAAGCAGCTGCGCCGTCTGGGTGCCAGCTGTGACTGGGACAGAACCGCATTCACAATGGATGATACCCGTTCTGAGTCTGTAATACGCGTGTTTGTTGACCTGTACAACAAGGGACTGATTTACCGTGGTCTTAGAATGGTCAACTGGGATCCCAAGGCCCAGACCGTACTTTCTACAGAGGAGGTAATCTACCGTGAGGAAAAATCCAAGCTCTACTACCTGAGGTATTATGTGGCCGATGCCGATGTAAACCCTGTTGTTCCAACCGGCGATGAGGGCGAGGTTCTGCATAAGGACCAGGACGGCCGCTATTATGCAGTTGTTGCCACCACTCGTCCAGAGACAATCATGGGCGATACCGCCATGTGCATCAATCCAAAGGATCCTAAGAACCAGTGGCTGCGCGGACACAAGGTCATAGTTCCGCTGGTAAACCGCGTAATTCCGGTAATTGAGGACCGTTACGTTGACATTGAGTTTGGTACCGGATGCCTTAAGGTTACACCTGCACATGACGTTAATGACTATGCACTGGGCAAGACCCATAACCTGGGCATAATAGACATATTCAATCCGGATGGTACAATCAGTGAGGAGGCTGGCATGTACGTTGGTCAGGACCGCATGGATGTGCGCAAGCAGATTGCAATTGACCTGGAATCTGCCGCCCTGCTTGAGAAGGTAGAAGATTATGACAACAAGGTGGGTTACTCAGAGAGAAACCAGGATACCGCTGTTGAGCCACGTCTGTGCAAGCAGTGGTTCCTGTCTATGAAGCACTTTGCCGACATTGCACTGCCACCTGTACTTGAGGGAAAGATCAAGTTCTATCCAAACAAGTACGTGAACACATACCGCAACTGGCTGGAGAACATTCAGGACTGGTGCATAAGCCGTCAGCTCTGGTGGGGCCACAGGATACCTGCCTACTTCCTGCCAACAGAGGAGGGAGCAGAGGAGAAGTTCGTTGTTGCAATGACCGTAGAGGAAGCTCTGGAGCTTGCAAAGAAGGTCCCTGGATATGAGAATATCACAGCAGACCAGCTTACACGTGATGAAGACGCCCTGGATACATGGTTCTCATCATGGCTGTGGCCGGTTTCTCTGTTCAACGGTATAAACAATCCTGGCAACAATGAGATCAACTACTACTATCCGACAGCAGACCTTGTAACCGGTCCGGATATCATATTCTTCTGGGTAGCACGTATGATCATGGCCGGAGAGGAGTATCAGAAGGATGTTCCGTTCCGCAACGTATACTTTACCGGTATTGTACGTGACAAGCTGGGCCGCAAGATGAGCAAGTCACTGGGTAATTCACCAGACCCAATAGGACTCATTGAGAAGTTCGGTGCTGACGGCGTACGTATGGGACTGATGCTGTCCGCTCCTGCAGGTAACGATATTCCGTTTGATGAGTCAATCTGTGAGCAGGGCCGAAACTTCAACAACAAGATATGGAACGCATTCCGTCTTACCCGCAGTTGGAACGTGGCCGATATAGAGCAGCCGGAGAGTTCACGCATTGCCGTTGAGTGGTTTAACAGCCAGCTGGGCAAGACCGCGGCCGAAATGAACGACCTGATGGAAAAATACCGCATAAGCGAGGCCCTGATGGCTGTTTACAAACTGTTCTGGGACGAATTTGCAAGCTGGTATCTTGAAATCATAAAGCCTGCATACGGTCAGCCAATTGATTCAAAGACCTATGCCGATACAATGGCCATGTTTGAGAAGCTGCTGTTGCTGCTGCACCCATTCATGCCGTTCATTACCGAGGAACTGTGGCAGAACGTAAGCGAGAGAAAGGCTGGTGACAGCATTATGAACCAGACAATCCTTGATATTACCGGTGCCGGATATGACGCAAACCTGCTTGCGGAATTTGAGGCAGCCAAGCAGCTGGTTACAGAGATCCGTTCAATCCGCAAGTCCAAGAACATAGGCCCACGTGAGCCGCTCACACTGGAATCTGTACAGGCAAACGCCATTGCCGGACTTGATTCTGTTGTAATAAAGATGGCTAGTCTTGAGCAGATTGTTGTTGTAGATGCCAAGAGTGAAGGTACCGTATCGTTCATGCTGGGTACCAGCGAGTATGCCGTACGTCTGGGTAACCTTATTGACGTAGAGGCTGAACTTAAAAAGATGCAGGCAGAGCTTGATCATCTGGAGGGATTCCTCAAGGGTGTTAATGCCAAGCTTGCAAATGAGAATTTTGTGGCTCATGCTCCTGCCGCTGTCATTGAGATGGAACGTAAGAAGCAGGCCGATGCAACTCAGAAAATTGCTACCATAAAAGAGAATATGGCAGCTCTTGCAAAATAATGGAAAACGAAAAGAATAAAGGCCAGTCCGGCCTGGTGATAGCTGTAGTGCTGGCAGTCCTGTTGGCTGCCGCTGCAGTGTATCTGTTCCTGTCTCTCAGGAAGAGTAATCAGGAAATAGAAGAAATGACTCAGCTGTTTGAGATTGAGAAAGAGGAAATGGAGAATGAGTACTCTGGTTTTGCCGTACAGTATGACGAGATGCAGGTTCACCTTTCCAATGATTCTCTTGTGCATCAGTTGGAAAAGGAAAAACTGCGCACTCAGCAGCTGCTTGAGGAACTGCGCCAGACCAAGGCAACAAATGCTGCAGAGATTACGCGTCTAAAGAAAGAACTGGCAACAGTACGTGCGGTAATGCGCTCCTATATTGTCCAGATTGATTCCCTGGACCGTATTAACAAGCAGCTGGCCCAGGAGAATACTCAGGTCCGTGCCCAGTATCAGGCCCAGACCAAGGTGGTGGACAAGCTTACTCAGGAAAAACAGATTGCAGAGGAGAAAGTGGCTCTGGCAAGTCAGCTTGATGCCGCAGCAATAAGCGTTACCCCGCGTAACAAGCGTGATAAGGCAGAGACTAAGGTAAAGAATGTTACCAAGTTTGTAGTAAACTTTACCATAGTCAAGAACATTACCGTCCAGACTGGCGAAAAGACCGTTTACCTGCGTATTGTAAAGCCTGACGGACAGCCTCTGGTAAAAGATTCACAGAACACGTTCCGTTATGAGAACGTAGACCTTGAGTACTCAGCCAAGAAGTATATTGAATATACCGGCGAGCAGCAGGAGGTTACCATGTACTGGGATGTAGAAGAATTCCTGAGTGCCGGCACATACAGCGCCTATCTGTTTGTGGATGGAGTAATGATAGGTGAACAGTCCGTAACATTAAATTGATCTGAATGGTTTCTTTCCTTGAATTAGGGGTATCTGACCAGATACTCAAGGCTGTTGATGAGCTTGGTTTCAAGAACCCCATGCCGGTCCAGGAGGCTGTTATACCTTATTTGCTGGAGGAGGGCAGCGGTGACGTGGTTGCATTGGCCCAGACGGGTACGGGCAAGACTGCCGCATACGGTATTCCTGTAATCCAACAGACCGATGTTGACAGCAAGGATGCCCAGTTCCTTATATTGAGTCCAACCCGTGAGCTCTGCGTACAGATAGCAAGCGATCTGGCAGATTTCTCACATTATATAGAGGGCCTGCATGTGATTCCCATGTATGGAGGCTCATCCATAGAGAATCAGATACGCAATTTTAAGCGCGGAGCCCATGTCATAGTGGCTACTCCAGGCCGTCTGATTGACCTTATGGAGAGGCGTGTAGTTTCTCTGGATACCATACGTGCCGTTATTCTTGATGAGGCCGATGAGATGCTGAACATGGGATTCCAGGAGGATTTGGAAAAGATTCTTTCATCGGTCCCCGTGGAGCGCAAGATGCTCATGTTCTCTGCAACCATGAGCAAGGAGATCCAGGCCATATCCCGCAAGTATCTGCACAACGCACACGAGATTGTAATTGGTACCCGCAATGAGGGAGCCCAAAATGTGGATCATGTGTACTACATGGTGCATGCCAAGGATAAGTATCTGGCACTCAAACGTATAGTTGATTTCTATCCGTCCATATATGCAATCATATTCTGCAGGACGCGCGCAGAAACCCAGGAGATAGCCGACAAACTGGTCCAGGATGGCTATAATGCCGATGCCCTGCACGGAGACCTGTCTCAGCAGCAGCGCGACCTGACCATGAACAAGTTCCGCAAGCGCAAGATACAGCTGCTTGTGGCTACCGATGTGGCTGCACGCGGCCTTGATGTGGATGACCTTACACACGTAATAAACTATTGCCTTCCGGATGACATAGAGAACTATACGCACCGCAGTGGACGTACAGGCCGTGCCGGTAAGACCGGTACATCTATATCCATTGTCAACCTGCGCGAGAAGGGCAAGATCAGTTTTATAGAGAAGAGCATAGGAAAGACCTTTGTAAAGGGCGTAATCCCAAGTGGCCGCCAGATCTGCGAGAAGCAGCTTTACAAGGTGATAGATGACCTTGAGCGTATAGAGGTAGACGAGGAGCAGATAGCAGACTTCCTGCCGGATATATTCCGTCGTCTGGACTGGATGGACAAGGACGATATTGTAAAACGTATTGTTACCCGTGAGTTTGGACGTTTTGTGCGCTATTACCAGGATGCACCGGAACTTGAGGAGGTTACACACAAGGAGGTAGAAGAAGAAAAGCGCAAGAAAAAAGAGCGCCCAAATGCTCAGAAAGGCTATACCCGTTTCTTCCTGAATATTGGAAAGAAGGATCATCTACAGCCTGTTCACGTAATAGAGATGCTCAACCGTAATGTCCCGGGACGCGTGGATGTAGGCCGCATTGACATGATGCTTAATTTCTCGTTCTTTGAGTGTCCCGATGAGTATTCAGAGGAGATTCTGAACGGACTCCAGGGTATTAAATACCGTGGACGCGATGTTGTTGTAGAGATAGCCGACCGCAAGGAAAACTCAAAAGACCATAAGGAGAAGGCAGTTCCGACAGTACGCAGGGAGAAGTCTGATTACGCTCCGCGTGAGGAAAAGTCCGATAAGGCTCCACGCAGGGAAAAGGCATCGGCCCGCCAGGCTCAGGAGTTTGTTTCCAATAGGCAGACCAAGCCTGCCAGCAAGACCAATGAGAGTGTGCCTAAGCATGCTCCAAGACGTGCTCCAAAGGTTCAGGTTGCTCAGGATGATGATTTCTGGAACAGCATGGACAGCGGTGACTGGCGCGATTTCTTTCCTCAGGACAATGGTTCTGCACGTGGAAAGGCACGCGGCGAATCCAGTGGTCGCAAGAAAGACAAGTCCAGGTCAAGAGGAAACATTGCACCCGTTAAATCACGCAGGGGTGCTGGCAGGAATGCGGCTCAGGGTAAGCCACAGCGCAAGGCCCGCCGCTCATAATCCTGTGATTGGCTTTAATCAGTTGAGCTTACGGAACTCGTAACCCAGGCGGTAGAGTTCCAGGGCGGCTCCTATGGAGAACATGACCTGCACGGTGCGGGCATATACATAGAACGCTCTGGGGCTCTGTGGTTCTATTCTTTCCTGACGGATGCTGGTTACGGCCGATTCTGCGCAGCTCTGCATGACCGATGTTATCCTGGAGAAATCCTTGGTGCCTGGCACAATTCCAAGTATATTGGCCATGATATGGTCATCCATGTCATCAAACCCGTGAGGTCCTTTGAGCGAACTGTAGGGCTGGTCCTTGTATCTGTTCCAGTCCCTGTTCCACCAGCATGCTACAGCCATGCCTATATATCCGGCCCATGCCACAGATACGGTGGGGTAGTCTGCAATCTCGCGCACGCCATCGGCTATGTAATCGGGAGCAAACTCTTTCCATTTCTGGTCTATGTCATCGGAACGCAGCAAAGTGCTCTCCAGCATTCCCGCCTCTGTGCATATCTTAAGTAGTGTCTGTTCCAGACGGTCCTGGAACATGCTGTAGTATAACTGGTCTTCCATTTCCAAAAGTATTGTGACTGCAAAATTATGAGTTTTGCTTAACCGTACCAAAAATAAAAGGGAATGACTCAAAAAGTAGTCATTCCCTTTCCTGTATGGATTTTATCCAGGCTTAGACTTTCCTATCAGAATGAGAGGTTAACTCCGCCCATGAATGCAATGCCCGGCATGGGATAGCCTGCGTTGATCTGATATTTCTTGTTCAGCAGGTTGTCTGCATTAAGCCAGATCTGAACCATGTCTGTAAGCTGATAGGAACAACGTGCGTTCCAGAGTAGGAAACTCTCCTTTACATCGGTATTAGCTATTACAGTTGCAGGCTGAACGGTTTTGGGGGTTGTGTACAGATCCTTTATGTACTGCAGGCCAGTGCTTGCATGTATTGCGCCCTTGGTGTATGAACCACCAAGATATGCCTTGTGAACAGGTGCAGCTATGACAGGTGTTTTCATGTTGAGCCAGCTGTAGTTGGCATTTACCCTGATGCAGCTGGAAACGGCATACGCTGCTTCTAATTCCACGCCAGAGTTCTTGAGTTCGCCACTGTTCTGATTGAGTGGGCCGTTTGCAGACGGGAGAGTAAGTATGGTGTTTTCTACGTCCATGTGGAACAGGTTGATTCCATACATGAGGCGTCCGTCCATGAGATTCTGTGAGAATGCAAGTTCATAGTTCCAGAGTGACTCAGCCTTGAGCTTGGGGTTCTTGGGATTGTACATGTACATTTCCCTTATGATTGGGTAACGGAATCCCTTTCCGGCAGAGAGCTTAACCTCTGCATTGGCTGGCAGATGGAATGCTGCACCGGCCTGTGGAACGTACTCGGTTCCAGCAGTAGAGTGGTGGTCTGCACGGAGTCCGGCATTCAGGGTGAGCCAGTTGCCCAGGTTCTGACGCATTTCAACATATCCGGCAAGTTCATTCTCGTACTTGTCTACCTGTGGAACGTCGGTACCAGCCTGAGCTCCACTTACAAAGTGATTGTGGGCCTTGCCGCCATAACGGTAGTAGTCCAGACCAACGGTCAGACGGTTGCCTTTAAAAAGACCTACGCTCTGCCAGGCCGATGCACCCGACATCTCGTCATGAGATATAAAACGGAAATCCTTTGGTGCAGCTCCAGGTGCGTAGCCGTCGTTGATCCAGTGGTCACCCCAACTGTAGAACAGGCTTACGGCACCCTGAGTCCTGTCATACCTGTTTTCTACGAACAGAGCAGTAGTACCGCGGGTTATCTTTTGGTCTGCATCTATGAGCGGAGACATTACTGAACCTGGCTGTGAGGCGGTAAAGCGTGTAATATCTACGTTGGCCGATGCATTCCAGTTCTTGGAAATATCATATCCGAGCTTGGCAAAACCTGCAAACTGCTCAAAATTCATATTGTCACGGTGACCATCAGTGCGGTTGTAAGAGCCTCCGGCAACGGCGCTGAACTTGTCCTTGCGCTTGCTTACAGACAACTCAGTCTGTGCTGTGTTGAATGAACCGTAACCCGCATTCAGACGTGCGTGGGTTCCGTCTGCCTGATCCCTGGTTACAATGTTTACTACACCGGCCATGGCACCAGAACCATAGAGCATGGAAGCTGGACCACGCAGGATCTCTACTTTCTCTGCCATGAGAGACTGGTATGAGTCGGCTACAGGGTGACCAAAAATACCGGCATAATTAGGATGGCCGTCTATAAGTACAACCATACGTGCTGAACTTCCGGACATACCACGCATGGATATGTTTCCTGCTGCTCCTCCCGATACACCAAATCCTGTATAACCGCGCTGGGTTACAAAAAGTCCGGGTACCTGCTCGGTAAGGAGTGGGAGCAATGATGTGCGGTTGGATTCTTCTATCTCACTGCGATCGACTACAGTTACGGTCTGTGAGAGCTGACGGACATCGGTCTGTGTGCGTGTTCCGGTAATTACAACCTCGTTTATGGAGATTGAATCTGTGGCATTATCGGCCCATGTTGCTGTGATTGGGGCTACTGCCAGTAAGGTTAAGATTGATAGTTTCATATTTGGTTATATGTTGTGTTTTGGGTGCAAAGATATGGATTGTAACACGAATAATCAAAAAGGTAACACGATTTGTTCAAAAAAAAAGGCCTATTCGGCCCGGCTCATGAGGAGCTTGCCATGGCGTATTCCTTTTATGGAAATCATGCTGTCTGCCAGGCTGGTAAGTTGGTGGGCCTGGCCCATGACGGTTGCAACATGCAGGCAGGTTCCCTCCGATATATAGTGCTGGGTGCTGGAGAGGATAAGGTCCTGGTGGGCAATCTGAATCTCGGATATCCGGGAACTGATGTCGGAACGCTGCTGGTCATATATTATGAATATGGTGCCGGCAACTATGTGGTTGCACTGCCATTTCTTTTCGGCCACATTCTTTTCTATCAGGAAACGGATGGCCTGCGAACGATTGGCAAAACCCTCCTCCAGGACATAGGAATCCAGGGTTTCCAGCAGTTGATCTTCCAGTGATACTCCGAACCTTTTCATGCCGCAAAAATACAGTTTTTTTCTGTTCCGGACAAGTTATCAACAATTGGTATCAACTGCCAAAATTTGACTTACCTTTGAGACCGTCAATGGTTTTCTATGGTACGGTAACCATACGGAATAATTTGGAATCCGGTGTAAGTCCGGGACAGTTCCTGCTGCTGTAATTTCTTGATAACCTGATGCATATCTGTGCCACTGGGCCCTCTGGACCCGGGAAGGCGCATTGGGATGGAATAAGTCAGAAGACCGGCCATTGGCAACAATGAATACTGCACCTGCAGGTTACGGGGCCGATTCAAATATTTATAAAATGGAAACATATATAGTAAAACGTGATGGTAAACACGAGGTGTTTGCCATTGACAAGATCAAGGCTGCCATTGCCAAGTCTTTCCTGGCATCGGGCGCCTTTGCAACAGAAGAAACAATGACCGGTGTGCTCAGCCATCTGAGCATACAGAGTGGACTGAGCGTGGAGGAAATCCAGAACCAGGTAGAGGTTGCGCTTATGGCAGAGGGTTACTATCAGGTAGCCAAGACTTACATGCTGTACCGTAACCGTCATGCCGAGGACCGTGAAACCAAATCCAAGCTGGAATTCCTTATGGGCTACTGCCAGGCATCAAACGCAGCCGAGGGCAGTAAGTTTGACTCAAATGCCAATGTGGAGAACAAGAATATTGCAACCCTTATTGGTGAACTTCCCAAGAAGGGATTCATACGTCTTAACCGCCGCCTGCTGTGTGACCGCATCCGTGTAATGTTTGGCAAGGAGGTTGCCGACAAATACATGAGCCTGCTGCGTCAGCATTTTATCTACAAGAATGATGAGACCAACCTGGCCAACTACTGCGCAAGTATAACCATGTATCCATGGCTGCTTGGCGGTACAAAGTCCATTGGCGGTAACTCTACTGCACCGTCCAACCTGCAGGCATTCTGCGGTGGATTCATAAACATGGTGTTCATGGTATCATCCATGCTTTCAGGTGCCTGTGCCACTCCGGAGTTCCTTATGTATATGAACTACTTCATAGAGAAGGAGTATGGCCTGGATTACTGGCAGAGGGCCGATGAGGTTGTAGACATGAGCACAAGGAAGCGCACTATAGACAAGGTTATCACAGACTATTTCCAGCAGGTTGTATACAGCATAAACCAGCCTACCGGTGCACGTAATTTCCAGTCTGTGTTCTGGAATATAAGCTACTATGACAGGTACTATTTTGAGTCTCTGTTCGGTAACTTCCAGTTCCCCGATGGCTCCAAGCCAAACTGGGAGTCTCTGAGCTGGCTGCAGAAACGCTTTATGAAATGGTTCAACGATGAGCGTACCCGCTGCGTACTTACATTCCCTGTAGAGACCATGGCCCTGCTCACCGAGAACGGTGATGTAAAAGATAAGGAGTATGGTGACTTTACTGCCGAAATGTATGCCGAGGGTCACTCATTCTTTACATACATAAGCGACAATGCCGATTCTCTTTCAAGCTGCTGCCGTCTGCGCAATGCCATTACAGACAATGGTTTCTCATACACTCTGGGTGCCGGTGGCGTAAGCACAGGTTCCAAGAGCGTGCTCACCATCAACCTGAACCGTTGCGTTCAGTACGCTCAGAGAATGGGTATCCCATACCAGAAGTACATTGAGGAGGTTGTGGATCTCATGCACAAGGTTCAGCTGGCTTATAACGAGAACCTCAAGGAGCTGCAGAGCAAGGGTATGCTTCCTCTGTTCGATGCCGGTTATGTTAACATAGGCCGTCAGTATCTGACCATTGGAGTTAACGGTCTGGTTGAATCGGCCGAGTTCCTGGGTATAGAGATCTCAGACAACCCACGCTACACAGAGTACGTTCAGACCGTACTGGGAATTGTAGAGAAACTGAACAAGCAGTACCGCACAAAGGGCATTATGTTCAACTGCGAGATGATCCCTGCAGAGAACGTAGGTGTAAAGCATGCCAAGTGGGATAAGGAGGATGGATATGCCGTTCCCCGCGACTGCTACAACAGTTATTTCTACAAGGTGGAGGATACCACTCTCAATGTAATAGACCGATTCCGCCTGCATGGCGCCAAGTATATTGAACATCTGACCGGTGGCTCGGCCCTGCACTGCAATCTGGAGGAGCATCTGTCAAAGTCACAGTACCGCCAGCTGCTCAAGGTTGCTGCACAGGAGGGTTGCAACTACTTTACATTCAACATCCCGAATACCGTTTGTAACGATTGCGGCAAGATAGACAAGCGCTATCTTAAGGAGTGCCCTCACTGCCATTCTACCAATGTAGATTATCTTACCCGTATTATCGGTTACATGAAGCGTGTAAGCAATTTCTCTGCAGCACGTCAGGTAGAGGCAGGCAAGCGTTACTACGCATCTATGTGATTGCCGGTGAATGAAAATAGCATCGTATGACATAGTCTTTCAGGAAGTACCGGGGCAGGTTACGCTGGCTCTCAATATTTCACAGTGTCCTAATCACTGCCCCGGTTGCCACAGCCCCCATCTGCAGGATGACATAGGCCTGGTCCTGGACCGGGATATGATAGATTCTCTGCTGGAAAAATACGCCAGGGATATTACCTGTGTATGTTTTATGGGTGGGGACAGTGAACCGGAAAAGGTAATGGAACTGAGTGCCTATGTCCATGATGCAGGCTTGCTTACGGCATGGTATTCCGGTCGTCAGAACCTGCCGGACTGTTTTGATTACAGATGTCTGGATTATGTAAAGGTTGGGCCCTATAATGAGAGCAGGGGACCGCTTTCAAATCCGGATTCCAATCAGAAAATGTATCAGATAGAGGGAGGTGAACTTAAGGATATAACCCACCTGTTCTGGAAAAGACATTGATCATACCTGCCGCTTATCCGGCAAAGTCTTAAAGGGCTAGCTGTGCAACAGACACGGTATAGCCCTTTTTGTTATCTGTCTGGGTATTTGTCAAGATCTGGTCCGTGAGTATGTGCCTGATATTGTCTGTAATGCCTGTTCCCAGAAGCTTGAATACGGCTTCCTTGCGTGTCCAGAACCTGGAAAACTCCCTTTCCATATTGTCCGATGCCTGTATGGCGGCTTTCTCCTGTGAATTCATGCATCTGTCTATCAGTGCTGGACTTACCTTGCGGAAAGACTCAATGTCTATCCCTACAGGATGGTCGCTCACGGCTACGGCTATCCCATTCCGGCAATGGCTTATGCTGAAATGAATGTCCGGGTGCTCGGCAAGATAGGGCTTTCCGTGCTCGCCTACAGATATGCTGAATTCTTCCAGGTTAAAGTTCTCCTTTAGTAGTTCTGCAAGCATCAGGTATGACTTGAGGCAGCAGAACTGTCCAAAAGTGTGTGAGTATTCCAAGGCCCGTGAACGGCGTGGCTCCGGTACGAGCGGAACCATGAGCTCCACCTGTTCAGGGGTGCAGAGCTCCATATTGGAGAATACGGAAGTGCGTATCATGAATGCGGGCTGGCACTATGGAATGCCGGCCTGATGATTAGGATAAAGTCTGCTTTTTTACGGGATCGCATGTCAGGCCTATGCCTAACTTGTTCAGTATCTTGCGGTCTACCTCGCTCAGAAGTACGGTGCAGTGCACCTGGCAACCGCGAAGCTCCGGCAGCATATCCAGCGCATGGCGGCAGTTCTCATCCTGCTGGCTGAGTATGGACAGAGCTACAAGAACCTCGTCTGTATGCAGACGTGGATTCTTGCCGTGCAGATATGATACCTTGGTTTTCTGTATGGGCTCAATCATGTTCTGTGGAATGAGCTTTACATCGTGTCCAATGCCGGCAAGGTGCTTGGTTGCATTGAGTAGAAGAGCTGCGCAAGGACCAAGGAGTTCCGTGGTCTTGGATGTAATGATTGTGCCGTCGGTCAGTTCTATGGCTGCAGCGGCAACACCTGTCTGCTCCTGGCGTTCCTTGGCTGCAACAGTGGTGTGGCGCGATGCTGTGGTAACTCCGGCCTTGTTCATGAGCAGGGCAATCTTGTTTACCTCATTCTCATTTGCCTTACCGCTTGCCAGATCTCCCAGGGCGGTATAGTAGCGACGTATAACCTCGTCCTTGGCAGCACGGCAGCAAACCTCATCCTGGCTTATGCAGAATCCGGCCATGTTTACACCCATGTCTGTAGGAGACTTGTATGGGTTGCTGCCATAGATACCCTTGAACAGGGCATCCAGAACGGGGAATATCTCTATGTCACGGTTGTAGTTTACAGTAGTCTTGCCGTATGCCTCAAGATGGAATGGGTCAATCATGTTTACATCGTTGAGATCGGCAGTGGCAGCCTCGTAAGCTATGTTTACAGGGTGGTTGAGTGGAATATTCCAGATTGGGAATGTCTCAAACTTGGCATATCCGGCCTTAACCCCGTGCTTTTGCTCCTGATAGAGCTGGCTCAGACATACGGCCATCTTACCACTTCCCGGACCTGGAGCAGTAATTACAACCAGCGGACGTGTGGTTACTACATAGTCATTAAGACCAAATCCTTCATCGGATGCAATAAGATCTACGTTGTTGGGGTAGCCGTCTATGGTGTAGTGCACGTAGGTTACAATGCCCAGACGTTTAAGACGCTCACGGAAAGCATCGGCACTGGCCTGACGGTTATAATGGGTTATGACAACAGATCCAACCAGCAGTCCGCGGCTCTGAAACTCCTCGCGCAGACGCAGCACATCCTTGTCATAGGTAATGCCAAGGTCACTGCGTACCTTGTTCTTCTCTATGTCGAGAGCACTGATTACTATTACTATCTCGGCACAGTCACTGAGCTGCATGAGCATGCGCAGCTTGCTGTCTGGCTGAAAACCGGGGAGTACACGACTGGCGTGGTGGTCATCGAAGAGCTTGCCTCCGAACTCAAGATAAAGCTTGTCTCCGAACTGAGCTATGCGCTCCTTGATGTGTTCGGACTGTATCTTTAGATACTTATCGTTGTCAAATCCGTATTTCATAACGGATTGCAAATATATTATTTTTCTGGCATTTTCATTATTTTTGCGCTATCAAAAAAGAGAGAAATAAAAATGGGACCTAACTCAAACCTTACATCATTACTATCCAGGTTGCTCGTAACACTGTCTGTGCTATGCTTTATGCATTCTCCATGCCGCGCAGGTCAGGCCGAAATAGACTCACTCATGAAATTTGCTGGTAACATACACCAGTTCAACAGCATATTCCCGCAGGAAAAAGTGTTCCTGCAGTTTGACAATACATCGTACTACACTGGCGAGACTATCTGGTTCAAGGCTTTTGTGGTAAATGCATCGTCCCTTAAACGCAGTGAGAGCCGTGTGCTCTACGTGGACCTTCTCTCTCCCGATGGCGTACTGCTCAAGCAGCAGAAACTCATGATTGTGGCAGGCCAGGCCGATGGTTCGCTCACCCTGATTGATGCATCTACGGCGCAGGCTCGTGACCTTAGGGGTATGGTAAACTACCCAAGCGGTTTTTACGAGGTAAGGGCATATACCAACTATATGCAGAACTTTAACCCCGAGGCAATTTTCTCCCGTGTGTTTGCCGTGTATGACAAACCTAAGAAAGAAGGAAATTTCTATGAGGAGAACCCTACCATCACGGTAATGCAGAAGAATGTCCATCCCATACGTCCGGAGACTCCCAAACAGAGGAATATCAATGCAATGTTCTTTCCTGAGGGTGGTAATCTGGTAATAGGACAGCCCTGCCGCGTGGCTTTTAAGGTTACCCAGGAGAACGGACTTGGCATGGAGGCAGAGGGTAGCCTAAGTGGTACGGATATAACATTTGCAACTGAGCATGACGGAATGGGATCTTTTGTGTTTACCCCACAGTCCCGCCGGAACAGCGTAAGGTTTACATCGGGAAATGATTCCCGCTCTTTCCAGCTGCCCGATGCCGTTCAGTCCGGCTGTGCCCTCCAGGCCGTTATGCCCCAAAAGGACAGTATAGTCTTTGATATCCGTTCTACCCAGGATCTGGTAGGGCAGGAGATGGGTATTACCCTTACCTGCCGTGGCGACGTGGTAAGTTTTGCCACCCTGACACTGGAGAGCCAGACAAACCAGGGATTCTCTCTTGCCCAGCTTCCCGAAGGTGTGATCCGCTTTACCATGTTCACCCCAAAGGGAGAGATTGTGGCAGTGCGTTCATTCTATCATAACAATGACAATGTGGCTGTACCTGAACTTAAGATTGCAGCCGACAAGGGCTCTTATGGACCATTTGAGAAAGTGGCACTCACTTTCTCCCTGTCCGATGGCAAGGGCGCCGCTTTCCGTGACCGTTTTAGCCTGGCAGTCCGTGACAGCCGCAGTCAGGCCAATGTTTTTACCGATGATCTGAGAATTAATTTCCTGTTGTCATCGGACCTGAAGGGCTACATAGAGAAACCGGCATATTATTTTGATCCGGAGAATGAGAACCGTCTGCGTGACCTGGATCTGCTCTGCATGGTACAGGGATGGGAGAGATATGACTGGAGCGCCATGTCGGGCAATGTTGAATTCAAGGAGACATACCGCCAGGAGACTGGCCTGAGCCTGAACGGCTGGGTTCTTAATCCCAATGGCAACAAACCTCTCTCAAAAGTAGAGGTCAGCGCAACCCTGGTGCCTGTAGACAAGAGCCTTACTGAACAGTTCTCCTATATTACAGACAATTCCGGCTATTTTGGATTTGATATTGGAGTGCCCTTCTATGACAAGGCAAGACTGTCAATCAAGGCAACTCCTAAGAGGAATACCCTGATTGGAACACCTGCAAGAATAATGCTCGAGAGGTCCAAGACTCCTGCGGTAAGGGAGTATTATCCCGGAGAGGAGGTGTTTGTTGGTAACTCGGCTCTCAAGCCAAGGACAAAAAATGCTACTGAGCCGGTGGATGACGGACTTCCAACCGTTATCAACATAGAGACAGGATACATACTGCCAGACGTGGAGATTGATGAGCATCGCCGTTATGTGGACTATTACAAGTTCCAGGCATACGATGTAATGAAGGATGTGGAGCTTGAACTGGATAAGGGAGAGTACTCCATAGATGTATATGGCTATCTTCTTGAAAAGGGTTATGACCTGTCTGTAGTGCCCGATGATACCGGCTCAAACAAGGAAACACTGATTATAAATGGCTATCCGGCATATATCTATGCCCATACCCAGAGTAAGTACAGGGACCTGGATTTTGAGTCGGGCGAGACTTCCATGAGTGCATCGGCCTATGCTTCATCTATGGATACACGCGATATAAGGAGCATTATGGTCTATGACAGGCCAATGTATATGGAGGAGGCATGGGAACACTCTCCGTTGTATTCTGATTACCTTGACAGGACCATAGACATGGACCGTATAGCTGCCATGAATGACAAGGGAAGCAGCGGCTCAGGAGCATATAAGGTAGTTTTCATGGTAGATATCCTGCTCAAGGAGGATTTTGAACTGAGCACCAGGAAGGAGATCATGAACCTGAATCAGCGCCTGACTACGGTAGATGGTTACTCCAGGCCATACAGTTTCTATGCTCCGGAGTATCCTAACGGACCAATACCCGGCGATGTTGATTACAGGCGTACCCTATACTGGAATCCTAATGTAATAACCGATGAGAATGGCCACGCAACCGTGGAATTCTACAACAGTTCCATTACCAGGCATTTCAATGTGGAGGCCGCCGGAATTACTGCATCGGGAGTTCCGTACACTCTTGATGCAAAATACTGACATAGATGGAGGAAAAACTATCGGAGGTTACACAGGCTCAGGCTTTTGATCTTGCAAACAGGGCAGGACGTATCCTGCTGGAAAGTGGAGCGGAGATACGCCGTGTCCAGGAAACAATGGAGCGCATTGCAGCCCATTACGGGTATTCCATGACAAACCATTTTGTACTGAGCAACGGAATATTCACCTCTGGTAAGGGTGGTTACTCAAACATTGATTTTATTCCATTCAAGGGTCCCCAGTTGGACAAGGTTTCGGCTATCAATCAGCTTTCCAGGGAGATAGAGAACAATAACATTCCCATAGATGAGGCCTGTCGGCGCATAGAAGAGATAAATGACATGCCTGCTAAACCATTCCATGAGCAACTGTTGTTTGCAGCTCTTGGATGTGCCGGTTTCTGTGGAATTTTTGGCGGTAGTCTGCTGGATTGTGCGGCATCGGCCCTTATTGCCGTGATTGCGTGGGCCTGTGTACTGCATTTCTATTCACGCAATCTGTCTAAACCGCTTACCAACATACTTGGCGCCGCAATATGTACAGCGCTGTGCATATTGTTCCTGCATATAGGATTAGGACGGAATTTTGGAAACATGATTGTGGGAACAATAATCCTCCTTATTCCCGGAATGGCCTTTACCAACGGTATCCGCGACCTTGCTGGACAGGACTACCTTGCGGGATCGGCCCGCCTGCTCGATGCCATCATGACCTTTCTCTGTATAGCCATCGGTGTTTCTGTTACACTTATGGCCGATGGCTATCTGGAGGGTGGAGTCATACAGCTGAACGGCCAGACCTATGACCCGTTCATACTCAGGTTGCCATGCCAGCTCATATCGGCATTCATAGGCACGTTTGCCTTTGCAGCCATCTATGGAATTGAGAAAAGGGAGTATGTATCGTCGGGAATAGTTGGAACCCTTGGATGGCTGGCCTATTATATATCATTCATCACGCTTGAACTGTCTGTGGTAGAATCGTCGTTCTTTGCCACTCTTACCATTGCAACCGCATCCAGGCTTTTTGCTGTGTGGCGACACCGGCCTTCCACCATGTATATTATAAGCGGCATGCTGCCGCTGGTGCCCGGAGCTGGTATATATTGGACCACTTATTATCTTATGTGCCAGAGGTTTAATGATGGCCTTATGTCTGGATTCAACTCGTTCAAGGTGTGCATGGCTATTGTCCTGGGCATTATCATTGTGAGTGAGATACCTATCTCTTTCTTTAAAAAATTCCGCTGGGGAAAGTAATTCCACGGGTGCTCTGCCGGCCATTGATGGAAAATCCTGAATAATTGGCAGATATTTGATTGATTTTCAAGATAAAGTTGTACCTTTGCGCCCGCATTATGCCCCAGTGGTATATTGCATGAGATTATAAACATATTGTCTAACTTTATCTTAGTTTTTTACTAATGGAGAATTTAAAGAATGTAGCTCCCCTTCAGGAATTTGACTGGGATGCTTTTGAAAATGGAAATGCCGCAACTGGCATGTCTAAGGAGCAGCTCGAGCAGGCTTATGACACAACCCTTAACAAGGTAGCCGATGACGAGGTTGTTATTGGTACTGTTACAGCCATCAGCAAGCGCGAGGTTATCGTTAACATTGGATACAAGTCCGACGGTATCATTCCCGTAAGCGAATTCCGCTACAATCCAGACCTCAAGGTAGGTGACGAAGTTGAGGTTTACATTGAAAACACTGAGGATAGAAAGGGTCAGCTTCTTCTTTCACATAAGAAGGCTCGTGAAACACGCTCATGGGATCGCGTAAACGAGGCTCTGGAATCACAGGAAATCGTAAAGGGTTACATCAAGTGCCGTACAAAGGGTGGTATGATTGTCGATGTATTCGGCATTGAGGCCTTCCTGCCAGGATCACAGATTGATGTTAAGCCAATCCGCGACTACGATGTATTTGTTGGTAAGACCATGGAGTTCAAGGTTATCAAGATCAACCAGGAATACCGCAACGTAGTTGTATCACACAAGGCTCTCATTGAGGAAGAGCTTGAGCAGCAGAAGAAGGAGATCATCAGCAAGCTCGAGAAGGGTCAGGTACTTGAGGGTACCGTTAAGAACATCACCTCTTATGGTGTATTCATTGACCTGGGCGGTGTAGACGGTCTTATCCATATCACTGACCTCAGCTGGGGCCGCGTAAGCGATCCTAAGGAGATCGTTGAGCTTGATCAGAAGATCAACGTTGTTATTCTTGACTTTGACGATGAGAAGAAGCGTATTGCTCTGGGTCTCAAGCAGCTTACTCCACATCCATGGGATTCTCTGGATGCAGAGCTCAAGGTTGGCGATGTTGTTAAGGGTAAGGTTGTTGTTATGGCCGACTACGGCGCATTCATTGAGATTGCTCCGGGCGTAGAGGGTCTGATCCACGTTTCAGAAATGTCATGGAGCCAGCACCTGCGTTCAGCTCAGGACTTCATCAAGGTTGGCGACGAGGTTGAGGCTGTTATCCTTACACTTGACCGTGCAGAGCGCAAGATGTCTCTGGGTATCAAGCAGCTCAAGCAGGATCCATGGGAGAACATCGAGGAGAGATATCCTATCGGTTCAAAGCACACTGCTACAGTACGCAACTTTACTAACTTTGGTATCTTTGTTGAGATTGAGGAGGGCGTTGACGGCTTGATCCACATCAGCGATCTGAGCTGGACCAAGAAGGTTAAGCATCCTTCAGAGTTCACCACAATCGGTGCTCCTATCGATGTAGTAGTTCTGGAGATAGACAAGGACAACCGTCGTCTGAGCCTTGGTCACAAGCAGCTCGAGGAGAATCCTTGGGACAAGTATGAGTCTGTTTACACTGTAGATTCAATCCACGAGGGTAAGATTACCGAGATGATGGATAAGGGTGCAGTTATCTCTCTTGAGGAGGGTGTTGAGGGCTTTGCTACTCCTAAGCACCTGGTTAAGGAAGATGGCTCACAGGCACAGCAGGGTGAGACTCTCCAGTTCAAGGTTATTGAGTTCAACAAGGATTCCAAGAGAATCATTCTCTCACACAGCCGCATATTCGAGGATATTGCTAAGGCTGAGGCTAGGGCAGAGAAGAAGGCCGCTCGCAAGGCTAGTGCCAAGAAGGAGGCTGCTGAACCAGCAATCCAGAACCAGGCTGCATCTACCACCCTTGGTGATATTGATGCACTTGCAGCACTCAAGGAGCAGCTCGAAAGCGGAAAGTAATAGACTTTTTATAGCATTCTTTAATAAAAGGACCGCGCGCACGTGCGGTCCTTTTTTTGTATCTTTACGCACGTATATGGAAAAGTTCAGTGTTACTATACTTGGATGCGGTTCGGCAACTCCCAGCCCCAAGCACTATACATCGTCGCAGGTAGTTGATGTACGTGGTAAACTGTTTATGGTGGACTGCGGTGAGGGTACCCAGATCCAATTGCGCCGTTCCAAAGTGGCATTTGCACGCATAAACCATATATTTATTTCCCATCTGCACGGAGACCATTGTTTTGGACTCCTGGGAATGATATCATCTTTTGCCCTTCTGGGACGCACAGCCCCCATGTTTGTACATGCCCCCAAGGAACTTGGACCACTGCTGGAGCAGGAACTGGAGTTTTACTGCCGCGATATGGAGTTTGAGGTAGTATTCCAGGGATTCAATACCAACGAGGTAAGCACTGTCTATGAGGACCGTTCGCTCACTGTGACAGCATTCCCACTGCGTCACCGTGTACCGTGCTGTGGGTTCCTGTTCAAGGAAAAAGGTACACAGGATCATCTGGACCGCAGTGCTGCCGATTTCTATGGTGTACCTCAATGGGATTATGCCAGGATTAAGGATGGTGGCGATTTTGTAACTGCAGATGGAACGGTAATTCCACATTCACGCCTTACCAAACCGGCAGATCCCGGCCGCAGTTATGCGTACTGCTGTGATACTACCTACAATCCGTCCATGATACCTGTAATAAAAGGTGTGGATATGATTTATCACGACAGTACTTATGCCCAGGCCGATGCCGATAGAGCCAAGAAACATTTTCACAGTACATGTACCGATGCAGCGCGTACCGCACTTGAGGCCAATGCCTCCAAACTGATACTGGGCCATTTCTCCGCCAGATATACTGATGAAACCAAGTTGCGCGATGAAGCTGTGGAGATATTTCCCAATACCATACTGGCTAAAGAAAACCTTACGATAGAAATCTAACCCTTCATGATGGTGTATGACGAGAAAAAGATTCTGGAGATGCTCCGCGAGGATGACATCTCAAGACGTCGTGCATTTGAATCCATTGTGAACAATTTCAACGAAAAACTGTACTGGCAGATACGTCACATGGTATTGTCTCATGACGATGCCAATGACATACTTCAGAATACTTTCATTAAGGCCTGGATGAATCTGGATTCATTTATGGGCTATTCCAAGATATCTACATGGCTGTATAGGATTGCAATCAATGAGACTCTTACGTTTCTGAACAAACAAAAACAGACCGTTTCCATAGATACAGACTCCAATGAGGATCTCAGTGTTGCTGACCGCCTTGAGGGAGATCCCTATTTTGATGGCAATGAGACTGAACGTCAGCTCCAGGAAGCAATTGCAACGCTGCCGGAAAAACAGCGTATGGTATTTAACATGAAGTATTTTAATGAGATGAAATATGAGGATATCTCGGAAGCGCTTGGAACAAGCGTAGGAGCACTCAAGGCATCGTATCATATAGCTGTAAAGAAAATTGAGGAGTTTTTCAATAATAAGGATTAAACCTTTTTGTGTATCACCTGTCAAATCATCGGTATGAAAAAGGATATTAAATACAATCTTGATGAATGCGGGTCACGCAGACCGTTTTCTGTTCCGGAGGGTTACTTTGATAACCTTACGCAGAATATCATGTCTGCGCTTCCAGAGCAGGAGTCTGCTCATACCATTAAGATTAATGTAACTCCATGGATGAGATTAAAGCCTTACATCTATGCTGCAGCTGCTTTTGCCGGAATGTATTTCATAATGAAGGCAGGTGTTGGGGTTACAAATTCCAGGAATGCAGAAATGGCGCAGACTCAGGAAACAACCATATACTCAGAGGAGTATATAGACTCTTTCCTTGAGACTTCCATGATAGACGACTTTACACTCTATTACACACTTGTTGGAGCTAATTGACCGTTATGAGAAAAGGATTCTTACTATTAGCAGTATGCCTTCTCTCTGCGTCGTCTGCTTTTGGCCAGGACCAGAGGGTACAGAATGGCAACGCGCCATTCAGGCGTAACTGGCCACAATTCAATACAAACCATCAGCAACCGGTTCCTAACCGTAGCGGACAGTTCTCAGCCTCTGAGTATTGGAAACAGCAACAGCAGTTCTTTACAGAGAAGGCAGAACTTACAGAGCAGGAGGCCAAGGCTTTCTTTCCATTGTATAATGAACTGCAGCAAAAGAAACGCCAGCTCAATATGGAGATAAGACGCACCATGCGCCAGGAGCCTGGAACCGTAATGACCGAGGAACAGAGCCAGAAGGCTATCGATGCCAGGGCCAATACAAACATCAAGATTGCTGAGCTGGAAAAGGAGTATCTGGAGAAATACAAGCAGGTATTACCGGCATCCAAGATCCTTAAGATCCAGAACGCAGAGGAGCAGTTCAACAGCCAGTTGTTAAAGGATATCCAGCAAACACGTGGGCATCAGTATCAGCAGATGCAATCCAACAGGCAATGGCCCCAGTTTGGGCAGCCTCGTATGCAGCATCAGGACAGATAAACAAAAAAGAATGACTTTCCAAAGTCATTCTTTTTTTATGTGGCCAAGCCTATGACGGATATCCGTTACTTATGATAATCAAGGAGACCGGTCAGAGGACTTGCCTCTATCTTACCTATTGCCATACCTACAGACTCTGCTGTCTCGGTTAGTTCCTGGGAGAAATTTGCAGCCAGGGATCCTACAAAATGAACCGGTAACCATGGCTTGTGGTAATTGATTACATTGCGGGTAAAGAACTCCCTGAAACAGTATATAAGCAGCTTGTGAACCTCGGGGATATTGCGTTTCTCGTAAAGGAATGGGGCAAAACCGGCAATAAAGCGGTTGGGCATGGGCTGACGGTAAACGCTCTCAATGATGCTGTCCTTGGTGAGCCCATAACGTTCCAAGAATTCATTGCAGACAGATTCTGGCAACTGGCGTTTTAGACAGTCTCCAATCAAGCGCTTGCCCAGGGCCACACTGCTACCCTCGTCGCCCAGGATATATCCGAGAGAAGGTACCTGGTCAACTATGGCCTGGCCATTGTACAGGCATGAGTTGGATCCGGTGCCAAGTACGCATGCCACACCTTCGGAGCGGCCGCATAGGGCACGGGCAGCGCCGAGCATATCGCTTTCTACGGAGATGGCGGCATTGGGAAAGAACTCCTTAAGTATATTGCACATCTGCAAGCAGATAGACTGGTTGGCGCAGCCGGCACCATAATAGTGCAGTTCCTTAACCTCCTGACCAGGATAATCTGATGTTTGGGAGATAAGCTCATTGCGGATAATGTCTGTAATTGCAGCAGGTGTCTGATGGTATGGGTTAATACCCTGAGTCTTGAATACTTTAAGACCTTTTGGGTTGTAGAAAGCCCAGTCAGTCTTTGTGGAGCCACTGTCTACTATCAGTATCATTGTTTTTTTCCAAATTCGGGTTCATATTTTATAAGGGCTGATACCAGGCATGTTACAAGACAGCATGCAATAATCCAGATAAAGAACATGCGGTATCCCATGAACTCCTGGAGCTTGCCCGATATCATTCCGGGCAACATCATACCCAGAGCCATTATTCCAGTACTTATGGCATAGTGTGAAGTCTGGTGTTCTCCACGTGCTACATACATGAGGAACAGCGTGAATGCCGTAAAGCCAAATCCGTAGCCCAATTGCTCAATAAAGATGCAACTGCTTACAACAGCTATGTTCTGTGTGGGCAGCCAGCTAAGATATACATATACAAGGTCAGGCAGGGATATTGCTCCTACCATCCACCAGATACATTTCTTAAGGCCATACCTGGAGAGGGTAATACCACCCAGGATACCTCCTGCCAGCAATCCTATGACTCCCAGGGTACCCTGTGCAAAACCTATCTGGGCAGTTGTGAGTCCAAGACCACCGTTTTCTATGGAATCTACAAGAAAGAGCGGTGCTATCTTTCCCAGCTGGGCCTCAGGAAACCTGAAAAGCAGTATAAACAGTACAGCAGTAAGGATGTCCGGCTTGCGGAAATAGGATATGAATGTACGGCCAAACTCCTTGAACAGGTTTTTTCCGGAGATTTCTATAGTGCAGTCTGCAACCGGGTGTGGAAGTATCCACGAATGGTAGAGGTAAAGCAGGAACATTATAACACCGGCAATGATAAAGCCTGTACTCCATGCCTGTACCGTACTGCCTGTGAATTTCTCTAACTGTCCAACCAGGATAAGCAGGCCACCCTGTCCGGCTATCATGGCTATTCTGTAAGCGGTGTTCCTTATGCCTACAAACAGGGATTGCTCACCTTCGTCAAGGCCTAGCAGGTAAAAACCGTCTATGGATATGTCATGGGTTGCAGAACTGAAAGCCAGCAGCCACATGATGGTAAGTGACCATCTAAAGAAATCTGTGGCATGCAGTGTAAGCCCTATGGCGGCCAGACCTGCGCCCAGTATGAACTGGGTGAGCAGCAACCACCAGCGCTTGGTTTTAGCCAGGTCAACAAAAGGGCTCCACAGGGGCTTGATTACCCATGGCAGGTACAGCCAGCTCGTGTACAATGCAACATCGGTATTGCTTATGCCGAGTTGCTTGAACATGAGTGCCGATACTGTTACAATCAGTACGTATGGCAGTCCTTCGGCAAAATACAGTGTGGGCACCCATGCCCAGGTCCTTCTTGGAGTAGCCACGTTTACTTGGATTCGAGTATGTTCTTGAGTGTTGTTATTACATCCTTACGATCCTGTTCTGTAGGATTGCGCTTGAGTGTGGTACCCTGCTTCCAACTGAGTTCAGGATAACTTTCCTTGAGCATGTTGGTTGAGTTTGATATATCACTGCTTCCTGATGTGGAGAAAGTAATGATAGTCATGTCTTTAAGGTTGTTTTTCTCAATGAATGAGTTGATAATGGTTGGCGCAAGATTGCCCCAGATAGGGAAACCTATGTAAATGGTACCGTACTGTTCTGGCTTTTCTATTATGGTCTTGATTTCTGGACGTGAATCCTTGTCACGCATTTCTACCATGGAGCGTGACTGCTGGTTGCGGTAATCCAGGTCGGATTCGGTGTAAGGCTTGACTGGAACTATCTCCAAAAGATCGGCACCTGTGGCTTTGGCCAGGTCTGCAGCCAGGGATTTGGTTGTACCGGATGCGGAGAAATAGGTTACCAGAACTTTGTCGCCCTTGGCGGCGCAAGCAATTGAAATGAGTGCAACGAGTGCAGAAAAGAGTATCTTTTTCATATGGTTTGTTTTATGAATGCGAATATAGTGCTTTTTCCCCAACTGTCCACATAAACTTAGTGCAAGCATGGAATAATGAAAATGATACGCGTTATCTTTGTGTTCCAATAAGAGTAAGACTATGAAACAGGAACTCAAGGATTTGTTCAGGAAGGTTACCGGACATGAGGTACAGTCTGCGGCCCAACTCACGGCTGCCGGCTCTAACCGCATTTACTATCGCATGAGTATGGACTCTGTGACGATGGTGGGAGTAGAAGGTACCAATGCCGATGAGAATGAGGCGTTCTTTACCATCTGCCGTCACATGCATGATGCCGGACTTCCCGTACCGAAGCTGTATGCTGTATCGGACGACAGGATGTGCTATCTACAGCAGGATCTTGGCGATGACAGCCTGTTTTCCATGTTGGGAAACACCGGACTGCTGGAAAAAACCATAGCGCTGCTTCCTGACCTTCAGTTCAAGGGCGGACAGGGACTGGATTTTAGCCGTTGCTTTCCAGCGGAGTCATTTGACCGCCGCAGTATACTCTGGGATCTGAATTATTTTAAATACTGTTTCCTCAAGGCAACTGGAATTGAGTTCCATGAATCACGCCTGGAGGATGATTTTGAAAGACTTGCCGACATACTGCTACAGGATGCACCCTACGGGACGTTCATGTACCGTGATTTCCAGGCACGCAACGTGATGGTAAAGGACGGCCAGCCATGGTTCATTGATTTCCAGGGAGGCCGCCGTGGTCCCATATACTATGATGTGGCATCGTTCCTGTGGCAGGCCCGTGCCGCTTATCCCGATGAACTAAGGCAGCACCTCATTGATGTGTACCTGGAGTCGCTCAGCCGTTACCAGGCAGTAGATGCCGGCCAGTTCCGTACCAGGCTCATGCACTTTGTGCTGTTCCGTACCCTGCAGGTACTGGGCGCTTACGGCTACCGTGGTTATTTTGAGCATAAGACACATTTCCTGCAGAGCATACCCGCTGCCATGGCTAACCTAAGGACACTTCTTGACGTAGGTGCAGCCGACTATCCATATCTTACAGTCATTCTTTCCAGGCTGGCTTGCCTGCCGCAGTTCTCCGAGCAGGCGGTTTGTAAGGATGACAGGCTCACGGTAAAGGTTATGAGTTTTTCATACCGCAAGGGAATACCACAGGATACCAGTGGAAACGGAGGCGGATTTGTATTTGACTGCCGCAGTATGCACAATCCTGGCAAATATGATGAATATAAGCAGATTACAGGTGCAGATGCACCGGTCATAAAGTTCCTGGAGGAACAGGGTGAGGTTCAGGAATATCTCAGGAACGTGTACGGTTTGATTGACCCTGCGGTGCAGAAATATATAAAACGCGGTTTTACCAGCCTGATGATATGTTTTGGATGTACTGGTGGTCGGCACAGGTCGCTGTATTGCGCGGAGCATGCAGCCGCTCACCTAAAGGAGCTTTTTGCAGACAGCATACATGTTGTCCTGGAACATCGTGAACGCAAAATCCACAAGGAGCTATGAATGCGCTGATACTTGCAGCAGGACTTGGCACCCGTTTGGGTGAATACACGCAGGATCGTCCCAAGGCACTTGTCGAACTGTCCGGCCATACCATGCTGGAATATCAGCTGCGCCATCTTGCTGCGGCAGGATTTGACCATTTTGTAATAAACGTACACCATTTCTCGGACAAGGTGCGTGATTATCTGGACTGCAACCGGAATTTTGGACTGGATATAAGCATTTCGGACGAGACCGGCCTGTTGCTCGATACAGGTGGCGGCATACGCAAGGCCATGCACCTGTTCCAGAATACAGATCCCGTGCTGGTTCACAACGTAGATATATTCTCCGATGTAGACTTGCATGAGTTGTATGCAGGTCACTGTGAGAGTGGGGCCGATGCTACCCTGCTGGTTGCACGTCGCAGTACATCAAGATATCTGTATTTTGACAGTAATGATATGCTGTGTGGATGGAGTAACGAAAAAACCGGTCAGGTACGTTCACCACTTGCAGATTTCAACAAGTCAGACTATGCTCCGTGTGCGTTCCAGGGCATCCATGTGTTATCGCATGGCATGCTTGGACATCTTGACAGGATACCACAGGAAAAGTTTGGTATAACAGATTTCTATGTTGACCATGCATCGGACCTTAAGTTGCGTGCCGTGCTCATGGCAGACGGCCGATGGGTAGATGCCGGAAAACCCGATACACTGGACAGTGCTGCGGCCATAGCATGCTCATGGTAGCAGCCTGCGTGTAATCAAAAGCCTGGTCAGTAGTATTTGCCTATCTCTGTTCCTGGATAATAGTGCTGCAGGATTTCCCTGTAACTGTAGCCCTTGGCTCCCATAACCGCAGCTCCAATCTGGCAGAGTCCAACTCCGTGTCCCCAACCTGCGCCCTGTAGTACAAAGCAGGTGAGTGAACCGTTGTCTGAATACTTCTTCTCTATTACGAATGCACTGCTAAAAAGATGTGACTCGGAAAGGGTGCGCCTTATCTCCAGCTCCTTTCCTATGGTCACGGTGCTCTCTGTGCCCACAACCCTGAGTTCTTCTATACGGCCGGACGGACCTCTCTTGATGGGGATAAGGTCTGTAATCATGCCAGTGTTGACCCCGGACTTACGCATAAAGAGACTTGATATCTGCTCCACGGAATACTCTACAGTCCATCGGTAAAAATCATTGGTCTCCAGGTCATAGCCGTTCAGGGACTGTTTAAGGATTTCGTTGCTGGCAGAGTTGCAGAATGACTTGGGAGTAGAGAGTATCCACTCGCGTGCATTCTCCTCTACAGTTAGATTGGGCAGGGTATTCTCATGGATACTGCTGTCCCGCAGAGGGATAAGATATGGCTTGTGCTCATCCTGCCAACAGGTTTCAAACTGCTCAGTCATGCCACCGCAGCACTTGCTGAACCTGGCATCACACAGATGACCGTCATAAACCAGTGTCTCGGCAAATGTATCGCGGACGGCAGCACGTGCAGCCTCGCTGATTATACGGGTTCTTCCCTGATAGCGCTGGCAGTGGTCATCGGCACATACATCGTACAGGGTGTGCTGGTCATGGTCATACCATTTTATAATGCGGTCAAGTATGTAATTGCTCTGCTCTGATTTATTGGTAAGTGGTTGCACTGCTGTGCTGTGCTGCGGCTTGAGCTGTGCAAGTACCCAACTGCGTGATATTACGGCATGGGCCTTGAGGAATTCCCTATTTGCAGTTGGTTTCATTTCCGATGAGATTACGCTGGTCAGATATTCCTCTACGGGAAGTATGTTGATGGCGCGGATAAGGCCGTTCTCTGGTATGAGCATGAGTGAACCGGAGAATGTCTGATCCTCCTTGCGCTCCCAATGGAATCCAATTCCTATGGTAACTCCGTGCAGGGTAAATGTACCACCCGCCTGCTCCGGCCTGAATGTCAGGCTGTCTACCAGCACACCATTCCATGATATGCGGCCGTTTTCCATCCTTACGGTCATGGAACCCTCCAGGACCTCTCTCTGGCAAGAGTAGGGGTCGTTAAGACTAAAACTTATCTCATTTGCGGCCATTATGCCAACCCTTATCTGTGGCTGACTGGGTGTAACCTGTCTGTAGATATCCAGGACCTGGCATTCGTCCAATGCCTCAAAATCTTCCTGCCGTGGAGTTATTACAAGTCCAAACATGTCTATTGCTCCGGGACTTACGGTCCTGCGGCTTGAATCCTGTGCATAGTAGCAGTCCGGGCGGTGCTTGCTGCGTGGGATAATGGCAGTTATAACGGTACCGTTCCGGTTGAATGATACCACATTCATGCGCGGTTCGTACTCGTTGGCATATATAGGCATCCTGCTCACTGTCTCCCAGACAGGTTCAGGGTCATCTCCCTTTACAACAATTACAGGAAAACCAAATGGCTGTATGGTTACAGGCTCATTGGATTGAGGTGGCTCATTGAGACGCAGCTTGTCTATAAGGGGAATGCCCTCGCTGCGGCCAATCTGCATGTGCAGATGGTCTGGGGCCGATGCTCCGCTCCTGGGGCCGTTGTAGAAAATCATGTAGCCGGGTTCCAACTGCGATGCAATGGAAATCATCTCCCTGTAGCAGTCACGGAAGGCCTGCGGCCTGTGGGTACGGCTTACTACGCAGAAATGCTCCTTAAGGATGGGGTATGGGTTAATGAGCAGGTCAAAACTGTCATCAATGGCTATGGTCTGCTGCTCCTGGGGGCGGTTGGCCGCACACAGAAAGCAGGGGCGCATGGCAATATCCTGCGGTCTTACGCGAGCTGCTGTAGAAACAATCCGGGCAGGGTTGAACTGGAGAGACAGTCCCGATGTGGACAATCTCCTTATCAGTACATTCTCCAGCCTGGCAAAAGATTCACGTGCTGCAGGCCAGACCTCCAGCTGTTTACGCAGGATCTCCTTGAGATGACCAAATATGCTATGGCTCATGACTGTCTGTTATGGTTGATGCGTCTTTCCAATTCAGCTGTGCGCAGGGTATCCTTGTACAGATTGTTTGCATTTACACGCTCTGGACTAAGGGCGGCATCGCTGTTGCCCTCCCATCGGCGGCACAGGTAAAGTTCATCGAATATGCGGCCAATACGGTATTCTCCTGCAATCCGGATGGCTACTGCGTAATCCTCTCCGTAACTTACATTTGGAAAGCCTATCTTTCTGATTACTGGTGTGTAGAATGCACGCGGGGCTCCCAGTCCGTTAATGCGGAGTGCATTGTTGGGTCCGTTCTGAGGAGTCCATTCCCTGTGGTCAATCATTCCCGGTGGCAGGGTTTCCAAATCAAAGTTACACATGCGGTAACTGCCTATCACCATGGAATATCCACCCTCGCGGAACTTGTCTACAACCTTTTGCAGGGTAGATGGGCTGCTGTAGAGGTCATCGCTGTCCAGCTGCACTGCAAAACGTCCGCACTGTGGTGCATTGACTGCCAGGTTCCAGCAACCGCCTATTCCAAGGTCTGTCCTTTCTGGAATTATATGTATTAGACGTGAGTCCCTGCTGGCCATATCCCTGAGTATGGATGTGGTTGAATCGGTCGAATGGTTATCTACAACAATAACGTTCATGCCACCCTGAACCTGCTGTTCAAGAGCCGACTTAACGGCATGTGCTATGGTGCGTTCACGGTTCCTTACCGGTATGACTACCGATACCAGCACTGGAAAATCCTCTCCGTTTACGTTCACCGCGGCGCCAGAATCCGGTGCTACAAGTCCTCCAATCAGACCAAGATGCTCGGTGCAAGCCTGTTCCATCTCAATCTGGACACTGCGGTTGCGTGGATTTACATAGTCAAACTGTTTCTGGCCCGATGTCCTGAAATCGGTCTCCTGTATGGTGTACAGGGGTTGCGGAATGCGCAGTATAGGCAATTGCCTCTGTATGGCCAGCCTGAGCTGATAGAATCCTGCAGTCTCAAAACTTTCCAGGTTTTTCTGGGCCAGGTATGCATCCATTCCGCTGCGGGTAATGAGCACCAGGGCACCCAGGTCAAAATCGTCGCGCAGACTGCCGGCCTGCATGTCTATGAGCGGTGCCGGTACGATTGAGTCCTGACCAACAGACTTGAGATAGTCAGAATATACCATACCTGCACCGTTTGACATTGCAAACTGGTACATCCTGTCCTGTGCCTCCTGGCTGAGCTGAACGTTACCGCCGCTTATATTCAGTATTATTGCATTGTTCTGGCAGGTGCCTATTATGGATTGTACTGTTGCTGTGGAGCAACCATATTGGGGAAGTTCTACTGTTTGAATCATATAATTGTATTTAGCTGGGCTGAATGGTGTTAAACCAATTACAAATATAGTTATTTTATTATACCTTTGCGTACTATATGAACAGGAAGAATCTCATAGGAATGACTCTTGCACAGCTGCAGCAGGTAGCTGTGGAGAATGGCATGCCGTTGTTTACCGCCAAACAGATGGCTGACTGGCTGTATGTAAAGCAGGTAGATTCCATAGACAGGATGACCAACATATCCCTCAAGTTCCGTTCCAGACTGCAGGAACAGTATGAGGTGAGTCTCCAGGCCCCGGCAGAGAGCAAGGCATCGGTGGACGGTACGGTAAAATATCTTTTCCCGGTACAGGATGGCCGTTTTGTAGAGGCTGTTTACATACCCGATGATGACCGTGCTACCCTGTGTATCTCCAGCCAGGTGGGATGCAAGATGGGTTGTGTGTTCTGCATGACCGGACGTCAGCACTATACTGCGTCGCTCACAGCCGGAGAGATCCTGAATCAGATCCTGTCCTTGCCCGGTAAGGAAAAACTTACCAACGTGGTGTTCATGGGCATGGGCGAGCCTCTTGATAATCTTGAGAATGTGCTTGCCGTGCAGGAAATCCTTACATCGGCCTGGGGATTCGGATGGAGCCCCAAGCGCATTACAATCTCCACGGTAGGACTCAGGCGCGAGCTCAAGCAACTGGTTGAGAGCTGTGAGTGTCATATAGCAGTGAGCCTGCATGCACCAACTCCGGAAAAGAGAATCCAGCTCATTCCTGCAGAGAAGGCTTACTCCATGTCAGAGATGCTGGAGGTCCTGGCCAGGTACGATTTCAGCCATCAGAGACGTCTTTCGTTTGAATACACCATGTTCCAGGGCGTGAATGACTCCATAGAAGATGCCCGTCTGCTGGTAAAGGCCCTGTCCGGCTTGAGCTGCAGGGTTAATCTTATTAGATTCCATGCCATTCCTGACAGCCCACTCAGGCCTGTAGCCGAGGAGGATATGATAAGGTTCAGGGACTGGCTGACTGCACATGGCGTGTTTACTACCATCAGGGCATCCAGGGGAGAGGATATCTGGGCTGCATGCGGCATGCTCAGTACAGCAAAAAATGCACAACAATAAAACCTTTATGATATGAAAAAGTTGTTTTCCAGGGTTATCATTATGCTGATGGCGGTCCTTGTTGTGGCTGCCTGTGGTAACAGGGCGGAACAGGGCACTCCCGGGTCAGACAATACCCAGGCCAAGGCAGAGACTACTCAAACCAAGTCTGCAAAGGCCAAGTCTGCAAAGGCTAAGAATACCAAGGCCAAGCGCAAGGTACGTTCTAGCAAGAAATCGGTCCTTACTCCTACATCGGCCGGTTCTCCTTATGAGATACTGATTGTAGGTGAGCCCGATGATTTCCAGAATGGTGCAGTGGATACCCTCTATTCAATACTTACCGACGATGTTGCCGGAATGGCCCAGTCGGAGCCCAGCTTTAAGGTAACCAAGATTACAGAGAATAACTTTTCGCGTACACTGCGCCTGTGCCGCAATATCATTGTTGTGAACATAGACAAGTCCACCTATACCAGATGCAGGTTCAAGTATTCCAAGGATGTGTATGCTGCACCGCAGATCATAATGACTATCCAGGCGCCCGATGCACGCTCGTTCCTGAAATATGTGGACGAAAACCGCGACCAGTTGGTGGATTTCTTTAACAAGGCAGAGCTCAACCGCCAGGCAGAACTGTTCAGGGAGGATCATCAACCACATATCAGTGAGGAGGTTAAGCGTATGTTTGGCTGTGAGATATGGGCTCCTGCAGATCTTACAAGGCTCAAGACCGGACGTAACTTTATGTGGGCCCGTACCGAGAGATTTGTAAAGAATGTAGAGCAGGTAGTCAACCTCGTTGTATATTCTTATCCATACAGGGATACCAACACGTTTACCCTTGATTATTTTGTCCACAAGCGTGATTCCGTAATGAAGGTCAATGTACCAGGCCCACGTGAGGGACAGTACATGATGACCAGTATGCCATTTGTCCTTGTGTCCGATGAAACCGTACACGGAGCATACGCACAGGTGGTCCGCGGACTGTGGAACATCAAGGGCTATGATATGGGCGGTCCGTTTGTATCGGTCTCCCGTGTAGATGAGAAGAACCAGAGGGTAGTGGTAGCCGAGGCTTTTGTGTTCTACCCCAACCAGCCCAAGAGAAACGTCCTTAAGAGACTTGAGGCTGCACTGTATACCCTGCACTTGCCAGATGAACTGGACCTGCAGCGCTTCCAGTATAATCTGGATGAGATTATTATTAACCCCGAAAACTAAAAACAGATATAATGAGTGAAAGGATAGTAGTTGGTATCACCCAGGGTGATGTAAATGGTATTGGATACGAGGTAATCTTAAAGACATTCTCAGATCCAACCATGTTTGAGTTCTGCACACCGGTAGTGTACGGTTCTCCAAAGGTGGCTACATATCACAGGAAAGCCATAGAGTCTCAGACCAATTTCAATGTAGTTAATTCCGCATCCGATGCACAGCCGGACCGTCTTAACCTGGTTAACTGCAATGCCGAGGATGTAAAGGTTGAGTTTGGCGTACCCACAGAGGAGAGCGGCCAGGCTGCATACCAGGCACTCGAGCGCGCCATCAAGGAATATCGCGAGGGCCGTATAGATGTTCTTGTTACTGCACCTATCAACAAGAAGACAATACATTCCGATGCATTCCATTTTCCCGGTCATACAGAGTACATTGAGTCTGAACTTGGCAATGGAGAACATGCCCTCATGATTCTCATGAACAGTTCCATGAGAGTGGCACTGGCTACAGTACACGAGCCCATATCAAAGGTTTCCAAGGTCCTGAGCAAGGATAACATCAAGGACAAGCTTGAAATCCTGAACAATTCTCTCAAGAAGGATTTTGGAATAGAGATACCACGTATAGCTGTGCTTGCACTTAACCCGCATGCAAGCGATGACGGTCTGATAGGCACAGAGGAGAATGAGATAATCAAGCCTGCCATAGAGGAAATGGTTGCCCAGAATGTGCAGTGTTTTGGACCTTTCTCTGCCGATGGATTCTTTGGAAGTGGCGAATACCGCTATTTTGATGCCATACTTGCCATGTATCATGACCAGGGACTTATTCCACTCAAGGCTCTCGATATGGATTGCGGTGTAAATTACACTGCAGGTCTGCCTGTAATACGCACATCACCTGATCATGGTACAGCCTACGATATTGCAGGAAAGGGACTGGCCAGCCCAGCCTCCATGCGCGAGGCAATATTTGCTGCCATAGACATTTTCCGCAGTCGCAGGAACGAGGAGGCCATCTCTGCCAATCCTCTCAAGAAATTGTATTTTGACCGTCGCGATGACAGCGACCGCCTTAAGCATCTTGCTGCCAAGAATACAGATCTCTGATTCCGGTTCATGCGTTTTGGAATAATCTCAGCAGGAGAGGGTAGCCGTCTTGCACAGGAAGGTTTTGGTATTCCAAAACCGCTCGTGCCTATATGCGGAGTGCCCATGATAGAGCGTCTTGCACGCATTTTCATGAACTGTGGAGCAGAACGCATAGCTGTAATAGTGAACGGAGAGAATCCGCAGACAGTGGACTTTATGGACAGGCTGTCCGGTGAGCTGCCTATAGACCTGGTGGTAAAACGTACTCCAACTCCCATGCACAGCATGCTGGAACTGGCTCCGTACCTGGGAACCGGAAAGTTCTGTGTGACTACCGTAGATACCGTGTTCCAGGAGAGTATCCTAAGACGTATGACAGAGCGGTTTGCGTTGACATCGGCCCATGGCATTATGGGAGTAACGCCTTTCATTGACGATGAAAAACCTCTCTATGTAGAGACAAGACCGGATATGTCTATCAGTGCGTTCCGCGATGAACGTGGCACTTGCAACTATGTGTCGGCTGGGGTATATGCGCTGGATGGCTGCGCCCTGGATGTGCTGTCTGAATGTGTGGACAGCGGGCAGACCCGGCTGCGCGTGTTTCAGCGCGGCTTGCTGGAACACGGTTTCCAGCTTGAGGCATTCGATATGGGACGTGTGGTGGATGTAGACCATAAGCACGATGTGGAACTGGCACAGCAGTTTGCTCTTGGATTATGAGATATCTGGGTGTTAGCCGTGGAGAGATTTACTCTCCAAACCGTAAGGATGCCGACAATGCAGTCTTCCAGGGGGTTGTGCGTGAACTGGAGAGTCATGGACACACCGTGGAATGCATGACAGAGGCTGAACTCTGTCAAAAGGGTATTCCGGATGGCCTGGACGGCATTTTCCAGATGGCCAGAAGCACACAGGCCCTGAGCATACTGGCAGGAGCAAAAGTCCCGGTTACAAACAGCGTTCCCGGTGTAATAAACTGCAGACGTGAGCAACAGACGGTTATCCTGCAGGATTGCGGATATGTGCCAGACAGTGTGGTTGCAGATACGGGGATGGGTGTACCTTCCGGTTGGAACAGCTGGCCCTGCTGGGTTAAACGCGGAGATGCCCATGCAATAATGGAGAGCGATGTATGTCATGTGGCAGACGCCCAAGAGTGCCAGGCTGTGATAAGCGGTTTTGCAAGCCGTGGAATTACAACATGCGTGCTGCAGCAGCATGTCCCCGGGTGGATTCTCAAATTCTATGGAGTTAAGGGATTTGGAATTATAGACAGTTTTGCCCAGAATGCCGCTCAGGGTAAATTCGGGCTTGAACGGTATAATGATGAACCAGCCTGCGGAAGTGTTGATATGGCACAGCTAGAGGAGGCCGTACAGACAGTGAGCGGGCTTTTAGGTACCCATGTTTACGGGGGCGATGCAGTTGTACTGCCTGGTGGAGACATAAGAATAATTGATTTCAATGACTGGCCAAGTTTTGGCACCTGCACCAGCCGTGCAGCACAGATGATAGCCAGCGTAATAATGGATAAGCAATGACGGAGAATAGTAAAGAAACCCTGGAATCTACTTTCAAGTCCAAGGATACAGAGGAATGGCTCGATATAAAGTTTACCAGGCCAATTGGTTTTGTAATAGCCCGCATGTTCCGTGCCATGGGCGTTCATCCCAATGTGGTAACCATTATTTCAATCTTCCTGGGTGCGTTTGCCGGTTATTGCTGGTGGCATACCACTATGGGCTGGACCCTGTTGGGAATAGCCATGCTCATGCTTGCTAATTTCCTGGACAGCGCCGATGGCCAGCTGGCCCGCATGACCGGACAGAAAACCCTGTGGGGACGGTTACTCGATGGATTTGCAGGCGATGTGTGGTTCTTCTTTATAAATGTTTTCATAGCATGGAGACTCACTTATGTAGAAATGCCTTTTGGAATTGGACAGGAGTGGGGTATCTGGATATGGATTACTATTGTGGTAAGCATGTTCTTCCATTCCCGTCAGGCTGGACTGGCCGATTATTACCGTCAGATCTATCTGTTGTTCCATGCTGACCACTCGGAACTCAATGACAGCCGTGAACTTGCTGCCGAACAGAAGAATACTCCATGGAAAGAGCGCTGGTTCTGGAAAATATGGCTCTTCTTTTATCAGCGTTATACCCAGGGCCAGGAACGTATGACTCCTGCTTTCCAGCAGTTCCGTGGCAAGCTTATGGAAAAGTATGGAAAAACCATACCGGAACAATTGGGAACAGAGTTCTGCCGCAGGACCTATTACTTGCTCAAATGGACAAATATCTCCACTTTCAATACCCGCGCCATTGTGCTTTATCTTACCATGCTGGCCGGTCAGCCTTGGATATACTTTGTGTTTGAGATTGTTGTAATGAATATCATATTCGTATACATGAAATCCGGCCATGAGAGAGTGTGCCGTGAAATGATTGCCAGTCTATGAAGAAGCGCTGGCGCAACATATTCTTCCTGTGCGGTCTTGCCGCAGTAATCCTCATGTTGCTTATGTTTGACTCTGACTGGCATCAGGTAAGGGATGTGCTGCGGCAGGCGGGGATCTGGTTCCCTGCTACAGTACTTTTATGGGGTGTAATCTATCTGATCAACGCCTGCTCATTCGGGCTTATAATCCGTGACGGCAAGAGTCCCAGAGTACCCTTTGCCAAGGTGTTCCAGCTTACGGTATCGGGCTATGCCCTGAATTACGTTACGCCGCTGGGACTTATGGGCGGAGAGCCTTACAGGGTTCTGGAACTGTCGGAATATGTGGGCAATAGAAAGGCTGTATCGAGCGTGCTCCTGTATGCCATGATGCATGTCTGCTCACATTTCTGCTTCTGGCTGTCGGGAGTTGTGCTTTATGTCATACTGCATTTTGCCGTTGCAGGCAAGTATCAGCTGGGAGGATGGATGTGTACCATGCTCGCAGTGCTATCGGCCATATTCATTCTTGTAATATGGCTGTTCTCCTTGGGATACAGGCATGGATTCGTGGTTAAGGTGTTTGGACTGCTTAACCGTATTCCGCTGGTCAGGCGCTGGTCTGTGGGCTTTGAGTCCAAGAACCACGACAAGCTTGTGGAGGTGGATGAGCAGATAGGCTACCTGCATGCAAACCGCCGTGCGCCTTTCTGGTGGTCACTTTTACTGGAGTATGCGGCACGAGTGGTGTCATGTCTGGAATACTGGCTGCTCATAGGTCTGCTCATGCACGACTTTACATTTTGGGACAGCATACTGGTAATGGCCTTCTCGTCATTGTTCAGTAATCTCATATTCTTTTCACCCATGCAGCTGGGTGGCTACGAAGGTGGCATGGCCATGGCCGCAGGAGGTGTTCAGGTTCCCAGTGCGTACGGACTGTACACAGCAATAGTGGCCCGCGTACGCCAAACCTTGTGGTCAATCATAGGTGTTTTTCTCATGAAATGCGGAAAGAACAGATGATAAAAGGTGTACTCATAGATTTTGGCGGAACTATAGATTCCGATGGTGTACATTGGTTCAATGCCTTTGAGAGAGCATATTCCATATCTAACAGCATACCCACCAATATACTCAGGGATGCTTATGTGCATGCCGAGCGTACCCTTGGACGTAATCCAATCATAGGGCCGGACTATACCTTCCTTAAGACCCTGCAGACCAAGATAGGTATACAGGAGGCTTATCTGCAGTCACAGGGCATAACGGTAAACTCTCCCGAGAATGTCTTGTACACTTGTTACAACAGGGTTGTAAGCCATATAGGAAAGGTCTCCAAACCGGTTCTGGAAAGGCTGTCCGGCAGGATGCCACTTGTTCTGGTAAGCAATTTCTATGGAAACATGCATACTGTCCTGGATGAGTTCAGACTGAGCCACCTGTTCAATGATGTGGTGGAATCCAGCGTGGTAGGGGTTAGCAAGCCTGATCCTCAGATTTTCTGGCTTGGAGTGGAGAAACTTGGACTGGAACCATTCCAGACTGTCATGATTGGTGACAGTCCAGACAAGGACATAATCCCGGCTCAATCCATAGGTTGCCGTACTGTCTGGCTCAGGAACACTACCTGGTCAGATCAGGAATGTACTCCAGACAGCATTATAAACTCTCTTGCCCAGTTGCCTGAAATCCTGGATGTGTAAGGGTTAAAGGTGGTCGTTCAGGTAATCTGTTACCTTTTGCATAAGGTGAACACGGTCAGTGCCGCTTACATTATGTTCATGGGTAGGATATGGAAAATAATCCAGCTGTACGCCCGCCTTGATGCATGCCTCTACAAAACTCAGACTGTGTTCCCAGACAACAGTCTTGTCTATGGCACCCTGGCAGATCAACAGTTTCCCCTTAAGGTCTTTGGCCCTTGGAATAAGGCTGGTGCTTTCAAATCCATCGGGGTTCACTGCCTGGGTATCCATGTAACGTTCACCGTACATGACCTCATACCATTTCCAGTCTATTACCGGACCACCGGCTACTCCAACCTTGAATACCTCCGGATAGTTCACCATGAGTGATATGGTCATAAAGCCACCATAGCTCCAGCCATGAACACCAATACGGTCCTTGTCTACCCAGTCATGGGACATGAGCCAGTTCATTCCTTCCATCTGGTCAGCCATCTCGGCCTTTCCGCACTGACGGTGTATGGCCTTCTCATAATCGGCGCCCTGGTACTGGGTTCCGCGGTTGTCCATGACAAACACCACATATCCGTGCTGTGCCATGTACATCTCCCAGTGCCTGAGATAAGCCTGGTAGGAGTCATTTACCATCTGTGAATGCGGACCTCCGTAGACGTACAGTATAACCGGATATTTCTTGTTTGGATCAAAATCAAGAGGCTTAATGAGACGGTAGTAGTTGTTGTACTTGCCATCGGCACTCTTTATGCTTCCAAGTTCAATAGGACAGTAGTTAAGATGCTCCGTTGGATCCTTGGCACGGAATATCTGGCTGGATTTCCTGCCGTCGGTGGTACGTATATCTACCACTCCAGGGATATTGAGCTGTGACCAGTTGTCTATGAAATACTTGCCGTCAGGGCTCAGGCTGCACCTGTGCCAGCCTTCATCGGGAGTAAGGCGTGTGGACTTGCCGCTCTTTATGCTTGCGCGGAACAGGTGGCGCTCAACAGGAGAAACCTCCCATGAGTAGTAGTAAACGTATCCGTCTTTCACACTGAGCAGCTCCAGGTCGGCATTGGTCTTTACAATACGCTTGGGCTCACCACCATCTACACTGCCAAGATACATGTTCCAGTAGCCGTCTCTTACATTGGTCTGGTAAACAAAGTGCTTGGGATCGTTGGGCAGGAACATGAGTGGATACATAGGTTCTACGTATCGGTCATCATGCTCGGTGAACAGTGTCTTTATGAAAGCGCCTGTCTGGGCATCGTATTCATTGAGGTGCATGTTTTTCTGTGCACGGTCCAGTACCTGTATGTAGATGCGGTCACCAGTTGGGTTCCAGCTTATGTTTGTAAGATAGCGCTCCTGATCAAAATCAGTTACATCCATCCATACCGTGGTTCCGGCATTGATATCGTAAACACCAAGAGTAATGATCTCTGATTCCATGCCGTTCATGGGGTAGCGTATCTCATTGAGTGAGCCGGTACGGCTTGTTATGTCAAGCAGTGGGAACAGGGTTACGCGGCTCTCGTCCTTCCTGTAGAATGCAATCCTGCTGTTATCGGGCGATACAAATATGCCGCCATCTATGCCAAACTCATTACGGCTCACGCTTTCGCCGCATACTATTCCGGGCTCGGTGTAGTGGGTAATCTGGTGGTCCTCTCCGTTATTGTCGGTGTACCATACGTTCTGATCCTTACTGTATGCCCTGAACTGGCTTTTCTTACCCTGGGCCGTGGACTTGCCCATCTCCTTGCCGGTGCGTGCATCTATGTGGTGCTCCTCTCCGTCTTTTGTATAGATGTATACTGCTCCGCCTTTATCCCAGTGGCAGTTTATGTTCTCTACAAGTCTTCCCTTGCCCAGTACAGCCTCCTCCATTGTGAGAAGACGTCTGTCTGTCTGTGCCTGAGTCATAACGCATGCGGTCAGCACCGCAGTCATTGCAATAGTATGTTTCATAATCAGTTAATTCGTTCTACGTCGCGAACACCTTTAATCTGGCGGAGTTTGCGGGTCAGGCTGTTAAGCGATGACAGGTCACTTACCAGCACGGTAAGGCGGCCCTGGAAAAGGCCTCCGTTGGAGTCTATGTTGATGGAGCGCAGCAAAGTATCGGGCTCCTTGTTTATGACCGATGATATGTTGGATACAATTCCTATATCGTCCTGGCCTACAACACTCAGCGTAATGCTGTACTGATTGCCGCTCTTGCCGGACCATCGGGCCCTTACTATACGGTAGGGGTAACGCTCTGTCATGCGCTGCAGGTTGGTGCAGTTGCAGCGGTGTATGCTTATTCCGCCGTTTATGCTTACAAATCCGGTTACATCGTCTCCGTAGATGGGGTGACAGCAATTGGCCATGCGGTACTTAATGCCGGTCAGGTCCTGGCCTATAACGAGTACGTCGCTGTCCGGCTCTGTGAGTTTCTCGGATTCAACAAGGGTCTTGCTCAGGTCAAAATCCTCGGCGTGGTGAACCTCCTGGGTTGCTGCAGCAGTCATGAGATCGTACTCGCGCAGTACGTCATCTACTGTAAACTCGCCCTCACTCAGGGCATGGAAGAACGGAGCCTGGCCCTTGTAACCCATCCGCATGGTCAGACGTGACATGTCGCTCTCGGACATTTCTATCTTGCGGTTCTTGAACCTGCGCTGCAGGAGCTCGCGGCCTGCCTGAGCCTCACGGTTATGGATTTCGTTGAGTCCCTGGCGTATGCGCATCCTGGCTCTGGATGTAACCACCATATTCAGCCAGTCTTGCTTGGGGGTTTGGGAGTTGGAGGTGAGGACCTCTACCGTATCGCCACTCTGCAGGCGGTGTCCTATGCGGACATTGCGGCCGCCTACACGTGCACCTACGCAAGACAAGCCCAGCTTGGAGTGTATGGAGAATGCAAAGTCCAGGACAGTGGCGCCCTTGGGCAACTGGCGGACCTCTCCGTTGGGAGTAAATACAAATATCTCGTCCTGATACAGGTCCATGGCAAAATCCTTGCGGAGCTCATCGGGACTTGTATTATGCTCAAGTATCTCACGTATTCCGGCCATCACGGCATCGGCCGCACCCTCGCTCTTTATACCTTTATATGACCAGTGCGCAGCAAGTCCGCGCTCTGCAATATCGTCCATCCTGCGGGTACGGATCTGTATCTCCACCCATCGGTTCTCTGGACCGTTCACGGTTATATGGAGAGACTCATAGCCATTGCTCTTGGGTATGCTCAGCCAGTCACGCAGACGCTTGGGATTGGGCTGATACATATCTGTTACTATACTGTAAACCTGCCAGCACTGGGCTTTTTCCCTGTCGGCCGGAGAATCCAGGATTATACGGATGGCAAACAGGTCATAGATGTGGTCCAGACCTGTGTTCTGGGCTTTCATCTTGTTCCATATACTGGATATGGATTTTGTACGGCCCTTGATGGTGAATTTGAGTCCCGCACTCTCAAGACGCTTGCGGATAGGTTCTATGAATGCCTGTATGTATGCCTCACGGGCACGTTTGGTCTCGTTGAGCTGGTGGGCAATCTCATCGTATATATCGCGGTGCTCATACTTTACCACCATGTCCTCCAATTCGCTCTTTATGGCATAGAGGCCCAGGCGGTGCGCCATGGGGATGTACAGCAGGCGGCATTCCTCTGTGACCTTAAGGCGGTATTCGGTATCCTGGGTTCCGGACAGCATCTGCATGAGAACATAGCGGTCTGCAATAAGGCATATTATAACCCTTACATCCTCTGCAAAAGATACCAGCAGTTTACGGAAATTCTCATCGGCAATGGAATCATGCCTTGAATAGAGATCCTTTACACGGCACATGCCCTGTATGAGCTGGGCTGCATCCTCTCCAAAATACTCCTGGAACCTGTCCGGCTCAATGAGCCCCTGCTGAACCATGGGATCAAACAGGGCAGTGAGCAACGATGCTTTCTTGAGCCCGGTCTTCTCAATGATTACCTGACCGGTGCGTATGCTCTTTTCCAGTATGGATATTCCATGGCTGTCGGCCTGGTAGGCACCGGCACTAATACCTTCCTTGTACAGTGCTTTAAGCCTGTCCCACTGCTCTTTATCAAACAATGGACCAGCCGTTCCAATAAGCTTTCTGTATAATGAGATGTAATCCATACCATTCACTTTGTACAAAGATAGTTTATTTTAATGTAAAATGGGTTTTTAACGTACTTTGGACTTAATTTGTATGTCAGAATTTCCGTGAACTTGCGAAAGTGTGTATTTTTGTCAGTCTATTTGTGAGAGAAATGAACATAGAAGAGGTACAGAGAATGAAACAGCGTTTCCGTATTATCGGAAACTCACCTGAACTTAACAGGGCAATAGACGTAGCCATGCAGGTGGCTCCTACGGACCTGACCGTACTCATAACCGGTGAGAGCGGCTCGGGTAAGGATGTGTTCCCCAGGATAATCCATGAGAACAGCCTGCGCAAGACTAAGAAATATCTTGCAGTAAACTGTGGTGCCATACCTGAGGGTACCATTGATTCTGAACTGTTTGGACATATAAAAGGCGCCTTTACCAATGCCATAAGTGACCGCAAGGGTTATTTTGGAGAGGCCGATGGAGGAACAATCTTCCTGGATGAGGTTGCCGAACTGCCGCTTGCCACACAGGCACGACTGCTGCGTGTGCTGGAATCGGGCGAATTCATAAGGGTAGGATCCAGTACGGTGGAGAAGACCGATGTACGCATTGTGGCTGCCACAAACGTGGATCTGCTCAAGGCAATAGAGCAGGGGCGTTTCCGTGAGGACCTGTTCTACCGTCTGAGTACCATTCCTATCAAGGTGCCCTCTCTCCGTGAGCGCGGTACCGATATACAGTTGCTGTTCCGTAAGTTTGCGGCCGACTGCGCCGAAAAATACCGCATGCCTGCTGTCCAGCTTACAGAAGACGCCAAGCAGATGCTCATGACCTATCACTGGCCGGGTAATGTGCGCCAGCTCAAGAACATTACCGAGCAGATTTCCATTATGGCCCAGCAGAGGTTGGTATCGGCCGATATGCTTATGGAATATCTTCCGGACCGCCATACATCCATGCTGCCCACACTTGCGGGTACCCAGCATCAGGAGAACTCTTTTGAGAATGAGCGTGAAATACTCTACAAGGTCCTGTTTGACCTTAGGCGTGACGTTACAGATCTCAAGGAGCAGATGAACAACATGTCCAAGGGACAGCCGGTATCCATAATCACCCCGTCAGAAAATGTAACAACGGTACAGCCCGTGCCTGCACCGTCACGCAAGACTGTTACTGCCGATGACGAGATTCAGGATACGGATGTCTATATAGAGGAAACCCTCTCCCTGGATGAGGTAGAAAAAGATATGATAAGGCGCGCACTTGCCAAACACGGAGGAAAGCGCCGCGGTGCTGCTGCCGACCTTAATATATCGGAGCGTACCCTGTATAGGAAAATCAAGGAATATAATCTGGAATGAAACGTAGGATAATTGGAATAATAACACTCCTGGCGGTAATGGCACTCGTGTCATCGTGCAAGTTCTCGTATAGTCTTACCAGTACGTCCATAGACTATAACCTGATCAAGACTCTCACAATCGATGCGTTTACCAACCGTGCTGCGTATCAGTGGGCTCCAATGGCGTCTATGTTCAACCAGACATTGAGTGACCGATACAATACCCAGACCAAGCTGCGCCAGGTAAAGCGCGACGGTGATCTGGCCCTGTCGGGTGAGATTCAGTCTTATGACCAGACCAACAAGTCCATTGCTGCCAGCGGATATTCGTCAATGATCCAGCTCAGGATGTCGGTCAAGGTAAAGTTTACCAATAACAAGAAGCACGAAAAGGATTTTGAAAGGACCTTCAGTGCATCCAGGGACTATGACTCGTCACAGCAGCTGTCTGCAGTTCAGGAAGAACTTGTCCAGCAGATGATAGATGATATAGTTGACCAGATTTTCAATGCAACTGTAGCAGACTGGTAATGGCCCATTCCAAAGACGAACGCGTACTTTTCCTGCTGGACAGTTTTCTGGAAGGGAAGGGTTACTCCGGCACAGAAACCATCCAGCCGGAGGCTGCTGCCATGGACTATGTCAAGTCTTATCTTGATGAGCCCGATCAGGCTGAACGTCCGGCAGACAAGGCCATCCGTTCCAGGACAGAGGAACTTCTGGGTGCTTTCCTGGATTCCGGACCGTCCAATACACTTACCCCCGCCAATGATGCCGTGGATATGGCCGATACAGCCGATGCTGATGATATGAATGCAAAACTGGACGATGCGTATTATACCGAGACACTGGCACGCATATATCTCAAACAGCACAGATACACCAAGGCATTGGAAATTATTAGGTCCCTTTATTTGAATTTTCCGAATAAAAGCATTTACTTTGCGGACCAAATCCGTTATTTGGAGAAACTAGTTAGGATAAATTAAAAAATAGAATAGAACATGTTTAAGGTTTTGCTTATCATCATTGTTATTCTGGCACTGTTCCTGTGCTTTATAGTTACAATCCAGAATTCAAAAGGCGGTGGACTTGCAGCCGGTTTCTCATCATCAAACCAGATTATGGGTGTCCGCAAGACTACTGACATACTTGAAAAGACTACTTGGACCCTGATTGCATGCATTGCAGTACTGAGCATTGTTACTGCCTATGTTGCCAAACCTAAGGCTCTGAATGCCGGTTCCGTAATGGAGGGTGCTGCCATTGAAAGCCAGATGGTTAATCCTGAGTCTTCAATCTCAACATTTGATACTCCAATCGAGATTGAGAATATTCCAGCTGAGTAATTCTTTTTTATAGGAATATAGGTAAGAGGAGGCGTATTATAGTCTCCTCTTATTGTTGATATAAGCAGTCACTAGAATGGTAGCAGTCATCAATGATAAGGTAGCGGGAACACAGGATAAGACACTGTGCGTGTCTTTCATTATCCTGAACTACAATACCGCAGGACTGACATTGAAATGCATAAGCAGTATCCGTGAGTATATGGGTAGTCTGTCTTACGAGATAATCGTAGTAGACAATGCATCGGATCCTGCTGACCTGGATATTATCAAACAGCATCAAGATGGATTCAGGCTTGTGGTATCCAGGCAGAATGTGGGATTTGGTGGCGGCAATATGCTTGGTGCCAACATTGCAGAAGGTGAATATCTGTGTTTCCTGAACAGTGATGTGGAACTGGTGTCAGATTGTGTTACGCCTCTGATTGAGTATATCCGTGCCAATCATGATACAGGATGTATTACACCTCAGCAGTACAATGCGGATGGGCAGCTCGTGAGCTCATTCAATCATGATCTGGGTCTGTTGCCAAGTATTGTAAACCGTAAGATCCTGGAAAAGCTGTTCCCCGTAAAGTTCCCATCAAGGTCACGTCTGCATGATAAACCATTCAAGGCCCATCATGTAAATGGATGTTTCCTGTTCCTGCCGTCGGCCCTCTTCTGGCAGTGCGGTGGATTTGACGTGAACATATTCCTTTACTCAGAGGAATATGATCTTGCCATGCGTCTTTTGGCTCATGGGCGTTACTGCGTTGTTGATCCGCGCAGCAAGTTCATCCATCATCAGGGAAAAAGTACGTTTAAGGCCAGGAGCCTGACCCGTCGCGAGGGATTCATATCGGCTGTTTATGTGTTCCGTAAATATCATGGAGCCTTTCATTCCCTGCTGTACAGGCTTGTCCTAATAATAAAGCTTATTCCCAAGGTAAAGCTGTGGTATGTACTGCCGGTTCTCTTTAGTGGCTCACCCCTGAGTCTTTCCATGCGTCATAAACCATTTACCCGATAATATGTTCCTGAGCCGACTTCGTTATATATTCTCTCCGCTGGATTGTCTTCCAATCAAACTTAAACTGTGGAACAAGGTTGTTTTTGACAGAAACGTTACTGTACGCCGTACCACTTTTGAAGGAAACAATTATGTTTACCGTAATGCATACATCAAGAATTCAAGCATAGGATTTGGTACGTATGTAGGTAAGGGGAGTAAACTCACTCAGGTTAAATGCGGGCGTTTTTGCAGCATAGCAGATAATCTGAACACCAGTTTCAGCGCCCATCCCACAACCCAGAACATAACCACATCACTTCCATTCTATATGGATGTGAGCAAGAAGTTTGGTTTTAGTTATGCCCACAAGACCTATTTCTCCCAGATAGACAAGGAGGCTGCTCCCGGCTATAAGGTGGTAATTGGAAATGACGTCTGGATTGGCAGCGGCGTAATGATTATGGACGGGGTTACTATAGCCGATGGTGCTGTGGTTGCAGCCGGAGCCGTGGTTACAAAAGATGTTCCTCCCTATGCCATTGTGGGAGGTGTTCCAGCCAGGGTAATAAAGAAGCGTTTCAGTGATTCAGAGATAGAAAAGCTCCTACGGCTCAAATGGTGGGACACAACCGATGAGAAGATACTGAGTACTTACTCCCAGCGGTTTGCAGATCCATCAACTTTTCTTGCTGGGCTGGAATAAACCATGCCCCCTGTCAGGCCGGATATAGCTTAGTTGCCTTTCTTGAAAAAACTCCTGTCATCTACATACTCCCTGTACGGAAGGTCGTAGTTCAGGTAATAGAAGTTATGCTGCTTGCGATGTTCGCCTTCTGGCAGTTTCATGTAATCTCCATACAGGCTTTTTAGATACTCGTGGGCATTTTCTACACCGTAGAACTCACGTCCTTCAAACATGATGGGAGTAGGCTTGCCCATGAACTTCTTTAACATTATGGCATGCGTAAAATCGTAGGTGCATACATATTTGGAATTAGGATAGGAGCCTGAACGCATTATCCTGCTTGCTTTTTCCTGCAGCTTGGCATTGGTGGTTATTGCCTGGATAAACTTGGGCAACCATGAACTTGGTCCTTTTCCATGCTTGTACGGGTTCCTGTTGCAGAAATAAGACATTTTCTTGAGGAACTTGAATCTGGCCGACTTGCATTTGGCCAGCAGCAGGTTGTTGTGAGTATCGTCCAATGGGAATACATCAACATAGATTCCTCCTACAGAGTTAAAATCATATCTCTCAACTATTGTGGTGCTTGAGTCTATGAACTTAGAGAAAGTGTTTGCGTAGTTGCTGTCTAACTCAAAACTGTTCAACTCGTATGGCTGTGGTATCCATTCTGCGGCATGCTCCAAGAGCAGGTCATAATCGCGGCGTGGCATGGTTACATCGGCATCATCGTCCCACGGAATAAAACCACCGTGACGTACAGCTCCAAGCATGGTGCCTGCGCATATATAGTAAGTCAGGCCGTGTTCCCTGCACATGCGGTCAAATGCAGTCATTATGTCAAGTATCCTTAACTGAAGTGGTCTTATATCGTATTTAGCCATATTTGTGTCTTGTTATAAAATACTGTTATATGTTTTAACCAGTGATTCGGCCAGAACCCTGGGTGAGAAATGGTCAGATGCATAGCGGTAGCTTTGTGATACTGTTTCCGTGCGCAGGGAGTCATTGGTCAGGATGGCCTGTATGCGGTCTGCTATCTCTCCCACATCATCCGGATTGGCCAGTAGGGAGTAGGGGCCAGCGGCCTCCGGCAGTGACGAGACGTTGCTGGTAACAACCGGGCAGTGGGAAAGCAGAGCCTCCACCACAGGTAGTCCAAATCCCTCACAGAATGATGGGTATGCTAGTAAGCGGGCATGGCAGTAAAGGTACCTGAGCCCAGCCAGGTCAACCTTTTCACGGGGAAAAACAACAAGGTTCCCAAGTCCGTGTAATTCAATGTATTCCAGAACTTTCTGCTTGTACTCCCTTCCATCTCCAATGACAATGAGTGGAATCTGGATATCGCGGGGTAGCAGTTCCATGGCCCGGATAACTCCAAGCAGGTTCTTGCGTGAGTTTATGGAGCCTACATAGAGCATGTATGGCTGTCCATTTGCAATAGTTTCCAGGGAGGACGGACATGTTCCCGTAAAATCCGTGTAGTACATGGGGTTTACAGGCTGGTATACTACGTCAATCTTTTTGGGGTCCACATTGTAGTATTTCAGTATGTCCTGTCTGGTAGATTGGCTTATGGCTATTATCCTGTCCGAGTTCTTGCAGGCTGAACGCCACTTAAGGTCATAGGTTATACGGTCCGGTATGTGGTACATATCGGGGAATGTCCTGAATGCTACATCGTGGATGGTTACTATGGATGGCACGCTCAGGCCCGCGGGCAACTCGTTGGAGAGCCCATGAAAGATATCTACCTTATCCCTGGATGCTATCTTTCCAAGGCTGAATGTGCGCCACAGTCCCTTGGGAGTAATCCTACCAGGGGTGACTGTGTGGCACCCAGGCTTGTTCTGATATGGCAGAGTCTGGGCGTTTGCCTTGATGGAGGGTGTGTACAACACGTACTCATTCTCGGGATAGAACTCCGTGAGTATATCAATGGTGGTACGGCTATGGTTGCCCAGGCCGGTAAAGTTGTTGTACAGACGCTTGGCGTCGAACCCTATTCTCATTATCCAATTACCATGCTAACGACGATGCTCCCAGTATGGCTGCATCGGACTCCTTAAGGGTGGAGTAGAGTATGTCAATCTTGCCTTTCCATATAGGCATGAGCGATTCATTCATGCTCTGCACCATGTCATAGTGAAAGAACTCACGTGATTTGGTGAGTCCTCCAAACAGGACTATGGCCTGGGGGGAACTGAACTTTACAAAATCTGCCAGGGCACGGCCAAGAATGCGGCCTGTTTCCTGGAATATCTCTATTGCTACCTGATCTCCTTTTGCTGCGGCATTATATACATCTTTTGATGTAAGTGCCTGAGGCTCAATCCTGCGCAACTGGCTTCCACGGCTGTCGCTGGCCAGTTTCTCGAGCGCTGTGCGGGCTACACCGGTTGCGCTGGCGTATGTTTCCAGGCAGCCCTTGAGTCCGCAACCGCACTGGCGGCCGCCGGGGACTGCACATACATGTCCCAGCTCTCCGGCAAATCCGTCATGCCCATATACCAGGTTACCTCCAATCACTATTCCACTGCCTACACCTGTTCCCAGGGTAATCATTATGAAATCGTTGATTCCGCGGGCCACTCCATAGGTCTTTTCTCCAAGCGCAGCGGCATTGGCATCGTTCGTCATGGTTACCCTGAGACCCGTCTTTTCCGACAGGATACGGGCAAACTCTACGGTTATGTATTCTCCCTGGCTGTTACGGGCCCATTTAAGATTGGGGGCAGAACTTATTGTGCCGTTATAGTAGTTTGCATTTGGAGCTCCCACTCCTATGCCGCATACCTTTCCCTGACTGGCAGTACGTTCCACAAGGTCCTTTACCGCTCCAGCCAACTGTGACATGAATATATCCAGGTTGGGTTCCAGGGTGGACAGTACGCACTGCTCCAGAATGTTGCCCTCACGGTCAACTACTCCGCATTTTGCAGACTGTCCGCCTACATCAATGCCTATGGCAAGTTCTTTCATGATCAACGGTTGTCTGTGAGTTCTGCTCTTGTGCGGTTCCAGCGGGAAAGTATGTCGCGGTAGTATTTCTCTACCTTGTCCCATTCATAGAAATAAGGATATTCCACTCCGTCCTTATCCTTGTAGCAGCTTACAGGAAGGGTGGCCTCCTCCTCGTTCAGGAGAGCTCTTACCAGGACGGTGCCCTTGCGGTTCTTGAAGAATATGAGCTGCAGGTTGCTGCCCATGTGTACTATGTCATACGCAACCCACTTGTCGGCAACCTTCTCAAGGTCGGCTGGGGCCCACTCGCAGTCATTGATCTCCATGAGGCAGAGGAGTGGGAACAGGGCTGTATCATGTCCGTAGCGCAGGTTTGCGTTTGGAGTGCCCTTGGCAATGGCCTCATCGGCCTTGTCCAGAAAATCCTGGAGCAGGGAAGCATGTCCGTAAGGAACCAGGTTCTGGGTTATCTCATTATATGCTGATGTTGAGTACCAGTACATGTTGTTCTGCAGGAAATTATCGTACCACTCCTCATAGGTGAACACATCGTCCAGGGTAAAGCCCAGGTCATGGCTGCCCATGTTGGCGGCTACCTCGTATATCTGGTTGTACAGACTGGCTGAACGGTCCGATGTGCTTGCGCCTGCTGCAGAACCCGGTCTTGCATACTGGGTAATGAATGTGGTATCTGTAAAGAGCTCACCCATGAGACGCTCAGGATGTGTATGGCGTGCATTGAACTCATTTACGGCAGCGTTCCTTTCACGGCTGTTCTTGGCGCGGTTTATAACGTTGTCCTCATAGTTCATGTAGTTGCGGTCATAGTCGCTGTCATTAAAATCAATATCCATCTTGGGCAGCTGGCTTGAGAACTCCATGAGGGCGGCTGTCATACTGGCTATCACGCGGTGTGAAGTGGTAGAACGGGCAACTATATGAGCCTTCTTGTTGAAAATCTCCGGATAATTCTTCATCATGCGGTCGGCAATCTCGCGATGCTGGCGCTGTCCTTTCTTGGTGAGGTCTCCCAAACGTCCGTCGGCATCGTTTTTCATGATTTCCAGACGTTCCAGTACGCTCTCTCCGAATTTGGTGAGTACGCCTGCAGACTGAGCCTCCTTAAGGGTATTGTAAGGCCCCTCGTACTGTGGCTTGTTAAGCAGGTAACGTGATCCGTGACGTCCGTAGTGGCTCATGTAGAAAGGAGTAAAACCCTTGGGAGCCTTGGAATAGGTTACACCCGGATCAATATATTCTGTCATACTGCCTCTGAACTTGTAGAGGTTATCCTTGTTTATATCTTCTTTCTTTACGACCTCTGCACATAGTGCTATAGGCATAAGCAGTGCCAGTCCGGCAATGATAGTCTTTCTCATTTCATTCTGTTTTTTTGGTTAATGCAAATGTAGTTAAAAATGCATGTAAATGCATACATTATCCTCCTTTATTATAAAAAAGGCCCGATACTTTATGCCTTGCCAACTTTTTGCTAAATTTGCACAATTAGCACGGATTTATTTTAACTACAACAATAAAATGAACAGTAAAGAATTGATGAACAAGGCAGCCGACAATATCCGTATTCTCGCTGCCTCTATGGTCGAGAAGGCCAAGTCAGGTCATCCAGGCGGTGCCATGGGTGGCGCAGATTTCATAAACGTACTTTTCAGCGAGTTCCTGGAGTATGATCCACGCAACATGAAGTTCGAGGGTCGTGACCGTTTCTTCCTGGATCCAGGTCACATGGCTCCAATGCTGTACTCTCAGCTTGCACTTACCGGCAAGTATTCAATGGAGGAGCTTGCTACTCTCCGTCAGTGGGGTTCACCTGTTACCGGTCATCCGGAACTTGAGGTTGCACGTGGTATTGAGAATACATCTGGTCCTCTTGGTCAGGGTCATGTATTTGCTGTAGGTGCAGCTATTGCAGAGAAGCACCTGGCAGCCCTGCTCGGTGAGGAGGTTATGAACCACACTATCTATGCATATATCTCTGACGGTGGTATCCAGGAGGAAATCTCACAGGGCGCCGGACGTATTGCCGGTACTCTTGGTCTGGATAACCTGATCATGTTCTATGATTCAAATGACATCCAGCTCTCTACTGAGTGCTCTGTTGTTACATCAGAGGATACAGCTGCCAAGTACCGCGCATGGGGCTGGAACGTCATGGAGATCTGCGGTAACGATGTTGAGCAGATCCGCGGTGCCCTGAACATGGCCAAGAGCTGCAAGGGTAAGCCTTCACTGATTATCGGTAAGACAATCATGGGTAAGGGCGCTCTCAAGGCCGATGGTTCAAGCTACGAGCGTAACTGCAAGACTCACGGTGCTCCTCTTGGTGGTGATGCATTCACAAACACAATCAAGAACCTTGGCGGTGATCCTGAGAACCCATTCCAGATCTTCCCAGAGGTACAGAAGCTCTATGCTGACCGTGCCAAGCAGCTGCGCAAGATCATGGATGCCAAGTATGCCAAGAAGGCTGCATGGGCTGCTGCAAATCCTGAGAAGGCTGCCCTGCTTGCTGAGTGGTTCAGTGGCAAGGCTCCCCAGATTGACTGGAGCAAGGTTCAGCAGAAGGCCGATGATGCAACCCGTTCTGCATCTGCAGCTGTTCTGAGCCAGCTTGCACAGCAGGTTCCAAATATGATCTGCGCAAGTGCTGACCTGAGCAATTCCGATAAGACCGACGGCTTCCTCAAGTATACAAAGGATATGGTTAAGGGTGACTTTAGCGGTGCATTCTTTGAGGCTGGTGTTGCCGAGCTCACAATGGCTTGCTGCTGCATAGGTATGGCTCTGCACGGTGGTGTTATCCCAGCTTGTGGTACATTCTTTGTATTCTCAGATTACATGAAACCAGCTGTACGTATGGCTGCCCTGATGGAACTGCCAGTCAAGTTCATCTGGACTCACGATGCATTCCGTGTTGGTGAGGATGGTCCTACCCATGAGCCAGTTGAGCAGGAGGCACAGATCCGTCTCATGGAGAAGCTCAAGACACATAAGGGTAAGAATTCAATGCTTGTTCTCCGTCCTGCAGACTCAGACGAGACAACTGCTTGCTGGAAGCTTGCAATGGAGAATACTACATCGCCTACCGGCCTTATCTTTAGCCGTCAGAACATAAAGACCCTGCCTGCTGGTACAGACTACTCACAGGCTGCCAAGGGTGCATACGTTGTAGCAGGTTCCGATGAGGAGTATGATGTAGTTCTGCTTGCATCAGGTTCTGAGGTTGCTACACTGGTTGCTGGTGCCGAGCTGCTGCGTGCCGAGGGTATCAAGTGCCGTATTGTAAGTGTTCCTTCAGAAGGTCTGTTCCGTAGCCAGTCCAAGGCATACCAGCGCAGCATCCTTCCTGGAAACAAGCGCAAGTTTGGTATGACAGCTGGTCTGCCTGTAAACCTTGAAGGTCTTGTAGGCGCAAACGGTAAGGTATGGGGTCTGAGCTCATTCGGATTCTCTGCTCCTTACAAGGTTCTTGACGAGAAGCTCGGCTTTACCGCTCAGAACGTTTACGACCAGGTTAAGTCAATGCTCAAGAAGTAATAGCTATGATAGGATTGGCAAGTGACCACGCTGCATTCCCACTCAAGGAATTCGTAAAGCAGTATCTTACAGAAAAGGGACTGGAGTTCAAGGACTACGGAACCTACACTGAGGATAGCTGCAACTATGCTACTTTTGGCCATGCACTGGCCCAGGGCATAGAGAAGGGAGAAGTTGAGAAGGGTATTGCAATGTGTGGTAGCGGCGAAGGCATCAGCATGACCCTGAACAAGCATCAGGGTATACGTGCCGGTCTTTGCTGGATCCCGGAAATTGCACATCTTATCCGTCAGCACAACAATGCAAACGTTCTGGTTATGCCAGGACGTTTCATTGACAATGACATGGCTGCCAAGATAATGGACGAGTATCTGAATACTCCGTTCGAGGGTGGTCGCCATCAGCAGCGTATTGATGACATTCCGGTTAAGAAATAATTCCGTGTGATATTGAAAAAGAGAGGATGGCTGGTCAGTCATCCTCTCTTTCGTTTATGCTTTGTTTCAGAGCTTGAGCTTTTCCTTCAGTATTCTGTATCCAGCAGGACTCACTCTGATTTTTTCCTTGTTGCAGAGTTCAAGCTGCTGCATCTGTCCGTATCGCTCAATTCTGGAAATAGCCGACAGACGGACAATGAATGAGCGGTGAACCCTGGCAAACATATCCTGTGGCAGTCTCTCTTCAAAATACTTCATGGTTTGCTCTTTAAGGTAATGCCCGTTTTCTGTTACTATGGAAACATAGTCACCATCGGCCTGCATGAATATTATGTCCTCAACGTTTACAATATCAAGCCGCTGGCCGCTCTTTATGCTGATCTGGGTGATTACTTCCTTTGCTTGCCGGCAATCTTCTGCCGGGGGTATTTCTGCCGTAGG
>JAZUFR010000041.1:0-4682 GCA_045640825.1 Bacteroidaceae bacterium
CAGTCCGCAACATCTGTCTACGACCTGGTTGAATTCAATCGTCTTATCCATTGCACTCGCATTTTGATTTGTGGCCGAAAGTTACGGAAATAACTTTTCATTCTCTTTGGCGAGCGCTTGCGGTCATGAGGATTTCATATGGCGAAATCTTTAAGGTTGTCTTTAAATAAATAATATCACAACGCCCCTTCCTATAGGGAAATAATGGAATAGTTTATTACTGCTATCAGAAAAAGACGTTATGATATTATATAACCATAAAGAATAGTTAATTAATTCACGGGATTCTGACTATTGATTGTAAACTGAGTCATTGTCTGTGAATCAGAATCGCACGTGGCATTAGGTACTGGCTTGCAAATAAAACCTGCAAAGTAGATATTATAAGTAAAGTTTGCATTAAAAGTTCCAATCTTAAACTTAAAGATTTTTAACTCCCCACTAGCTCCAGTAGTAAGCTGTGCACTAGTATCAAGATGCCAAAGGCGTGCATATTCTGGAATCCAGTTCGTACCATCAGGATCACCAGGGTTAACTGACAAAGCCTCTACATTAGACTTCTCTAAAAGAGAATAATTTGATTTTACTGAGTCATTGGTTACACCAAAAGCAAGACCTGCTATAGCAAATAATGCAACTGCAATTTTATATTTCATCATATAATTATAATTTTAAATGATTAAACAAATTATTAATAACAACACTAACTTCTTTTTATGAAAAAGAATAAAACACAAAATCTTAAAAAATCTTCTAATTTTGCAACAACAAATTTTTAAGGTTAAACTTAAGATTTGCTTGGAAGGGATTAAATGAAATTACTGTGCAAGAGTGATGACCATTTAATTCCTTTCTTTTCCAAATCTGATTATTATCTCTTGTCTAGACATTTTTCTACCACCATTCTATAGTACCATTTTCATATAAAATAAATGGACGTTCATTATTGCCACGAGTATAATTTCGTAACCACAGCAAGGTATTTAAGGGAACAATATCATAGTGAAGGCTGTTACCATAAGCTTTTTGATAGCCCAAAGAACACCACTCTTCACCGTTGAAGTAAAACAATTCATACTCGTTCCCAGGACAAACGTCATTGTCATCACTACGAGGTGAAACACTGAAGAATTTTACTTTAACAGGCTTATCCATATCCATACCCACCCAATTACCATCGGGCTGGTTTATCTCAAAGTTTGATAACAGATTGCCATCGTACACACGGTCTATGGCATCCTGCCCGGCTTCGGGGTTGGCTATTCCGTGTCCATTCATCTTTTGCTTATGTTCATCAAAGAACATTAGTTCAGATATACTTCCCCATGAACCATCCGGTGAAAGATAACGCCAATAACGATATGGGCGGTCTGCATTTAAATCAATCAAATATGGTATATCAGTACGTTCAATAGTATAGAGTGTTACTGCATCCTTAAAGTCCGGGCGGTCAGAACACTGTATCCTGCCTCCCAATATGCGGCGACGCATATTTACCACATTGTAGTTCTCGTAATACTTGCGGCGCAGCTCCATACTGATGGTTTTAGCATTGGATTCAGCTGGGTTGTCTATGTATTCAACCGCTCCGCTCTTGTGTAGTATGAATGGATGGCTTATAGGTATCAGTTTGCGGCCGTCATATCCAAGCGCAATATACAGCATCTCGCGACCCATATTCTTGAAGTGTGCCTTCCCTCTCTTAAGGATGCCCAGATCAAGCACCTTCCATTGCGGGCCGCCTAAGTTTACCGCCATTGCTATATAGACATACTTCTTATCTGTGAGCTTGGCGGTTTGCTCTTTGTCTGTCTCTATTTCAAGGTCTGATGTGCGTGTGTAGTGGCTTGTTACATCCTCCCGGCAGAGTTCAAAAGGATAGACGTATTTGGCTGTGTTGCGATACTTTACCCTGTCATGGTTTACGGCGTAGGTGGTACGCCACACCTTAGGAATCCGTTCATTGGTATAGAACGGCATTCCGGCTCCTATAATGAGGGAGTTAATGGTGGGCTCTTCGCGGCCACGGTCAGAGAGGAATACATACCAGCTGTGACCTTCGCTGTTACGGCCCCATGATGGAACCTGGTCAACGGCAGCGGGAAGGCCCACACTGCGGAACACGGCTGTACCCATAGTCACATAGTCCATGCAGCTGCCGTAGGTCATGCGTACCCAGGTGGCTGCACTGCGCATGGGTATGCTGCCGCGATCCTCCCATATCACGCGGTGTCCTATGGCAGACTGCTTGCTGTGTATCTCACCCCGTACTATTTCAATGGCTTCTGATATGCTGTTACGCTCCACGTCATCTGCCGGAACGGTGCTAATACTATCCGTATAGTGCGCGGGCAGGGTGTCACGCCATGCGTCTAAAGATTGTAGTTCCGTAACTTTATACGGCAGTATCCATTCCTGGAACTCATCGTATGTAAGGTGTCTTGACCACGGCCTTGTGCGCCACTCCTGAAAAGCACGGTCAATGCTGTATATCAGATAGTCGGCAGTCATTACTTCCACATCCGGGATAATGTTCCGCGTCAATCCTGCATATTCACGGTCACTTATCTGGCGCAGTGTGTCACGCTGCCAATCGGGGCTTGGGCCTGTGCCCAATATCTCCAGTGCCTTACGGTAGTAACTGTTAATGGCTGCCGTGTCACGATATGAGTAGTGGGCCGGCATATTCGCAATCAGATACTTTGCGGCACGTAGTTTCTCTGCATCCTTGTCTTCCATGCGGTAATGGCGCAGCACGGCTTTCAGTTCCTTCTTGTTGTCACCAGCCGCCTTGAGTGCATAGTGTATGTACATACTGTCTTTTGTACAGCTTGCAGTCAGCAGTAGGCTCAGTATTATGGTTATTATGTTTTTCATAGCAAGGCCTTGTTTTTCCATTTGTCCAATGCGGCCGAATCTATGCTATCCGGCTCCACATACTCTATGCTCTGGTCCTTATGAAGTATAAAGAGCCTGGTTATGGGGATGAGTTTCTCTCCGTCATAACCAAGCACCTGATACAACACTTCGCGGCCCATGTTCTCAAAACAGGCATGGCCTTGTCTTATCTTGCCGAAATCCACTATCCGCCAGGGGTCATCCGGATCCCTTACAGCGGATGCTATATAGATGTACCTGTCTTTGAGTTTTCTCCTTATACCACGGTCTATGGGTAGCTTAAGGTTGCTTACAAGGAAATACCTGTCTGTGACATCTTTCTTTCCTAAGTCAAACGGATAATGGTACTTGGCTTTACGGGAGTATTCCCACCGCCGTTTGTCTATGGCGTATGTGTTGCGATATACCTTAGGCCCGCGTTCATTAGGGAAGAACCCTCCGCCTATCATGGTGGAGAAATCCCACTCAGAGCATTCCTCCCTGCCACGGTCTGACAGTATGACGAACCATTTTGCAGCCGCGGTAAAACGTGACCCTACAGGTGTCTCGTCAAGTACAGCCGGTATCCCTGCTGCGCGGAAAGCCAACACAGCCGTGAGTGCGTAGTCAGGTATGTCACCGTATGTCTGACGCGGCTGCAGGTACGCGCTCAGCAGTGGCAGTCCGGCACGCGAATAGAGGCCGTAGCGGTTTAGTTTGTTCAGCGCTTCGTTACGTATCATATCTGCTGTAGCCAGTGTGGTGTTGTACTCCACATCGTTCTTGATGGGATTTTTCAGTCCATCGCCAAAGTGTGCAAGCAGCGTATCACGCCATGCGTCCAATTCTTGTAACTCTGTGGCCTTGTAAGGCAGGAGCCATTCCAGATACTCATCAAAAGTGACCTGACTTGCCCAATCACAGTTAACCCATTTGTCGTATGAAGTGTCGATGTTCTTTATCAGGAAATCAGCTTTGATTACCTGTGCATCGGGCACGGTGTGATCAGGCAGGTCGCGGTACTTTTGATCAGTTATGGCAAGCAGGCTGTCACGCTGCTGCTCAGGAGTTAGTGTAGTGTCGGCAAGTATCTTTGCGGCGTAGTCGTAATACTGGTATATTCCGCTGCCAGCGTAAGAGTAGTGGGCCGGCATGTTCTCTATCAGGAACTCTGCAGCACGCAGCTTGTCTGGATTTGGGTCTGTTTCTCGGTAATGGTTCAGCACGGCCTCCAATTCTGGGCGGTTATAGCCGGCAGAGGTCAGAGCATAATTAAGATATGAACGGTCTGCACAACCGCCCATGAGGAAAGTTGAACTTACTAAAACCAATAACGATTGTGCAGACCTTCTCATATCCACCTAATAAATCAAAGTCCTCAGTCTAGAATATAATCACCGTGATATGAACTACCGTCTGACAGTTTGAACGTCAGGTGGTAACTACCGGCATCACTTGAAACAGCTATCTGTAGCACATTGCTTGTGCTGCTGTCACTCCACTGCAAATTGTCACTCAAACGGGTCACTGTGCCATCAATAGAAGTAACAGTGCTGTCACACGTAATATATACGTACCCGTCAAGATAGTAGCACTCTGGCACAATGGAACGGGGTTGAACGTGATCCGGTCTTTCTATTGAAATCGGTCGCCCTTCTGTTGGTATGTCAGTAGATGCTTTGACTGGTGTGAACAGAAAACATGGCAACAATGCCAAGACAAATGATAATGTCCTTCTCATAACTTTTTAGTTTTAATTGGTTTGTGGGTACAAAGTTACGAGAAGACAATGGCGTATCAATGAA
>JAZUFR010000042.1:0-66085 GCA_045640825.1 Bacteroidaceae bacterium
CAAATATCATATATTTATAACACTTTTTTCGGTCTTCGTTCTACTGCCGCAAAGTTGTCAGTTGAAGTGACAAAGCGGACTATTTGAAATATAAATTGTTGATAACTATATATTTATAAACTTTTTAACGAACTATTGATATATATTGTCCATCATAATTTCTAAACCTATAATAGTTCACTGATCCACGTAGGAAAATATTATCAAAATTAATATATGTGCTACTATCAAAGTTTATTTCTTTTTGTGTTAGGATAATTAATGAATCTCTTTTTTGCCTCTGCACTTTTCCTTGTCCATTGTAATAATTCTCAATGTCAGGATATATCCATATTGTATCAGGTAACACCGCGCCATAGCTATCATTTATCTTTATGCGAACAGCTGAAATATGTGAAGTTGCAACTTCTGCTACACACTTAATATCCATAATCTCACCTTTAACAATATAATCGCATATGTTGTACCAATACGATTTATTATCAAAGTAAGTTGGATACCTTTGAGCAAAACCAATGTCACATATAAACGTAACAACAATATATATACAGAATCTCCTCATTGTAATTTTATAAAATCCTTTATACCCCAGATATAATACCTGATAATGCGCCCGATACCATGCCTGGTATTGCTCCATCCATGAAATCTCCTCCAATTAGAAAAGACGATAATCCACCCATGATAAAACCCATTGCAGAACTACAGCAGCTTCTTAATATCGTTGAGCTTGTTCAGTGCCTCGATAGGGGTTAGAGTGTTCACATCTATAGATAGTAACTGGTCGCGGATCTGGCAAAGCACGGGATCATCCAGCTGGAAAAAACTCATCTGCATGCCTTCCCTGTGCTGTGCTGTCTCTGCGCTTGGACGGGATATAGTCTTGCCGTTTCCATTGTCTTCCATCTCTGAAAGAATAGTGCCTGCACGTTTTACTATACTGCGCGGCATACCTGCCATCTCTGCAACATGAATACCAAATGAATGTTCGCTGCCGCCAGGAACCAGCTTGCGCAAGAACAGCACCTTGCCATCAACCTCACGGACCGATACATTAAAATTCCTGATTCTTGAGAAAGACTGTGCCATATCATTCAGCTCATGATAGTGCGTGGCAAACAGAGTACGTGCGTGAGCTGACGGATGTTCATGGATGTATTCAACAATTGCCCAGGCTATAGAAATACCATCGTAGGTAGATGTACCGCGGCCAAGCTCGTCAAACAGTACCAGGCTGCGGGCAGTGAGATTGTTCAGTATGCTTGCAGCCTCTGTCATCTCCACCATGAAAGTAGATTCGCCGGCCGATATGTTATCGCTGGCACCCACACGGGTAAATATGCGGTCAACCACACCTATGCGAGCACTGTCGGCTGGTACATAGCATCCCATCTGGGCAAGCAAGGTTATGAGTGCAGTCTGACGCAGCAGCGCAGACTTACCGGCCATGTTTGGACCTGTTATGACCAGTATCTGCTGGCTGTTGCTATCGGTCAGCACATTATTCGTTATATAGCTGTCACCTGGAGCCAACTGTGTTTCAATAACAGGATGACGGCCCTCATGTATATCCAGCACATAACTGTCATCAACTACCGGACGTACGTAGCGGCGCTCGCGTGCCACAGTGGCAAATGACAGCAGGCAGTCCAGGCGGCTTACAAGAGTAGCATTTGTCTGGATGGCAGGAACATACTGCATGATTGACTGTGCAAGTTCAGTAAAGAGGTGCGTCTCTAATGCCAGGATACGGTCCTCGGCACCAAGAATCTTTTCCTCGTACTCCTTGAGCTCCGGTGTTATATAGCGCTCGGCATTAACCAGGGTCTGCTTGCGTATCCATGTTTCTGGTACCTTGTCCTTGAATGTGTTCCTTACTTCCAGGTAATATCCAAAAACATTGTTGTATGCTATCTTGAGGCTTGATATTCCTGTGAGTTCAGATTCGCGCTGCTGGATTTGCATAAGGTAATCCTTTCCATTGAATGCTATCTCCCTGAGCTGGTCAAGTTCTTCATTTACTCCATTGGCTATTACACCACCCTTGCTTACAAGCATTGGCGTATCTGGACGCAGAGTCTTAAGGATTTTCTCACTCAGGTCGCTGCAGATATCTATTCCATTGCCTATTTCTCTAAGTTGGGCGTTTTCTGCCTCAAGACATAACTGCTTTACAGGTTCCAACAGTTTGAGTGCCTGTCCAAGGTTTAATACCTCACGTGGATTGATGCGGCCCACGGCAGCCTTGGAGACCAGTCTCTCCATGTCGCCCATACGCTGCAGGGATTCGGTAAGTGACTCTCCCATTTCTGGGAAACGGAACAGATAATCCACCACATCCAGACGGCTGTTAATGGTTGCAGGCTCCTTGAGTGGGAACAACATCCAGCGGCGAAGCAGCCTGGCACCCATGGGTGAGCAGGTGCGGTCTATCACGTCGAGCAGTGACTTGCCATCCTCACTGTTGGCCTGGATCAGTTCCAGGTTGCGTACCGTGAACTTGTCCAGACGTACAAACCTCTCCTCATCAATCATGCGGATTGATGCTATATGGCTTATGTTGTTGTGCAGTGTCTGGGCAAGATACTCAAGAATTGCCCCGGCTGCAACCTTTCCACTGCGCAGGTGATCCACACCAAACCCCTTAAGGTTGCGCACCTTGAAATGGCGGTTGAGCTTTTCTGTTGCAAAATCATCGGTAAAAACCCAGTCATCAAGCTCACGCAAACAGTACCTGGTGCCAAATGCCTGCATGAACTGCTGGCGATGACCGCGTTCAATAAGTATTTCCTTTGGAGAAAAATTGTTCAGCAGCTTGTCTATATGGTCACAAGCGCCCTCGGCTATAAGGTATTCGCCGGTAGATATGTCAAGGAATGAAAGACCCCAGGCGCCCTTTCCAAAATGAACTGCTGCCAGAAAGTTGTTTTCCTTGTTTTGCAGCACGTTGTCACTCATGGCTACACCCGGTGTTACAAGTTCGGTAATACCACGCTTTACCAGGGTCTTGGTCATCTTGGGATCCTCAAGCTGGTCACATATAGCCACACGACGGCCTGCTCGGATCAGCTTGGGCAGATATGCATCCAGTGCATGATGGGGAAATCCAGCCATCTCCATGGATATGGCACCGTTCTTACCGTTATTCCTGCGGGTAAGAGTTATACCCAGTATCTGACTGGCTATGACTGCATCCTGAGCATAGGTCTCATAGAAATCTCCGCATCGGAACAGAAGTATGGCATCTGGGTGTTTTTCCTTGAGGCTGTAAAACTGCCTCATCATAGGTGTCTGTGACGGATCGCTTGCTGCCATGGTAATCAGTTTTTATCCTTGCGTTTTCTAAAAAGGAACAGGGTAGCCACTACGAACAGGAGCAACAGGATTCCAAAAGTAATCAATGTGGCTGTCATGCTCTTGTATGCAAAACCCAGCAACAGCAATATGGGGAATCCCATAACCATGGCTGGAATATTCTGAAGCACCAGATTGTTTGCTGCAGGTGTATTGTACCGGGGATCTATTTCACGCAACAGTATCATTCCGTTGCTGGCTGTTCCGGTAAGCATGCCAAACATGGAGAAGAAACCCTCATACTTATATCCGGGATAGATGCGGAACGATACCCAGCGAACATACAGGAAGGTAGCCATGGCTCCGAGTATGCATACCAGTGCAAGAGGCAGCCAGATGGAACGCAGGTTCTCAAAACTGATGGCTGCAGTGCCGGCCAGAATCATTATGTCAAAGCACATGCCGCTCACACGGTTCAGAAGGAACTCATTCAGATACTCACGGCTCATGAATCCGCGCTTGCGCAGACCACGTATTACAATCTTTACAAGTGAACCAAACAGTATGCCCCAGAAGAAATTAAATCCGTAAATGAGAGGTTTGAGTGTTTTCTCACCAAAATTGCCTAGGTCCAGACCACCAATCAGCGACATGAGGCACCATACAAGGAAATAGGTGAGCAGCACTATGCTCACCACTATGGTAAGCTTGTCCACGGACTCAGAGTGTGGCAGTTCATTCTCCTGCTCATAATCACTTATGGTGTGCTTTTTTTCGGCACTCTCCTGGTGCATGACCAGCTTGCCACGGTTGTTGAGTATGTTCATGTAAATAACACCAACCACGCTTCCAACAAGAAAACCAATGGCGGCTATGGAGAGTCCAAAATCAATACCGTTGAATGCTATTCCCTGATCGGCTGCTCCCAGCTGATAGATGGTACCAAAATTCAGGGCCTGACCTGGTCCCTGACCATAGCCCATAGGCAACAGCAGTCCTGCTGAATAAAAGATATCACGTCCGGCATTGGGATTTCTCCACCACAGGAACATGGGAACTGTAATAAGCAGTCCCACCAGCCCCTGGACAATATAAGTGGCTATTGTAAGCGTACCGGTATCTATCACGGTACGGGTGTTGGCACGGTCAGTCTCCTTGGACGGACGCAACGACATGGCTATGAATCCCAGAGCCAGCGCATGATAAGTGACTGTCTCCATGAACCTTTTGTCTATCATGTTGTTGAACTCCGGCCATAGCTTGAGAATAAGAATTATTAGACCACCCAGCAGGGCCGATGGCATGAGGCTGCGTCGGAGCAGCTTTACCTTACGCCTGAGTGTATTGCCTGCAAGTACTGCAAGAGCTATTACAAAAACCTGGATAAGTGTGTTCCAGACCTCTGGAGCGGCAAATGATGTGACCGCTATTCCGTTTGCTGATAAATACATTTCTGTTTATTATTCCAATAATCTTGTAAAGATATGGAAAAAAATGAATACTTACAGCTTAACCAGGGTATACTCGCATGAGCCCAGTCCAATCTTTTGGGCATGCTCCACGCAGGAACGCCAGTTGGTATCGGGGTGTATCATGTGCCAGTGATCACCATGGCCGTGCTTATGCTCGTGAATATGAGCTGAGAGTACGTTCTCATTGGGAACAACAGGCGATGCATTTACCAGATCGGCACTGGCGCAGTCCAATGCCACGGGATCAAATGACGCCAGCATACCAATGTTTGGTACAACGGGAGTATCATTGTAGCACCAGCAGTCACACTCAGGTGATACATCAATAATCAGATTTATGTGGAAATTGGGTTTGCCAAGCAGGGTTGCCTTGGCATACTCAGCAATCTTGTAGTTGAGAACATCCAGCTGTTCGTCATTTTCGGCAACGGCACCATTGAACTGACATGTGGCAACGCACTGTCCGCAACCCACACACTTGTTGTAATCTATAACGGCCTTGCGGTTCTCTATGCTTATTGCATGGCTGGCACAGTTCCTTTCACAAAGCTTACAGCCACGGCAGGCATTGACATCAATACGGGGCTTGGAGGCACTGTGCATCTCCTTCTTGCCGGCCACACTGCCGCAACCCATGCCCAGGTTCTTGAGTGCACCGCCAAATCCGGTCATCTCATGTCCCTTTACATGATTGATAGAGATTACTATGTCTGACTCGGCAATGGCAAGTCCAATCTTGGGAGCCTTGCAGTACTCACCGTCTATGGGAATCTCCATGTAGTCAAGTCCCTTGAGTCCATCGGCTATCACTACCTGAGCTCCGGTGGCAAAGGGAGTATAACCATGACGCATGGCTGTATCCTGATGGTCTATTGCATTGGAACGGCCACCTGTATAAAGGGTGTTGCAATCTGTAAGGAATGGCTTACCGCCCAACTCCTTGACTACTTTTACTATAACGGAAGCAAAGTCAGGGCGCAGATAGGCCATGTTGCCCGGCTCGCCAAAATGTATCTTGATGGCTGTAAACTTGCCTTTAAAATCAATTTCAGCTATTCCGGCCTTACGGACCAGTTTTTCTAGTTTGTAAAGGAGATGATGGTCTGGATCTGTCCTGAGCGATGTAAAATAAACTGTAGATGCCATATTGGGGGTAATTGTAAGTGATGCGCAAAAGTAGTTATAACATACGGATAATTAGGCTTTTTAACTGAGATTGTGTAATTTTGCAGACTTAAATAAGGAAAAAGTCTGTAAAGATGGAATACGATTTCAGGTCTATAGAAAAGAAATGGCACGAGAAATGGGTGCAGGATGGTACCTATAAGGTAGTTGAGGATAACTCTAAACCCAAGTATTATGTTCTGAACATGTTCCCCTACCCATCGGGTGCGGGCCTTCATGTAGGTCATCCACTTGGTTACATTGCATCCGACATATACGCTCGTTACAAGCGTCAGTGTGGTTTTAACGTACTCAACCCTATGGGATACGATGCATACGGACTGCCGGCTGAGCAGTATGCCATCCAGACCGGTCAGCATCCAGCCATTACAACAGAGAACAATATTAACCGCTACCGTGAGCAGCTGGACAAGATTGGATTCTCATTTGACTGGGACCGTGAAGTACGTACCTGCGAGCCTGGTTATTACCACTGGACTCAGTGGGCATTCCAGAAAATGTTCAATTCTTTCTACTGCAACAAGTGCCAGTCTGCACAGCCAATAGAAAAACTGATTGAGCATTTTGAGAACCAGGGAACTGCCGGTCTTGACGTTGCCCAGACAGAGGAACTCACATTCAGCCCGGCTGAGTGGAAGGCCATGGACGAGAAGCAGCAGTCCGATGTACTTATGAACTACCGTATTGCATACCAGGGCGAGACCATGGTAAACTGGTGCGCAGGTCTGGGTACCGTACTTGCCAACGATGAGGTTGTAGAGGGTGTTTCTGTTCGCGGTGGATTCCCGGTAGAACAGAAAAAGATGCGCCAGTGGTGCCTGCGTGTATCGGCCTATGCACAGCGTCTGCTGGATGGTCTCAATACCATTGCGTGGTCCGATTCCATCAAGGAAACCCAGCGCAACTGGATTGGCCGCTCAGAGGGTACCGAGATGCAGTTCAAGGTAAAGGACAGCGATATAGAGTTTACCATATTCACCACACGTGCCGACACCATCTTTGGTGTTACCTTTATGGTTCTGGCACCCGAGAGCGAACTTGTGGAGCAGCTTACCACAGCAGCTCAGAAGGCCGATGTTGAGGCTTACGTGAATGCCGTAAAGAAACGTACCGAACGCGAGCGCATTGCCGACCGCAAGGTTACCGGTGTGTTCAGCGGATCATACGCAATAAACCCGCTCACCGGCGATGCTATCCCTGTATGGATCAGTGACTACGTACTTGCCGGCTACGGAACAGGTGCCATCATGGCCGTTCCTGCACATGACAGCCGTGACTATGCCTTTGCAAAGCACTTTGGACTTGAAATACGTCCACTTATTGAAGGATGTGACGTATCTGAGGAGAGCTTTGATGCTAAGGAGGGTATAATGATGAACTCTGCAAATGCAGAGCTCAACCTGAACGGACTTACCGTAAAGGAGAGCATTGCAGCAACCAAGAAATATGTAACTGCAAAGGGTATTGGCCGCGTAAAGGTTAACTACCGTCTGCGTGATGCCATATTCAGCCGCCAGCGTTACTGGGGCGAGCCATTCCCTGTATATTACAGGAACGGCATTCCTACAATGATTCCTGAGGAGTGCCTGCCACTGGAGCTCCCTGAGATAAAGGAGTACAAGCCTACCCAGACCGGTGAACCGCCACTTGGTCACGCTGAGAACTGGGCTTTCGATACTGTTGGTAAGAAGGTTGTATCAAAGTTACTCATAGACAACAAGACAGTATTCCCACTTGAACTCAACACCATGCCTGGTTTTGCAGGTTCAAGTGCCTACTATCTGCGCTACATGGACCCAAAGAACAACAAGGCTCTTGTTAGCGTTGAGGCCGATAACTACTGGAAGTGCGTTGACCTGTATCTGGGTGGTTCAGAGCACGCCACAGGTCATCTTATCTACTCACGTTTCTGGAACAAGTTCCTGAAGGATCTTGGCGTAAGTACCGTTGAGGAACCGTTTGCCAAGCTGATTAACCAGGGTATGATCCAGGGTCGCAGTAATTTTGTATACCGCATAAAGGACACAAATACCTTTGTATCTCTGGGACTCAAGGGTCAGTATGACACTACACCTATCCATGTGGACGTAAATATTGTAAGTAATGATGTGCTTGATATTGAGGCATTCAAGGCATGGCGTCCTGAATACAATACTGCAGAGTTTATACTGGAGGATGGCAAGTACATTTGCGGATGGGCTGTAGAGAAGATGAGTAAGTCCATGTTCAATGTTGTAAACCCAGACGTAATCATAGAGAAATACGGAGCCGATACCCTGCGCATGTATGAAATGTTCCTTGGCCCGCTTGAGCAGTCCAAGCCCTGGGATACCAACGGTATAGACGGTTGTCACCGTTTTATCCGCAAGATGTGGAACCTGTACACAGACAAGGAGGGAAATATCAATGTATCCAGTGATGCACCTTCAAAGGAAGAGCTCAAGTCCATCCACAAGCTCATAAAGAAAGTTACAGAAGATATTGAGGCATTCTCATACAACACCTCCATTGCAGCATTCATGATCTGTGTAAATGAACTTTCACAGCTCAAGTGCCATAACCGCCAGGTTCTTACTGACCTTGTAAAGCTTATTGCACCGTTTGCTCCGTTCATTGCAGAGGAACTGTGGGAGGCTCTTGGTAACAGCACTACTGTATGTGATGCAAAGTGGCCGGAATACAATGAGGAATATCTAAAGGAAGACAGTATAACCTACTCTATCTCATTCAACGGCAAGACACGTTTTACCATGGATTTTGCAGCCGATGCTACATCGGACCAGATCCAGGAGGCTGTTCTTGCCAACGATAAAACACAGAGCTATATTGACGGTAAGCCTATCCGTAAGGTGATTGTTGTTCCACGCAAGATTGTTAACATTGTTCTCTAAGACATGAAACTTATTTTTGCTACTAACAATTCCCACAAGCTTGATGAGGTTCGTGGAATTCTTGGTGAAGGCTGGGAAGTACTTTCGCTCAAGGATATAGGCTGTAATGAGGATATCCCCGAAACAGCCAATACCCTACAGGGAAATGCACTGCAGAAAGCCCGTTATGTAAAGGAACACTACGGTTTGGATTGTTTTGCCGATGATACCGGTCTTGAGGTTACAGCCCTTGGTGGACAACCGGGTATTCACTCTGCAAGATATGCCGGAGACCATGACTCAGATGCCAATGTTACCAAACTTTTAAAGGAATTGAAAGAAAAATCTGACCGTAGCGCACAATTCAGGACAGTTATTGCGTTATTACTGAACGGACAGGAAATACTGTTTGAAGGAATTGTAAAAGGACAGATAGCAACTGAGAGACGTGGCACAGGAGGATTTGGTTATGATCCTGTTTTCATGCCCGAGGATTTTGGCCTTTCGTTCGCTGAAATGGGTATTGAAGGAAAAAACACGGTATCACACCGTGCCAGAGCCGTAAACAAACTGGCAGATTATCTAAAGAGCTTATGATACATAAACTGACAAGAGGAGCCATTATCGCAATCACTGCGGTAATGCTCCTTTTGCCTTTTAATATGGTGCAGGCTGGAATTCCGGTAGGCACCTGGAGATTACACTCAGCATATAATGATGCTACGTTCTCACTCAGCGCATTCAACAGGATTTATGTTCTGAGTGACGGGGCACTTTATTTTTACAGTCCAAATGATGAAAGTCTGTTCCTGATTGACAAGACAGGAGGACTTAGTGATACAGGTATTGCCCAAATGGCATACTGCAAGTCACAGAAAGCAATTATTCTTGTATATAAAAACGGTAATATTGATCTCCTGTATTCCGATGATACCGTTTACAACATGACTGACCTTAAGAATAACGGAGCAGGAAATATTGATATAAACGAGATAAGAATCAATAATGACAAGGCATATATTTCCACGAGTATAGGATTGGTCATATTTGATGTAAAACGCAGGGAGATAAGTAATACTTACAGGTTTGATTCCAGTGTAAATACATCGGTCATTATTTCCGATACACTGTTCTGTGGTACCCAGTCAGGTATAATGTATGGAAAAACAAGCAGCAACCTGCTTGATAACTCAAATTGGAATCTACTCATAAACAATAACTTTAGTACACTTTTTGTCTTGGACAACCAACTGTGTGGAAGAAAGTCTGACAATACCGTACAGAAGATTAATCCAAACAATGGAGAGATTTCTTCAATGACCGATAAGACAAATGGTGTTTCTTTCCTTAACAACGGAGATATAGCCCTGTTAAAGGATACTGCAGCTGTTATATACTCATCGCTTACAGATAAAAAAACATATACCTTTAATCTTAAGGTAAACAACATAGACATTATAGGAAATGATATATGGGTATGTCATGCACAGGACGGACTTTTCCGATATTCAGAAACAGATGGAAAAATTGTCTGCAAGGCATTGGGAATAAAACCGTCCAGTCCACGCAGGAACTGGTTCAATTATGTTACATGGCCGCAGCAGGACAGGATGCTTGCAGTAGGTGGTTATCAGAACTACAATGGAATTGATTATCCTGGTACATTGATGATGTACGATAATGAAAACTGGTACAGTTTTGAGGATGAGCTGGAAAAAAAGACCGGACACAGATACATTAATCTGACTGAGATTGCACAGGATCCTCTTGACAGCCGTCATGTATTTGCCGGTTCTGCAAGACAGGGGTTATATGAGTTTTACAATCTTGAATTTGTTAAACTCCATACCTGGGACAACAGTGCCCTGGCCAGCATACTGGACTATTACAAATATGATTATGTAAGTGTAAGTACACTGGCTTACGATAGAGAAGGTAATCTATGGATTGCCAACAATGAAGTTGATACGGTTATAAGGATACTCGATAACAAAGGAGCATGGCATTCACTTTATTATCCTGAGATAAAGTCCATTCCTACTTTCAGACACATGAAATTCCGTTCTGACAGATTCCTGTGGTTTGATTCATCCAGAGGTTCCAATCCAGGTCCCGGTATAATATGTATAGACAACAACAACACTCCATATAACAGTAAAGACGATAGAATAAGGTTTTCCGGACCTATGTTTACCAATCAGGATGGTACTACAAAGGAGATTTATGACATTTTCTTTATGGAATTTGACCTGAATGGTGAATTATGGATAGGTACAAATACAGGAATATTCGTTCTAAGGGATCCAGATAACTATATCAATAATGACAGTCCCGTATTTGAAAGGATAAAAATATCCAGAAATGACGGATCTGGCCTGGCTGACTACCTGTTTGACGGTGCCATGACAACTGCCATATACATTGATCAGGCCAACCGTAAATGGATAGGTACAATGAGCAATGGAGTGTTCCTTTTAAGTAATGATGGAACCAGTACAATAGAGCACTTTACTACGGATAACAGTCCACTTCCATCCAACTATATACTGAGTATATCAGAGAATGGCCAGAATGGCTCCGTATTTATTGGTACAGACGCTGGAATGATAGAATATGGAGGAACTGCCAGGGACCCACAGGAAAAGCTCTCAGAATCAAATATACAGGTTTATCCAAACCCTGTAAAACCGGATTTTGACGGATATGTTACCATTACCGGACTTACACAGGAAAGTATTGTTAGAATAACAGGTAATTCTGGTAGGCTTATACATGAGTCCATATCAAATGGAGGCTCATACAGCTGGGATCTCAGGGATATGAACGGCAGGACTGTACCATCGGGAGTATACCACGCAATTATTACAGACAAGGACAATTCAACAAGTCAGAGTAAGTCCATAACTGTAATCCGATAATATAAATATATGATTGTTATTTTTTAGTTTTTAATTCTTTATATGGTTTATATAGGCTGTTCAAACTGTTGATAATTTTTTTGTTTTAAGGACATATTTTTCTTTCAACACAGACAGTTATTTACCAACAATGGAATTAACAGCTTTAATTAATGATAATCAAATATTTATAAACAAATTAACAAGTTATTTACAGCTTGTATACAGGTTTATTGCAAATAACCGTCCACACGTTTCATGTTCAAATTGTGTTGGTAAAAACGAGTAAAAAAAACTATTATGAACACGTGTTTTTAAATTGAATTTCCATACTCGGATACATGAATAGAATCCAAATTCTGTATTCACTTTTTTTCTATTTCTTATTAACACTCATTTTACCTGTTTTCAACCGATTGAGTGGATTATTTCAACTACTTTTACACAGCTCAATCTTAATTGGAATGAAAAAACTAAATATTACAGAACTTGGCCGTATTAATGGTGATCAGTACAGGAAAAGTACCAAACTGCCTGTTACAGTTATACTTGATGATGTACGTAGTCAGTATAATGTTGGTTCTGTATTCCGTACGTCAGATGCATTCCGTATTGAGCGTATAATACTATGTGGTATTACATGTACTCCACAGAACTCACTGGTAGAAATACATAAGACAGCGCTTGGTGCCGAGGAAACGGTTGACTGGTCATACTGTGATGACTGTATTGAGTGTGTAAGAGCATTAAAGGAATCCGGATATAGGATAATAGCTGTTGAACAGGTTCATGACAGTATTAAACTGGATGAATTCCATGCTGAACCAGATACCAGATATGCAATCATACTTGGAAATGAGGTAAAAGGTGTAAACCAGAATGTGGTTGACCTTTGTGATATGTCACTGGAAATACCTCAGTATGGTACAAAGCATTCCCTTAACGTATCCGTATCGGCCGGAATGGTTATTTGGGAATTTGCCAGACAGCTTAAGAACATGCTTGGCTGATCAGTGCGCCTGCAGCCAGTTGTCTCCCCATCCGCAATCTGCAACAAGCGGTACAGACATGGGCCAGGCATTCTGCATTTCTTCCAGTACTATTGACTGAACCTTTTCCTCCTCTCCAGGGACTACATTAAAATTAAGTTCATCATGTACCTGAAGTATCATGGTTGACTTAATATTCTCTTGCATGAATCTGTTATAGATTCTTATCATGGCAATCTTTATTATATCGGCTGCACTTCCCTGAATTGGTGCATTTATGGCATTGCGCTCTGCAAATCCCCTTACTGTTGCATTGTGTGAGTTTATATCCGGAAGATAGCGTTTACGGTTGAGTATAGTCTGGATGTAACCTCTCTGCCTGGCTTCTTCTATGGACTTGTCCATATATTCCTTTATACCGCCGTAGGTAATGAAATAATTTTCTATCAACTGTTTAGCCTCTGTCCTGCTTACTCCCATACGCTGGGCCAGTCCAAAAGCAGATATTCCATATATTATGCCAAAATTTGCCGTTTTTGCCTTGCTGCGTTCAGACTTGCTTACCTCATCTATGCTCTTATGGAATACTTTGGCTGCAGTGGCTGCATGTATGTCATGACCAAGTTTAAAATCCTCTATCATATTACTGTCTCCACTTAGATGAGCCATTATCCTTAGTTCTATCTGCGAGTAGTCTGCAGAGAAGAATTTGCATCCGGGTTCTGGAATAAAAGCCTTGCGTACTTCTTTTCCGTCTTCATCCCTTATAGGAATGTTCTGCAGGTTTGGATTACTCGAACTTAGTCTTCCTGTTGCAGTTACAGTCTGGTTGAATGATGTATGTATCTTGCCGGTTTCTGGGTTTACCAGTTGAGGAAGTGCATCTACATAAGTACCAACAAGTTTCTTAAGACCACGATACTTAAGGATAAGATCTACAATCTCATGTTCTGCACGCAGTGATTCCAGTACATCCTCTGACGTAACATATTGTCCGGTCTTGGTTTTCTTGGGCTTGTCTATTATGTGCATGGAATCAAACAGAATGTCTCCAACCTGTTTGGGAGAAAGGATGTTGAACGGACCTCCAGCCTGAGCGTATATCTTTTCCTCAAGAACTTTCATTCTCTCTGTAAATAGTCTGGATGTTTCCTGAAGTGCAGTTGGGTCTATCATGGCTCCGTTCCTTTCCATATAGGCAAGCACTCTTACAAGTGGCATTTCTACATTATTGAAAAGAGATATGGTACCATCATTGTCTAGTTCCTTTTCCAGTCTGTTCTTTAGCTGAAGTGTTATGTCTGCATCCTCACATGCATATTCATATACATCACTTGGATTAAGGTCAGACATGTTTTTCTGGCCCTTCCCCTTGGGACCTATCAGTTCTTCTATATGAATGGTCTTGTAGTTGAGATAGATTTCTGCCAGATAATCCATGTTATGACGTAACTCCGGCTGAATAAGATAATGTGCAATCATGGTATCAAACAGAGGTCCGTTTACGCTTATTCCATAATTGCCAAGAATGAGCATGTCATATTTTATGTTCTGTCCAATCTTAAGGGTAGAGGCGTTTTCAAAAAGAGGCTTGAATATATGGAGTATTTTTTGGGCATCCTCTCTTTTTTGCGGCATTGCCACATACCAGGCCTCATGTTCCCTTACACTCAGGCTCAAACCCACTATCTGGGCCGATATTGCATCGGTACCCGTGGTTTCTGTGTCAAAACAGAAAAAATTACATGCAGCAATTTTGTGGGCTAATGATTGTGCTTCTTTCTCAGTTTCAATAAGATAGTAACTATGTTGCGTGGTTTTTATGTCGCTGAGATTTGAATATTCGTTCTGGGGCTGGCCAGATGGCTGAAAAATGTCAAAGAGATCGCCATGAAATCCGTCATTAGACACTGATTTTGGTGCAGCTGCAAGATTGGGTTCCGAAGTTTGGAAAATGTCTGTCTGAACGGCATTGGACTTAACAGCTCCGTTTTTATATTTTGCAGTAAGGGCGCGGAACTCCAGATCCTCAAGTAAAGGAATGAGTTTTGATCTGTCCGGTTCTTCCAGTTTTAGAGAATCCATATCAAGTTCAATTGGAACATCTGTTCTTATGGTGGCAAGCATCCTGCTAAACCTGATCTGTTCCATATTGTTTTCTACCCTTTCCTTAACAGCACCTTTCAACTTGTCTGTGTTGGCAAGCAGGCCATCTATTCCTCCAAACTCGGCAATAAGCTTGACAGCTGTTTTCTCACCTATTCCGGGACAGCCGGGTATGTTATCGGCGCTGTCGCCCATAAGACCAAGCATGTCTATTACCTGATCTGTACTCTTAAGTCCGTACTTGCTCAGGACCTGCTCCACCCCCACTACATCATATCCGTTCTTGCCGTATACAGGCTTATATATGAATACATGCTCTGTAACAAGTTGGCAATAGTCTTTATCGGGGGTCATCATATAAACTGTAATACCCTGTTTATGGGCCTTTCCTGCAAGAGTACCTATAACGTCATCGGCCTCAAAACCCGGAACCTCCAATATGGGAATACGGTATGCTTCCAGAAGGCTCTTTATTACAGGGACCGATTCCCTGATTACCTCTGGGGTCTCTTCACGCTGAGCCTTGTATTCCTTATAGAGTTCATGCCGGAATGTTCCACCCTTAGGGTCAAAAGCTACGCCCAGATGTGTGGGCTTTTCTTTAGACAGCACTTCCTCCAGTGTGTTTACAAAACCCAGTACAGCCGATGTATTGAATCCTTTGGAATTTATCCTAGGTGCTTTGATAAAAGCATAGTATGCTCTGTATATCAGTGCGTAAGCGTCGAGCAGAAACAGTTTATCCATAGTTGGCTTATTTTATGTAAATGTACTAATTTATTCTGTATTAAGTCCTTTTTTGTTACTTTTGCTCTCCAAATGGATTACTTTAAACAGATGTGTGTGCCCGTAGAGGCAGAGTTCAGTGAGTTCAGGAACAGGTATTCCTCTCTTTTCTCATGCACTGAACCTTCGGTCGATATTCTCCTTAAATTCTTACTGCGCCGTAACGGCAAGATGATGAGACCGTTGCTTGTTTTTCTTGTCTCTAAATGCTTTGGCAATGTTCCCCAAAGTGCTTACAATCTAGCTGCAGCAATGGAACTTATACATCAGGGTAGTCTTATTCATGATGATGTAGTGGACGAAAGTGATCAGCGCCGTGGCCGCCGTTCTGCCAACGCAGCATTCGATAACCGCGTTGCTGTACTCCTGGGAGACTATGTAGTTTCCATGGCCCTCAAGCAGATAACAGCTACAAGGGATTTAAGATGCATAGATACACTTTCTAACCTTATTGGTACTCTGTCACAGGGAGAGATAAACCAGCTTGATGCCTTGAACGATACACAGCTTTCTGAGGATAGGTACTTTGACATAATTACCTGTAAGACAGCTATTATGTTCTCATCATGCACATCCCTGTCGGCAGCCCTGAGCGGTGCTTCGGAGCAGGATATAGAGTCTTTCCGTCAGTTTGGCAACATAGCAGGACTGTGTTTCCAGATTATGGATGACCTGCTTGACTATCATGATTCCAGCGAGACCGGCAAGCCATCTGGCAATGATCTTAAGGAGGGTAAATTTACTCTTCCTTCCATTTATGCACTTAATCACAGTGACCGTGACTGGTCTGAACACATAAAGGCTGTACGTTCCCTCTCAGCCACTCCAGAGCAGATTGCCCAGATTACAGAATATACCGTTTCCAACGGTGGTATTGACTATGCCATACAGCGTATGGAGGAGTTAAAAAGGCAGGCTGTCCAGGGACTGCCCGCCTTTATACCAGAGGATTTGCGTACTGCTTTGAGCTGTTATCTTGAGCTCATAACCAGCCGCAAAAAGTAAATCAAAAGTGTTTTGTACTCTCTCCTGTTATATCACTCAGGAGTTCGTTGGCCAGACTGCTTGCACCTATACGGAACAGGTTATTGTTAAGCCAGTCCTTTCCGAGCACGTTTCTTACTATTGTCCAGTATAAGAGTGCATCGGCTGTAGAACGTATTCCACCAGCAGCTTTTACACCTACTTTACGTCCGGTTTCATCGGCATATTCGCGTACTACCTGGCACATTACGTAGAATGATTCCGGATCTGCTCCGGGAACCTCCTTTCCGGTGGATGTCTTTATGAAATCTGCACCAGAGTACATGGCCAGAATAGATGCCTTCTTTACGTTATCCAGGCTGCCCAGTGCACCGGTTTCGAGTATTACCTTTAGGGTATGCTCGCCGCATACAGCCTTGAGTTCGTCTGTTTCCTCGGATAGGTTCTCATAATTCTCATCCAGGATCTGTCCGGCGTTCTGAACTATATCTATCTCATCGGCTCCGTCATGGATGGCGAGCGATGTCTCTGCTATCTTTACCTCAAAAAAGGTCTGGCTAGATGGGAAACCTCCTGATACACAGCAAGTTTTAACACTCTCAACCTCCAGTGAACTGCTTACCAGTTTTGCATAGAGTGGCCAGGTGCATATACTTGCAACCGGTTTAAGGTCTGGATATTTTCCGTCAAAAGAATTAACCTTTTCTACAAGAGCCAGTACTGTTTCCTCATTGTCTGTTGGCTTGAGTGTAGTAAGGTCAATGCAGTTCAGGATCTTTTTAAGTGTTTCCTTTGAATTTTCCTTTGCTGCATCCTCTCTTGCCTTGGCAACGCTTGTCTTTACCCTTTCTGTACTGACTGTCATGTTGTACTTGGAGAATACTTCCTGGTAACGGTCTGTTGTAGGAGTACTGTCTGTGAACTCTCTCAGATCGTCAAATTCTTCCATTTCATCATAGTTTTCCATATCTATTCCCTGTTTTTAGAATCCATTATTATAGTTACCGGTCCATCGTTGAGCAGACGTACTTTCATATCGGCTCCAAATATGCCTCTCTCTACCTTTTTTCCGGTTTCTGTTTCTAGCTGTGCGCAGAACTTTTCATACATGGGTTCTGCAAAAGGTCTTTTAGACGCTCTTATATATGATGGCCTGTTGCCTTTTACCGTACTGGCCATAAGAGTAAACTGGCTTACTACCAGTATATTACCGTCTATGTCCATGACAGATCGGTTCATCACGCCGTTTTCATCGTCAAATATACGCATTCCGGCCGCTTTTTTTGCAAGCCACTCCACATCCTGGATGGTATCTGAATCTTCTACTCCTACCAGGATGAGCAGTCCTTTTTCTATCTGTCCGGTTATCTTGCCGTCTACAGTTACACTAGCTTGGGTTACTCTCTGTATTACTGTCCTCATTGTTATGGAACCAATTATATATTATACTTCCCTTAGCCTGTCCTGCAACCTCCTGAATATCCTGTAACTCTGCCTCAGACAGTCTTTTAACGCTCTTGAAATGCTTTATAAGATCTGTTGCAGTCTTTTCTCCCACTCCCTTTATGCCTGTAAGTGCAGTCTGGGTCTGTCTCTTGCTTCTTTTCTTCTTGTGGAAACTTATTGCTACACGGTGTACCTCTTCCTGCATCTGCTCCAGGAGCCTAAAGAGTTCGCTGTCCGGCTTAACGCCTATTTCCATTTGTGGAAAGCCATAGAGCAGTCCCTGGGTTTTGTGGTGAGAGTTCTTTACAAGTCCTGCAATATTTATGTTAATGCCCAGATTATCAATTACTTCTTTTGCAATAGACATCTGTCCCTTACCACCATCCACTATTACCAGATCCGGTAATGGAGAGTTTTCCTGGATAGCCCTGGACCAGCGTCTTATCATTACCTCGTACATTGAGCCATAGTCATCTCCTCCGGCCCCGCTCTTAATGTTGTAAAGGCGGTAATCCTTCTTGCTTGGTTTGCCGTTTTCATAGACTACGCAAGCTGCTACGGCATCGGTTCCAGAAATGTGAGAGTTATCAAAACACTCTATTCTCATGGGTGTCTTTTCCAGGCCAAGCATGCTGCCCAGTTCTTTCATGAGCCTTACATGCTTTTGTTCGGGGTTAAGCTTGTCGCTGCGCTTAAGTCGGTCAGCACGGTATTGCTTTACGTTCAGCGCAGAGAGCTCAAGGAGTTTTTTCTTCTCGCCTTTCTGAGGTACTGTCCAGGTTACTCCGGCATATTCTGTCTCTGGCATGAATGGAACAATTATTTCACGGGCAGTGCTCTTGTATCGGTCTCTCATTTCTACTATGGAGAGCATGAGCATTTCTTCCAGACTCTCATCCATGCGGCGCTTGTACTCAAACGTAAAAGCCTGATTTATACAGCCTTGCGATACGTGGAGATAGTTTATGAATACTATTTCATCGTCCTGGTCTATGTTGTAAACATCTACATTGTCCAGTCCGGTATCAACCACGCGGCTCTTCTCCCGGAATGCCATTATGGTATTGTAACGCTCCTTTACATCCTGAGCTTCCTCAAACTTGAGTTCGCTGGCCAGTCTTTTCATGTCCTGGAGCATTTTCCGGGTTACATCCTGGCTATGCCCTTTTAGAATCTCACGGATCTCATTTATCTGTAGCGCATAGTCAGATTTGCTCATGCCACCAATACAAGGTGCAAGGCAGTTCTTTATGTGGTACTCCAGGCATTCCCTGTACTTACCCTTCTGTACCGTATCTTCTGTAATGGGTAAACGGCAAGTCCTTACCTTGTATGCATGTGCTATTATATCCAAAAGTCCGTTCAGTGTACCTACATGGCTATATGGACCGTAGTATTCAGATCCGTTCCTTATTACCTTGCGTGTCTTGAATACACGTGGAAAATCCTCTCTGGTAATACAGATGGATGGGTATGTCTTATCGTCCTTGAGCAGGATATTGTATCGTGGCTTGTATCTCTTTATAAGATTGTTCTCCAGAAGGAAAGCATCCCACTCTGTCTCTACCACAATGTACTTAAGGTCCCAGATCTTACTTACAAGCATGCTTGTCTTGGCGGTCTGGTTTTCCTTAATGAAATAAGAAGATACCCTGCGTTTAAGGTTCTTGGCCTTGCCTACGTATATAACCGTACCATTCTGGTCCAGATACTGATAGCATCCGGGTTTCTCCGGCAGATTCTGTACTATCAGTTTCAGCCGCAGTTCGTAGGCATCGGTGTGTTTCAATTATTCAACCCCGTCAAATTCATCAATCTTTATAAAGCTATCCACCTGGCAATCTGCCGGGAACTTGCTTCTTGACTGGAAATTAGTGAGTTCAATTATACAGTTTACTATAATCTTTTTGGGATTGAAAGTCTTTACAAGGTCATAAGAAGCAACAAGTGTTCCACCGGTAGCCAGCAGGTCGTCATGTATAAGAACCACATCATCCTTGTTAATAGAGTCCTTATGCATTTCTATTATGTCTGTACCGTATTCCTTCTTGTATTCAATGCTTACCTTCTCTGCTGGCAGTTTGCCGGGTTTTCTTATTGGCACGAATCCTGCATTCAGTCTGTAAGCAAGTGCGGCACCAATTACAAATCCCCTTGATTCTACTCCGCAAACCTTTGTAATGCCCTTGTCCTTGTACATCTCGTAAAGGGAATCTGTAAGTTCTGCCAGGTCCTGCGGATTCATGAACCATGATGTTACATCCTTGAACTGAACACCTTTTATTGGGTAATCCGGTACATTCCTAAGGTGCCCTATAAGTGAACTTTTGCTCATATCTTTAAAATTGTTTCACGTGGAACAAAAATGTTTTTTACTCTTTTATCTGTTTAGCAAAACCAGCAGCACATTTATGTCGCTGGGCGATACTCCCGGTATTCTACTGGCCTCTGCAAGGGTCTCTGGGTCATGTTTTTGCAGTTTTTGCCTGCATTCCGTAGACAGTGAAAGCAGATTGCTGTAATCAAAACGTCCCCTTATGCGTATGTCTTCGAGCCGTTTCATCTTATTGGCAATAGTGCGTTCACGGCCTATATAGCCATTGTATTTAAGGAGAATCTCCGCTGCCTCAATAATCTCTTCCCTGCGTGCAGTCTCTATCTTTTCCAGCTCGGCATACAGAGGACGGACGTGCCCGGCCAGCTGTTTAAGGCTAAGCTGTGGTCTTTCTATCAGGTCGGCCAGCTTGCATCCCTCGCGCAGTGGCGTGGTTCCAAACTGTTCCAGCGTACTGTTTATGAGTGCGGGCTTTATGGAAAAGTTCCTGCAGAAATCAAGAATGTGTTCAATCTCAGCCTGTTTGGACTGCATGTGTGCAAATCTCTCACTGGTGGCCAGACCTGCACGGTATGAGCGTTCTGTAAGACGCTGGTCAGCATTATCCTGTCTAAGCAGTATCCTGAACTCGGCCCTGGAAGTAAACATGCGGTAAGGCTCATCAACGCCTTTGGTTATAAGGTCGTCTACAAGCACACCAATGTATGCCTCGTCTCGTGCCAGGATGAATGGATCCTGTCCCTGGGCACTTAGATGGGCATTCATGCCAGCCAGTATGCCTTGTCCGCCGGCTTCCTCATATCCAGTGGTGCCATTAACCTGTCCGGCCATAAAAAGGCCCGATACAATCTTGGACTCAAGGTTGTGCCTGAGCTGGGTTGGATCAAAGTAATCATATTCTATGGCATAACCGGGACGGTAGATTACCAGGTCCCGGAATGCCGGTATCTGCTTGAGCGCGCGGATCTGTATGTCCATAGGCATGGACGATGAGAATCCGTTCAGGTACATCTCATTAGTGTTTTCTCCCTCGGGCTCCAGGAACAGCTGGTGCTGTTCACGGTCGGGGAATGTAAACAGTTTGGTTTCTATGCTTGGACAATAGCGTGGACCTATGCTCTTGATCTGTCCGTTGTAAAGCGGTGAGTCAGCCAGTCCGGAACGCAGTATTTCATGTACCTTGGGATTTGTATAACAGGTCCAGCAGCACATCTGTCCAGGCTGTTTGCTGGATGGCATAAAAGAAAAACGGTGAAAATCGTTCTCTCCGTCCTGACGTTCCATCTCCTCAAAATGCACGCTGCGGCTGTCTATCCTGACGGGTGTTCCGGTTTTCATGCGGCCGGTACGTATTCCGTGGCGTGTTATGGATTCTGTGAGCAGGTATGATGCGGGTTCAGATATGCGTCCTCCAGGCATGGTAACGCGGCCAATATGCATGAGTCCATTAAGGAATGTTCCGGTAGTGAGTACCACGCAGCGGCAAGAGAATTCTGCACCCTGAAGTGTGCGTAAACCGGTTACATGTCCTTGATCTACAAGCAGTTCCGTTACGGTGTCCTGCCAGATGTCAAGGTTGGGTTGATTCTCAAGTATGGTTCTCCATGCCCAGATGAACCTGGCCCTGTCACACTGGGCACGGGGGCTCCACATGGCTGGGCCTTTGGACCGGTTAAGCATGCGGAACTGTATGGCTGTCTGGTCAGTCACCATTCCCATGTGTCCTCCAAGTGCATCTATCTCTCTGACAATCTGCCCCTTAGCTATTCCGCCAACGGCAGGATTACAGCTCATCTGAGCTATCTTGTTCATGTCCATTGTAATCAGGCAGGTCTTTGAACCCATCTGTGCGGCAGCTGCAGCAGCCTCACAACCGGCATGGCCGGCTCCAATTACTATGACGTCATACTTAAAATCCATACGGACTTCAAAGATAATTCAAATTCTTTGAATTTGCAGAAAAAAGTATTCTGCCAGGGACAGCCGTGCATTACTGCATGTCGCGCAGGCGAACCTGGATGCCTGGCAGTGAGGCTGGGAGTGAACCCAGGTCTGTCTGTCCAAAATGGTATGGTATGAGTACCTTTGGCATGAATGCCTTGGCTCCCTTTATGCACTGTTCCACGGTCATGGTGTATGGCTGGTTTACCGGCAGGAAAGCTACATCAATGTCTTTAAGTGATGCAAGTTCTGGTATATCCTCGGTATCGCCGGCCACATAGATCCTGAGTCCCGGAAACTCCAGTACATAACCGTTTCCATTACCTTTGGGATGGAACTGTTCGCGTCCGGCAGTGGTGTTGTATGCGGGTACGGCAGTAACAGAAAGATCTGGCAGGATTTCTGTGCGCTGTCCGTTCTGCATGGCCTCTCCCATCCCACTCTGCGACTGTGATCTGGCGTTCATTATTATGCGGGTATTCTCCGATGAAATGGCCGTTATTGCATTTTTGTCCAGGTGATCGCCATGCTCGTGGGTTATGAGTACTACACTGGCTTTTGGAAAGTCTTTGGCATAATCTGTATTCTTGCCATTCATGCTGGAAACAGGGTCAATCTGTATGGATTTTCCCTTGTATAGGATCTCCAGTGAACCATGGTAAACAAGGGTAATATCTACAGGATCTCCTGCTGATGTAAAGAACCTCTCAACCTGGTATGCAGTGGTTGGTAATCCGGCGGCACTCCATGCCTGGTAGCCTCCGTCCAGGTCTGTAACCTTATATCCCTGCTCTGCAAGGGCCTTTGCGGCTGCAGCACTGCGGCGTCCGGAACGGCAATATACGGCAACTGCCCCACTCTCTCCTAAATCGGTCTTTATCTTATCCATAAAACCCTGGGCCTGCCAGTCTATGTTTACGGCTCCGGCCAGATGGCCCTCAGCATATTCCTGTGGGGTGCGCACATCTACAAGACGTACTCCCGGTTCAAGTATTGTGGAGCTGAATTCAGTTGGAGAGATACACTGGCTGCCTGCGCATGAGAACGTTCCAAGGATGCACATAGTGAGGATGGTTTTGTTAATGATGGTGTTCATAATGGGTATTTTTTTTCTTTTTGGCAAATATAACGGATAAAGCGCGCATACGCGCTTGTTAAAAAGAGAATTGTTGGTATATTTGCGAACTTTTGTGTAAAAGCGGAAATCATTTAAAAACAATATCAACAAAACAAAAAACAATTATGTGGTTATTTGATTCATCAATCGGACGTAAAGTGGTTATGAGCGTATCTGGTGCGGCTCTGGTCCTGTTCCTGACATTTCACATGGCTATGAACTGCGTAGCCCTGTTCTCAGAAGAGGGTTACAACATGGTTTGTGAATTCCTTGGAGCTAACTGGTATGCAAAGATAGGTACAGCAGGACTCGCTTTCCTGGTACTGGTACACTTAGTCTATGCTTTCTGGCTGACCATCCAGAACCAGAAGGCCCGCGGTTCTCAGAAGTACGCTGTTACTGAGAAGCCAAAGAGTGTGGAATGGGCATCACAGAACATGCTTGCCCTGGGTATCATCGTATTCATAGGACTGGCTGTTCACCTTATGAACTTCTGGTCAAAGATGCAGCTCCAGGAAATCCTGGGTACCCAGTCATCAATCGCTGCTCCAACAGACGGTGCTGCATTCATCAAGTACACATTCTCAAAGTGGTACTATGTAGTAATCTACACAGTATGGCTCTGCGCACTGTGGTTCCACCTGTCACACGGTTTCTGGAGCATGCTTCAGACAATCGGCTGGAACAACGCACTCTGGCAGAAGCGTCTTGAGGTTATAAGCAAGATCTACACTACAGCCCTGGTACTGGGCTTCCTGGCAGTTGTATATCTGTTCTTCATCAAGAGTCTCCTTTAATCGATTTAAAAACAGTAATATTCTAAGAATATGTCAACAATAGATTCAAAGATTCCTGAGGGCCCATTGGCAGAAAAATGGTCCAACTATAAGGCTCATCAGAAGCTGGTTAACCCAGCCAACAAGCGCAAGCTTGACATAATCATTGTAGGTTCTGGTCTTGCAGGCGCTTCTGCAGCAGCTACACTCGGAGACCTTGGTTTTAAAGTAAAGTGTTTCTGCATCCAGGATTCTCCACGCCGTGCACACTCAATTGCCGCACAGGGTGGTATCAATGCAGCAAAGAACTATCAGAATGACGGCGACTCAGTTTACCGTCTGTTCTACGATACAATCAAGGGTGGTGACTACCGTTCACGTGAGGCAAACGTTTACCGTCTTGCTGAGGTAAGTAACAACATCATTGACCAGTGCGTTGCACAGGGTGTTCCTTTTGCACGTGAATACGGCGGCACACTTGCCAACCGTTCATTTGGTGGTGCCCAGGTATCGCGAACATTCTACGCCCGCGGTCAAACCGGACAGCAGCTTCTGCTTGGTGCTTACTCAGCACTCAGCTACCAGGTAGCCCAGGGTAACGTTGAGCTGTTTACCCGTTGCGAGATGCTTGACCTGGTAATGATCAAGGACGAGAACGGTAAGGAGCGTGCACGCGGTATTATCTACCGTGACCTTGTAACCGGTGAGATTAAGCGTTGCTCAGCACACGCTGTAGTAATTGGTACCGGTGGATATGGTAACGCTTACTTCCTGTCAACAAATGCTATGGCATCTAACGGTTCTGCTGCAATGCAGTGCTACCGCAAGGGTGCATGGTTTGCAAACCCTGCATTTGCTCAGATCCATCCAACCTGTATCCCAGTACACGGTGACAAGCAGTCCAAGCTTACACTGATGTCTGAGTCTCTGCGTAACGATGGCCGTATTTGGGTTCCAAAGAAGCTTGAGGATGCACAGAAGCTGCAGAGAGGTGAGATTACTGCAAACGATATTCCTGATGAGGACCGCGACTTCTATCTGGAGCGCCGTTACCCTGCATTTGGTAACCTGGTTCCACGTGACGTTGCCAGCCGTGCCGCTAAGGAGCGTTGCGACAAGGGCTTTGGTGTAAACAACACCGGTCTTGCTGTATTCCTGGACTTCAAGTACGCTATCCAGCGTCTTGGCAAGCAGGCTGTTGCCGACAAGTACGGTAACCTGTTTGATATGTATGAGGAAATCACAGACGTTAACCCATACGAGAACCCAATGATGATCTTCCCTGCTATCCACTACACAATGGGTGGTATCTGGGTTGACTATGAGCTGCAGACTTCTATCCCTGGTCTGTTTGCAATAGGTGAGTGCAACTTCTCTGACCACGGTGCAAACCGTCTGGGTGCTTCTGCTCTCATGCAGGGTCTGGCCGATGGTTACTTTGTACTCCCATACACAATCCAGAACTATCTGGCTGACCAGATCCAGGTTCCACGTTTCAGCACTGACCTGCCTGAGTTTGCCGAGGCTGAGAAGGCTGTCAAGGAAAAGATTGCCAAGATCATGAGCATTAACGGTAAGCGTTCCGTTGATTCTATCCACAAGGAACTTGGTCACATCATGTGGGAATATGTAGGTATGGGCCGTACCGAGGCTTCTCTCAAGACTGCTCTTGAGAAGCTCGAGGAGGTTGAGAAGACATTCTGGGCCGATGTTCGCATTCCAGGCGATGCACAGACCCTGAACGTTGAGCTTGAAAAGGCTCTGCGCCTTATTGATTTCATTGAGATTGGCAAGCTCATGGCTTATGACGGTCTGAACCGTCAGGAGTCTTGCGGTGGTCACTTCCGTGAGGAGCATCAGACTCCAGAGGGTGAGGCCCTGCGTCATGACGATGAATACTCATACGTAGCATGCTGGAACTTCCAGGGTCAGGGCAAGGCTCCTGAACTGCTCAAGGAACCTCTGAACTATGAGTATATTAAGGTACAGACACGTAACTACAAGAACTGATTAAACTAGGATCAAAATGGAAAAGAATATAAGCTTTAAGTTAAAAGTATGGCGCCAGAGAGGTCCTAAGGAGAAGGGCCAGTTCAAGGTGTATGAGATGAAGGATATTCCTACCGATACCTCATTTCTCGAGATGCTCGACATTCTGAACGAGCAGCTCGTTAATCAGGGTGAGGAACCGGTTGTATTTGACCACGACTGCCGTGAGGGTATATGCGGTATGTGTTCACTCTATGTAAACGGTCACCCACACGGACCTGCAACAGGTGCTACAACCTGCCAGCTCTACATGCGCCGTTTCAAGGATGGAGAGACCATTACCGTTGAGCCATGGCGTTCAGCAGGTTTCCCTGTTATCCGCGACCTTATGGTTGACCGTCGTGCATACGACAAGATCATGCAGGCTGGTGGTTATGTATCTATCAACACCGGTGGTGTTCCAGATGCAAACGCAATTCCTATCTCTAAGGAGAAGGCAGACCTGGCTATGGATGCTGCAGCCTGCATTGGTTGCGGTGCCTGCGTAGCTGCTTGTAAGAACGGTTCAGCCATGCTGTTTGTATCGGCTAAGGTAAGCCAGCTTGCCCTGCTCCCACAGGGTCAGGTTGAGGCAGCCCGCCGTGCCAAGGCTATGCTGTCAAAGATGGACGAGCTTGGTTTTGGTAACTGCACCAACACACGCGCATGTGAGGCTGAATGTCCAAAGTGCATCAGCATAAGCAATATTGCACGTCTTAACCGCGAGTTTATCTGCGCTAAGCTTAAGGACTGATTACAGTTTGCGCATAAGTAAAAAACTGCGGTGAAAAGGTAATTCACCGCAGTTTTTTATTTGTATCTGTATAATTGGCACATACATAGTTTTGCTGTGGATTAACTTTGTGATACTTTTGTACAAAGACCAATTAACCAATATGAAACCCTACAAATCAATTCTTGCTGCCATGGCACTGACCCTTGCAGCAACAGCAGGTGCACAGACCCTTAAGATGACCAATCAGGTAGTGCGCATAACAGCCTATGAGGCATCTACATCGGTCAACCTTGTAGTTGTAAAACCAGAGCACAAACCCGATGTTCTGGATCCATCTGTTTTTTCCGTACAGACAAATGGGGTAAACCGTAACGTAAAGATTGTCTATACCTGCGATGACCGCGGTGAATGGGCCGATAACGGTGACTATCTGGCTTTTGGACTGGAGGTAAGCAGTGATCGTGCCGCCGCTCCCCTGGTATCGCGCGGCATGGGTACATGGAGCACTGCCTATCCGGTAAAGATAGAGCTCAAGAAAGGCAAGAGCATTAAGGCTGGTGGTAAGAAATACACGGCCATAGACTGCGAGACAGCGCATGCCCTGCGTAATTTTGTATCGGAATCGGACTTTTTTAGCCGTGGAACATTCTCTGGTCCGGCTACAGGCCGTCCTGGAAACGAGACCCTTACATACGGTGCGTACGAGCCCGAGGCCCTGCGTACAGACGGAAAAAAGAATCCACTCATAATATGGCTTCATGGAATGGGAGAGGGCGGAACCGATGTTTCCATAGAGCTTATGGGTAACGAGGTTGTATCTCTTATCCGTGCCGATATCCAGTCCCATTTTACTACCGACGGCGGTGAGGGCGGTGCTTATGTGCTTGCCGTACAGTGTCCTACCATGTGGATGGGTACAGCCAGAGGTGGTATGAGCACCGGCGATTATCCATCTCTGTACTCTGATGTCCTTAAGTCATGCATAGACAATTACGTGGAGAATGTTAACCCCGATGTGGACCGCAACCGTATCTATATAGGCGGCTGCTCAAACGGAGGTTACATGACAATGAACATGATTATCCGCAATCCGGGTTACTTTGCAGCTGCTTATCCTGTATGCCAGGCTTATGCCAATGCCAATGTATCGGACTTACAGATCAGGCAGCTGGCTGCAGAGAATATATGGATTGTCCAGTCGGCCGATGATACTACCGTAAACCCCAACGATTACAGTATTCCAATCTACCGCCGCCTTATGGAGGCCGGTGCCAAGAACGTATGGTTTGCCCTGTTTGAGACAGTTCAGGGATCCGACATGGGCCAGCGTCTTATGGGACACTTCTCATGGGCGTATGTATTCAATGATGAGGTTACCGCATCGCAGGAACAGACAACAGGAGAACTCAAACCATCCAACAATGGCGGTGGAACTGTTGCACCTCAGGGTTACAGTAACCTGTTTGACTGGATGAACGCCCAGGTTCTCAAGGAGCCGGCCCAGACCCAGCAACAGTTTGGAGGAGGAAACGGACGTCCAAGACAGCAGAACGGTCAGAGAAACGCAGGCCGTTTTGACGAAAACGGAAATGCCAGATATTAAAATAGAACCCAATGAATAAAGAACTTGACATCAGGAGGGCCAGGATACAGGAAATAATGGCTCTCAACAGTATTGATGCTGCACTGATTGCCTGTAACGTAAATCTGCTCTATACTATAGGACAGATAATATCGGGCTATCTCTACATACCGGTAAACGGAGAATCAATAATGTTTGTCAAGAGACCCAATACACTCTCTGGCCCTGGTATTCACAGCATACGCAAGCCTGAGCAGATTCCCTCCATACTTGAGGAACTTGGCATAGGCTTGCCTGCTACAATAATGCTGGAGGCCGATGAGCTTACGTATAATGAATATACCCGCCTGGCAGCATGCTTTAAGGACTCCAAGGTTTGCAACTGCGGAACACAGCTCATTCAGAAAGCACGCACTGTAAAGACAGAATATGAACTGGAAATATTCCGTCAGACAGGCCTGGCCCATACCCGTGCGTACAACAGGATTCCCCAACTTTTCCGCGATGGAATGACCGATATTGAACTCTCCATAGAGGTAGAACGTGCCATGAGACTTGAGGGAATGCTGGGTCAGATACGTATATTTGGTCAGAGCATGGAGATGTTTATGGGTAGTCTGCTCACCGCCGATAATGCAGCGGCTCCATCGGCCTATGATTTTGCTCTGGGTGGAAATGGAGCCGATCCATCTCTTCCTGTAGGAGCTAACGGCAGCGTACTGAGCAATGGTCACAGCCTTATGATAGACATAGGCGGTAACCTTCATGGCTATATGAGTGACATGAGTCGCACATATTCAGTTGGCCAACTGCCCGATTATGCCTATCAGGCACATCAGGCATGTCTGGATGTGCAGGCTGCATTCCAGGAAAACGCACGTCCCGGTGCAGTCTGCGAGGATCTTTATGAGATGGGTAAGGAAATTGTTGCCAAGGCCGGTTTTGCCGATTATTTTATGGGAATAGGCCAGAAGGCTGGGTTTATTGGCCATGGAATAGGACTCCAGCTCAATGAACAGCCAGTATTTGCTCCACGTATCAAGATGGAGTTGCAGGAGGGAATGGTGTTTGCCCTTGAACCTAAGATAGTGCTCCCAGGAATAGGCCCCGTAGGTATAGAAAACTCCTGGATTGTAAACTCCTCCAATCTTGAAAGGATAACCCTTTGCCCTGATCAGATCATAGATCTGGCCAAATAATACTTGGGATTCAACTCAAAAAAAACTGAATAAAAGCCTTGTAGTTTTAAAATTCGTGTTTACATTTGCAACGGAATTAACGCAATTCAAAGACAAAATGAAAGCATTCATGACAGTTATAGCAGCAATCTGTTGTTGTACCGAGCCAAGTCCGATTGGTACGGTTAGATAGTCATGTAGCAGAAAGAATTTACACGATATCGCATAATAAAGACCTGCCAATCCAGATTGGCGGGTCTTTTTGTTTTTATCCAGATAATCATTAATCAACAAAACTTTATAACTATGATTCACAGAAGTATTACAGAACTTATTGGAAACACACCATTGGTTGAACTTGCAAAGGCCCAGGGCCAGAAAGCAAAGATTGTAGCAAAGATTGAGTTCTTTAACCCAGGAGGCAGTGTAAAGGACCGTGTAGCATTGGCTATGATCCAGGATGCCGAGGAAAAGGGAATACTTAAGCCGGGAAGCACAATCATTGAACCTACCAGTGGAAACACAGGTGTTGGCCTGGCATGGGTTGGCACATCAAAAGGTTATAAAACCATTCTCACAATGCCCGAAACCATGAGCGTAGAAAGAAGGAACCTGCTTATGGCATTTGGAGCAAACATAGTGCTTACTCCCGGTGCAGAGGGAATGAAAGGAGCCATAGCAAAGGCCGAGGAGCTTAAATCCCAGATAGAGGGATCAGTTATTTTGGGTCAGTTTATTAACCCAGCCAATCCACGTATGCATGAGCGTACAACCGGTCAGGAAATTATACGTGATACCAATGGAAACGTAGATATTTTTGTTGCCGGCGTGGGTACTGGTGGAACTGTAACAGGAACCGGACGTGCTCTCAAGGCATTCAGGAATACAATCAAGGTAGTAGCCGTAGAACCGGAGTCATCGCCAGTACTCTCCGCAGGAAAGAGTGGCAGCCACAAGATCCAGGGTATAGGAGCAGGTTTTGTTCCAGACATATATGATGCATCGGTCATAGACAGCATTGAGACCATTTCCAATGAGGATGCATTTGATGGTGCAAGAGAGCTTGCCGCTCAGGGTATTCTGGTTGGTATCTCATCGGGAGCAGCATATAAGGCCGCCCTCAGATTATCCAGGCTGGAGGAGAACAGCGGAAAGACAATTGTAGTACTTTTGCCCGATACAGGCGAGAGATACCTCTCAACACCACTTTTCAAGAAACCAGAATAATTAATTACTGATGGAGAGAGAAAAGATCATTCATAAGACTTCTGAGCAGCTTCAGGGAATAACCTCTACCGAGGAGAGAATGAAGCTGAGAACAGGAAGCTCATTGCCATCTACCCATGAGCTGAACAGGTTCATGGAGCTTGTCAAGTCTGTACTGTTTCCTGCTTTTTTCCCGCAGATCAGCATAAAGGATTCTCTGGAAGACATCCATACTATCCTGAGCAGACAGATCACAAGGGCCCTGGCTTTCAATCAGGAAAAGGCAGAGATTGACATAAGCCAGACAGCCGTAGGCATAGCCGATAATTTTGTATCGGGCCTGCCAGAGATAAGAGAGGACCTTTTGACCGATATAGAGGCCGTTGCCCACAACGATCCTGCTGTTACAGATTTTGCGGAGGTGGTTTTCAGCTACCCCGTAGTAAAGGTAATGACCTATTACAGAACAGCCCACAAGCTGTTGCAGCTGGGAGTACCCATGCTGCCCAGAATCCTTGCAGAGACAGCTCACTCTCTTACCGGTATAGACATTCATCCTGCAGCCAGTATTGGCAAATGGTTCAGTATTGACCATGGAACAGGTGTAGTTATTGGTGCCACAGCCATAATTGGAAACCACGTAATGCTCTATCAGGGCGTTACGCTTGGAGCCAAGAACTTTAGATATGACGAGGATGGCAAGCCAATAGATGAGCCACGTCATCCAATCCTTGAGGATAACGTAACTGTCTATTCAAATACATCTATCCTTGGGCGCGTTACGATTGGACACGATACGGTTGTGGGTGGTAATATATGGCTCACGCACAGTGTTCCACCATATTCAAGAATACTCCAGGGCAAAACCATAGAAGAGAAAACCTTCTCCGATGGTGCCGGAATATAAAAGTGTATTTAACTGAAAAAAGTTAACTCTTTGTTGTGAGTCAACTTTTTTCAGTTAAATATATACAGGGGAAAATTATAAAAATATACAAAAAATTCCTCCACCCGGATCAGATTACGCCGTTTTATCTATCTTTGCAGAGGAAATAATTGTATATTTATATCAAAATACCCTGCAATATGAAAATCAAACGCGACAGGTATCTCAAACAACTGATTACAAAGAAGTGGAATGGGAAGATAAAGACCATCACCGGCATCCGGAGGTGTGGAAAGTCATATCTTCTGAACGAGTTGTTTGTCGAACACCTTCTGAGCGAGGGCGTGAACAGTTCCGACATAATCATATTGGCCTTGGATGATGCCTCAAACGCAAAATATCGTAACCCGCTTGAGTTGGACAGCTACATTCGCAATCTCACTGCCGACAAGTCCCATAAATACTACGTCCTTCTAGATGAGATTCAGAAGGTCGAAAGCATCAAGAATCCTTACCTGCCAGCAGATTCAAAGGAAAAGATCAGCTTTGTGGATGTGCTTCTGGGACTGATGAAGCTTTCCAATGTCGATGTATATGTGACCGGGTCCAACTCGAAGATGTTGTCCAAGGATATTCTGACCGAATTTCGCGATAGGGGCGATGAAGTTCATGTGTGTCCTCTGACTTTTGAAGAGTTCCATGCAGCATACGACAGTGACAAGAGACATGCATGGAGAGAATTTTGGTACTACGGAGGCATGCCCTACGTGATGCAGTTGACAACCCATGAGGAAAAGGCCAAATACCTTAAGGAACTATTCCAGCTCACTTACATAAAGGATGTCATTGAACGCAACAAAATAAAGGCAGATGAAGACGTCCTGGGAATCTTATTGGATATTACCGCATCGTCGGTAGGCTCCCTGACCAATCCTACCCGCCTGTCCAATACTTTCGAGTCGGAACAGAAGATCAATATCAAGAGCGAGACTGTCTCCAAGTATCTTGACTACTTCATCGATTCCTTCCTGCTGCGGCAGGCTCAAAGATATGACGTGAAAGGACGTTTATATATCAGCACTCCTCTGAAGTACTACTACACTGATGTTGGACTGCGTAATGCCCGGCTCAACTTCCGCCAGCAGGAGGAAAACCATATCATGGAGAATGTCCTGTACAATGAACTTGTCGCAAGAGGATTCAGCGTCGATGTGGGTGTCGTGCCATATCACTGGAAATCTGAAGACGGTAAACTGCAGCACTCCCAGTTGGAGATTGATTTTATCGTCAACAAAGGCTACAAGAGATACTACATCCAGTCAGCCCTGAATGTAGATACCGAGGAGAAACGCAGGCAGGAGACCAACTCCCTTATCAGGGTAGCCGATTCTTTCCAGAAGATTGTGGTCGTGAAGGAGGATATTATTCCATGGACTGACGATGCCGGAATCTTCTATATAGGCATTCAGGAATTCCTTCTTGACTATATCGACAAGAGTATGTAGTACCATCAGCCAAGAGAGACTTGGAAATCCAGGTCTCTCTCTTTGCATTTACTATTCCTTTTTTCAGGAAGATTTTGATTTTCGATGGGTCGTGAAATGGGAAGTTTGCCCCATATTTTACCCTTTTTTTATGTCTGTACTCCTCATACATTGGCGGTGATCCCAATAATGGCGACAAATACAAAACATATTGTTACATCTAACTGGTAGTGGTCAATTTATATAAATAAGAAACTCATCTGACTCCAAGCTACCTGTTAATTTGTTATATACTTTCATTTTTCCACCTAATTCCTTACTAAGATAGTAAAGTTTGAAATAGTTAACACCTTTTCTAAATACAGGTGCAGTTACAGGTATTATGAAAGTTTCTCTGTATGTTTTATGAGGCTCAATTGTTCTTACTTCCCTTAAATCCAATGCTTTATTCAGGAAAAGAATATCATCTCCGCCAAAGCCACCAGAAAGTCTAATAATAGACATGACAGCTTTGGGGTAAAACATTATACAACTGTCTGTTTTGTTGTAAAATAGTGCCGTCATGGTAAATGTGCTGTCTGAAGATATTGTATCTCCACTGATTTCCACAGACAATTCTAAATAATCTTTTAATGAGCCGTTTGTGCTATTGTCATTTTTACAATTTTGTACAGATAAAATTGTAAACAAATATAATATAATTCTTACCATCTTCTTGCAAGCTTTCCAAGTCTTACATACTCCTGCAACCTTATGATCTCGACTTTAGGAAACTCTATGGTCCTCAGGACATCAAAGTGAGCATCGTTGGACACCAATAGCTCCGCATTTCCGCAGATAGCGCAATCCACAAACTTATTGTCATCAGGATCGACGGTTATCATGTGGTAGAAAAACGTTGGCTCAACCTTTTTCAATTGCGGTGCCTGAAGGATAGCACAAACAACTGCATTGGCAATTTCCGGATTCGTCTTCTTCCCGAGTATTTCCTCGTATTCTTCAAGTACTTCATTGGAAACACATAGACAGATCTCGCCAGTCAGGATGTCGGTCCACACCTGGTGATATGGACTAATGGAAGGCAAGACCGCCAAAAGGCAGTTTGTGTCAAGAACAATAGTCCTCATACTATTCCCGAGCGTGTGAGTAAGGCGTTCTCATGTGTTCACTGAGCATTTCCTCGATGTCTGAGACGCCCATCTGATTGTCCGCGAAATACTTGTCAATAGCAGATTGAGCACTCTCGGCAGCAGCCACTTTGTCAGACACAACTTCGAAAGGAATTTTACCACGCTGCACGACAGCTCTTGCGAAAACATTCATTGCAGCATTGGCGCTGAGACCAAACTGCGAGCAAAGAGAGTCAAAAGACTTCTTAAGATCAGAATCCATGCGGACAGTCATTGCAACTTGTGACATAGTACAGAAATTTAGTTCGGAGCAAATATACGAAAAAAAGATTCTAAATGACATCAAATGATGGCATATTAATTGTAAAACTTATACCTCTTTGAAATCATGTATGTTTTTATGTCCGTAAACATATTGTACAAAAGAATCAAAACCTTTAGCTTTACTACTCCTTTTTTTAGGAGAATTTTGATTTTCGATGGGTCGTGGAATGGGAAGTAAAAAAGCACCGGGACTTCCCAGTGCTTTAATTCTATATGATTGATATTCAATCAGTTGCAGACTATCAATCTATTAGTACTCCTCCTCGTTGAAGAAAAAATCTTCTTTTGAAGGGTAGTCGGGCCAAATGTCCTCTATACTTTCATATATGTCTCCTTCGTCTTCTATTTCCTGAAGGTTCTCAATTACTTCCAGAGGCGCACCTGAACGGACGGCATAGTCAATGAGCTCGTCCTTGGTTGCAGGCCATGGCGCATCTTCAAGTTTTGAGGCAAGTTCCAATGTCCAGTACATAAGCTATTGTGTTTTAGGTTCTTTTTTATATCGGGTTGCAAAAGTATAAAAATTTGCGGTATTCAATAATACTACCAGATATTTTCTTTTACTCCCTCAAAATAGTTTATCCTGCGTGCCAGAACAAACAGGTAATCAGACAGTCTGTTCATAAAACAGAGCAGCTCGGGAGTAGCAGCATTCTCATCGGGAATAGCCAGGATAAGCCTCTCGGCCCTACGGCATACGGTTCTGGCCACATGGGCATAGGCTGCAGCCTGACAGCCGCCCGGAAGGATAAAGTTCCGGCTCTCTGGCAAACCTTCCTGCGCGTCATCTATCATGGATTCCATACGCTCAACATCGGCACCGCTAACCTTACAGCTGTCAGGTAGTTCAAAAGTGGAGGTATCGGTTGCCAACTGGCCGCCTATATTGAACAGGATTCGCTGAATCCACCGTATGTTTTGAGGGTCCTGGGCCTTACTGTCCATGGTTGACAGCATGAGTCCTACAAATGAGTTAAGCTCATCTACTGTTCCATAGGCCTCAAGTCTTGGGTTGGTCTTGCTTACGCGTTTTCCTCCTACCAGACTGGTTGTTCCCTTATCGCCTGTGCGTGTGTAAATCTTGCTCATAATACATAATGCTGTTTATGTTTCCTGGTGTCAAAGAACAACAGTCCAACTTTACTCATCTGGAATGTTACTCCTATCCTCTCATCTTGTATAATGCCTTTCCACCATTCTTTCTTTTCTTTCTTGCCAAGGTCTTCTACCACTATGAGTCCGTCTGATTGCATTAGGGGGATAAGCTCTTCTACAATCTGTTTCCATTGTGATGTATGTGCCACGTGTACCATGTCTGGCGCACCGTGCTTACGTATAATCTCCTGGATGCTATCCGGCACATTGGACGATGTTACGTACTCAATGTTGGCAAACTGCTTAATGTTCCTGCTCACAGCCTTGTTGGCAGGGTGGGTGTGGTCCACGGTTATAACCCTGGATTTTCTGGAGACCGATGCCAGGTAACCCGTACTTACTCCTGCTCCGGTTCCGGCCTCGAGTATGAATCTGGGATTAAAGCGGTTGGTAATCCTAAATAGCAGCTCGTCACGGCTCTGGGGGTACTGTGGAAGGAAATCAGGTGCTTTTTCCCAATATTTGTACAGGTCATCGTATGCATAGTAGGGCAGTTTCTCATTGATTGTAAACTCTATGAGATCATAAGCCCATGGGGAGTGGACCCCAAATCCGTGCCTTGTAAGCAGGCGGTTCTCCTTTAGTTGCATTTTATCTTTTATTTAAGGACGGCCTTTATGGTGGCCACTCCTGCTTTAATATCCAATTGAATGGGCTTGTGGGCCTTATCATTTGTTACGTATGCCCTTACGGTTTCACGTTCTTTGCCCTCCTTGTAGTCCCGGACCGATATAACCATGCAGTCATAGCTTGTTCCGTTATCGGCCTTGACCTGTGTGTTACCTGTATAGACCAGGTATTGCTGGACAACCATGGTGCCGTTTACCATGGGCAGGGTTTCTGTCCTGCCAGGCTCGGAGTTGCCGGTATCTATGGTGCGGGCATAACTGAGCATGCTCATTAGATCATATATGCGTTCCGGACGCCATTCGGTGGCATGGGACGTGCGTTCTCCTGTTATGGCATTGGTCTGGGTCATGTTTACTACGTAATTGTTTCCGCTGCGGCTGAACAGGGCGGTCTCAATATTGTTCCTGCTGCCCTCATGAACGCACTTGCGGAAATACAGGCTCTCACCATTGGGCGTGTTTACAGACTGTATGGTATCTCGCATGTAGTAAAGCCTGTCCGCGCGTGTATTGGTGGACATGAGCATGGACGTCATGACAGCATTGCGGCCATCATGAACTACCTGTTTCTGGGTAATGCTTGCAGAGCCTGCCTGTATGTTTACAAACCCAACATTTAGATAAAGGTTGAACTGCAGATCCTCGGCCCGGAGATTGGGAGTAAGTACCAGGAATCCAAGTGAGAGTAATAGAGATACTGCGCGTGAGTTAGCCATGAATTCTTGATAATCAGTGCTCGAAACGGGACTCGAACCCGTACAACCGGTAAAGGTCAAGGGATTTTAAGTCCCTCGTGTCTACCATTCCACCATTCGAGCTGCCAGTCAGTGGAAACTGCACGGCAAAAATAATTGGTTTTGTGTTATTGGCCAAAAAAACTGGGTCTTATTAAAATAGGTTAATGACAAAATACATTACATTTGCCATTCAGGAAATCCTATTAACATTTATCAATAACTCAAATTATGAAAAAACTTTTGTTTGTGGCCGGCATCCTGACCCTTATGGCCAGTTGCTGTGGTTCATCAGAAAAGCTCAGCCCAGTCCTCACTATTGAGGGTGGCCAGGTTCAGGGCGTAAGCGCTGACCGCGTAAAGGGCGTTTTTGTATTCCGTGGCATTCCTTATGCTGCTGCTCCTATCAGAGAGAACCGTTGGAAGGCTCCACAGCCTGTTACTCCATGGGAAGGTATTCTCAAGGCAGACAGATTTGGAAACCCAAGTTATCAGCACATCCAGTTCAAGGGTGGTTACTACACAGAGTGGGGTTACGGAGACGAGGCTCCTTTCTCAGAGGATTGCCTTTATGCTAACGTATGGACCAAGTATGCAGGTCAGACCAATGCCAAGAAGGCTGTTGCCCTGTGGATCCATGGCGGTGGCTATCGTGAAGGTTTTGGCTCAGAGCCAGAGTTTGATGCTCAGGAGTGGGCTGGCAAGGATGTAGTCCTTGTTTCTATAAACTACCGTCTTGGTGTATTTGGATTCCTTACTCACCCAGAGCTCTCTGCTGAGAGTCCTAACGGTGTATCTGGTAACTATGGTATCCTTGACCAGATTGAGGCCCTCAAGTGGATCCAGAAGAACATTGAGCAGTTTGGTGGTGACCCAAATAACGTAATGATATTTGGTCAGTCTGCTGGTGGTGGCTCAGTACGTACTATCTGTGAGTCTCCTCTGGCACGTGGCCTGTTCCACAAGGCTGTTATAATGAGTGCCGGTGGTCTTACCGTTCCACAGCAGGGCGGTGGTATGGGCGGTATGCGCATGCCTGCCGGTGGTATGGGTGGTTTTGGCGGTTTTGGTATGGGTGGTGCCCAGACTCAGGCTCCAAGACTTGCTGCTTACACAGCTCCTACTGCTCCAGAAGGTCTGAACACACTGCAGCGTGCTGAGTTCAATACCAAGGTTGTTATGGACTGGGCTGGTTACAATACCCTGGCCAAGATGCGTGCTGCCGATACAGAGACCATGCACACTGTTGGTACTATCTACAACAATGCAACAGGTAACCGCGGTAGCATTACCGGTCAGCCTATCATTGATGGTTATGTATCTCTCAAGAGCTTTGATGAGGCTGCCATTGACGGTACTCTTGCTGACGTTCCTTACATGTGCGGTTATACCCTTAACGATATGGGCAACATGTCTGCAGGTATTGCTGCTTTCTGCCAGAACCGCGAGGAGAAGGGTAACAAGGCATGGGCTTATGAATTTGCACGTCCTCTGCCAGACGATGGTTCACATCCAGAGGTAACACAGCGTCTTAGGGGTGCTTTCCACTCAAGCGACCTGTGGTTTGTATTCAAGTCACTGCAGCACTGCTGGAGACCTTGGACCAAGGGTGACTGGGATCTTTCAGAGAAGATGCTTGAGGCTTGGACCAACTTTGCCAAGTACAGCGATCCTAACGGACCTAAGGGTGGTGAGTGGGCTCCTTGCACAAAGGATAATCCTAACTTCATGGTATTCAAGCTCGATGAGAACGATGTTGAGAACTCAGAGTTCACACAGCCTATCACCAAGCTTCCTTGGGAATAATCCCCGTTCATAATAAAAATAATGCCGACCACAATCTGGCCGGCATTATTTTTTTGTCCCTAATGGTATGGCAGAACTCAGTCTGTCATGAATTTCTGACCATGCATGCGTGCCTCGCAAACATTTACCACATAGTCTCCTATCTTTTCAAAATCGCCTATCATGTCAATGTAGAAAACACCGCTCTGATACTCGTACTTATGCTCATTGATATCACGGATATTGTTATCCCTGAGCTGTGTACGGTAATGGTTTATCTCATGCTCCTGATTTATAATGACAGATGGGTCAAGATCCTTGGTTGGGGTTGTCATAAAGTTGCGCATAAGCAGGAAATCCTGATCTACAAGGTCATACATGTGCAGGATATGCTCCATCTGCTCTTTTGTGAACACCTCTTTCTGAGAGTTCCTGCGCTTTATGGTACGGGCCAGATTGTAGCAGCTGTCACATATACTCTCCAGCTCCGATGCCTCACGCATTATGCACTGCAGTTCGGCCTTACCCTCGGCACTCAGACGTCCCTCGCTTACCTTGGTAACGTAGTTAGCTATCTCAATCTCCATCTTGTCACTTATACCCTCGTACTTTTCTATGCGGGTAAAGAGTTTTATAAATGCCTCCTCGTCCTTGAGTGACATGAGTTCCTTTACAAGTCCAAACATGCGGTGAGCGCGCTCAGCAAAATGGTTAGTCTCTTTCTGAGCCTCGTAGAGTGAGAGCTCCGATGTACTCATTATGGCATTTGAACTTATAAACTTGAGCTTGAAATCCTCGTCCTCCTCCTTCTTGGTTGGGATCATCTTGCATACAAAGGTCTCTATAGGCTTGATAAATCCAATCAGCAGGCCTGTGTTTATTACATTGAAAGCTGTATGGAACGTACAGATAACAAAATTGAGCTGATGGCGGCGGAACATGATATCGGCCTCTGTCATGTTTGCGGCATCGGCCTCTGGAGCTATGTTCCATATTCCGCATATAGTATTTACAAACGGACGGAACAGTATGAGAACCCAGATTACACCGAATGTATTAAAGAACAGGTGTGCAAGGGCTGCCCTGCGAGCCTGGGTATTGGCACCCATGGCCGCAATGTTGGATGTGAGCGTTGTTCCTATATTCTCACCCATAACCAGCGCTATGCCCTGGTAGATTGGAAGCACACCAGCCGAGCACAGGATCATGGTGATGGCCATGATAGCGGCCGATGACTGCACGCACAGGGTAAGCAGTCCGCCTATGAAAACATATAATAATATGGAAAGGTAACCCCAGTTGCCTGTGGACTCAAAGAAGCTTACCACAGTTGCGTTACCTGCCAGGTCCATGCTTGCTGCATGTGTACGCAGGGTTACTATTCCCAGAAACATGAATGCAAATCCAAACAGGAACTCACCGAATGATTTCATGGAACTCTTCTTGGAGAACAGGCACGGAATGGTGCATGCGCATACTATCCATGAGAGTTTTGACAGGTCAATTGATGAGTCTGACAGGGCAATTATCCATCCGGTAACGGTAGTACCTATGTTAGCACCCATTATGACCGATATGGCCTGCGCAAGGGTGAGCAGGCCGGCATTTACAAAACTTACCGTCATAAGGGTGGTGGCTGTAGATGACTGGATGGCAGCCGTAACACCGGCACCGGTTATTACGCCGGCAAAACGGTTAGTGGTCATTGCACCAAGAACTTTTCGCAGGCCATTACCTGCAAATTTCTGAAGACCCTCGCTCATGGTCTTCATTCCGAACATCAGGAGTGCCAGACACCCCAGCACCATTACTACATCAAAAAACGTCATTGTGTCTTATGTTTTAAATCCGTGAATTATCTGTTTGATACTGTAACAGAACCATCGGCCGCCCGGTAAACCGGATAACGGTATAAAGTTCTTACATTTCCACTCTCATTGGTAGTAGGAAAACCGCTGCTGTTCAAATCCCAGCTGTTCCCGCATTTTGAGCATGTGGCCTGCCCCAGGACATCAAACCTGAGCCGGGCCGATGCCACATCACACACTGGGCAGCCCAGATCATAGGCCCACACAGACATGTCGTCGTTATTGAATGTGGGTGTACCTATAATGAGGCCTGCCAATCCCATCCTGAAATTCCGTGCCTGGATTTCAGTGAGTTCAAGGTCTGTAGTTTCTCCGTCAGAATTGACGGTCTTGAGAACTGTACCTGATATGCGTGCCGACACAAAACGTCCCGGCGTGGTAATCTGGTTAAAAGGAGCCTGGGCAATGCCGTAGCTAAAAGTTACCAGGTATTTTTTTGAGAATGTGCTGTAGCTGTTCCTTTCACAGCTTGCGGTGAACAAGGGTAGTAGAGATAGGAGTATCAGAATTGCCCTTTTCATCGTGTCATTTCTTGGAGGTAAGACAATCTATAGCCTTGTCTATGGTACTGAACGGGAACTGACTGAGCAAGTTCTCCATACGTTCCGTAATCCTGTCGTTACAAAGGTTGCCTATACTGCCTTGGTGCGTGTGCCGTATGTTGTGGTCGGCATGGAAGGTCCCGTTCTCTATCTGGGCTCCAACCGTCCTGTAGGCTTCGCGGAAGGGCACTCCCTGGAGGGCCAGCCGGTTAACCTCTTCTACGCTGAATATGGCATCGTACTTGGGATCAGACAGAATGTCCTCACGTACCTTTATATGATCAAGCATGTAGGCCGTCATGGTAATAATTTCTTCCATCTGGTCAAAAGCCGGAAGGAAAACTTCCTTTACAAGCTGCATGTCGCGGAAGTAGCCGCTCGGCAGGTTGTTGGTCATGAGTGTTATTTCCTGAGGCAGTGACTGAAGGCGGTTACAACGTGACCTTGTGAGCTCAAATACATCAGGGTTTTTCTTATGCGGCATTATACTGGATCCGGTGGTGCAGTCATCGGGCAGTTTTATGAATGCAAAATTCTGACTGTTGTACATGCAGGCATCAAAAGCCAGGCGGCTTATGGTGGCGGCTATGGATGCAAGTGCGTAAGCCACGTTCCTTTCCAGCTTGCCGCGTGTCATCTGCGCATAGACCACATTGTAGTTCATGGATTCAAAACCAAGAAGGTCTGTGGTCATCTGTCGGTTGAGTGGGAAAGAAGACCCGTATCCTGCAGCCGATCCCAGCGGATTGCGGTTGGCCTGGTCAAATGCAGCCTTGAGTATGAGCATGTCATCGGTCAGAGCCTCGGCATAAGCACCAAACCACAGACCGAACGATGAAGGCATGGCTATCTGCAGGTGTGTGTAACCCGGCAGCAGCACATCCTTGTAACGCTCACTCTGGCGTATCAGGATATCAAACAGTCCCTTTACAGAGTTTATTATTCCACGCAGGCGGTCACGGGTAAACAGCTTGAGGTCCACCAGGACCTGGTCATTGCGCGAACGTCCGCTGTGGATTTTCTTACCCATGTCTCCCAGCTGGCGGGTAAGCATGAGCTCTACCTGTGAATGAACGTCCTCAACGCCATCCTCAATTACAAACTCTCCACGCTCTATGATTGGAAGGAGATCCTTGAGAGCATTGGAAAGCGGGCCTAACTCAGACTTGTCCAGCAAGCCGATTGATTCCAGCATTGTAATATGTGCCAGGGAGCCTTGTACGTCATACTTGGCAAGCATGAGGTCCATCTGGCGGTCCAGACCTACGGTGTATTTCTGGATCAGTTCATTTACGGGTTTACCCTTGTCCCAAATAGGTTTCATTACTGTTTAATATGGTAATAAGGAAAGCATTTCTGCCAGTTTTTCTACTGCCTCGGTAAGCGGCTTTTCGGCCATCTTGGCTAAAAATATGTTCAGGTCGGCATCGGCCGTAAGTTTTATCTTGCAACTCTCACTGCCTGTAGATACAATCTGAATCCAGAGTGTAAGTTTAATGGGAGACTGGAGAGTTTCCATCTTTACGCACTTGAACGGCTCACGCGATACTATGCCCACCTGGATTTTTCCAACAGGCTGTACCGTGCAGCTCACCGTATCTGTAGTGCACTGCAGATCCTCCACCTTGAACTGCTCCTGCTGCTCGGCCGGAATCCTGTCTGCCAGATAGCGCAGATTGCTCAGGTCCGATACCTTGGCAAACACTGATTCCTGTGAATACGGAACCTGTTTTACGGAACTTTCTATCCTTTTCATCGGTTATTTTCCCCACTCAGAAGGGTTCTTTCTCCATTCGTTCAGAGTCTGCAGGCTGTCAGACTTGATGTAGCCCGATGTTACAGCAGCCTCGAGCATGGCTGGATAATCTGTAAGGGTTACCAGCTTTACTCCGTGACTTGCAAAAGCCTCCTCTGCTACGGGGAATCCGTATGTGAATGATGCAACCATGCCAACTACCTCACATCCTGCATTCCTTACAGCATCTACAGCCTTGAGGCTGCTCATGCCGGTAGAAACCAGATCCTCTACTATCATGACGCGGCTGCCCGGCTGGAGATCTCCCTCAATGAGGTTTGCCAGACCATGGTCCTTTGGTGCCGAACGTACGTAAACGAATGGTTTGCCCATCCTGTCGGCTACAAGGGCACCCTGGGCAATTGCTCCGGTGGCTACACCTGCAATTACATCAAATTCAGGAAAACTCTGTGAGATAACGGTACAGAGTGAATCGCGGATTAGTCCGCGGACATCCGGATATGAGAGTGTCTTGCGATTGTCACAGTAGAAAGGGGAACGCCATCCCGATGCCCATGTGAATGGAGCTTCTGGCTGAACCTTGACAGCTGATATTCTAAGCAGCTCACGTGCTACCTGATTTCTGATCTTGTCCATAATTCGATTTGTGCTTGTGGTTTTTCTTTGGTGCGAAGTTACATAATATGCCTGACATGCCCAAACTTTAATATAAATCAACATTATTACACACTCCGCATGGGATTTTGTTATTAAATTTGCGCGATACATAAAATATAAGCACAATGAGGTGTAGGTCTTTTTTGTCACTGTTGCTTTTTGCGGCTGTCCTTGTCCTGAATCAGTCATGCCTTGGCCATCCTGAGTCCAACGATTCACCGGAGGCGGCCATTACATCATTTACAATCGGTTACTATAAAGTCAGGATCCATGATGTAACGGTAGATGGCCACGATACCGTTGCCTATGCCAAGGAAGGCGGTGTAATGTATCCCATGACCATTGATCAGCTGTCAGGACGCATATACAATACAGATTCACTCGCATACGGATCTATCGTAGACAGGGTTACCACCAGCGTGTACGGTACAGGTACTGTTGGATACAGATATACAGACACTACCGATGTTACCTACGTGTGGAGCCTGCATGATTCCATTGACTTTACCCGTGGGCTGGAATTTACCATACTTTCCACCGATGGCTCATTTGAACGCAGGTATAAACTGGACCTTAATATCCGCAAAGTCTTTCCAGACTCCCTCAGATGGTCGGCCCCCGATACGGCAGGCTTTCCTGAGATGACTGGGCTGGGCGCTGTCATGAGGTCCGATACCATTCGCTGTTTTGGCATCAATGACAGCGGTGACCCCATCATGGCTTACCGTAACGTAAAATCAGGTAACTGGAGCGGTGCCGTAAATCTGTCCGGATTACCCCTGACCGGCTGGAACGGACAGGTAACGATTGTAAACGGTGTTTTCTGCACGGTTGCATCGGACGTTCTCTACAGTTCGGAGGATGGAACGGCATGGACGGCCGTAAAGAGCGGTATAAGCAGCATAGCCAATTCCGGCAATGAATGTGGCATGCTCGTGGCACTAGGCTCTGGCAACATGGTACTCAGCACTGCGGATCTGCAGGCCTGGGATACCATCCAGTCCACACCTCAGGGCTTTCCTGATACACTGTCCTACCTGTTCAGCTATCCACTTGCAACAAATTCCAACCTGTCAAGATATGTCCTTACGGGTATCTGTTCCCAGGATACCGTAAATGCATCGGTCTGGACCATGATTACCGGCGATACCGTCTGGACCAGGACAGAGATCCCTGCAAATGGGGAGCTGTGCCTGCCTGCAATGGATAACCTTCAGGTCATAAGGTATGACGGCTCGCTGTTTGCACTTGGACGTGGGCTCTATTCTTTCCGCCAGTCTAAGGACAATGCGACCACCTGGTATACCTGCAACAGGTTTGCGTATGATTATTCGTCATGGAACAGATACATGCAGCTTCCACTGGAACTCAATGGATATGACGGTGATTTTGCATGCATTACCGACAACTATGGCGGTATATGGATCATGACTCAGGCCGGAAAGGTCTGGCGCGGTGCTATAAACAGACTGGAAAAACGCTGATATGAGGAATCACGGACTGCTTTCACTGATAGTCATGCTGTCGTGCTGCATGGGTGCAGCAGCGCAGGATGACGGCTATCTCATGGAAGTAGGTCTTGGCGGAGGCTCAGCTTTCTACATGGGCGATGCCAACAGCCGTATGTTCAATAACTCCAACGGAGCTCTCTCCCTTGTGGCCCGATACAACGTGAATCCCAGATTTGCGCTAAAGGGCAACCTTGCCACCGCCGGTATTTCCGGCAGTACGGAGTACTCCTACGGAGCACTTCCAGGAGGCCGGCTGAATTTTAGCCGTACCCTCTATGAGCTGGGCATGCAGATGGAATGGGGGTTCTGTGGATACGGATTGACCGGCTGGAGCGGGCAGCACAGGCTGGCACCATACGGACTCATGGGTATAGGAATGACATACGCTCCCAAGCCTGTCAGCAATGATCTGGCCGTTACGTTCCCATTGGGACTGGGTGTAAGATACAAGCTATCTGAGAGGGTAAACATTGGTCTGGAATGGAGTATGAGATTCTCTACATCGGACCGTCTGGATGTAACCAGGAATACGGATCCCAGTTTTGAGAATCCGTTCATGATAAAGGGAAAGGGAATCAAGAACAAGGACAGCTACAGTTTTACAATGCTGTACGTAACGTTCGATATACTGGAGCGTCCATGTAACTGTAACTGATAATACAAGGATAATATGACATATCGCGAACAGTTGGACATGAACCGCATACCACAGCATGTTGCCATAATCATGGATGGCAACGGACGCTGGGCCCAACAGCGCGGAAAGCAGCGCACGGAGGGTCATATCCGTGGTGTGGAGGTAGTCCGCAAGATTATGGAGAATGCAGTTGAGCTGGGTATAAAGTACTTTACTCTCTATACTTTCTCCACAGAGAACTGGAACCGTCCTGAGCAGGAGGTATCGGCACTCATGGGGCTGTTGTTCAAGAATATAGAGGAGGATGTATTTATACGTAACCAGGTGCGTTTCAGGGTGATAGGCGATATATCCCGCCTGCCTGAACCCGTACAGGCCAAACTGGCTGAGTGTATGGAACACACCAAGCAATTTACCCGCTCCTGCATGGTACTTGCCCTGAGTTATTCGGCCCGATGGGAGATTACCCATGCGGCTCAGCTGCTTGCCGAACGCGCTGCAAGCGGTGAGCTGGCACCGGAAAGCATAGATGAAAATACGCTTTCCAGTGTAATGGCTACCAGTTTCATGCCGGATCCTGAACTGCTTATCCGCACCGGAGGTGAGATCCGTCTCAGCAATTTCCTGCTGTGGCAGTCTGCATATACTGAACTGTATTTCTGTAACACATACTGGCCTGATTTTGATATGGAGGAACTCTGCAAGGCCATTGTTGACTACCAGCAGCGCCAGCGCCGTTTTGGCAAGACCGGTGCTCAGGTGACAGAACAAAACAATAAGTGATGATGAATTTTAGAAAGATAATATTGCTCTCTGCCCTGGCTCTGGCATTCATGCCTTCTATGGCCCAGGATGTTGATGAGGCAGTCAATGAGAATCCTGTAATCCTATACTCTGGTACCCCCAAGAGGTATGAGGTGGCAGACATTACAATATCGGGCATTGATGATAACAATCACAAGACACTGCTCAAGCTGTCCGGCCTGTCGGTAGGTCAGCGAATAGCTGTACCTGGCCCAGATATTACCGAGGCCATGAAAAGGCTGTGGGACACCGGCCTGTTTGCCAATATCAGCATAAAGGCCCTCAAGATATCCGGTGACCGTATCTGGCTGGGTATGTTCATAGAACAGAACCCCAAGATCAAGGAGGTGGTATTCCATGGTGTAAGAAAGGGTGAATCATCGGAACTGGAGGACAAGATAGGAATGTTCCCAGGCAGCCAGATAAGTCAGAATATCCTGGACCGCTCAGAGAAACTCATACGCAAGTACTTTGACGAGAAAGGATTCAAGGATGCCGAGGTCCGCGTACAGCAGCGCTCAGAACCCGATGAGGACGGACTTGCATACGTAGATATCTACATAGACAAGAAAGAGAAGGTCAAGGTGCGCACCATACATCTTGAAGGCAATGTGGCCCTGACCGACAAGGATATACGCCGTATCATGAAAAAGACAAACGAGAAGGGTAAGCTCCGCGAGTTCTTCCGTACCAAGAAATTCGTGAACGAGGAGTATATGGCCGATAAGGAAAAGCTGTATGAAAAATACGGTGAAATGGGTTACCGCGATGCCTGCATTATCCTGGACAGCATTTCTTCCAACCACGAGGACAATACAGTGGACGTATGGCTCACTTTTGATGAAGGAGAGCAGTATTACATAAGGAATATAAACTGGATTGGAAATACCGTGTACAACAGTGAACAGCTCTCTGTTGTGCTGGGCATGAAACGCGGTGACGTGTATAACCAGAAAAAGATACGTGAGCGTACAAAAGACGATGAGGATGGTATAGGAAAGATGTACTACAACAACGGTTATGTAATGTTCCTGCTCAATACGGTCGAAGCCAATGTGGTTGGAGACTCAATAGACCTTGAGATCCGTATTGCAGAGGGACCACAGGCATCCATAAACCGTGTAATGATACATGGCAATGACCGTGTGTACGAGGATGTGGTCCGCCGTGAGCTCTATACCCGTCCGGGCGATATCTTCTCATACGATGCACTTGAACGCTCCTACCGTCAGGTTGCCAACATGGGACATTTTGAACCAACTACAATCAATCCAAACATTGTCCCTGATCCTTCCAACGGAACGGTCGATATAGACTGGGAACTGGAATCCAAGGGTAATGACCAGATTGAACTGTCCATGGGTTGGGGTCAGACGGGTCTTATAGGAAGTGCCGCTCTCAAGTTCACCAATTTCTCCATGTACAACCTGTTCCACAAGAGCGACAACTACCGTATGTTCCTTCCGCAGGGTGATGGTCAGACCCTCTCCATAAGTGGTCAGACCAACGGTCAGTACTACCATTCATACAGCGTATCGTTCCTTGATCCATGGCTTGGTGGAAAACGTCCAAACTCACTGTCTGTAAGTCTGTTCTACTCCAAACAGAGTGATGTGAGCAGCAACTACTATAATTCTGCCTACTACCAGAACATGTACCAGTACATGTATGGATACGGCAACTATGGTAACAACTATTATTACAACAACTATGATTCCTATCTTGACCCGGACAAGTACATCACCATGCTTGGTGCAAGCGTAGCCTGGGGAAAGCGCCTGCACTGGCCGGATGACTATTTTACGTTCTACACGGAACTGTCCTATACCAGATACAAGCTCAAGTCATGGGATTACTTCCTGATCAATAACGGAACATGTAACAATATCAACCTGGGATTCACTGTTGGCCGCACAACTACAGATAACAACATATTCCCACGTTCAGGTTCTGAATTTGCATTCTCCGTTTACCTGACTCCTCCTTACTCGCTCTGGGATGGGGTAGACTATAAGAATCTGGCTGCCGACAAGACATCGGCCTCATATCAGGATGAGCTGCGCCAGAAACACAAATGGATTGAGTACAACAAGTGGAAATTCCGCAGCCGTACCTATACTTCCCTTACCCATGGACTCAAGCGCAGGCTGGTGCTCATGACCCGCTTTGATTTTGGTCTGCTGGGCCATTACAACAAGTACAAGAAGTCTCCGTTTGAGACATTCTACATGGGTGGTGACGGCATGAGTGGCGGTTCATACACCTATGCAACAGAGATTGTAGGTCTGCGTGGATATAGAGACGGTTCTGTTACTCCATATACCGATGGATACGCATATACGCGCATGGCAGCTGAGCTCAGGTATCCTCTGCTCATGGAGAACTCCACTACCATTTACGCACTTACTTTCTTTGAGGGAGGTAACGCATGGAGTTCAATAGGAAGGTTCAATCCATTTGACCTTAAGCGTTCTGCCGGTGCGGGTGTTAGAATCCTGCTGCCCATGATTGGTCTTATGGGTATTGACTGGGCTTATGGATTTGATCCTATCAATGGATCCAGAAAGTATGGCGGCAGTCAGATACACTTCATCCTGGGTCAGGAATTTTAACCTGACAATACAAATGACTATATTAAAGTAAAAAGCGGTAATTATGAAAAAGACATTATCAATCGCAGCCATGATGCTGCTCTTCTGCATCACCGCAGGTGCGCAGAAATTTGCTCTTGTAGATATGGAGTATATCCTGAACAGGATCCCAGCATACGAACGTGCCAATGAACAGCTCAACCAGTTCTCAAAACGCTGGCAGGCCGAGGTAGAAGCTGTAAACCTGGAGGCTCAGACCCTTTACAAGAACTATCAGAACGAGGCTCTTTTCCTCTCTGAGGAACAGAAAACAAAGAAAGAAGAGGAGATAGTTGCCAAGGAGAAAGAGGCAAGTGAACTCAAGCGTCAGTATTTTGGTCCCGATGGTGAGCTCTACAAGAAGCGCGAGAGCCTGATGACTCCAATACAGGACGAGATTTATGAGGCTATCAAGCAGATAAGTGAGACAGAGGGCTATCAGGCTGTAATAGACCGTTCATCGGCCACCAGCATGATTTATGCCTCACCAAAGATAGATATAAGCAACCAGGTGCTTGCCAAACTTGGTTATTCAAATTAATTGCATATTTTTGCCATACCGGCAACAGGATTATATAACGCTAATAAAACAACTCACAATATGAAAAAGATTATTATTGCAGCACTTATGGCTGTTCTGCCTTTCGGCGCTTTTGCACAGAAGTTTGGACACATCAACTCATCTGACCTTATTCCCCTTATGCCTGAGTATAAAACAGCACAGGCCGAGCTTGAAACACTCCAGAAACAGTATGAGGAGGAACTCAAGTACATGGATACAGAGCTCAGCAAGAAGATAAATGACTATGAGGCAAACCAGGAAACACTCCCGGAGAACATCCGTGCCCGCCGCGAGCAGGAGATAATGGATAGCCAGCAAAAGATGCAGATGTATTACAATGACTGTCAGACCAACCTTGGCAACAAGTCCAATGAGCTCATGATGGCTATTCAGACCAAGCTCCAGAAAGCCATTGAGACTGTGGGCGAGGAGGGCACATACGTTTGTATCTTTGACATATCCGGAGGTGTGGTTCCTTACGTAAGCTCAACCCTTACCACCGATGTTACCGAGGCTGTAAAGGCCAAGCTTGGAATTAAGTGATGAAAAGGCTAAGAATTCTCTTTGTAGCAATATCAATATCACTGACCTGCCTTCTTAATGCACAGGAGGGCAGGTTTGGTTATATAGACTTTAATGCTACCATCAAGGTTATGCCTACTTACCTGGAGGCACAGCTCAACCTTCAGCAGATTCAGTCTGAATACAAGGAGGAGATAGAGCGTTCCAAGCGTGAGTTTGAACGTCAGTACATTGAGTTCATGCTGGAGCAGGATCACATGTCTCCTTCCATAGTAGCCAAGCGCCAGAAAGAGCTCCAGCTCCTTATGGACAATAATGCCAAGTTCAGAGACAATGTCCAGGCAGAACTTGAATCCAAACGCAATGAGCTGCTCATCCCAATCAGAAAGAGCCTGCTGGAAGCAATAGCAAGCGTCTGTGAGGAGCAGAGCCTGGATTATGTGGTAGATACAGGAACACGTACTTATCTGTATATCAATCAGACCAAAGGTGTGGACATAACCCAGCGCGTTTATTCCAAACTTGGAATAGAATCTGTACCCGAAACTATTGTTGAGGGCGGACAGCCTGTGTTTGACTCACGTCAATAATCATAAATGAGCAGTACGGTGTTATCAAAAAAGCCCGGTCCAATAGGTGTATTTGATTCTGGATACGGCGGTCTTACCATACTCAAGCATATCCGTGAGGCTATGCCTGAGTATGATTACATGTATCTAGGCGACAATGCCCGCACACCGTATGGAACCCGTTCATTCCAGGTAGTGTATGAGTACACCCTGCAATGTGTGAACAAACTGTTTGAGATGGGCTGCCCACTGGTTATACTTGCCTGTAACACGGCATCGGCCAAGGCTCTGAGAACCATACAGCAGATAGACCTGCCACGCCTTGATTCTACGCGGCGTGTCCTTGGAATAATACGCCCAACTGCCGAATCCATAGGGGAACTCACGGTTTCTCGCCATGTGGGCCTGCTGGCCACCCCTGGTACCGTAAAGTCTCTTTCCTATCCGCTGGAGATAAACAAGCTGTTTCCCGATATCACCGTCACGGCCGAATCCTGTCCCATCTGGGTACCTCTTGTGGAAAATGGTCTGTCTGAGTCTGATGGTGCCGATTATTTTGTAAAGAGCCATATAGACAAGCTGCTTGCTAAAGATCCGCAGATTGATACCGTAATACTGGGCTGCACACATTACCCCCTGCTAATAGACAAGATCAGGAAATACGTTCCGGAGAATATCCGTATCCTCTCTCAGGGTGAGTATGTAGCGGAATCACTCAAGGACTATATGTCCAGGCATCCTGAGATGGATAACCGTTGTACCAAGGGCGCATCGTGCCGTTATTTTACAACAGAATCCGTAGAGACATTCATGCCAGTGGCCCGGATATTCCTAAAGACACAGGTTGAGGCAGAGTCCGTATCACTCTGATTTCCTTATAAAACGTCTGGCTATGGGGCCAATGGGGCGTACAGACAGGAAACTTACCACCAGCACCGTTACCAGTACCAGGACTATATCCTGAACATGTATGCTTACCGGGTAGGCATTGACTATAAAGCTGCCCGATGATCCCAGGGTAATGAATCCGTATTTCTGCTGAAGCAGTACGGCTACTATTCCCAGGGCCAGTCCACTCACGGCCCCAAGCAGGGAAATCATTACACCGTTGTAAACGAATATCCTTTCTATATCCTTTTTCCCGGCACCCATGCTTTCCAGTAGCTGGGCATCGGCCTGCTTTTCTACTATGAGCATTATGAGCGAGCCAATTATATTGAAACAGGCAATCAGCAGGATGAAGGTAAGGAACAGATAGGATATGAATTTTTCCATCTTGAAAACCTTGAATACATCTTCCTGCTGCTGCATACGGTCCTGGATAAGAAAACCATCCCCCAGGATCTGGCCAATCTCATGTCTTGCCTTGCGCATGCTTATACCTTCCTTAAGGCGTACCTCCAGGGCCGATGCTTCCTCCGGCCGGTCCGTGAGCTGTCTGGCCAGTTCAAGTGATATTATGACGTAGTTGTCATCATATTTCTCCTGGTCAACCAGGAATACCACTCCGGGTGAATAGATGTTTGCCTGGTTGAACGATGCCGCCGGATTGGCTATGTTAACCCTTCCGTCTTTCCTGGGTATGGAAAGACGCAGTGGATACGACGGTTTTAAGCCGCAGTCCATTCTGTTTACTAGTCCAAGACCCATTATTCCGTAGTTGCATACCTCGTCATGAAGCATGTATATGCCCTGTCCCCTGAGCAGGTTCTCTATGCCTACCAGGTCATGGAAATTGTCGTCCACGCCCTTTATCATAGCTATCTGCTGGCGGCTCTTGTAACTGAGCAGTGCCTGTTCCTCCAGGGTAAACGAATATGCATCAATAATATCCAGTTCCGTTACACGCTTTACCTTATCATCATTGGCGGAGAAAAACTTACTGTTCCCGGATATTATCTTGAGTTCCGGGTCAAAATCGTGGAACAGTGATTCCACAAGCTCGTGGAACCCGTTGAATACAGACAGTGTACAGATGAGTGCAAACGATGCCAATACGACTCCGGCTACCGATATGGCCGAAATCACATTGATAACATTATGGCTCTTCTTTGCAAAGAGATAACGGCGTGCTATGAAAAAAGGATAGTTCACTTCCTGAGAAGTTCGTCAATATGGGCCATGTAGTCTATGGTTGTATCCAGGAAGAAACGCAGTTCAGGGATTATCCTGAGCTGGTGTCTTACACGCTGGCCAAAATCGTGACGTATGTCCTTTACATTGTCATTGATGTTCTTTACTGTTTCTGGACCCTTGTCCGACGGAAACACGCTCAGGTAAGCACTTGCTATACTAAGGTCGCTGCTAACCTTGACCTCGCTCACAGTTATCATGAGTCCCCTGGTAAGTTTGGTCTGGGCCAGAAACATCTCACTCAGCTCCTTTTGGATAAGCCTTTCAATTTTTTGCTGTCTTGTATTATTCATATCCCTATTTGATTTTTCTTATCAGTGTAAGTCCGTCCCGGATAGGTATCATTGCAACCTCTACACCCTCCTGGGCCACAACCATATCGTTAAAACGCTTTACTGCTGCAGTCTGGGGGTCATTGGAGTAAGAACTGTCGGCTACATGACCATCCCACAGTGTGTTGTCTACAACCATGAAACCGCCTGGCCTGAGGTATTTGATAAGGGCCGTAAAGTACTCCGGATACTCAGTCTTTTCTCCGTCTATGAACATCATGTCAAACTCCAGACCAAGTTTGGGAACCAGTTCCAGGGCATTGCCAATATGCAGTCTTATCCTGTCGGAATACGGAGAACGTGAGAACCATCCGGTTATAAAATCCTCCAATTCATCGTTGAATTCTATGGTATGGATCATTCCACCCTGGGGTAAACCCTCGGCCATGCACAATGTGGCATAACCAGTAAAAGTACCAACTTCCAGTATGGTCCTGGGAGCCACCATGCTTACAAGCATCTTGAGCAGGCGTCCCTGGATATGGCCCGATGCCATGCGCGGATTAAGCAGATGCAGGTTTGTCTCCCTGTACAGGGAATACAGCAATTCACCCTCGGGACTGATATGGGAAGAAATGTATTCTTCTAACCTGTCCTCGCCTGTATATCCTATTCCCTGTCCGCTTGCAGCCATTATTTTTGATTATATTTGCGCCATTATCAGCGTATATTTTCTGCAAAGTTAAGTGCTTTTTCTGATAATATGAAAACAGAATCAACCCAGGGAGTAGCCGATACCCATACTCAGATGCTCAGGCATTACCGTCAGTACCTGATGCTGGAAAAGTCACTGTCTCCAAATACGCTCCAGGCGTATATGGACGATGCGGATAAGCTTATTTCCTATATGGATGACCAGGAGACAGACCTTACCCAGGTAACGCTCAATGACCTTCACGGCTTTGCTGCAGCCATGGGTGAACTGGGAATTGCTCCTCGCTCACAGGCCAGGATACTATCGGGTGTAAGATCTTTTTTCAAGTTCCTCTACCTTGACGGGTACCGTCAGGATGACCCATCGGAACTGCTGGAATCTCCCAAGATTGGCCGCCATCTGCCCGATGTGCTTTCTGTCCAGGAGATAGACAGCATACTGGCACAGATTGACCTGAGCTCTCCGGAGGGACACCGCAACAAGGCCATGATAGAAACCATGTACAGCTGTGGCCTGCGTGTATCCGAACTCTGTTCTCTCAGGATGGAGGACCTGTACCTTGACGAAGGGTTCATACGCGTAACAGGCAAGGGCAGCAAGCAGCGCCTGGTACCTATCTCCGAACGCGCGGTACGTGAGATCAGGAACTATGAACTGGACCGATGCCATATAAACATACGTCCCGGTTCGGAATCATGGCTTTTCCTTAGCATACGCCGTGGGCGCCCGCTGTCCCGTGTAATGGTTTTTGACATAGTAAGGGACCTTGCGGCAAAGGCCGGAATAGAAAAGACCGTAAGCCCCCACACGTTCCGCCATTCGTTTGCCACACACCTGCTTGAGGGCGGTGCCAATCTAAGAGCCATACAGTGCATGCTTGGACATGAAAAAATCTCGACTACAGAGATCTATACGCACATAGACCGCAGCCGCTTGCGTGAGGAAATAGTGTCTCATCATCCCAGAAATAAGTAGAAATCCGGCCATGGATGCCTGCCATCATGCACAAATAGGGTTTTTTATCCAAAATATGGTGTGTAATTGTTGGACCTGACATTCTTTTTTATAAATTTGCGCACGTATGCACTAAAGTATAAAACGTTTAACTAACATTTAATAACTAAAAGTATGACTAAATCATTACGTTTTGCGCTTCTTGGCGCAGGTATTCTGATGTTTGCCAGCTGTAACAACATGGAAATGGCAAAGGAATACTTTACTGTAACCCCAGATCCTCTGGAGGCAGTTGGTGGTGAGGTACCTTTCTCTGTTACCGGTACTTTCCCAGAGAAGTTCTTTGTAAAGACTGTTTCTGCTACAGCTATTCCTGAGCTCCGTTGGGAAGGCGGTTCTGTAAAGGGCGAGCCTGTAACTCTCCAGGGTGAGAAGGTAGAAGGCAACGGTATTGTTGTAAACTATGCAGAGGGTGGAACATTCACCTATAACGGTACTTTCAAGTATCAGCCTGAGATGGCTAAGTGTGAGCTGTATGTAACTTTTGAGGCTACCAAGAAGGGTAAGCCACTGGAGCTTGCTCCACTTAAGATTGCCGATGGTGTAGTATCTACTTCTGAGCTCTACTCAGAGACTGCCAAGGCTGCTAACACAGCTGGTTCAAAGGATGCTTTCCAGCGTATCATCAAGCAGACTCAGGATGCTAACATCATGTTCGTTATCCAGCAGGCTAACGTACGTTCATCAGAGACTAACTCAGACGCTATTAAGGCCCTCAAGGAGTCTCTCAAGAACTACTCTGCAGATACCAAGAACTATGCAGTAGACAATGTTGAGGTTTCTGCTTATGCATCACCTGATGGTGGTGTCAAGCTGAACGACAAGCTGGCTTCACAGCGTGAGTCAAATGCTGCCAAGTATGTTAAGAACGAGGTTAAGAAGGCTAAGACCGGTACTGCTGTTGAGTCTAAGTACACAGCTCAGGACTGGGATGGTTTCAAGGAGCTCGTTGAGAAGTCAAACATCCAGGACAAGGATCTTATCCTGCGTGTTCTGTCAATGTATGACGATCCAGAGAAGCGTGAGTCAGAGATCAAGAACCTGTCTGAGGTTTACAAGGATCTTGCTGACGAGGTTCTCCCACAGCTGCGTCGTGCACGCCTCACTCTGAACTACCAGATCATTGGCCGTTCAGACGAGGAAATCCAGGAGGCTTACAAGTCTGATGCTTCTGTACTGAGCGTAGATGAGCTGCTCTATGCTGCTACCCTTACCGAGGACAAGGCAGAGAAGAAGGCTATCTACACAACCGCTTCACAGAACTATCCTAACGACTACCGTGCATTCAACAACCTTGGTGAGATTGCTTACAAGGATGGTGATCTTGCAACAGCTCAGAGCAACTTCAGCAAGGCTCTGTCAATCAAGGCCGATGCTCCTGAGGTAAATACCAACATGGGTCTTCTCTGCCTTGCACAGAACAAGCCAGCCGATGCTCAGACATACTTTGCTAAGGGTGGTCAGAGCAAGGAGAACACCGAGGCTCTTGGTAACATGTACATTGCACAGGGTCAGTACGAGCGCGCTCTCGAGTCTCTCAAGGGTAGCAACACCAACGGTGAGGCTCTTGCCATGATCATGACTAAGGATTATGCAGGTGCACAGAAGGTTCTTGCTGCTGTTAAGAACGCCGATGGCAACACCGCTTACCTGAGCGCTGTAGTAGCAGCCCGCACAAACGATGCAGCAGCTGTTGCTCAGAACCTCAAGAAGGCTGTAGCTCTTGATGCTTCTCTCAAGGACAAGGCTCAGAAGGACCTTGAATTTGCCAAGTATCAGGACGCTGTAAGCGCACTTTGATAGAAAACATATAGTTATCGCGTGAACTAATGCCGGAAGATGAACTGACGGCGCTGCTCACCCTAAACAGGATAGAAGGACTTGGAGTAACAGGAGCCAAATACCTTTACTCACAGTTTGGCAGCGCGCAGGAGATCTTCAGAAACCGCGAACATCTTAAAGAGATCATACCCGGAACTGACACGCACATTATAGATGCGTTGTGCAGTTCCGGGTATGATTCTTCTATCCGTGAAGAACTGAATTTTATTGAAAAACACGGTATTAGATGCGTTACACCCGCAGATTCTGATTATCCTGCCCGTTTGTATGACTGCCATGATGCTCCTCTAGTTCTGTTTTCGCTGGGCAACGTCAATTACAATGCCACCAGGACTGTGGCAATTGTAGGTACACGTAAGGCTACCGATTACGGTCGCCGCATGTGCAGGACCTTTGTAGAAGAACTCAGTAGCCTGTGCCCTCAGGTAACCATAGTGAGTGGACTGGCTTACGGAATAGATATTGAGGCTCACAGAGCCGCTCTGGAGGCAGGACTCCCCACTCTTGGTGTACTTGCCCATGGCTTGGACCAACTCTATCCACAGGCGCATAGAAACACCGCCAAGCAGATGTTGGATACCGGTGGACTTGTTACTGAATATATGACTAAGACAGTACCCCTGGGACACAATTTTGTAAAACGTAACAGGATTATAGCAGGCCTGGCCGATGCTGTAGTTGTAATTGAATCGTCTGCCAAAAGTGGTTCTCTTGTAACTGCAGAGATAGCCCTGAGCTACAACAGGGAATGTTTTGCGTTCCCTGGCAGTGTGGGCGATCCATATTCTGTGGGCTGTAATGAACTCATACGTGACAATCATGCTGCACTGATATGCTGTGCGCACGATTTTGTTACTGCAATGAACTGGAATGAACGTGCCACAAAACGCAAGGCGGTACAGACTGAGCTCTTTCCAGAACTTACTCCCGATGAACAGGCCGTTTATGACAAGATTAAACTAAAGGCACAGGGTGTAAGTATAAGTACGCTCATGATTCAGCTTAACATTCCCTTTCCGCGCCTTTCGGCTGTCCTGTTCAGCCTTGAGATGAAAGGCCTTATAAAACAGACACCCGGTTCAATATGCAAGCCCTGCTGAGCAGGGCTGCATAGAGCCTGGTTATGTATTGCGCAGTGACTCCTTGTACTGAGAAGGTGTCATGCCTGTTTCCTGCTTGAATACGGTGCTGAAATACTGACTTTCGGAGAATCCGGTTTCCTCGGCTATGGTACCTACGGACTTGCTGGTCTTGGCCAGCATTTCCTTGGCAATCTCCATCCTGATGCGGCGTATGTATTTGTTTGTAGATGTACCAATAAGGCTGTTCATCTTGTTGAACAGGGTAGTCCTGGATACATTCATGTGTTCCACAATCATATCTACACCCAGCATGGAGTTTGACAGGTTGTCGCGGATAAAACGGTTAAGTTTGAGTACAAACTGTTCATCGGCCGCACTGAATGTCTGCTCCTCAGAGATGGATGTAAAGAACGACGATGCGTATTGTCTGCGTATATCAAACCTATTCTTGAGTTGGCTCCTTATTATCTTATACAGGAGCTTGGAGTCAAATGGCTTGGGCAGGAATGAGTCGGCACCCATCTTGTAGCCCATATCCTGATTCTTTGGATCACTTCGGGAGGTAAGCAGGATAACAGGAATACTACTGAGTTCAAGATCTGTCTTTATGGTCTTACAGAGCTCAAATCCGTTCATCCTGGGCATCATTATATCGCTGACTACTACGTTTGGCATACGCTGTCTTATAAGATCCAGGGCTTCCTTACCGTCATGGGCAGTATAAACTGTCTTGAACAACGACGAATACTCTTCCTTGATGAACTGCAGGATATCATCCTGGTCATCTACAATAAGCAGTGTCATGCTCTTGGTATCAAAGTCTACCTCCGGTATGGCTGCAACTTCCATATTGGCATCGGGAATGCTTACCGTCTGAGAAGGTTGTGCAGTCTGGGGCGTTTGTGTGCCATTGTCTGTTGGAACAATCTCCTGCGTGTAGGATCCCTTGTCCAGAATCTGTTTTACCATATCGGTCATCTTGTTTATCTGGTCAAAGAGCCTCTGAACCTTGTCGTGAGCTGCTCCTTTAAGGTTATTGTCATCGAGCAGGTCCTTTGCCGGATTGTACATAAGGGACAGGGGAGACCTGAGTTCGTGGGCCAGGTTTGACAACATGATGATTGTATCATCTTTCTGCAGTTTTTCCTGGGCATTTGTTTCCAGGCTGGCCTCGGCCTGCTTAATGCTTATGCTGACCTTTGCTACAACCACAATGATAGAGATAAGCAGTAACAGGATTACCAGATAACCCGGCAGTGTCATTACGAACGGACGTGCTACGTTAAAGGAAAGGATCTCCTCCGGCTCACTCCATCCCTGTATGGTACGCTGGCTGACCTCCAGTGTATATGCACCCTGTGTGGATTTGGGAAGGCTCAGGACAGTGTTGTCTGTAGTTACTTCCATGATAGGATACATGTGTCCCTTCTTGTACAACTGGTATTTAAGTGTTACGGGGCGGTTCTGGTCAAAACGGTTTACAGCCAGATGGATCTCCAGCGTGGAGAACCTGTGTGGAATACGTACCTTATTACTTAAAGGCATGGTTTTGCTATCCATCTGGACTTTTATAAGACTTACAGGATATGGCTTGCTCTCCAACTGCATGGACTGGTCATCGGGGTTGAGTATCATTAGGCCCGATGTATGTGGAAGATATACGTATCCTTTCTCAGATACTATGGTAAAATGGGTCAGGAAGTTCTGCATTGTACCGCAATCCCTGCCATAGTATGTGTACTGGGTATTGCTTTCCTGATCTTTTGTATCGTACATAATAATCTGAGCCTTATCTGTTGTTATCCACAGACGGTCACTGCGGTCAATGGCCATGGACAGGAATATACCGTCATCGCCATGGTCCAATACGTGTGTAGTAGTGTTGGAGCGTGGATCATAACTTATAAGGCCATCGGGAGAACAAACCCAGATTTTTCCGTTGGAATCTACAGCTACCTGTGTGGCACGCTCCATCTGGTTCTGGTTCTGGAAAACAAGTCTGGCCAGAAGAGTCCTGTAATCAATCTCGTATATGCATCCATTGCAGGATACTGTTGCATGCGATGGGCTGATCATTATGTCTTCTACAAGTCCCTTGTTCTCCTCTCCGTTTTTCTGCAATATGATTTCGCTGAGCTGGTCTGTCCCCATGCGGTAAATAAGGTGCTGTCCGTTGCAGTTAAAAAGCATAATGTCACCGTCGGGGGTAGATACTATCTTGAGGTGTTTAAGTCTTGCCTGCGATACCTTGTTGGGCAATTTGGACAGGATGTTGGACGGGCTGGTTTTTCCGGTTTTCTTATTGAACAGTGTAAGGCCCGATACGCGCTCAATCAGAAGCAGGTTATCCTGGTCATAATCACATATTCCAGAGATTCTCATTCCGTTTGTTGTGGGGTACGCAATGAACTGCTCTGTTTCTTCCTGGAATCTGCTGAGTCCATATCCAGCAGAACCAAACCACAGTTCACCGTTTACATCCTGATAAGCGGATATAGGTACTATATCTGTTTGGCTGTCGTTTTTCTGGCTGACCCTGTCTATTGAATGGAAGAAAGACTCACGGATGGTAGTTATACCATACTGGATGGTTCCAAGTATGACCTCGTTGTCTGTGCTGCTTGCAAGAGCATAGTTGGAAAGCAGTTTAAGGCTGCTCAGGTCAGCAACTGTCTGCCCGTTGTTGCTGGAGATAATGAAAATGCCTGGATTATCGGTACATACAAGTATCCTGTTGTCCGACATCTCTGTAAGGCACCTCACAGTACTTGTAGTCTTTGTGTTTACCCTCATTGCATAACCGGACCTGATGTCATATCCTGTCAGGTCATGATTATTATATGCTGCCCATAAGATTCCATGCGAATCTATGATGACAGATTTTGATACAACATTGCTTCCAAGTTCATCAATATGTGTAAGTCTGCCTGTCTGGAGGTTAAGGCTGTAAAAGCCACGGTTATCCTCTACAAGTATAAGGGTTCCGGGTTGGCCGGGTACGTTAAGGAGCTTGGTAAATACAAACTGACTCTCAGTAGGGAACTGGGCAACCATTTCTGTTTTCCGGCTGTTAAGATCATACATCATGAGTGCCGACAACGGAGTATTATAGAAATAGGCACTGTCTCCGCTCATCAGTATGAAATCAGTCCTTATAATCCTGTCATTGAAAGTTACCAGTCGGGTAGAATCCGTATCCGGATTATAGTCAATTATGTTGTAGCTCGATGCTATTATTGCCCTGTCTGTACATCCAATGGATATTACTTCTCCAATAACCATGTCCATCCCGTCTACGGCAAAACTCTGATACTGCCTTACCGAACCGTTGGATATAAGGTTGGCACCGTTTATGGTTCCAACCCACAACCGTCCGTATGTATCTCTTGAGAGAGTCCTTACGGCGTTGCAGCTAAGGCCTTTTTCTGTTCCAATCTGTGCACTTTGGATGTATCTGGCACTTGCGGTCAGAAATGACATGAGTAAAGTCAGAAATAACGGAATTCTTCTCATATTGTATGGTCTTGATATTGTGCTGAGTTATTGATTATTTTCCAATGTACCCCTTTGGGCATATACTGTCTTGCCAGTATGCTTTTTGTAGATTGCATTCATCTGCTCTACACTTTCAAATCCGGTCTCTGCAGCAATCACCTGCAGGTCAGAGCTTGTCTCTGTAAGTTTTTGTCTTACAACACTGGTTCTTATCCTCTGCAGGTAGTTGGTAATATTTGTGTCCAGCAGACCTTCCATCTTCTTGAGCAGGACAGAACGAGAAACAGACATTTTCTTATGAAGCATGTCATCATCGAACAGAGGATTGGATAGATTGTTGTCTATCAGTTCGTTCACCGAGTTGATGAACATCTCATCGGTCATACTGAATGTCTGGTCGGGACTCATCCTGTCAAAGAATCCAAAATTATATTGGCGCTTTATCTCAAAACGTCCTCCCAGCAGGCTCCTCATCATTCCATAAAGCTGGTCAATGTTGTAAGGCTTGGCCAGGAACGCATCGGCACCCATTTTATAGCCAAGTCCCTGGTTCCGGGGATCTGTTCTGGAGGTAAGCAGGATAACAGGGATATGACTTAACTCAAGATTACCCTTTATGGTACGGCATAGCTCAAATCCATCCATATCGGGCAGGTCAATGTCCAGGATTACCAGATTTGTGCTCATGCGGGTCATCATCTTGATGGCATCCTGCCCGTTGGCAGCGGTAAGGATAAGCCTGAATATGCTCTGGAACTCTGAACTGAATGTTCTTGTTTCTTCAATGTTGTTGCTCACGTACATGACAGACATGTCATTCGTACTGAAATCCTGAGCCATACCCTCCTGTGTATCCTGCTCGGAAACCACATTCTCCTGTGTATCCTGCGGCGTTTCTGTATCCAGGGGATTACCGTTCTTGCCTATTGCCTGCGGAAACTCCATGTAGAATGTAGAGCCCACTCCATCGGCATTATTGCTGGCAGACATGGTGCCCGATACAAGGCTCAGAAGCAGGCGGGCATACGGTAGTCCAAGTCCATATCCAGGTATTGAGCTGTTGTCATTCTCCCTGTAGTAACGCTTGAACAGATCCTCCGGATCGCAGGAGAAACCATGGCCCTGGTCACTTACAGATACCCTTATCATGTTTCCGTTCCTGGAGGTGCATACCGTTATGGTAGTTCCGCTGGTGCTGTACTTGATGGCATTGTTAACCATGTTGGACAGTCCTGTCTCTATGATCCTCTTGTCTATCTGTACAAAATCTATGGTATTATCCATGATGAACTTAAGAGTGAATCCCTTTGCATAACAGTCAATACGGTAATCCTCTAGCAGGAAATTCAGCCACTGGTTAAGTTCAACCTCCTCTACGAATATATCGGCCTTGTTAACGTCGGCGCGGCTGCTGTCCAGAATCATGTTGACCATTACGGTCATCTTGTTTACCTGATTGAATATGCGCTCCATACGCTCATAGTCTATACCGTCTACAGATTTTTCCTGGAGGAAATCCTTTACCGGATTGTAGATAAGGGAAAGCGGCGTACGCAATTCATGGGCAATATTTGAGAGGAATGCAATCTTGTCCTCACGGTTCTTAATATCCTGTTCTGCAAGTGTCTTTTCCATGCGGTTCTTTTCTATGCCTATGGAGAACCTGGCAATAGAGTAACCTACCAGGAATAATAAAAGGAGTGCAGCCAGGGCTCCTGGAACAGTAAATATAAAAGGTCTGGAAACTACATACCTGAACAGTATGACCGGCTGGCTCAGACCTTTGCGGTATGCTATCCTTGCTGCAACCGTATATTCTCCAAATTCTGTGGTAGGCAGGTTGAATACTGTACCGGATGTGTTTCTGGACATGATAAGAGATTCATCATGATACACCTCCAGGGTAATGAGATGGCTTACCGTAGGATCGAATGAGTTGGCAGAGAGTTCAATCTCTACCTCATCTATGTTTTTCTGGAATCTGTAGGGATGCTCCAGTGACTGTTTAACTGCAAGTGGAGAAAGGGTGGTCTCACTTGTCCTTACAGAGACACAGGAAATAGGGGTAGGGGGTGTATCCTGCATGAGTGAACTCTCCGTATCTATGGTAACAAGGCCGCTGGCATTTGGAAAGATTATCATGCCAGTGTTTGTAGTCAGAGAGAACGTATTTGTAAACAGGGATTTGGGAATTCCATCCTCCCATGAATACATAAGGAGTTCCTTGGTATCTGGGTCATACATCTGCAGGTAGCCGTCGGTAGTTGTAAACCATATACGGTTCCTGTTGTCTATTGCCAGGTTCATGAAACGTCCGTTACCCCAGGTTTCTACCAGGTGTTCATCGTAAATGGAGGCCGGATCAAAAAGATGCAGGCCACCAGGCTCGGTAAAGAACAGGCGTCCCCTGGAATCGGCCGATATGGATGTAATATTGTGGGATGACTTGAGTGGATCGTCAAATATTACCCTACCCTGGTATGTATTGGTATTTATCTCAAGGATTTTTCCGGGAACGGTGGCATAAACGGCATATCGGGTTGCGCAGACGTGGCCAACTTCAATGGAGTTTGCATTATCCATGTCAATACCTATCTTGTTCAGGCACTGGTCTGTACTATTCCATGCATAGTGCTGTCCGTTCACATTGAATATATATATGTTTCCGTCCTGTCCCGAAAGCAGTTGGAGGTTCATGCACTCTGTAGCGGATAGCAGGTCTGCAATGGGGTGATGACTCAGTCTGGTTACGTTTCCGGTTTTATGGTTGAGTAAAAGTGCACCTTTCTGCTTATCGTACATCAGGACATTGTTCTGGTCAAAACGGCACATGGCAACAATGTATAGGTCCTGGGTACCCGGAATGGCTGTCCTGGTAAGTGTAATAGGGTCTATCCTGCATATACCGTCCTGATCCGTACCCAGCACCACGGTTCCCTGAGGTTCCTGGTATGCGGATATATAGTTCTCATAACTTACAATATGGTCTGCCTTCTTGTTGAAAAGGCTGAAATGTCCTATAAGGTTCTTGTTGGTTGAGATCAGGCCGTTGTTTGAGGTTGCAAACAAGGCCTTTCCATCCATGGCGGGTATAACCCAGGTTACGTTCTTTATGTTGGTATCAACATCGGTATCCACCATACCCTTGCGGATACTGTTGCGCTTTATCACACATATTCCGTCATTGGCATGACCGGTAAGGAGGTTGTCATCGGGCAATGGTATAAGGTAGTCTATGTTGTTGGATGGAAGTACGCAGTTACCGGTGTTATACCCGGCAATCATCTCATAGTCTCCATTAATGTAATAACCCTTTATTCCCTGTCCAGGTACGGAAAGCCAGATAACATTACTACGGTCTATAACAGAGGCCCTGGCAACAATTGGATAGTCTGTGCCGTCTACGTGATTGAGTTTTCCTGTCTGGCGGTCAAAGTGGAAGAGTCCCTGCGTGTCATTGGCCAGCCAGATGGATGTGCTGTCTGTCTGTGTTCCAAGAATACGGCTGAATGAATAATCCTGTCTATCCTGGAAAGCAGTAACAAGCCTGCATTCCATGGATTCCAGATCATAGGCAAAAAGGGAATTCAGGCTGTTCTCAAAAAACAGTACCGTATGGCCCTGAAGTAAAAAGTCCGTAGTCTGCAAAAGCAGGCTGTCATAGGTGAGAGACAGGACTGATCCGTTGCTGCGGTAGTCTATGATACGGTCATCGGACGAGATTACAACTCCAGTCTCGTGGCACAGGATATTGCTTACGTTTCCCAGCAGTACCAGACCCTGTGGTGTGGAAATATCCCTGAGATTAGTAACGGTTCCATTGGAAATAATGGATATACCTACGTCGGATCCAATCCATAGACGTCCCTGACTGTCTTTTGCCAGGACATTCAGAGACTGACTTTCCAGTCCGTATCCCAGAGTACTCTGAAACATGGAAACGCCGCCGGCGGACAGAACAGATACATACAGTACTGCCATCAATAGAATGACAGTCTTCCGGATAAATCTCATTAATCAGACATTTAGGTAATGTATCCACAAAACTAACAAAAAAAATGGCGTGCAGAAACCTGCACGCCATTAAATATGATTTTTAATTATTATCAGAGATTTGGATTCATTGTGCCCCAGTCAGCAACTGCAGGAATAATGCCAAGGCTGATAATCTCATCACGCATCTTCTGAAGGTGCTCGTATGATGCCTGCAGAGCAGCCATTTCATCGGCAGTACCCTGAGGAGCTGTAAAGCTTACACCGTTTGCATCGATAATGGTAGGCATAGCCATCATTACGTTCTTGAAACCGCACTTGCTGCAGTTTACATAGCAACCAGCAGGCCATGTGAACTTATCACCGCCCATAGCGCCCTGGATCATCTTTACAGCCTGATAAGCTGGGCTCTGGAATGATGAACGG
>JAZUFR010000043.1:0-5807 GCA_045640825.1 Bacteroidaceae bacterium
CAACGCTGCAATGGTGGAGCGATTTATTTCCATGTCCGGAAAACATGCGGACATGAGATTTAATAACACTGATTTCAAAGAACTTTTGTTCTACGGCGTCAGAGCCGCAGTATGATTTTTATAAAACTAACGAACTATTGAGATAATAGAACTATTACATATAAACCACAAAACATTTTGACAATAATTTATACTTTTTGTTGTAAATATAAGCATACATGAGGGACTGTGGCATTTTGTGTGTTGTAAATTGAAAATTATGTGTTATTTTTGCAATGAAAAGAGTAAATAGACAGATAATGTTTGTATTATAGTTTAAATTTAGTAGTCATGGCAAAACAGATTGAACCAACACCAGTTTTGAAGGGCGACGATGCATTTGAGTTCGTTGCCGAGATGGATAAGGAGCGTAAGGCTTCTGATGAAGAGAAAGAGAGGGTGCGTAAAGGAGCATCTTTCATACAGTCGCTCCTTACTTTTTCTTTCTGATAGTTATGAAAATAGTAAGACTCTCAGCAGATCATTCGTTTAAGCCTTTTGATTGTGGCGAGAGTGATTTGAATGAATTCCTGTTGCAAGATGCCAAGCTGTATTCCCAACAACTGTTGGCTGTTACTTATATCATTGAGGATGAGATAGACACAGTAGCCTTTTTCTCACTTTCAAATGATCGTATTTCTATTTCAGAAACTGATAAGTCTACTTGGCGTCGTATTAGAAGTGCATTTCCTCACCGAAAACACCGTAGTGATTATCCTGCGGTAAAGATAGGTCGTTTGGGCGTTCATTTGAAAGCGCAGCATTGTCATATTGGTACAGATATTCTTGATTTCATTAAACAGACATTTATAACTAACAACCGTACGGGATGTAGTTTCGTGACAGTTGATGCTTTGCATTCAGCTGTATCTTTTTATGAGTCCAACGGTTTCCGTGCATTGCGGAAAGAAAACAAAGGGGATACTGTGCCAATGTATTATGACCTGAAACAACTCCTTTAATACATCGGGAATCGTATATTGAAAATTCAGCCAGAATCAATGGATTTTACTGGTTCTGGCTGTTGCCATTCATGTAATTAATATAATTTATAGAGAGTACTTGAGGACGCTGTTGTCCATATCGCAGGCTATCAGGGTACGGTCATCGGGGGAGACTGAGATGCGCCAGATGTATTCCCTTGTGGCGTAGGTCCTTATGTGGCGGCCGCTCCAGTCAAAGACGTGAATCTCCATGGGTTTCTCAACCTCGTATGAGTCATCGTAGGCCTGGTTCATGTAGAGGGCATAGACGTAGTTACGCGACGCGGTGATGTTGCAGTAATACCGCATCTGTCTTTCATCGGGCAGGACAGGGGGCTCGTAGAGTGAACAGGATACCCGCTTGCCGTTGTCCAATGATATGAAGTTAATCTGGTTCATGCGGTTCATTGCCAGCGCTACAATCCTCTTGGAGAGGTTGACTCTCATGAAGCTGCGGTATGTGCCGAACGGGTCGTCGGATGGAACGTACAGGTCTATCTGCATGGTGGGGTCTGGCTCATTGGCCGGTCTTATGTTTAGGCGGAAATTATCGGCACTCATCTGCTCATATACAAGTGTGGAATCGTCCAGTACGACGGCGTTGATGACCCGTTCAGTGGTAGGAATCTTACCGGTTACAATGCATCTGCCTTGCTCTGCCGATGCCGGTATATCAATGAACTTTATGGCTGCGGCGTTCACGTCATTCACATAGATGTGTCTGGAATCATACTGGCCGTTTAGGCTTGCCCCTTCTGAAAACTCATTCTCTGCACGCCCTATGTTTCCGAAATGGCTTACCATGCGTCCGTTCAAGTCAAACAGATTGAATACCGATGTGCTTGTCTCAAGTGACTGGATGATAAACATGTCGTTGAAAAACATGACATCATCGACCGACAGAATGAGTGTGTCGCCCTGAATGATGCGGGTGGAGCTCAGCGTATCGGCTGCAGGAGCGGCCTTATAGACCTTGGGCTTGACCAAAAACACTCTCTCGCCTCCATCCCCGCACGATGCTACAGCAATAGCAAACAAAGCATAAATTATTTTGTTCATGTGTTTATTTCAGATGTTACCATTTTGTTCTTTCATTCCACCATCTGTTTCACGTTCACTACTGTAGAGAGGTCAAAAATGATGATGCGATCATTAACATCAGTACCATATAGAATATTTTTTCTCTCATCAAATGTGATACCGTCCACTGGAGTATCAAGTTTTACTGATTTAAGGAAATTGCCGTTCCAGTCAAAGAACAGCAGTTCCGGTGCTGCTTTGTCTATATCTGGCACATTGACACTGTAATCGCCGGCATAATACTTTACCATAAAGAATGATTCGGTGCATGCAACGCCCGAAAAGTGTGTGGTCTTCTCTTCAACACTGGTTACTTCACCACCTGGGATTTCAATCACCTCTTCCGGTTCACTTATCAGTTTGTCATCAAACGAGAGTGAGCCGGACTGATGGATTGCAAATGTCTTGTCATTATCCAAATCAAAGAAAAGGATATAATCCATATATGTCAGCGGCTGTATAATTATATTACGGGTGGGATGCTTGAATAATGAACCATACAAGTAGCCATCATCATTTGCACTGACATTAGAGAGAAACTTAATCTGTTTTACCTGGACTGTATCATACATCACGACATAAAAAGGCTCAAACAGGACCCTGCCAAACATAGTTATTTGCGGATAACTCCGGAAAGTATGATTGAGATTATTATCAACAAGGATGAAATTAAAGCTGAATCTCATTCTTGAGGTCTTTCCATTATCTTCATACTCGGCCAATTTAGCAGACTCAAAATCATTTTCAGTGGCGATTACCGTCGATTGGGATTGCAGCGACCTTTGAATATCCACCGCCTTGATACCTTTAATGCCGTCTATTAACGGAATGAGGGTGCCTCCGCCATCTCCTTTAATTGTTTGTTTTGAGATCATACGGGGCGAATTGATAAATTCATTCCTGGATCTCCCTCTATAGCAGAAACGTCCCAGAAGGTTCCAATCATCGGAATATACATTCATTTGCGGATCACTCTTCCCGCCAGACATCACTATCATGAATGAATCGCAAACAGCCAAACTACGAATGCCTAAAGGCAGCTCTACATTTAAGGGACTACCTTTAACCGTCACATCAGACTTATTGATGAAATCTATTTCATGAACATCAACCAAGATACGGCTTTTGTTGCATGAAAGCGCCAGAAGAATTGTCGCAAGGAGGAATAATTTCTGTCTCATAAGCTGTTCGTGTTATATTGATTTGAACTATTGTGGCTATGTGTTATTGCTCGTTACGGGCAGACCGGGCGGACGGCGAAGGACTCGTAGCGGGGCTGGATCTCGGTTGATGCGCCTTTGGTATATACCTCAAGGGTGTATGCGGTCTCGGATGTGACAGTTCCGCATTCCCTTGACCAGTAGTAGCCAGAAATCACCGCGTTCCTCCGGCTTATTGGCACCGATATTGCATGTTGCCCATTTGACGCTTAGGCCCAAGTCCACGTACTGATGTTTTGATGCATTCTGTGCCGATGCGCATACACCCATCATCAATAACATGCACGATAATGTGATAGCAGTTTTTCTCATAAGCTATGGTCTTGTATTGTTTATTTTAAAAGGTAGTCTGCCTCATCGTAGCCCATTTACATTTGTAGTAATTGGAATTATGTTATCAAACATACAATTATACTTGCTGACTTCAAAAACAGTTAACAAACTTTATTATTTCAACGTGGAATTCAGTTCGTTTTATTAGTTATTCGCATACCGGTAGCTACCGCAACCGCTTGGCTTGTCCGAGAATTGAAAAGGTCCCCCATAACCCTCAGTATAGCCTTATGCTATTAATCTTCTTATTAAGCTCCTGCAGTTTAGCTATCAGATCATCATATGATGGAGACTGGCCATAAATCATTGAGTTCTGCATCTCCCGGTAATCCTGTCTTCACCGCTCCATTATTTCAGTAGGAGGAATAATGTTAAGCGTCTGTGGCAGCAGAGTTGTGTAGTCAAAGCCACGCAGTCCTATAAAAATGCGTCTGTGCTCCATAACAGAAAAATACAAATCCTTGTCATTCAATGCACGGTCTGCTATAGGGGTGTTCATTATCTGATATATATCATATAGGTGGCGTGACATGCGTGATGTCCTTACATCGGCAGATGGTTTGTGATACTCTTCATGAAGCAGGAACAGTTTCTCCAGGAACGTACGTTCCGGCACTACCGCTCTGACCTTGAAATCAGGGTCTGTAAACGGCGCATTCCCAAATACATCATCAATATAGGAATGCAGGTTTACAACCTCAACAGGCTCACTCATGGAACGGCCGCTCACCTCAATGATAACCTTCGAACGTATATAGGGATTGTCATTGAAAACGGGCTGGTATTCAACTTCAATGATTTCGGGGTCAGTAGTTGAAACAGGCGTTATATTTACATTAACCTTGAAACTGTCAGGACCTATTCCGTCTCTTATAAGTTGGTCCTGCAGATCAAACTGGAGCTTTTCACGAACAAAAGAACATGCCGCACGACGTAGTTTATCACTAATCTGAGTCCTGGACAGTTTACCACCATATCCCAGATATTCACGGTCTATGGCAATGTCAATGTCTTCAGACATCCGCTGAATCAGGCCCCAGCATTTACTCAGATTGGTTCCACCCTTAAAGGATATATGCTCTGCGTATGGTAGTGCAAACAAAGATTTAAGGACCGTGGTTACCCACCAGTCTTTCTCAATAATCTGCAGGTCCATTCCGTTTTCTGCCTGCACGCGACGCAGAATGTCCTGCCGTTCATCAATGGAAAGGTCTATGAATTTCATTGTTTCAATAAGGTATTACGCACCCAGATAGGTGCAAGTTGAATATCATGGTTATAATCATCCAGGCCAACCTGATCCAGATGTGTATTGATAATGGTAATTTGTTCATCGGTTATATTATCCTGGCCTATCTCACGCATGGCTGCAACAATCAACTCCATCAACTGTGACTGGAAGGCAAAAACACGCATGTTAGATGAGTGTTTGAAGAATATCCCTCGCCCCTTACCAATTGATATGCGCCGTTGTGAACCATCTGTCATAAACACCACATTAGCCGGTATCTGTGTGCTCAAGCCAAGCTGATACATGGCGTAAGAGCCGGTAGGGGCAATGCGCACCTTGTCACGCATGGCTATTCCACGTGCAATCTCCTCTATTGACGGCGGAATGATTCCGCTTCCCCATTTTGTATCAATCCGGGGATAATAATAGATTCCTTGCGCCACACGAATAAGGATGTTGTTCTTACACAACCTGACCAATGCTGATCTGACTGCATCAGATGATCCCAATGCCGAAAAAGAGTCCGGGAAGAACAAAGTCCCCCTATCAGATAGCTCTACGCGCTCTTTAATGCTGTTATATGTACTTTGGCTTGCCATAAGCATCTCTTAATTCTGCCACAAAAATATAATAAATTTGTGGCAAAACAAGGTCTTCAAATCAAAAATCCTTTACCCAACAACAGAAATCCATAATACATCGGATTTATATAAGTTATCAATTTCATACTAGGGGACATAAATAACAATAAAAAAGGAAGAACTTTATGGAAGAAGTGATGACATATCATATGCATATATCTGTTCCGTTTTCGTTGACAATGTGTAAAGAATCATGTTCTTTTCGTCATAAGCCAAACTGCTGCTGTTTCTATCCATCTTGAATCCATTAACATAATTGCCATCCCAATCAAACACCAAC
>JAZUFR010000044.1:0-36860 GCA_045640825.1 Bacteroidaceae bacterium
CATTTACACGCCAGATTGAGGCATAAACGGTATAATTGATATAAGGAACAGGAACAATGAGTGGCTTGCCATCCTTGTCATATACCCTCTCAATTGGGAGTGAGTTGAAATCCTGTGCCTCATAGTTGGCTATCTGCTGACCATCCATTGACAGAGACTGTGTGAAATAGCCGTGACGATACAGGAAACCTACTGCAACCATATCGACATTGCTGTCACTTGCCTCCTTCAGATAGTCACCGGCAAGTACGCCAAGACCGCCTGAGTATATTTTAAGAACGTGTGTCAGACCATACTCCATGCAGAAATATGCAACTGACGGACGCTTTGCATTGGGTTTTGCATCAACATATTTGCGGAATGCTGTGTACACCTTGTCCATCTTGGCAATGAACTTCTTGTCGTGTGCCAGCTCTTCCAGCTTCTCATAACCCAGACCGCTCAGCATCTGAACTGGATTGTGGCTAACCTTAGTCCACATCTCTGGGTTAATCTCCATGAACAGGTCCTTGGCCTGCTGGTTCCAAGCCCACCAAATGTTGTGAGCAATTTCATCAAGTTTCTTGAGTTCTTCCGGTACTCTGGACTGTACATAAACCTCTTTCCAGTCCGGTAAGTTAGAATTGCTTGTCTTAATCTTCATCTTTCTATATTTAAAACCTCTATCGTAAATTCTTATCTCTCCGTATTAGCCAGAGCCTTGTCGTATGCCTCCAGATAATACTTAATAAAATGCTTCCAAAGCGCTTTCTCTGCCAGTTTACCGGCATTGGTGCGCATGTTTTCACGGGTTGCGGAGTCAAGTGCTGCAAACTTGCTTATCTGCATACTTATATCCTGGGCAGCCTGATCCCAGTTGTCATCGGTCCTGTGAACAACCTTTACTCCATCCTCCAGTTCACCGCAGTGTCCAAGCTCGGCGTTCACCCACAGGCCAAATCCTGCCAGGTCCGATGTTACCGTAGGTACTCTGAATGCTGCACTTTCCAGCGGTGTGTAGCCCCATGGCTCGTAGTACGATGGATAAACAGCCAGGTCCTGACCTATAAGGAGGTCATAATACTGGGCGTTGAATATTCCATCCTGACCATTCAGGTAGCATGGTACAAACAGAACCTTGATATTGTCTGATGGCATGTTCCTGAATCCCATGGACTGGAGTGTATTAATAACGCGGTCCTCATCCATGTTGTTGAGCCAGTGTGTGGTAAGAGGCATTGTGAGCGGTCCGTCAGGATTCTGGGCCATGTCCAAACGCGCCTTAAGGTCCTCTCTTGGCTCACGTACCCATGCTGGGACGTTTATCAGCGCCAGCACGTGGGCATCGGGACTAAGGGTATTGCTGTCACGCAGTCTGCGCAGAGACTCCAGGAACAGGTCTATTCCCTTGTTGTGGTATTCGTAGCGGCCTCCTGTTGCCACAATCACGGTCTCATTGGACCAGTCTGTACCAAACAGGCGGTTAGCTACACGTAATATATTCATTCTGGCTGCCTTACGGCAAGCCTGGAACTGGTCAGCCTGTGGCAGGAAACCATCCTCAAAACCGTTTACGGTTACTACATGCGGAGTCTTGTCCAGCAGCTGGGTGCACTCACGGGCAGTAATATCACTTACGGTAGTAAAGCAGTCAACCTGCTGTGCTGCACACTTCTCTATTGAGTGCTTGGACTCAACATTGAGTTCCTGAGCCATCTGATCACCGTGATAGCCCTCAAAGAACGCATACAGAGCCTTGCCATTGCCACAGATTGAGCGGCCAATTGTAGTTGCATGGGTGGTAAATACCGTACTGATCTGGGGAATCCAGTGCTTTATGAACAGGGCACCAAGGCCTGTCATCCACTCATGTGCATGATAGACAACAGTATCATTATGACCTATTCCATATTCATAAAAACTCTTGGCTGCAAGTGCAGCTGCGTATGAGAACATGCTGGACTCATCATAGTCGCCATAGGCGTGCATGGAATCTACCTTAAAGAGTTCCCATGCCTGGGCGTAGATAGAGTTCTTGAGTGGCCAGACCGGATTAAAATCCACAAGGAATACAATTGGGCGACCGGGAATATCCCAATAACCAACACGCACATTCACACCATCATTCAAACGGGCATGCTCACGCCAGTCTGAATACAGGGTCTTGTCTTCCTGAAAAAGCGGATTGTTCTTTCCTGCCCACACATCAGGGCCAATGTAAATGAGAGTGGCTCCACTCTCCTCCTTAAGCGTCCTGGCCTGTGTAGAGAGTACGGTGTATATGCCTCCAATCTTATTGCAGACCTCCCAACTTACTGAGAATATATAGTTTGGCTTTCTGGAATCCTTAGCCATAATCCTTTTTATCTTTTAGAGCGTAAAGGTACTTAAAAATTTCGTCATAATAATAAATACCCACCACCATTATACAAATAATGGTCATATACTGCCCTTTCCTATGGGACGCACTTGCACACAGAAAGCCTACAGCGCCACTTTTCTGCAACTGCGTCCGCCAAATCCACCCGAACGCCCCAAACCACGGACGCACTTGCACGCAGAAAGCCTACAGCGCCACTTTTCTGCAACTGCGTCCACCAAATCCACCCGAACGCCCATTAGAAACCGCGCCCCAGAATATCGTATTCGCGGCCGTCCCTGCTTATTATGATTCTTCCACCACGCAGGATTTTCTCTGTTGCTGGCTTTAAACGGATTGTCTCCACCGGAGTAGACGTTGACGGGATAAGAGTATACTGTGTGTCCGTTGCAATCAGGTCATAGCAAACTGATTTTCCATCGGCCCCTGGTATATACTTCCATACTCCATCATGCCCCTCATAACGCGGTCTGTACACAGGCAATACGGTGTAGTCTCCTACCGGGAGATCAAGTCTCTCTGCAAAAGAGAACCAGTTTTTATCCATTGGATCCATGTGGACCACAAATCTGTTACTCTCTCCCTTGATTTGATCCAGATAGTCCTTGGCGCGCCCCATCAGGCCAACAAGCGTTGGGCCCTGGTAGATTGCCACAGCCATCTCATAGTCCAGGAACGCATCTGTATAGTTCTCCAGCTCCACATACATACGGACATTTGCCATACGGTCAAAAGTATGGCGGGAAATCAAGGAAGTAGGAGTAGGCATTGGAGCTATAGCGCTGGAGATGAATTTATTGTGTGCCGTTGACGCATAAGAACCGCCACGGTCTGGCTGAATACCTACCACACAAGTATGTGACCTGTTAAAGGTTGAGCTCTCACCGGGAACGGTAAGACCAGTGAGCATGAACCAGCCGTCATAACGGCCGTTATAGCCCCAACCCCAGTTTACATGGAAACGGTCTTCCTGGTCAAAACCATCTACCAGAAAGGCATGGCCGCCCATGGTTGGGCTTACAGCACCATACAGGACAGGCCTGTCTGCACGCAGTTCATTGCGCAGCAGCTCAGCCCAATCTCCCATGTATTTTTCCTGCTCATAGTATCTGGCACCCTTGTCATATCCAAAATTACGGCTCAGGGCATACGGAACATAAGTAGCATAAGAAGATGATCCGCCATCCTCATCTACGGCATAATCCATATTGACCGATGCTCCGCAATGCAGCATGAGAGTAGCTACGGAGTTACCCTGCTCGGGAGTATAGTCTATAGTCCTAAAATAACTGTCACAATAGCTCAGGAGCATGTTCTCATAATCATAGGGCTGGCCAAATGTAACATCTACTTCATAATCATTTGTACCAGTAAGATAATGAATTGAGCCAGTGCCCATTACCGGATACCTATAATAGTAAATGATCTGTGCCATGGCAGTAGCAACACAACCCACAGTGGCCCTGTCACCCCTGTAGTTATACACCGGCGTAAGGTTGTTGAACGGTTCATTCTGACTCCAGCTCGTCTTTATGAGCTGTTCCTTGGAGTCCGGTATGGAAGCCGTTCTAGTAACCGATGCATTTGGATTAGCCTCCAGGGCCGATGCCAGCATGCTGTACTGCTCCAGCAGCTCCTTCATGGCTGGTGGCATATTCTCAATAATGTCGGCATAATCCGTTGCGGCCGATGCATTCATCCTGGCATCCGTATTTCCCTGTACCAGGACGTTAGCCGATGGCGCCAGCCTCTCACTGGTGCTTATTCCCTGCACCTTGCCAGCACCTTTGCTGTAGCCCAGAATGGCAGGCATACGCTCGCTGGCCGACACAATGACCAAACCATTGTTCTGGTCTGCAAGAATATATAGCGCAGGTTCCTTACTATCCGGCATGTTGTAGGTTGCCTTCAGTTCAAGGCTGCTGGACGCACTTTCCATTCCGCGTGTCTGAGCCATTTGTACCGATGCCACACGCACCGCCTCCTGCGCAGTCCTGTAAGGTCCTGCCGCCATTATCGGCCCACCACATACAATAGTCACCAGCGCCCACACGCCTACCCAAAATGCACTTTTCTTCATACCCTCTAACATTTCCTGCAAATATACAAAAAAGCGTACACATCATCTCCCCCACCCGCACCAGAACAAAACAGTACTGGACTGTACAGCATAGTGTGTACAGTCCAGTACCGTAAAATGCGCGGACGCTAGCTTAGAGTGATGATGCCATCAAGAATACGCCTGCAAGCGCAACGATAGCGTAAAGCTCTGGGAATACAGCAAGGATCAGAGTCTTGCTGAATACATCATGACCCTGTGCAATACCGGCTATACCATTGGCACATACCTGACCCTGACGGATAGCAGAGAACAGACCAACCAGACCAAGAGCAAGACCACCGCCAAATACGGTGCAAGCCTGGAATGTAGTGATATCTGGAGTCAGGACTCCAAACATGTTTGCAAAGATAAAGTAACCAGCAAAACCGTACAGACCCTGTGTACCAGGAAGAGCGGTAAGTACTATAAAGTTACCAAACTTGTCGACCTTCTTAAGGGCGCCAACTGCTGCATTACCAGTAATAGTAACACCAAATGCGCTACCAATACCTGCAAGACCGATCATCAGGGCAACGCCCAGATAAGCTAATACTAAACTTGACATAATTAATTGTGATTTTATTTGTTAATACTTTTATTCCTTAATTCCAACCTCTTTAGCAAAAGGCCTGTACTCTGTTCCACCGCCGGCATAACCTGCATTCTTAAAGAACTCCACGAATGTAAGACGCATTGGGTGAACCACAGCACCAAGTATGTTCATGAAAATGTTCAGCGCATGTCCAGCCACAAAAATCAGGGCAGTCACAAGGAATCCCACAATAGGAATATCGGGACTCATACCAGTTGCCATGTTATTGAATACGCTGGCAAGAATACCGCCAGACAGGCCAAGAGCAAACAGACGTACATAAGACAATACGTCTCCCAGCAGGCCTGTTGCCATATTGTAGGTATCCCACAGTCCCAAACCTATATTCAGCAGTGGATTCTTGCCTGGGCTGTTCAGCAGGAATATTCCTACGGCAGCCACGCCAAGCAGAGCCATCACTACAGGATTACCAAAGCTAATTCCTGCAACGGCACATACACCAACGGTAATCAGCAGCAACAACCATCCCAGCGTACTCAGCGCGTACTTGAATCCGCACTGGATAGTCAGGTTTACAGCCTTGATTGCCATACCAAACAGTATCTGTACTACACCAATGCAGAGAGATACCGTAAACATGGTTGAGTTGTCAACATACAGGAATTCCTTCATCTTCTTTACGAACTCAATATCCAGGTCATAGATATTGAATCCAAAGAATGTTCCGGAAAGCAGTCCGCATAACATGGTGCTTATTCCAAACAGGATTACCAGTCCCTTTGAGAAATCAGGATTGATAAGTTTGAACAGCATTGTAAAGATGGGCAGTCCTATTATCATGAGCAGACCATAACCCATGTCTCCCAGACAGAGTCCAAAGAAGAGCATGAAGAATGGCGCAAACATGAGTGTAAGATCCAGTTCCTGATATGTAGGCAGCATGTAAAGCTTGGTCAACGGTTCAAACAGTTTTGCAAACTTGTTGTTGCTCAACTGAATTGGAATATCATCGTCTGGCTGCGGATCGGATATCTGATAGAATACGCCAGTCTTGTCGAGAGCCTTTCCGGTCTCCTGTGCCTTGACAGCCGGTACCCAGCCCTCAAGCAGCAGCAGATTACCATCGGCCATCTCCTCACCAGTAAGACGGACGCGTCCAAAATCTATCTCGTTCTGCAATTTTAAAATCTCAGCCTTCAGGGAAGGAACAGAATTGGCAGCCAGTTCTGCCATAAGGACAGTGAGCTGTGCATTCTTTTCATTCAGTTCTGCAATCTTAGACTCAACATCCCACAGAGAAGTATCAGGCAGGTTGCAAACCTCCGCATCTATGTCAACGCTCTTTCCAACAGGATTAACAGTCACAAAGTTTACCTTCTGCTTGTCACGCTCTATCTCAATGGCGTTGTACTCGCTCTCCCATGCAGGATCAAATGACCTGAGCGGACAGGTAAAGAACTTCATGTAATAACCTGCAGACTCAAGCTGTGCCACCTTCTGAGGATCAAAATCTCCCCAACCGGCCAGAATCTGACGGTTCCTGAGCAAAGCCTGCATTGCCTGATCATTTGCTGTCCTGGACTCTGACAATGAATCATACTGTTCAATTGCAGCTGCAGCAGTAATGGTTTCTGCACCACCCTGCCCCGATTCCGCTACCAGCGGTTCAAGAGCACCCAGCACAGCCTTCATGCGGTTCATTGCCTGGATATTCTCCTCCAGGGCAGCATCCTGAACAGCACCCTGCTGTTTCTGTATTACATGAACTACCCCAAGCTGGCGCAGCTGTTCCAGGAAATCCTGATATACCTTATGATAGACCAGAAAGGTCAGTTTATTCATTCTTTCTATCATACGCCTGCCTCCTCTTGTTTCTTAGCGGTTTCACGTTTCTCCAAAAGCGACTTAAGGATTTTCTGACTGGACTTGGACAGATTCTCCTCATCCTCCATAAAGCGCTTTATCTTACGGATGGCATCCTCATAACCCGGAATCTGCACCTTCTCAAAAAGGTTAACCTTCTGGGTAGTCTTTTTGCGTGCCTTCTCCAGCAGGGCCAGCTTGGCAGTGGTAAACTCACACAGAATTGCTGCGTGTGCCAGGTCCTGCAGTATGCTTATGCCATCATAGTACCATTTGGGCTGACTGAACAGACTGAAAGGAGCAACCTCAAAATCTACCTTGTCAAGAACCGGAATACGTGTTCCGGCAATCTTACGTACGTTAAGGCTTACATCCTTTACCTTTATGAGTTCAGGGTTGAACTCGTTCCAGAGAGCAAACATAGAATCATAGCGAGATATGCTCTGTTCCAGTTCCTGCTCCAGTCTGACCAGATCATCCTTACATTTCTTCACCTCCAGACGCAGCGCACTCTCCTTGCTCTTTATGATAGGCAAGGTACGCTTACGGATCTTGAGCTGTTTCTCAAGAACCTGGAGCGAAGTCTTGTTATATTGGAATTTCAGAGCCATAATCAGTTCTTTGGCCAGTACTGTTCTACAAGGGCAGCCTTGATATTAACCTCATCGGGCTTGAAATACTTGGCAAACAAACCCCAAGTAACATCGAGCATCTCTGTTGTATCCAGGTTTACGTCAATGGCCAGCAGTTTCTCTGAATAGTCATGGGCAAACTTAAGTGTACGCTCATCATAGTCTGTAAGGTCAAAACCATTCTCAACCTTGGTCTTTGCGTTCGATGCATCGGCATACAGACGTACGGCAGCGTTCATAACCTGCGGATGGTCGGCACGGGTCTTCTTACCGTTAACCAGCTGCTTGAGTCGTGAAAGAGAACGGAACGGGTCTACAATAACCTTACCTATATCACTGTCGCGGCGCAGGAACAACTGACCCTCGGTAATATAACCGGTGTTATCGGGCACGGCATGTGTAATATCGCCACCCGACAGTGTGGTTACTGCTATAATGGTAATAGAACCGCCACTTGGGAACTGAACGGCCTTCTCGTAAATCTTGGCAAGGTCTGAGTACAGGGAACCAGGCATGGAGTCCTTTGATGGAATCTGATCCATACGGTTGGACACAATTGCCAGGGCATCGGCATAACTGGTCATATCACTCAACAGCACCAGTACTTTCTCATTTTTCTGAACGGCAAAATACTCGGCTGCAGTAAGAGACATGTCAGGAACGAGCAGACGCTCAACAGCCGGGTCCTCTGTGGTGTTCATAAAACCAATAATGCGGTCCATGGCACCGGCATTTGAGAACACGTTCTTAAAATACAGGTAGTCATCGTTTGTCATACCCATACCTCCAAGGATAATCTTATCGGCCTTGGCACGCATGGCAACGGTAGCCATAACCTGGTTGAACGGCTGGTCGGGATCGGCAAAGAAAGGAATTTTCTGGCCCGATACCAGAGTATTGTTAAGGTCAATACCGGCAATACCGGTTGCAATCAGTTCCGATGGCTGCTTGCGGCGTACAGGGTTAACCGATGGTCCGCCAATCTCAACCTCCTGTCCTTCCACCTGTGGACCTCCATCAATAGGATCGCCATAAGCGTTAAAGAAACGTCCGGAGAGAGAATCACTTACCTTGAGCGACGGAGCCTTGCCCATGAACACAACCTCGGCATTTGTAGGAATACCGTTGGTGCCCTGGAAAACCTGCAGTGTAACCTCGTCACCATCAATCTTAACCACCTGAGCCAGACGGCCGTCAATCACAGCCAGTTCATCATAACCCACACCCTGTGCCTTGAGCGAGCAGGTAGCCTTGGTTATCTGGCTGATTTTTGTATATATCTTCTGAAAAGCCTTTGTAGTCATATCTGTATGGTATTAAGCGGTTCTGCGTTCTGCAAGAAGTGCCTCGAGCTGCTTCTCATATTCAAAATATTTCTCAGACTCATACTGCTGGTAGTTCATCTGCTTGCACAGGTTGATAATCTTCTTGAAGAACTCAATAACCTCCAGGAAGTTGTCAAACTTGAATTCGCTGTGGCAGATCTCTATAACGCGGTTCACAATGCTCTCCTGACGCTCCAGCGGAGTAACGGCATCAACCTCATCAAAAGCATCCTGCTGCAGTACAATAAAGTCTATCAGTTCTGATTTCCAGAATGTTACGTGATAATCAACAGGTACACCATCATCACCCAGAATGTTAATCTGCTCAGAGATTTCCTTACCGCGCAGCAGACGGGTCTTGAGCTCGTTGACCTTACCCAGCCACTCATTGTTTATACGGCCCTGGATATACTCATCAAACTCTGGATAATCCAGATACTTTGAGTAAGAGTCTATAGGGTTGATGGCCGGATAACGCTTGCGGTCTGCACGCTCCTGCTCAAGTGCATAGAAACAGCGCGCAACCTTCTTGGTATTCTCTGTAACAGGCTCCTTAAGGTTACCACCGGCAGGCGATACGGTACCAATAAAGGTAATTGAGCCCGGCTGTCCGTTGTTCAGGTAAACATAACCTGCACGTCCGTAGAAGTTTGCAATGATAGACGATATATCCATTGGGAACGCATCCGGTCCAGGCAGCTCCTCCATACGGTTGGACATCTCACGCAGAGCCTGTGCCCAGCGGCTGGTAGAGTCGGCCATGAGCAGGACCCTCAAACCCATGCTCCTGTAATACTCCGATATAGCCATAGCAGTATAGACCGATGCCTCACGTGCTGCTACAGGCATGTTTGATGTATTAGCAATAATGATGGTACGCTCCATGAGCTTGCGTCCTGTGTGCGGGTCATCCAGTTCTGGGAACTCGGTAAAGATCTCCACAACCTCATTGGCACGCTCACCGCAGGCAGCAATGATAACTATATCGGCCTCGGCCTGCTTGGAGATAGCGTGCTGAAGCACTGTCTTACCGGTACCAAAAGGTCCTGGGATAAATCCGGTACCACCTTCTACAATCGGATTAAGTGTATCTATGGAACGTACACCTGTCTCAAGGAGCTTGAATGGACGTGGTTTTTCACGATAGTTGGTCATAGCCAGCTTGACAGGCCATTTCTGAATCATGTTTACGTCCAGGGTTTCGCCCTTGGCGTTCTCCAGCACGGCAATAGTATCTATAATTCTATACTCGCCTGCAGGAACAATAGACTTTACTGTCCACTCACCTTCCAGCTGGAAAGGAGCCATGATCTTGAGCGGCTGGAAATTCTCCTCAACCTGACCCAGCCATGCGCTTGAGCAAACCTTGTCGCCAACCTTGGCAATAGGCTCAAATGCCCACATGCGGTCATTGTCCAACGGATATGTATACTCTCCACGTTTAAGGAACACGCCGGTCATCTTGTCCAGGTCATTCTGAAGACCGTCAAAATTATGTGACAGCATGCCTGGGCCCAATGTAACCTCCAGCATGTGTCCGGTAAACTCGGCAGTAGCTCCCACCTTGAGGCCACGTGTGCTCTCAAACACCTGTACATAGACGTTCTCGCCCACTACCTTAATGACCTCCGACATGAGTTTGTCTCCTCCTGTCTCAATATAGCAGATCTCATTCTGTGCAACAGGGCCGTCCACCTTAAGTGTAACCATGTTGGCAATGACTCCGCGTACTGTACCTTTAGTAGCCATATATGCAGTTATTTATTATTTCTGAATCTTGAATTCGTCGGGAACCTGAGTCTGATCCTTGAGTGAACCTATGAGTTCACGGAACAATTGCTGTCCGCGCTCACGGTCCAGTGCAGTCCAGCGCTCAACCATACCCAGACGTATCATATATGAGAACAGTCTTTCTACTGTAAAGTAATGAAAGAATGTGTTCTCCTCCAACCAGTTCCAGCGCAGCATGTCTGTCTTCTGCTCGCGTATGGAAAGGTCCGGCTCGTCCTGAAGGCGTGCCATATCGTCAAAGCAGTCAAGTTCCTGACTCAGTCCCCAGTCCCTTGCACCGCTTGTCCTGAGAGCCTGCGCAACAGAATCTGTTCCAACAACCAGTTTTTGAATATCCAGGCCATACTTGCGTGCAGTAAAAGCAGCCTGAACATTATTCAGGTTAAGATTGAACATGTACCAGTCTCTTACAAACTCATTGCTGGCGCTGGTAGCATATTCGTAGAACAGACCCCACAGACGGTCCTCGGCAAATCCGGCTGAATCCTGCCATGAGCCGTCCATCCATTCCTGAATGAACGTACACATGAATGCGGGAACATCAATCCCGGGTTTGTCCTGTGCCTTGACCTGAGCAATCAGTTCCTCCAACTGGTCGGCAGAAAATAATCCCTGGGCAGTCTGGCCCGGAACCTTTCCAGTAGAAAGAAGTGCCATAAGGGCACGGCAGTCATTCTCAAGAAGCAGCAGATCCATGAGCTTGCGGTCACGGGAACTGAGTGCAGAATACACCTCTTCCCGGAATTCCTGCAGGCTGACCGGCAACTTGCTGTCATCGAGAGACAGTTCGCTCAGTCCGGCTATAAGATAATAATAGCTCTTACCCATCAGAACAGAGTCTCAACCAACTGCGGACGCAGCATGGACTTGAACCAGTTCACAAACTCCTCGGAACCAAAGTTCACCTTATACGAACCATCGGCTGGCTGTATGCTGAAATCTGTATCGGCTCCATTTACACGTGTAATGCTTACACCCTTGTCGAGCAGATCCTTGGCATGGGCCATGAAGTACTTGCGCAGGGCCTCCTCGTCCTTGGCACCAATCTCAATGCTCTGGCTCTTGCCCCATTCCTGGGCAAGCTTGAGAATAAACTCATTGAAAGCATCCTGAGTAGCAGTAAAGCCATTTACAGACTCAGTAACAATCCTGTCTGTAACCACGGTTGCAATCTCACTCTTGAGAGCCTCTACAGCCTGTGCGGCATAAAGCCTGAGTTCCTTACGTACATTCTCAGCCTGATCAGCGCTGTCCTTGCGTGCAGCTGCCAGGATAGAATCGGCCTCCTTCTGGGCATCGGCCACAAGCTTGGCTGCCTGCTCACGTGCCTCAGCAAGGATCTTCTCTGCCTCCTGCTGACCCTTGGTAACACCCTCATTGTAGATGATGTCTGTCAGCTCCTGAATTTTAGTATTCATATCTTATAAAAAATAATATACTTATATATAGATGCTGACAAAAGTAACAATTCTCGCCGTATTTTTTTATATAGACATACAAAAAATTATCCCCCGCTAAAAAACGGGGGAGATAAATTACAGAGTTCCAGTTCCAGTTTAAGTTGGACCAAAAAAGGCTATTTGATCTGTCGGCGAATATTATTTGTACGCCAGACCGATGGGGTTATGCCTTCATACTCCTTGAATTTACGGATATACTGGGTAGAACTTAGATAACCACTCTTGGTTGCCACATAATCAATAACAGCATCCCTGTCATCCAGAAGCAGCTTTTTAGAGAAATCAACACGTTTTTTGTTCAGATAATCCCTAAAAGTCATCTCATAATACATGTTTACCAACTTTGATACATAAGTCCTGTTGGTGCTGAGCCTACGGGCAATCTCTTCAATATTCATCTCCGGATCCAGGAAACACTGCTCATTATCCATAAGATTATTGAAAGAATCAAGGATCTTGTCATACCCCTGAGAAGGTTTATCTGCGGCAGGACCTGAGTCCAGGTTACGGATAAAATCGGTACGGGGCTCTCGCATTGCATCAAAAGGATGTTTAAGACGCTCTATATTTAAATAGTTACCAGGAAGTGGTGGAACTGCAGCTGCATAACCTATAACAAAGGCAGAGAAAGATATTGCCAAGCTAAACAGCACAGTCCATAAACTTATATAATCCATGAGCACAGCCCTGAACATGGTAACAAAATACATAAGGGCAAACAGAATAAACAAAAACAAACAAATAATATTGCCCAGAAAAGACGAACGTTTGCCCAAAACAAATTCCGCAATGTGACGAAATTTAAACTTGCTTGATCCAACCTTTATAAAAAGGTACAGATATGTAGAAATAAGGCCTAAGGAATACAGTATCTTGTACCCTTTGTCAAACAGAGTAACAAAAGCCTGCTCCCTGGAACTCAGGTATTCAAATATCAAAGTATCATTCTGTAACCTTGTAACCAGACTTGCCGATTTGTCTAGACCCATAGCAAAAACAAGCACCAGGCATACTGTAGTAAAGATTAAGGGCAATAATAATAAAAGGTAAACCAGCGGAGACTCCTTGGAATCCTCCAGAAAAAGAGACCTTATATAAATACAGGAGACCGGAAGTACTGCAAGGCTGGCAAACTGAGATATAATGTCATAAACAACAGACCTGGCTCCATTCACAGTAGGCGCCATGTGAGCGGAATAACAGAAAAAGCAAACGGTCAAAAGCCCCATCAAAGCTATTGAGAGCCAGTTTGAATGGTTCTTGGGGCCTCTAAGCATGGTCATTACAAACCATACTATACAGACCGAGAAAGGCAATTGAACAGCAAAAATCTCAATCATAATGCGTTGCTAACATAGTTATATCAACAAAAATATAGCTTAGAGACCAATCTGAGCTACAAATTTAGCCCAATTTTGTTAAGAAAAACACATTTTGTCATATTAACAATTGTTGTTTTGTTGATAAATTTACCCATTGAATGCAAAATGTTGATATTTGAACTAATGTTTGAAAATCGTTTTGTGATAATGAGAAGAAAAACAAGGCGTGTTTGAAAATCATCACATATTAAACACGTAACTTTGCATCGCAAACAAACAAAAAGAACAAATTCAAATGTTGAACCGAACAAACTTAAACAAACTCGCAGCCAAGATGCAGGCCATCCTGCTTCTGGTTATCATGCTTGTGTGCGGTTCATCATGCGAGCGCAAGCAGCTTTACCTGCGCGTAGATCAGACTAACATTAGAGTAGAGATTACAGACATTAACCTTGAAATCCTCTGGGGTATTACCTGGGAGACCAAATGGACTTACGAGTGGAAAGAGGATATCTCAAGCTTTGGATTAATAGGTTATACAAAGCCAGAGCTCGTTAAGGGTATTATGTATAATGTAGACGCAAATACCGGACGCCGCTTTAGCTCATTCACCAAGATCTTTGGTGCAACCGGTGGAGACCTTTCACTTAACGCCGGTTCTACTTACGACATGCTTTTCTACAACTTTGGTACAGAATGGATCTCATTCTACCAGAGCGACGATTATGAGTACTATACAGCATCTACACGTGTAAGCTCACAGGCCAGATGGACACGTACACGTGCCGAGGCAGAGTCAAGCGAGATGCCAGACAGCGCCAAGACTTACGTTGACTACAACCAGCCAGATGAGTTCTTTGGAACCCTTATCAAGGACCTGCAGGTTGCCGAGGACCCAAGCCAGTATGAGAAGGTATACAACGAAGACGGTTCTATAACCTATGTATATAAGATTGGCGCACCTCTCAGACCTTATTCATTCATCTACATGTATCAGATAGTTGTCCTGAACAACGCCGATGAGCAGGGCAACCGCGTAACTGGAGCCAAGGGTGCTACCATTACAGGTCTTTCACAGGGCGTTGAGCTGTTTACTCGCAGAACATTCAACAACACAATATCAATTACCACAGAAGACATCAAGCCAATGCAGAAGCACTACAATGTAGAGCTTGAGAACGGAGTTGTTGCAGACAGCGCTCACATTATGGCAACCCGCGTTCTCACATGGGGTCTTCCAGGAATCAACCCACTTGAGAGTACCAAGGCTGGTACAAGAGCTGCAGAGATTGATGACAACTACATTGGTATTGGTCTTACCCTGCGTAACGGTTATACATACACTGTTACCCGCAACATTACAGACGAGATGCATGATCTGCCAACCGGCGGTATTATTACAATATACATAGATGCCAACGACATTCCTAAGGAGCTTCTGGACAAGAAAAACCAGCAGTCAGGCGGTGGTTTTAACGCCAGCGTAGAGGATTGGGCAAATGAGATTAATGCAGAAATAACCATTTAAAAGTTTGAAATCATTCAAAAAAGCACATTCAAACAAAAAAATGGACTGTTTTAATAGTAAAAGAATATAAAATATAATTATGTTTACGCAGACTTACAAGAAAGCAAAAGAGAATCCAGTGATTCTGGCAGCCATTGCATCTATTGCAATAGCTATACTTGCCACTATCCTGACTACCTCTTTTACTACAAAAAAACAGGTGCATGAATTCAGCGTTCAGCAGGAACAGCCAAATTCTGGGAGCTCGCAGTTCAGCGAGTCCTTTACTCGTTTTTTAAACTAAGTCTACCCAAGACAGAATAATAAAGACAGTAACAAATAAACAAAGAGAAAAGAAATGAAAAAGAGTTATCTGATGATTGCTGCAGCCGCCATGGTTATGGTAAGCTGCGCAGAAAATTATGAGCTTAAGAATGATCTTAAGGATGGCGACAACAACCAGACCAAGATCAGTTTTGCATCGTTCGCTGAGAAGGCCACCCGTGCTAGCCAGAGCAACAACCTCGAGTTCTATCACAACACATTTGCAGCATATAGCACAAAGAAGGCAAATGAGGGCGGACTTATTTCAACAGTGTTTGATGGCACAGACAAGGACATTGTAACTTATTTAGCTTCTGCCGAAGCACCTAACGATTGGACTTATGCTCCTTATCGCTATTGGGACAAGCAGGCCGTATATGAGTTCGCTGCTGTTGCTCCAAATTCACATGATATTAAATTTGCTGTTTCTGCAGATGCAATGCTTGCTTCCGGAGACTTTGTTGGAACATACACACTTAACGGATTCAACCTTCAGCAGGCTACCCCTGGTTCAGAGCAGCTGTACATAGGTTTTGCAAGCGGTGATATTGACATCATGACCACAAGCGTTAAACCACAGGATGGAAAGAATCACGACGCAGAAGTTAACCTGATATTCAAGCACATTCTTTCAAAGCTTAACGTTGCTGTTAAAAAAGGTAGCAATTTCAGCAGTTCTGACGTTGTTAAGGTAACAGATCTTAAGATTACTAAACTTGCCAATACCGGTACATACGCAGAAAGCGCTTACACCACAAACGCATCAGGCGATGTTTTAAAAAGTGGCTGGTCTGCAGTTTCAGGCGATCTCACACTCTCATATGCAAATGCTTCAGGAGATGTTGTTCCTGCCTCTGGTGATGGTAATTATTACATGGAAGCACTCGTAATGCCTCAGAAAATAGCAAGCGGTGACGCAGCAGAAAAGTTAATACTGAGCTACGAAATTACCACAACTAAAAGCACAGCTTCTGGCGACGTTACAAACACAGAAAAGTTTACATACAAGATGGGACTTGCCGAAGCATTTGAAGATCTGTATGACAGACATAATTACACAATCAAGTTTACCATCAACCCAGATGTAATTATGTTTAATGCCGGTGTAGACAAATGGGCAGATGAAACATATCCAGCTATAGTATATTAATAGATAACAAAGAAATAATAATATGAAAAAGAGTAATTTGATTATCGCAGCTGCAGCACTGGTAATGGCCAGCTGCGCACAGAACGAGGTTCTCTTCCAGGACTTCCAGGAGGCAGCAATTGCCTTTAAGAGTCAGGGCATTAACAAGAACACCAAGGCCGAACTCGACATGACTTGGTTTACCACAAGCGGAGATGCATTCGGCGTATATGGTTTCAAGGGTGGCACCAAGATCTTTGGTACAGACACTGATGCAGAAAAAGTAATATACAGCAACAATGACTGGACACACTCCACTATTCGTTTCTGGGACAAGTCTGCAAACAATTACAAGTTCTATGCTTACGCACCTTTTGAAGCTACTCAGACTTTCAGCGATGGAAAGTTCACATTCACAGGTTTGGATGTTATCAAGAATATTACAGATGCGAATTCCGACATAGTTGTAGCTGATCCTCTTGAGAACATCAGCTATTACAACTGCACACAGACTTCTGTCGCCGGCCATGGCGAAGGACACGTTGAATTCATATTCAACCACATTCTTTCTAAGTTGTCATTCATGGCTAAGTCTTCTATTGCAAATTCAAGTGCTATCACAAGTATCAAGATCAAAGAAATCATGATCAATTTCCCAACAGCAAATTCAGCAACATGGGTACAGGCTACAGGAGTTACAGGTGCAATTACTTACGATTCATATGCCAGCGCTGATGCAATTAACGCTAGTGGAAACGCAAGCATGGCAAGTTCGGATGCTCGCAAGTATAGTGTAGTAGTATACAACAATGCATCTGGCGAAGCGCTTTCAACAACAGCCATTGAGCCAGATGGTGCTAACACTTACATTGTAGCTCCAGTCAACTTAGACGTTACTGCGCACGAGTTTGCACTCAAGGTTAAATATGAAATAGCTTATACTGATGATATCGTGATTGACGATTACGCATACGGTACACTTTCATACTCACCAAATCAGAATGATTACTACGTAATTACCATAGATGTTAATCCTGCTCAGATTGAGTTCTGCGTTGATAAGGTTAACGGCTGGGTTATTGCATCAGGAGACGCAACAGTTAATTAATAAAAAACATCACAATGCATAACAATATGAAAAAGAGTCTTTTTATCATAGCAAGCGCCGCTCTTGTACTGAGCAGTTGCGCAGAGGATTCTCTCCGCAGCGAGATTAAGGGTGAGGAGCAGGCTATCTCATTTGCAACTTTCGCTCAGAAAGCAACTCGTGCGGAAAACTCTACTGCAAACTATAGTTGGAATTTCTTTGACCATCATAACGACTTTGCCGTATGGGGATACAAGAACACATCAGAAACTGCAGTTTTTAACAACACAGTAGTAGCTTTCTCATCAACTAGTAGTGGTGATTGCACTTACTCACCAGCTCGCTATTGGGATAAGGCTGCTACCAAGTATGAATTCTATGCAGCTGCACCAGCAGATGCCAATTGGACATTTACACCAGCAACAGCATCAGGAGATCAGAAAGACGGTTCATTTACTACAACATCAACCCTTGTTGGTACTAACATCACTGCAAGCAGCGATTATGCATATGTACAGTCATTCAAAAATGCAAGTGGTGACGTTGACAAGATGATTGCCGAAGCTAAGACAGTATATAAGGCACAGTTTAGCCAGAAAGTTGACCTTCTTTTCTGCCACATCCTTAGTCGTCTGAATGTCACAATTAAGAAAGACCAGGTTCTTAATAGCAAAGAAGTTATTATGAAGTCTCTCACAGTTAAGCTTCTTGCTGCAACTGGTACATTTACAGAAGCTTCTTCAAATGCAAATAATGCCGCAAGTGGTGATCACAGCAGATGGGTTGCCGCCTCTGGCGCACCAGTAGATTACAATGCTTTGGCTAACACAGAGGTATCAAGCGATGCTAGATATGTTCTTCAGTCTCTTGTAATACCACAGGATGCTGCTTTCGAGTCTATAGAACTTGACGGCTCATCCACCAATGTTCAGCCATACTTTGAATTGATTTACACCATCAAGGATGCTAGCGGAGACGCAGAAGAGTTCAAGACATACTACAACCTTGCTAACGCATTCGGAGTTGCATCAGGAGATGCCCTTAAGTTCAACGAGGGTTGGCAGAACACTCTGAACATCACTCTTAAGCCAGATGAAATTGAGTTCTGTGCAATGGTAGCTGAATGGGCAGACAACATGAGCGAGAGCATTGATATTAGATAATCATCAGCTAATTCTTTTCTCTAAATAGGTCGGCAGGGGGTGATACCCCTACCGATCACGAATAAATAACAAAAACAAAAAACAATTATGAGAACATCATTTATGGTTTTATCTGCAGCCGCATTAGTATTTGCCGGTTGCGCTCAGACTGAGTCGCTCAACGATAACGAGCAGCCAATTGCTTTTACAAAGGTGTATGTTGAAAAAGGTACCAAAGCAATCACTACAGGAGCCTACACCACTGCGAATTTTGAAACAGTTGGTAATACATTTGGCGTATTTGGTTACAAGCAGACTTCTACACAGACAGATGCATTGCTCTTTAACGATGTAAAGGTAGAATACACAAGTGGTTTAACTCCAAGCACAGGTGGCTATCAAGATGAAAAAGACTGGAAGTATTCACCACTCAAGTATTGGGACAAATCTGCAACCGCATACAACTTCTATGCATATGCACCTCACGAGGGAGATTTTACAGGAACTGTAACATTAGCCAGTCAGTCAGAAGATGCATTTGCAATTACTGGTTTTAAGCAGGCAACAACTGTAGCAAATATGGTTGACCTCATGACCGACCTCACAAGCAAGAAGAACTTGACTGGAGCTGCAATTGGTCAGAATGATGTAGCATTTACATTCTCACATATTCTTTCTAACATTAATGTTAAGATGGCTGTAACTCAGACACTTAAAGATGATGAAACAGACAATCCAGTAACAATAGTTAGCCTCACACTTGGAGCTATCAAGATGGATGGAGATTATGCATACAATACAGATGCATACAAGTGGACTCTTGCTGGAACTCCAACTACACAAACTTTTGCAGCTACTCAGACTGCTGGAAATGTATTTGCCTCAAAAGCACTTACAACTACTTATTCTGATGTTCCAGCTATGAAAGATATGCTCTTTATACCTCAGACTATCGATGCTGGTTATGTATTTGTACTCCAGTATAAGATAGGTGATGAAGTCTTTGACAAGACAATCAATCTGAGTGATTTCAAGAACACTTCCAGCGCATCTCTTGCAACATGGGCTCCAGGTACAATGTACAACTATCAAATTCTCATTGGCCCAAATCCTATATTGTTTGATGTAGAAAATGTAGCCAATTGGGCTGACGGTGGTACATTTACTTATACAGTTGAGTAATAACCAGCTAATTCTTTTCTCTAAATAGGTCGGCAGGGGGTGATACCCCTACCGATCACGAATGAGCGCAAGCTTTTTCCCAATGATATTTATAAAAGGTAACTTGCCCAGGGTTTAACAAAACAAGAAACAAACAAAACAGCTACAGAACTCCAATAATTGTAATGATGGTGTAAAAGACCATCAATGCAACCTAGGCAAAAAAGGAATTATGAACAGACGGGTTATACATACAGCAATGATACTGGCAGGGTTACTCCTTACCGGCTGTCAGTATAACTACATGCTCCAGGATATGCGAGAGCACAGCACCGGAGCAGACAGTCTGGCTATTACGTTCCAGAACGGCGTGATAGAGAATTCCACTAAAGCTGTTTCCCTGCTCAGCGACCACACAAACACAATGGGCGTCTGGGGATGGCAAACAACACCAACCGGAATTGTTGAGCGCACCTTCCTGAATCAGAAGGTTGCGTTCAACAGCCAGTTGAGCAAATGGGAATATTCCCCCTTAAAATATTGGGACACAGAAAGTTCATACCAGTTCAGTGCTTACGCTCCCCACTCCAGTGCCGACAGCGACGTAGAAGTGTCTATAGATAACACCACACACTCTATCAGCATAAAGGGTATTACACTTAACGGAGACAACACACTCAATGAGGCCATGGCTCAGGTTCCAGGCTGTTTTAACAATGTAGAAGACATTGACTGGATGGTAGACCGCAACGGACAGAGCCTTCAGGGTTGGTACCGTGACGACGTTACATTCAACATGCAGCACATTCTTTCCAAGATATGTGTAGGAATCCGCAAGAATCCCGCCTTTACCGACAATGTTATAATCTCTCTGGATAGCGTTCAGATTGATGGATTTATAAGACAGGCCAATTTTACGGCCGATAAGAGCAAGTTTGGCAACGAATGGGTTACTGTTGACACCCTGCCACGTTACAGCATGACCAGCGTTAGCGTACCGGTGGTAACTGATTCCACATTGTGGGCACTCGAAAGCCTTGTTATTCCTCAGGAGACAGACTCAAAGAGTAATCTGAACGTATGGTACACCCTGAGTGCTGCAGACGGCAGCTACGTAAACCATTTTGTACGCACATACACATTCAGGAACATAGACATTAAGAACAATACCTTCTACACCCTTAACTCCGGTTGCAATTACATGATTACCCTTGTTATTGCGCCCGATGTAATTACATTTGACAGCGGTGTGGACGGATGGACAAACATAAACTCAAAATCACAGTATATTTATTAATTACTCAATAGAATGAAAAAAGAACTTAAGACAGCCTTACTTCTCTTTCCCGTACTGCTTGCCTCATGTCAGGAAAACACAATTCTGAATGTAATAGACACAGAAGGATTTGCATCTAAGAGAGCAAGCAACTACATTGAATTCCGCAACTATGTTAGCGGAATGACCAGGGCATCGATCCGCGGAAACAACTTTGCATCGGGCGATGCAATGGGTGTATGGGGCTATCAGATTACCAATGGCGTAAGCGAGAAGATTTTTAACAATCAGGAGGTTGTCAATGTAGATACCGCCTGGACATACAGCAACAAGAAACTTTGGAACGTAGGCTCAGACTACATGTTCTACGGCATGTTCCCCTACTCTACAAGCCTGTATAACATGAGCAATGACAACTACATAAGCATTGCCAATTATACTGTTGTAAACAACCCTGAGGATCAGGTGGATCTTATGATCTCTGAGAGACGTAACGTAGAGCCTTTCAATACTGTAGATATGATCTTTCATCATATTCTCAGTAATGTAAATATGTACGTGCGCGTAGCCAAGCAGTCCGAGGGATTTGACCTGGATAACATTGAGAGCATTACTCTGAATAGCCTTAAGCTGAACAACGTAAAGAATACAGGTTCTTATGCTCAGACCGGCTGGGCAAGCGACAACAGTGCAGTAGGCACATGGACCATTTCAGGCGCCAGCCCTGTAATGACTATTGCCAATAACACAAGCACTGTTATTACAGAAACAGAAAGCTTGCTCCTTAAGGACTACCTTATGATGCCTCAGGTACTGTTTGAGACCACCAAGAATCCAAACGATGTAACAGTAGACGTTACATTCCGCGTGGCATATACCGATGGTACTGCAAGCACCATAAACAAGAATGGCGTACGTCTTACCGGACTTACCGGTACTAGCATAAGCGGCACCAGCATTATATCAAGCTGGGAGCCAAACTACCGCTACAACTACACCATGATCTTTAACCCAACCCTGACAACACGTATCTGGGATGCAACTATAACCAATCCAGACAGCGATACAATACGCTTTGATCCAAGCAACCTTGATGTTGTAGAGATATATGAGGATACCGATGGCGATGGTAAGCCCGATACATGGGTTGAGTACCCTGTTATTTGGGACGACACCGATGGTGACGGTAAGGATGAGCCATATATTGATAGAGATGGCGATGGTACACCCGATGACCCAAGCAATCCACTGGATACTGAGAACGAGATTATTCGCTATAACCCTGACAAACCAAACGTAGTTGAGATCTTTGAGGATACCGATGGCGATGGCAAGCCCGATACATGGGTTGAATATCCTGTTGTTTGGGTTGATGTAGATGGCGACGGTGACCTTGAGCCATGCATAGACAAGGACAATGATGGTAATCCCGATGATAACAATAACGACGGCAAACCAGATCAGATTTACGTTCACACCGATACAGACAAGGATAAGGACGTAGACGATGATGATGACTGGACAGAGCTCTCAAAAGATCCAGATACCGGAATCATAGAGCCTGAGCGCGAATTCAACGATGCTACTATTGAGTTCAGTGCTACTGTCAGCGAATGGGATAACGTTAATATAACGCATACACTCTAAAAGGAACAGACCTTAATGAGACGGAAATTTATTTACATAGCTAACATTGTTGCATTACTGTTCACAACGGTAATGCAACATTCGTGTACCCATCATAGTATATCGATTGAGGACGAGATCATGATGGGAGCATTGTCCGTTTCGACCAAGGCTATTGTAAAAGACAAGCAGGATCTTGTAACCCAGGCCTGGAACGGAGGAGAGAACTCTACCGGATTTGGTGTATTTGGCTACAAGAAAAACGCAGACAACTATCTGCGCCTGTTCAACAACGTAGAGGTAAAGCCTAACTCTGGTGCCGAGAACACCACATGGAGTTACACGCCTATAAGATACTGGGACAGTAATCCCAACGTATCCTATCAGTTCATAGCATACTGGCCACACATAGCCGCAGAGGAGGAGGGAGGCGATTCTATCTATGTTACTGAGAACGAACGCTTGCTTACTATCCACAACATACCCAACTGGCAACCGTCAGAGACTGGTATGGACATTATGACCAGTGCCAGAACAGGCAAGTACCGTTCACAGAATGACGATGCCCTGTTCAGCAGCGGCATGGTTCCATTTACGTTCAATCACCGACTGGCCCTGATTGGATTTACAGGCTACTATATAGGAATTGAGGAAAGGACGGTAAAAATTACCAACATAACCTTAAGCAAGGTCGACACAGATTTCCTGTCTCCCACTGGTAAGGTCACCTACTCTGAGCCTTATGGTGGACAGAGTGGAGCTACAGGTTTTACCGGCATTACAAAGGGCAGCGCTGACATGGTTCTGTTCAACGACGCCGTTAACGGTGTAGTAACATTAGGCAGCGATCAGTTCCTGGACGAGACAGAGCCGGGCGACACTTATGATCCTGCAGAGATATGCACATGGCTTACCGTACCAAGTGACGGCTGGTCAAACCTGGATCTGGCAATAACATTCTCAATCAGGGGAAGTGCAGAACAGACAAATCATATAAGGCTTACCGTAAGCTCAGGCACCACCGTTGGTGGCTACTCTTACATATTCAAGCTCAAGTTTGATACTGCTGGCGGAGGCATAACCGTAGAGAAAATCTTTGTCAAGGACTGGAGCAACCCGATAGAGGTTTCCAAACCTGTTTATAACTGGTAAGGATTACTTGCGGTAAATAAATAATAATATAAAAACAATTTTATATTTTTGCATTTACAATGATGGTATTAAGAAAAGGACTTAACAATACGGTAGCAAGACTGGCATACACAATGGTGGCAGCCCTGTTTTTTGCGTCCTGCCATCAGGAAATCATAATGGACAGCAACAAGGTTTGCCTGTATCCCGTGGTCAACAGTCAGATTGAGACTCAGGTCAGCACCCGCGCCCTTACCGGTTACAGTGCTTATATCGCAGCAGATGGCAAACCTATCCATGCATATTGCGTTGCCTATGAGGCAGACGGCACCACACGCAGGCAGGACAAAGATGTACGTGGTATATTTTCCTACACAAACAACAACTGGCGTTCAACAGTAAATGCTGAACCCGGATATAAATACTATCTGTTTGCACACAATGCCCTCCCTGGAGCCACAGGACTTGACTTTAACTACGTAGGTGCAGCAAATGTATCTCTCGGATTCAACGGACTGAGCATAATAACAGACTATGACCCTCTGATATGTGTGGCATCGGCCGGAAAGACTCTGGTGGACAATCCTGATCCTAGCGAATATCCAGAGCTTACAAAAGACAACTATGACCAGTTCCTGGTAGAGACAAGAACCATAGACAACGTGGGCAACGCATCTACCAAGGTTTTCATGGCAATGGACCATCTCATGGCCAAGGCTACTGTTTCTTTCCGTATTGATGAAGTTTACAGCAGCATTCGCACAATCAAGATTACCAAATGCAGTATTATTGCTACTAAAAGCACCCTGGAGGGCAATCACACATACAATTTCAAGACCAGTACACTTACACCAGCCACATGGGAGCCATCTGGAACCAGCAAGAGCATAGACATTATGGATGGTGCATCGGCCATATTCCAGGATGACAACGATGACGGAGGCATGATATTGACAACCACATCTCAGGATATGGGATGGTTATGTTTCCTGCCTCTGAACGGACGTGCACCGGCGCTGACCCTGAGTGTTGAATATGATGTTTATGACCTCAAGGGCAATTGCACCAGAACAAAACAGACTACGCAGAACATTAATCTACTGGGCAGGGTAAGCTCTCCTGCTGCAGGCAATGACTATCATATAAAGGTTACCGTAGCGCCGACCTACCTGTATATGCTCAGCGATGATGATGTGGAGTTTAAACTAGACATTGAATAAAGACTATGACAATGATCCGTTACAGGAACAACATATATCCATTTACACTTGCAAGAGGATTAATGCTGATGGCACTGATCCTCATGACTGTTTCTACAACCTTTGCCCAGACCACCCCAAAGATTGTGATTGGAGGTGATATCTATGGCGGCGGTAAGGAAGGTGCCGTAGGTACCTCAAAGACTACAAATTCAAATGCAGAAAAGGACAATGTTGTACTCGTGGACGGTGCAATTACCAACGGCAACACAACATCCATCACTATCAAAGATGGTACAATCCGTACGGTGTTTGGTGGTGGACAGAACGGACGCACATTTGGTAGCACCAGCGTAACCGTGCAGGGTGCAAATACTCAGATTGGAGGTGAGGTTAATAACATTGACTGGAGCTCAACCATTCATGGAGGTGTATTCGGAGCCGGTGATGGTAGCAGCGCATACGTATTTGGACACAGCAGTGTGCTTATCAAGGGAGGTAACATTGTACAGAATGTTTACGGTGGAGGTAACCAGGCCGACCTGATGGGTACCACCAGCGTAACTCTGCAGGGCGGCAGTATTGAATCGGCCGTATTTGGAGGAGCCCGCCTTGCCAACGTTTACGGATACAGTTATGTAGACATAGACGGCGCCAATGCAACCAACGATATGAATATTGCAGCCGTTTATGGCGGTAACGATATAGGCGGCAACATTATCCCCGGTGGTTGGACATGGACTCAGAGGGATAGGCTTACTCTGCCCACCAATCTGTCTCATTTAGCTGCCAACAACATAAACAATACCTGGAATGCTTTTGTCCATTCAAGCAAAAGCAGCAGCTATACAATCAATATTGATGAATTGTTTGGAGGTGGAAACGGTGACTACGTCTATACACCAAATGGTTCCCAGATGGACATGAGCCAGTTGACCGAGCGCACCTGGAACGAGACAAGCAGCCAATGGGAACTCACTCCCCACACATTCACGGTAAGCAGTACCCCGGAGGTTAGCAAGGTTTACCTGGAGCTTGACGGCGGTACATTTGGCTCTGTATACGGAGGCGGTAACAATGCCACCGTAACAACCAGTGTAGACATCTGCCTTGACAACTCCACTGCAGTAGCACCCGGCAACTACCAGTTTGACCGTGTGTTTGGCGGTAACAACAAGGCTGCAATGAACATACAGCCAACATGGCACCTGCGTGAGGCTATAATTAACAACCTGTACTCAGGTGGTAATGCCGGAAACATGACATATCAGGATGGTCTGCTCCTGGCTATAACCGGAGAGAGACTTACCATCAACAATGTTTATGGCGGTTGCCGTATGGCCGATGTAGATCCTATAGGCAACAACGTTCCAGAAAAGACCTTCAACATAGATGGAACGGAATACACCTTCCCTGCCGGACATTCAGCCCGTGTGCTGATTACTGCCGGTAACATAAACACCGTTTACGGTGGTAACGATATTTCCGGTAATGTGGTTGGTGGTAATGCTGTAGATATCCGAAGCAGCATTAATGGCGATGTATATGGAGGCGGTAACGGTTCTTATGCATATACCGACAATGCAGCCCTCATGGACGATGAGATTTACGGAGACTACTATTACAACCCAGGTGGAAGGAATACGGTAACAGCCCTTAACGCGCACCGTCCTAACGCAGAACAGGCCTGGATACATGTTTCCGGTACAGAGGCCAAGCCTACTGTCATTGGTGGTTCACTCTACTGCGGTGGTAACAGTGCCACACTCGACATATCAGAGTTAGATGTCAACGCCGGTAACAAATCGGCCCAGCTCAAGATTGGATCTTACGTAATTGCTGAGAACGTATTCCTGGGCAGTAACGGACAGAACATGATTGCAGACGATATCATGGCTCTTTACCATAACGGTGAGGTTAATGGCAAGACCTTCAACTCAATGTCAATGAACAATGCAAACTTTGCAGAGTACATAAAGGGTGTGTCTGTTGGTATCCGTCCTAAAGTAAGTTTTGACAATGACTATATAGATGAATCTACCCAGATAGGTTCATTCTTCCTGGGTGGTAACCTTGGAAGCATTACTGCCAGCGGTACTTTCAACGTAGAGTTTGCCAAGAAACTTATTATATATGAGAAACTTGTAGCCGGCTGTAACAATGCCAACTATAAAAATGACTCATACTCTATTGATTACAAGGGCGGTGTAACTACAGCTACAACCGATGGCAGTCCAAAGATCAATATCCAGCTTAACAATATTGTTCTTAAGCCAGGTAAGCTGGAAAGCAGCCAGGTTGTATTCAACACAACCGGCACAGGAGATGCCGCACGTCTTATAGGCGGTAACATATTTGGAGGTTGCTACAGCACCGGATACATTAACGGAGACGTAGTAATAAACCTTAATGCCGATGCAGTTCAGGATGACCACCTGTTTGGTGGCTCAAACTCTGGAGTTAGCCGTGCCAATCAGACAAATGACCTGTTCAGCACTGCACTGAGTGTATTTGGAGGCGGTTACGGACAGGATGCCGAAATCCGCGGTAACACCACGGTAAACATTTCCGGTCAGGGAGATATCCTCAAGGTATTTGGCGGTGGTCTTCTGGGACCTGTAAACGGAAATACCACAATCAGTATTACCGGTGGTAATGCAGACAGGATCTACGGTGGTGGATTTGAAGGCCTGGTTTTAGGCAATACATCTGTATTCCTTGACGGTGGTACTGTAATGAATTCATTCGGTGGAGCATGTAACGCCAACATAGGAGGTTATACACAGACATTTGTAGGTACCAGGGCTGGCCGTCTGACCACTGTTTCCGGAAACGTTTATGGAGGAAATGACTTTGGAGGTCAGATACTTGGCAGCAATGATTTCAGTGGCCGTCTGCGTAGCGGAGTTGAGAGCATGGTTTACAATTCCGGCGTTCTCACAGCATCGTCATACGTAGAATACCTCCAGGGAACTCTGGACGGATACATATTTGGCGGATCCTGCGGTAACTACAATTACACAGACCCTGCATATTCCGTTCATCGCACTGACCTGCCTGCTCTTACATCGGCCTTTGTATATTTCCGCGGAAACGCTAACTCATCCAACAGGGTATCTAAGGTGTTCGGTGCCGGTGAGGGTGCCCTTGGTAAGTCCGATGCCTCTAACACCCAGGACAAGATGCAGTGGCGCAGCTATGTTCTTGTAGATGCTGTAAAGAGCGATATTTTTGCAAACACCGATATCTTTGGAGCAGGTGCAAACAGCGGTCTGGGTATGAATCTCACGCAGGCTGAATCACGCTCAAGGATAAATGAAGTATCGGCCGTTGTGGATCTTGTACAGGGACAGATTGGAACTGCTTACGGAGCCAGCTACAGCGAGGGTGTTACAAGAAACACTGTAGTAAACGTACCAACCGGTTCTACCGCTGTTGTAACAAATATCTATGGTGGAGGTTATGGAAGTTCACTCACTGCCCCATGCGATGCATTTGAGTCTCACGTAAACTGGAACAGTGGTGATGCCAGAGTCAAGTACATATACGGAGGTAACAACAATGCACGCCGTACCCTCTATACTTTTGTAAACATAAATGCTCCAGCCTGGTGGAACAAGGAGGGTGCATGGCTTACTACCACCTATGGTGCCGGTAACGGTGAGAACACCTGGGCCCAGTACACAGAGGTCAACATGAACAACGGATCACTGCTGTATGAAGTATACGGTGGCGGTTATAACGGAAAGGTACTTAACACTCAGTCGCTTGCCAAGTGGAAAGAACTTGAGAGTGCCGCCAGCAGAGAACTCTACACAGAAATAGGTTCCGGTTACGTGGACAACGGTCTGGAAGATATTCTGGTTCGCGCCAATGGACTTGGAACCAAGTGTAACTCTAATGTTTACATCAACAAGGGTGCCAAGTTGGGTCTGTTCTCAGACAACCGTCCAAGCGTAAAGAATATCACCATAGCCGGAGGTTACGGTTATGGCGGTGGATATGGTGACAATGCTGTTATCTGTGGTACCACATACATAGGCCTGCACGGCGGAACAGTTTACAAGGATATCTATGCCGGCTGTACCAAGGGTGGTGTTTACGATTTCTTTGGAGCAGGCAATTATGAGACCCAGGCCAACGCCTACATTGAAGGCGGATCTGTCCGTAACGTATATGGCGCAGGATGGCAGGGACGCGTAGGTTATACAGAGCTTCCTTACTCCGATGTTACAGGCTCACGTGCTGAGATTCAGAGTATAATAGCAAATGACCGTCCAGGTAACTCCAATGTTGTTATTGGTATTCGTGAGGACGAGTCCCAGGGTATAAGCGGCTACGGATTCTACAAGGGTGTTCCAACCATAGAGAGGAATGCTTATGCCAGCGGTGAGGATGGCGGTGCTGTATTTGGCACAGCAAACATTACCGTCAACAACGGTTATGTAGGATACCGTTACGACAGAGAGACTGGAGACTATATCCAGAACCTGAACGATGCCACTTGGTGGGAGGCCAATGCTGCCAACCCACAGCCAAAGGACTCACTTAACCGCCTTACCGGTAGCGGCAACATATTTGGAGGTGGATATACCGATAATGCCAGTGCCGACAATGCTGTAGTAACCGTTTACGGAGGTACTATCCGCAACAGTGTTTATGGAGGTGGTGAGGTTGCTACCATAGGACGCGGTGAAGCAATTGAGAGCGGCGACAGGAATGCCATTCGCCAGCTCAAGGGCATTTACATGCCTGGTCATACGTATGTAAATATATACAGCGGCAACATTCACCGTAATGTATTTGGTGGCGGTAAGGGATTCAACAACCTTGGTGAAACAGGTAGCCGCTTTACAAACGGATATGTATTCGGTGAGACCCAGGTAAACATATACGGTGGTACAGTAGGAACCCCTGAGACCGTGGCCGAAGGCGATGGTAACGTATTTGGTGGCGGTAACATAGGATACGTATTCAACTCCTATGACCACAAGAAAGATACAGATGGCTACTACTACCTCTATGACTATGACAACAGCCAGTGGATTCTGGATAACGGTGAAAAACAGCATAGTGAGGATTGCCGCGTGGTAGTTTCACCTTACAGCAAGGTTCTGCAGGGCAGCGTAACACTGTCTGATGCTCAGGGTAACAACAGAACATTCACCAGGAATGAATATGTTCCCACTGAGTATCTCAACAAGTTGCAGAAAAATGATGCCCGATGGAACCAGCTTGACCAGTCCGGTGTTACAATACGCAATGCTGTATTTGCCGGTGGTAACGTATCGTCGGGTAATGAACTTTATGCAAATACCATAACAGTATTCGGTAACGCCACAGCAACCCTGAATGACCTGTACTACTGCGACCTTATTACAGTAGGAACTGACCATGTAGGCGGTCTGTACGGTGATGGTAACCTTACACGTGTGGACGGCTACCGTGAACTGAATATCACAAACTATGGTACAGACTACTATGGCATGAATACCGATAAGGTTACCATTGCAGAGTACAACGCCATGAGTGACCGTGAAAGAGCTTACTTTGAGGTCAAGTATGTATGTGTAAAGAGCTTTACCGATGGTTACGAATGCCAGCTCAATACCACCATGACTCTTGATGAAATCAAGGAAAGATTCCATGGTAATGTCAGTCTGAACCCCGATGGCACCCCAAATGAAGAGTACTGGGAAAAATTTGGTTTTGTAAGTATTTACGCAGGCCGACTCATCAACACTATCCAGCGTGCTGATTTTGTTGGTGTATTTGGTAGCCGTATGGTTATGGAAGGTGCACGTGACCGTGTTCCTGAGACTGTTGACTATACCAATTATACCATTAACCGTGTAGGAGAGATTTCACTCAACCGTACATTTGACCCTAACGGCTTTAAAGACGAAAACAATAATACCAAGTTGCATGGCAACTATTTTGGTATATATAATATTGTAAATTACCTTGGTGCACTGACCAGCGACGTTGATTTTGACTCTGAACGCAGAACCAAGAAATCAACCGATGCTGTGTATGCCCCTGAAAACGATGGTCAGACATTTTATGACTGGAAACAGAAACATCGCTATAACCGCAAACGTAATGATGGTACCACCGATAACATGGTAGCACTTGCATCGGGTGTATATCTTGAGCTTTCAACAGAGAACAGTACCGCCGAAAATAAGGATTGGGGAATTCTTACAGGTATCATGGAACTTGACCTTATCAACGTTATGCCTGGTCTTGGTGGTGGTTTTGTATATGCAAAGAACATTCATGGCGTGCGCCAAGAAACAGGACTCAAACATATTACATTGTCAACCTTCAACAAGGATGCTGTTTCTAACAAGATGTTCAGATATGAAGCCCCAACAACCGATGATGATTTTGAAACATCAGGTAACCTGATAAGTTCCAAGACCATCATTGATGACTGTTTCCCTGCAAACGACAGTTATATGGGTGATGACGCATCGGCTGCACATTATTGGTATATCAAGGGTGAGATTTACGTATATGACCAGTATATATCGGCCTATACAGGAGCTGCAAACGCTTATGACAAGACCGTAAACCTGCCGCTCACCATTACAGCCGGCTCGCATGGTATAATCCAGCTGCAAGATGTTAAGCCCAGCAAATATGCCTACTACAGTGCAGATGGAGTCAAGATTGGTGCCGACGAATCTGTAATCATCAACAACAAGACATATTTCCTGAACGACAGTATCTCATATTGGGATTGGAGTCAGCTCACAGCTTCCGACAAGCTTAAGTTTGTTGATGAGACCTATGTAGCAGTAGCCGATTTCCAGACCTCAGAAACAATCCTGAATGGACTCAGTTCAACTACCGTTCCCAAGGGATATGCCATACTGCCACAAGAATATGAGGCATTAAAAGAGACCCAAGTTCTGCACATTGCAAAGAATCTTGATGTAGCATTCACCGATGTGGTACGCCCATCAAATGACCTGAGCCATGCCAAGGGATTTGCCCTGACACTCGATATGACAAACCCAGAGATATGGGGTAAATACTACTCACCTTCTATAGGTTCTGTAGAACCATCCAAGGTATATCTGACTGAATTTGAAAAGAATCCAGCCAATTATTCAACTTACCTGGGAGCACCAACATACGCAGCTACTACATCGGGAGTATATGGCCAGAGAGAGTACAGCCGAGGCGATATTATTACCCAAGATCTTTACAGCTATTACCAGTCTATTGCTGATAAGTTTGACGGACGTAATGATCAGGCTACATTTGAAAGTGCCTACGTGCTTTCTGAAGATGTAGCTGTTACCAACCTTGACGGTACAATACGTTACATGAACTCAGGTCTGGTAATACCAAGTAGCGAGTACACCAATTACAGTTCTGCACTTGGCAGCAAGGCCGGACCTGCTTACTTCTGCACAGAGACATGGAAACTTGAGGGTGCAGGCAAGAACGATGAGTATGTGTTCTACAGCACTAGCATGACACAGGCTCAGATAGAGGAACTTGCTAGATCCTATGGTTATACCGACCAGCAGATAACCGATGCCATAGCAACTTATTTCTCACCAGCATACTACTGTACTGAAAATGGTCTGTATGGCGGTAGATTCTTTGAGGCTGGCAAGAATTACAAGGTTCTTGATGCATGGGCATCACTTAATCCTGAAGACCGTCAGTATTTCAAATTCAACTATGATGCATTTGATTTGCTGACAGATCCTACATTCAATCAGCCTGCAACAGTCTATGACGGCACAAATACCCAAAAGATTTATTCTTCAGAGCAGCATATTGACTATACTGCAAGGTATATTGGCAACACTCCACTCACCTACCAAAAGAATGGAACTCCTGTTACCATAGAGAAGAATGATATTCTCACACGTGAAGACTATGAGCTCATTCCTAACGAGCAGTATCACTATTCACATATTGATGTCAGAGACACTGATGAGCCAACATATGTTGTCAACACGCATCTTGTTGTAGGCAACGAGTCTTATTCTGTTGGTAATGTTATCGCAACTTCTACATATAATTCTTTAAGTGCCGAGCAGAGAGAAAAGGTCAGTAAGATTAATCTGCCAATAGGAAAGTACTACTATTGCCGCAGCGAATACACAATTGGTGAAAATGGTACTGCAGATAATCTTAGTGGAAATGTTACAGACCTTATATCTCACAATACTCTGACCTTTGGAAATAAAGTTAATGTAGGTGTCATCATAGACGAGGCAAACTACGCTGAACTTCCAAACCTGCAGGCACATTTCAATATCAACGGTACAACACCTGTAGAAACAGCAACACTGTATGTATCGGCTCAGTCTGATATTCTGAATCTCTCCAAGGGTAAGATTTATACCGTAACCTATGTATATGACTATGACGAGAGTGATGACTCAGGTAATAACATCAACCATATTACTGAGAAACATATCATAAACGTACACATAGATTTCAAGGCTGGTAATCCTACCATTGGCGACATAAACAATCTGGCAACCGTACTTCCGGGTGCTACAATCGGTGTAACTACCCCACGTGTAACTCCTGGTGCCTACGAGGTAATTGGTGGTGGCTGGGAGATATACACCAATGCAAACGATGCCGAAGCACACGTAAACGGAGCAGACTTTGAAAACGGTAACACCCCACTCTATTGGTACAATGACGGTTATTATCTTGCATATTACGCAAAGACATATCTGGGCAAGACATATAGTAATGCCGTTCCATTCAGAGTAGCCAACTATCATGATATGGCTGCTGTAATGAATGATAAGGAGCACCACATGTATATTGACCATCCAAATGTACAGCGTAACAGTAAGATCTATATCACAAACGGTATAACCGATGCCGGTAACACCAAAAACGAGCTTGACATGCTGCGTGATATCTATGATCTCAGTCTTGTTGAACTCACTTATGATGGCAATAACAATCCTGTTCAAATATCAGGTGGTACACTCGATGGACACGTTCCAATGAACAGCCATGTCAAGGGAACTGATAATCTTGAGTTCATACTCAATTCAGACATTGCTCCTATGGCATACACAAACTGGACTCCATTAGGTTCATCCGATGATTGTTTTGAAGGAAACCTGCATGGTGACGGTCATACAATAAGTGGACTGGACAACTCATTGTTTGGTTACCTGTGCGGTAATGTCTATAACCTTGGTGTAACAGGTTCATTCTCTACTGCCGGTATTGCCGATAATGGTGGTACGGCTGAGAACTGCTGGATTATGACAACATCAGAATCCGACCTCTCAGGCACCAAAGCTGTGATGGGTACCGGTGTTGTAATTAACAGCTACTATCCTGAGACCAACGGATACTCAAGCTCATCAACTGCAACAGCAAGACCAATGCAGTCATTCAACAATGGTGAGGTTGCCTATGATCTGAACGGATTCTACCTGGACAAGCGTTATGCTATCAATACCGGAACAGATACCAACCCGTACTACTACACTATTACAAGTAACGCCAACAATACACTCAGCACGCTGCAGGAAGGCTATACTGCAACCGATGACTATGTTTCACAGCGTATTTATGACGGTGACTTTATCTACGCCAAGGGTATTGTACCGGAGCAGCTCAATGAGCGTCAGTACTACGTAGAACCAGAGGAGGGTCATGCTCCCGATGCCAAGAATAACAAGTACTTCCCAATCTATCCGGATGACTACATATTCTTTGGCCAGACCCTCTCATACGGCTATACAACCCAGACATATCAGCAGTATCCATCCAGCGCCAACAAGGCAGACCGTACAGGTACAGCTACCCAGAGTCCTGCTTCCAACTGGCTGGTACGTGAGGAGGCTGGCAGCAACAGCAACAGGGTATATCGTGCACCTGCATACTTTGGCAACAAGGATATGGGCATGGCACACTTCAATGCAAATGCAGTACTGCCTGCCACAATCAAGGACAGCGATACTCCTGTATATCCTGGCATGACTGCACTGGATCTTACCGGTAACTCCGATGCAACCTGGACAAACGGATGGAATGAGAATATATTCATGAAACGTATCCTGGATTACAATGGTCTTACCGCATTCCGTACCGACGGACAGACACGCAACCTGCTCGTCTATATGGAAAACACCGATGCCAGCAAGACAATTGTAAGTGAATATTTGTCAGACCAGGATTGGGACTGGGCCGATGACAGCCAGACCAAGTCAATAGATGAGCTCCACTCTGATCTTGCCGATAAGGTTAAGGGCCATCTCGTTATACTTGAAAATGGTGAGTACAAGGCCATGTCTGACCAGTATCTGGTAGATAAGCAGGACTTCAATGCTCCTATAGCCTATACATTTGCCGACGACAATACAATGTGGTACCAGCGTACTCCGGATGTATATGTTGAGAGCATGAACGGTGGATGGGAAACAGTGAGTCTGCCATTTACTGCCGAGCTGGTAACCACTCAGGATAAGGGTGAGATAACCCATTTCTACAGTGGAGAGAATGGCAAGTTCGGACATGAGTACTGGCTGCGTTCCTACAAAACAGTAGCTAACGATCAGGTTGAGTTCAAGACTCTCAATGACGGATCATACAAAAAGGAAGTACCTAATACATTCCTGTATGACTACTACTATTCCAAGAACAGCGGTAATGATGCCAACGATGACACCTACTATCAGAACTACTACAGCACAACACGTAATTATTCTGATTACCCACTCTATGAAGAAGGTAAGCCTTACCTGATTGGATTCCCTGGCAAGCGCTACTACGAGTTTGACCTGAGCGGTCAGTTCGAGCCAAAGAACACCAAGGTTGCAATAGCCAATCTTGATCCTCAGGTAATAACATTTGTATCTGGTGCCAACCAGCAGATCAAGGTTACCGATGATCAGTATGAGGATAGCCGTGATGTTAAGGACGGTTACGTATTTGCACCTACCTATCAGGCCAAGACAGTAAGTAACGCTTACCTGATAGCAGATGATGGAACAAAGTTCAGCCAAGCTGCAAGTGCAACTACAGTACCGTTCCGTGCATACATGACTACCAGTGCTCCTCAGAGCGCTCAGTCACGCACAGCAACACGCTCTGGAGACCTGTTCATATCAATTCCTTCAGATAACGGGCAGATGGAACAGTACGTTGCCAACCGTGGCCTGAACATCTACGGTGAGCACATGGCAATCTGCATAGAAAGCACTCTTGACCAGCCAGCCACCGTAACGGTAACAACAGTTGCAGGTAAGCTGCTCAAGAATGAGATCATACAGCCTGGTACCAAGATTACCATTCCTGTAAACAGCCGCGGAGTATACATTGTAAACCGCAAGAAAATATCTGTAGCTCGATAAGCTTACAGTTATATGGACAATAAAAGGTGCCTCTCAAAAGGGCACCTTTTATTATGTTATCATACCATAAAAAAACAGAATCAAAACAACGGCATTCTAAGCCATCCTAACAGACTTTCACTTATCAATAAGCAAGAGTACACAACAGCACATCAAAACACATCCTAGAGCCTTAAACACGTCTTAAAAACATCAATCAGTTCGATAATCCATAGTGCCATGATAAACTCTCGCTAAGTGGCGGAGCCACCCGCACGGAGTGCGGCACGTTTCCGGAAGGAAACTAAAAGGAGGTGGCGGCAACAGCCGGCGGGTTAAATGAAAAAAGACTTGGACTTCTGGTCCAAGGCTTTCATTTAAGACGGCGGCTACCTACTCTCCCACTTGCGCAGTACCATCGGCGTTAACGGGCTTAACTTCTCTGTTCGGAATGGGAAGAGGTGGAACCCCGTTGCTATAGCCACCTTAATTTCATTCAGGATTTATCCTGATATAAGGTTGACAGTCAC
>JAZUFR010000045.1:0-18892 GCA_045640825.1 Bacteroidaceae bacterium
TTTTGGTATGCAGAATTCTGCGAGTGCAGCGGCGTTGGAGCCAAACCCTCCCTACAAGCCTCCTGGAGGGGGTTGCCAGGTTTACGCAGGTACAAACGTATTTTCTGAATACCGTTTTCCGCCAATTCCGGTATGCACAAATCCCTGACCTTGCGCGTGCTGGAGCCAAACCCGCCCTACAAGTCTTCTGGAAGGAATATAAAATGTATCGCACCTGCGTAAGATTTCTCTGAATACAATACGTAATAACGTGATGGAGTTGCCAAATGCACAAAGGTTTTGGGGTGTGTGGCTTCCAGAACCATCGCCGCCCGTGGCGTTCCGTTTTCAAAGAAAACTAAAACAAGGTCTGTCGCGATAGCGAAGCTACGCGAGGGGCCCGGGAATCTGTTCGAATGATGGAAAAAGCTCGCTTTTGGAATCAGTTGAACAGATTACTGGGAGGGATAGCGCTGAAAGCGCGTAGTTCTGGAGCCATACACCCAAAACCGCTCCAACAGAAGCGAACAAATTCTCTGAATACCAAAATACCAAGGAATCAGCATGCAGGGAATTCCTCAAGAATGGGTGTGGCAAGTATCTGATTATGTTCAGTATTATTTATCTTTGTGAGTCTATAGAGACAGAGCAGAACAATACACTATGGCAAATGCGCACAACAATCCCAGGCTGAGCATTCTGATCTGCACGTATGCAGACAGGGTAATGGCCGTACCATCCATGCTGCTGCCCCAGCGCAGCGACGTGGAGTACGTTGTATCCATGCAGTGTGGAGAGCAGGATTGGAGCGACCGTATCCCCGAGCAATTAAGGACCCGCCCCGATATTACCCTGAGCCTGATTCCCGGCCATGGCCTGTCCGCCAACCGCAACAACGCCATATCCCAGGCCAAGGGCGACATACTCCTTATAGCCGATGACGACAACCGCTACACAGAGGAGTACATAGACCGCATACTCAATGCCTGGCAGGCCAACCCGCAAGCCGACATAATTACGTTCATGGCCCAGACGCACGGCGGCGAGCTCCTTCACGCCTACCCCGCCCCATACGTATGCTCCGTGGAAATAAGCATGCGCCGCAAGAGCATAGAAGTGGTCGGCCTGCAGTTCGACACCCGCTTTGGACTAGGGAGCCCGATTCTCTGTGCCGGCGAGGAAGATGTATTCATGGCCGATGCCCGATTCCGCGGACTGCACATACTGTTTGTCCCACAGGTGGTTGTAAGAACCGCTGCGCAGACTACATCGGACCAATTCATTGGCAACGCCAGGCTCCAGATAACAAAAGGCGCCACTTTCCGTTACATATACGGAACGGGAGAATCAATCTGGCGCAGCATAAAGGAGGCTGGCTGGTATCTGGTGCACAGAAAGGCCAATCCGTTCCCCATACTGTATAACATGCTCAAAGGAATATGGATATTACGATAGTTATTCCGGTACTCAACAGGAAAGCCCTGCTCAGACGCACCCTGGAGAGCATAAAGCGCAGTCCACTTGGCACTGTGCCGGTAATCGTAGTAGACAACGGCAGTACCGATGGTACGTTTGAGTTCCTCAGCGAGTATGCACAGGCTAACCCACATGTGCAGTACACCCAGGAACCAAAGCGCAGTGCAGCTGCAGCACGCAACAGGGGCCTGGCCATGGTAAGCACCACATGGGTCTATTTCTTTGATTCCGATGATGAGTTTGAGGACATACCCCACTCATGGAACCAGGATAATGACCTGGTTTGTTTTCCCACCCGTCAGAAAAGAGAAAACAGGATCCAGGTACGCAGTTATATACCAACAGGCAACCCAGCTATACAGATTACAAACAGCATGCTCAATACCATCAGCATGATATTCCGCACATCATGGCTCAAATCCATAGGCGGCTGGAATGCAGACTGCACGGTCTGGGATGACTGGGAGCTTGGGACTAGGGCACTCATTTCCCTTCCCAGGATGCAGTGGATTACAGACAAGGCATATCACACCGTCAACATCCATACAGACAGCATAACCGGCCCCAGTTTTAAGTCACGCTACAAGCAACAGCTAAACACCATATCGCATGTAATAGATTGCATTCAGTCATGCGCACCCCAAATGCGTGAGCTCTGCAACAGGGCCATAGTATATAGGGTATGCATACTCCGAGGCAAGCTCCTGTATGAGGGCGACAAGAAAGCCGCCGCAGAATGCTCCCGTTTCCTCAAGGAAAAGTTCAATGGGCACCCCACAGGGTTTGTGTATGGAAAAATGCTTGAATTCTACACATCGCTGGGAGGACCTGGTGCCTGGAGACTTGCACTCAGCGATATCAGAAAGAAAAAGAAATGAGAATACTGCTTCTGGGCGAATACAGCAACGTGCATAACACCCTGGCCAAGGGACTGAGGGCACTCGGACACACCGTTACCGTTATGAGCGACGGCGACGGATGGAAGGATTACCCCCGCGATATTGACCTGGCACGCAACCTGACCAGCCGTACCGGCAGGCTCTCTTTTATGTGGAGACTCATAAAGGCACTTCCCAAAATGCGCGGCTATGATGTAGTACAACTCATAAACCCCATTTTTGTGGAGCTCAAGGCTGAGCGTATAATGCCCATTTACCGTTATCTGCGCCGCAACAACGGCAAGATTGTACTGGGAGCATTCGGAATGGATTATTACTGGGCAAGCGTAAACACCAGCATACGCCCCCTGCGCTATAGCGATTTTAATTTTGGAGACAAGCCAAGGACCGATATAGAAGCGCAGCGTTTCCGCGACGAGTGGATAGGAACACCCAAGCAGGTCCTGAACCAGGCAATAGCACAGGACTGCAACGGCATTGCGGCAGGCCTGTACGAATACTGGGCCACATACAATGAGGTTCCGGAGCTACGGGACAAGATGCGCTTTATTCCCTTCCCCATAGAGATACCGGGTAATCCCTGCACTACACATACTGGTCCCCTGAGAGTGTTTGCAGGCATAAGCCGCAACCGTTCAGCATACAAGGGAACAGACATAATGCTGCGTGCCGCCCAGGACGTAAGAGACAAATACCCCGATAAGATTGAACTTAAGATTGCCCAGGGTGTTCCATTTGAGCAGTACAGGGAGATGATGGAGGGGTCCGATGCCATCCTGGACCAGCTGTACAGTTACACTCCCGCCATGAACTCCCTGCTTGCCATGTCAAAGGGTATAATCAACATAGGAGGAGGCGAACCAGAGAACTACAGTATTCTTGGAGAGGACACGCTCCGTCCCATCATAAATGTACTGCCCAATTATGAGAGTGTGTATAATGAGCTGGAGCAGCTTGCTCTCAACCCATCACGAATACCCACCCTCAAACAGCAATCCGTGGAATATGCAAAGCGCCACCATGATTATATCAAAGTGGCGCAGGAGTATCTGGATTTTTATTCTGATCTTTAAAGCAGGCCTTCTATATCCGGAGCCTTATGCTTACGGAAAATCCATTTAATGTCCGAACTGAACATGCGGGCCCACATTCCATAGTCATACACCAATCTGAGCGATGGCAATGAGAGGATGAGCAGTGCCAGCGCTATCTTCCAGGGGAAAAACAGGAAGAACACCAGGCACCAGATTATAAGGGATGGAATAGCCAGTCCCATTCTTGCACCAAACCTTACGGTATTGTAGAACGCATCGTCCTTTATTCCGCGTAATATTGCCATAGTAGGTATCCAGCTTATGCAACTTACTGCAGAGCAGAACAAGGCATACGGTAACAGCAGTACCAGGATAATGAACTTAGCCAGAAGGCACAGAACACCCTGTTTATTTGCTACGGAGTATACCGATATTCCATGCTGGATTCTCCAAAGTCTGAATTTCTCTATCTGGCTGAACAGCTCACCTGCTTTCTGGGGATCACTCTCCCTAAGGGCAAGTGCCTGGGCTACAAAATACTTATCGACCGCCTGGTTTTTCATCAGGCCCTTATACTTGACCCCGTTATCCTGTTCAGCCTGGGCAAGTGCCTCCTTGAATCGGTCCGGATTAGCAGCCTTAAGTTTTACGTACTCCCAGATAGCATCATAATCCTCATCATCGGGAATATAAACTATCTGCTTGGCCATTCTCTTGGACAGCTCCTCACGCAACTTGAGCATAATAACAGGCATAGGCTGGTCTGCATGCTCACGCTTGAACTCAGTCACATTAATTGGCTCGGCAAATCTTACAAGAACCGTAGAACGGTACCTGAAATAATCGCCATACTCAATTCCTATGGGAAGTATGAATACCTGCTGTCCCTCTGGAGCCTGTTCAATTGCAGACTCTGCAATATGGAAAGCGCCCTTGCTCAGCTTGAGCAGTGAATGCTTGGGGCGGTGTGTTGCCTCGGGATATATAATGAATGGAACACCGTTCAGGATAACATCGGTTGCCTGGGCTATTGTCTGGTCATTCTGCTTTACAGCATCAAATCCATCCCTGATGCGGAAGATAGGCATCACGCGCAGGAATGACAGAGCTTTCTTGGCCCATGGTTTTTTAAAGATATCGGCCCTTGCTACAAAAACCTTAGCACATTTTGTAGAAGAAAGCAGGACCATGGGATCCATCAGGGCATTTGTATGGTTTGCGGCCCAGATTACGCTTCCCTCCTTTGGAATGTTCTCCAGTCCTTCTACCTGATATTTCTTATAAGAGCTCCTGACTGACCAGTCTACAAATATTTTTAAAAACGAGTATAATTTATCGTCATCATGTATTTTCTTCCTCATTGTTCTTATGCCAGAATTTAGAAAGGCCTCCCGTATCGAACCCTGTATGTCTGAACAGGGAACCCAGGAGAAGGCCCGAAATAATATGCCATACACCCCACCATGCAGCCACAAAGACCATTCCGCCCTTGGCTATCTCCGGTGGGAATATGCCCGAATTGAACAGGAGCAGCAATCCCAGACCAGAGTTCTGGATTCCTGTCTCCAGTGTTATTGCACGACGGTCCTTTACTGGTGTGCGGGCTATGGTCGATGCGCAATAGCCTATGACAAACCCTAGCAGGTTATGTACCAGTACCACAATAAAGATCCATCCTATATACTCCTTGAATGACAGCATGTTCTGGGACAGCATCATAATAAAGATGCCCAGGAACACGGCTATAGAGATATAGCGCAAAACATTCTTGAGTTTTTCCCCCACATTAGGAGCAAGCTTTACGGTTGCCAGTCCAAGAAGTATGGGAACTCCAATTATAAATATAACCGTTACAGCTATCTGGACAGGCGGAACCTGAAGTGTACGCAGCACGCTTCCAGCCTGGGCGTGCATGTATTTTACATACAGTCCGCCCCAGATTGCATAGTTAATGGGAGTAGAGATAGGAGCCGCCAGTGTTGTAATTGTGCTCATGAGCACAGACAGCTCTGTATTACCCTTGGAATACTGCGTCATGAAATTAGATACGGCACCACCCGGGCATGCTGCCACCAGGATAAGTCCCATGGCCACAAGCGGAGGAATAAGCCCATCCAGTAAAACGCAGAGAAGGAAAGTCAGGAAAGGAAGTACAACCCACTGGCATACCAGTCCAACAATCAAAGATCCGGGACGGTTAAAAACGCCCTTAAAGAACTGTGGTCTTAATCCCAGCGCCACGCCATACATTACTACGGCCATGAACACCATAAGTAACCAGTTTCCTGTCCTGTTGAAACTTATGGTCAGATTATCCAGTTGTTGAAGACTTTCGTACATCACAATTTTTATTGGCAATAGCAAGAGAAATACTCCGGCCTTACCGTTAAAGCAGCGCAAACTTAACAAATATCATTCAAACAGCCAAAAACACGCGGATAGATTGTATCTTAGCCGCCGGAATAAAGACATGAAAATTCTTTTAATCGTAATAGGTAAGACAGACCAGCAGTGGCTGACCGATGGAATACGTCAGTACACGGACAGGCTCCAGCATTTTGCACAGTTCGAGATGCAGGTAATCCCCGACGTCCGCAACACCCGCAGCATGGACGAAAACACGCAGAAAGTGCGTGAGGGAGAACAGATTCTCAAACTGCTGCAGCCATCCGACGATGTCTGGCTCATGGACGACAAAGGTCGCCAGATGTCATCGCCCGAGATGGCATCATGGCTGGAAAAACGCATGAACCAATCCACCAAACGCCTGGTATTCATAATAGGTGGCCCTTATGGATTCTCGCCCGATGTTTACGCACGTGTACCCGGACGCGTATCACTGTCGCGCATGACATTCTCTCACCAGATGGTAAGACTCATATTTGTTGAGCAGCTGTACAGGGCTTTTGCAATCCTGAACAACCTGCCCTATCACCACGAATAATCAGAAAAGCATTTCGTAGGTATCGTACACCACTGAGCGTGCGCCAAATCCCTCTTTCTGGAAAATGAGTCCCTCATTCAGGTAACTGCCGCCCTTCTCGGTAGAAACGCCAAAATCAAAGTATGTGCGGTCTGCATACACCTGGTTAATCAGTGTATGGAGCAAGAGGTCCAGGGCGCCAGTCTTCTTTCCTTTTTCGGATGATGCCAGATACTGCGTATGCACCACATGTCCCATATCATACACAAGGGCTGCAGCCACTACCTCAGAGCCGTCCCTCACCACGTGCAGCTTGATCCTGTCGGGGAACCGGCTCTGCAGCAACCTTAGTTCGGCCACGGAATGGACAGGCTTTTTGCGGTGCTTCTCCATGAGAATACCTGCCAGGATATTCCAGAACGCCTCCAGATCGGCCTCCATATTGCCATTGTCAACCACAAGGCCGGCCTTGATTGCCTTGGTGTACCCCGACTTTCTAGACTGCCTCATGGGCAGACGGTTCATACAGTCTATGACCGATGACACTCCGCGCTCCACAAGCTTTCCACCACTGCGGAACAGTGCATAGAGATCCTCCTCGGCCGGAAGTGTGCTGTATATATAAGGAATAGGCTTGTAAATCCAACGGTGTGCTCCAAGCGTACGTTTCATCCAGTCTATTGCGCAGCTGAACACCTCCAGGGCATGTACGGCAATCATATCGGGCGGAACAATAAGTCCTCCGTACGTAAGTCCGCCATGAGACTGGACCGTACCCTCCTCCACCTGCCAGTTGGCCGGCAGCAGAGCCAGCAGTTTGCCATGCTTGTAGAACATAAGGGAGCAATCCGTAAACCTGTCGCTGTGATAGTCCATGTAGCCACGGTCAAACAGGAACGTACCATTCTTGGACTCCTTTACAAAGGTATTCCACTCGTCCTTATGGGACTCATCATATCTTACCGTAACAAGCTGTTCTGTCAGATACTCGCTGTAATCATTTATATAGCCCGATGCATTATACGGATGCGATGCAAATACCACGCAGACCGTTCCCGGCTCAAAGTCACGCAGGTCGCACCATACTCCAGGTGGAATAAGTATGCCCTTGCGTGGAGAATCCATGCGTACGGTAATCCTGTGCGTACCATCATCGACCATCATGTTAAATGCTCCACTTACGGGAATAACCACCTCGGCCGATTCACTGTGGGAATGTCCGCCACGGGTCTTGCCCTCTGGAACACCGTAAATCCAGAAAACACGTTCAATCTGGAATGGGATCTCATGTGCACCCTCAGCAAACGAAAGAAAGCCGCGATCATCGGCAGATTCCGGGAACTCAATAATCCTGCAGCCTCTGGGCATCATCATTTTGCTGTCTTGGGACATATATATAAGGTCTAAAATCTTTGTAAATATAACGCATTTACATGGTATTTGTTGTTTTTTGAAAAAAAACGCAATAAAACTTGCAAGACTCAAAACCAGTTGTTACCTTTGTGCCCGCTAAAGGATGCCGAATTACGGTTCCCAGGGAAGTTTGGGTGAGTGGCTGAAACCAGCAGTTTGCTAAACTGCCGTACGGGTTACCGTACCGGGGGTTCGAATCCCCCAGCTTCCGCCTCCTTGAGCAAACAAACAGACTGGCGCTTTCATCTAGCGGTCTAGGATACCGGCCTCTCACGCCGGGTACACGGGTTCGAGTCCCGTAGGCGCTACAAAAAAACAGACCCAATTTTGGGTCTGTTTTTTTGTGCGCCTGCACGACCTCCTTTTAGTTCGCTTCCGCGAACAGGCGGCTTCCAGCCGGTTTCCCATCATCTTCTTCCAGGGTCTGTTTTTTTGTGCGCCTACATGACCTCTTTTTAGTTCGCTTCCGCGAACAAAAACAAAAACAGACGCGGGAACGCCGCGTCTGTTTTGTTTTATGTGAGCTTAGCAATCAGTCCTTAGCAAGACCACTTACAGTCTTAGCCCAAGGCATGAAACCTTCTACGTCAATACCAAACTCAGGAATATTCTTCTTGATATTCTCATCAATATGACGTACATCGGTATCAACATCCTTACCCAGGAGGAAGCGGTCAAGGAATGCCTCAACCTCAGGATACTGGTTCCTTGGGAGCTGGCAGTGACCATGGCCACCCTGGATTGAATAACCCATACGGTCCTCAATACCAAACTTCTTCCAAACCTCACGTGCAGCTACGCAAGAAACATAGCCAGCCTCGTCTGAAAGCCATGTATAGTCAGTGTTACCAAGTACCAGAAGAGCACGTGGGCAGATGAGTGCGCAAAGCTCGTGATGATCATAAGGGAGCTTGTCTACATCGTTCTGATAATCCCACATAGACTGCTTGAACCAATGGTTGTCTGTACGTCCAAGCTTTTCTACACCCTGGCTACCACGGAAACCGTCTGCAATCTCACTTACACGCCATGCAGCAGCACCGCCACCACCTGGCTCCTGAGCAATTGTCAGGGCAATACGCTCATCAAAAGCGCCAGACCAGAGAGCCATCTTACCAGCGTAAGAGCAACCGGTAATACCAATGTGCTTCATATCGATCTTAGAAGCAGCACCTACAATCTCAAGACCATCAATAAGTCTAGAAACGCCCCATGGCCACCATGAGTAAGCACCGTTCTCAACGAGCTCAGGATAGATCTTGTTGATAGGCTCTGAACCTCTTCTCTGCTGATGTGCGCAAACCTGGTTCATATTAAAGTTCATGGTTGCAATATTGCGGTCCCTGAGGAGCTGCTGTGGCAGGCTTATGCCCGATGCACCAATCATGAGTGGGAATGGGCCATCACCCTCCGGGTACTGGATCTTGGTTGACAGGGTAAGAACCTCGTCACCAACGTGAACCTTTACGGTAAGAGTACCATCCTCAAGGGTAGCCTCAATATCTTTCTTATCTACCATAGGCTTCTCGCCTACCTCATAGTGATAGAGCTCACGGATAATCTCAGAACGGCGCTTTTCCCAATCCTTGAACTTCTTTACCTGCTTCTTGCTGTTTGAGAACTCAAACGGATTTGGCAGGGTAGATACTGTAGCAGCATTGTCAAGTGTGGTAAATGCAGGTGCAGCATACTTGGCACCGATAAACTCCTGGTCATAAACCAGTGGAATGGACTTTTGTGCAAGAACGGGAGCTGCAGCTATGATGCAGGCAGCAACCAGTCCGGATTTAATTCTTTTCATAATTGAGTTATTTTTAGGTTATCTGTTTTAGAAATTTTGACAAATATAGTACTTACCGCGAGTATAAAAAAGGAGTTTGGGAGTTTTTTACCCTAAGCCGGTCTTATTGTCAGAAAGACAGTTTAAGGCTTATAGGCAGATGGTCAGAGTAACCAGCCTGATACCTGCGGCCATTGAATGTGCGGAATGGCTTTACCCCACCAAACCTGTCATCATCGGTCAGCAGGAAATCAAAACCGCATATCCGCGGATTACTTATACTACTGCAGCCCAATTCGTTAAGGAACGAGCCCGATACTATGAACTGATCATAAGTATCCCACTTTCCGTCATATTTGTAGCTTCCGCCATCCATATTATCCATGAGTGCAACAAGGGTCCTGTCGGCCAACCCGTTCACTCTAAGGTTAGTCACAGCCCCCAGCCCGTCTGCTACAGCTGGATCACGTGGTCCCTCATTGAGATCGCCCATTATGAGGACGTACGGTTTACGGCGGACAGAGAAAATGCTGTCAACCGATTGTCTTAGCACCCTGGCTGCGCACTGCCTGCGCGGTTCAGACTGCTCCACCCCGCCGCTCCTGCTCGGCCAGTGGTTAACATATATATCTATGGTATCGTTATTCTCCAAACGCCCTGTTACATGCAGTATGTCACGTGTGGCACTACCACCAAGTGGTTTAAGATTCACTCGGAGGGTTTCATATCCTATAAGGCTGAACCAGCTGCGGCGGTACAGCAATGCCACGTCTATACCACGTCTATCGGGAGAATCGGTCATTACAAAACGGTAGCCGGCAGCGCGCAATGCAGCACGTTCCGTAAGATCTGTTATCACTGTCTCATTCTCCACCTCACACAGACCAACAAGTGCAGGTGCGTTATCCGGATCTACCGCCACAATAACCTTGGAGATGGCGTTCAGCTTGCTCCAGTACCGCGACTGGTTCCATTTATAATCGCCATTGGGAGTAAAGTCATCGTCGTTCTTGTTGGGATCATCTACAGTATCAAAAAGGTTCTCAGTGTTCCAGAACATTACGGTCATATTCTCCTGGGCAGCAAGGGGAATGGACAGTATGGCAAGTAAGGAAAGTAAGGGAAAAGGATTATTCATTTGTCTTTCAGGTTATTTTTTTGAAACAAACTGGTAACAGCCTGCATCGGCCCCACTGAGCGGTCGGGGCACGCCCGACAGGTCCACAGGCCACAGCAAGGATAGCGTATCGGCTATTCCCCTGGCTCGGGAGAGAGAGTCCAGACTGAATTCCGAGCGGTATCCAACAAGCGTGTTATGCGTAAAATTATCGGGACCATAACGGCCGTGGTTGCCATTCTCAAAAACCACATCATGGAAATGGGCGTTAGTGGTATCCATTGTCATGAGCAACGAGTTGGACACGCTGTATAGAGGCTGTAGGCCAACAGAATCGGGCAATTCCACCACCCATTCGTCTTTGTGGCGTCCGGTAATTATGCAATCACGGAATGTAGCGTTTTCCAGGTTAAAGTGGGTTTTGCGGCGACTGTCTGTAATACGCACGGCCCCATTGCCTATGTTCCAGATAGAGAACGATGCAATGGTGCAGAATGCAAAATCGGCCTTTCCACCAGCCAGGTCCACGCAGTAACCGCCGGCATTGGTAATCTGGGAGTTGGCCACAACTATACTGCAGCCCGATGCCTCAATACCATTGCCGTCCACATTATGCAGGACCGATGTCTCCATGCTGAACTTGGTCCTGCTGGACTCTGAGCTGTCGGCCCTTATTCCAAATTCCGCCCCATGGATATCGCAGTAGCTGAACCTGTTATCATAACTGTCTGAGCCAAGCACTATTCCTCCCCACTGACCGGAAAGCAGGTCGTATGGCAGGTCAGGAAGCATGTTGTCCAGTCTGTCTCCACGCATTATTATCATGCTGTCAGGAGTTCCACAGGCACTTATCTGCCCCTGCACATCCAGCACTGCCTTCTGATGGAAGAACAGTCTTGTGCCGGGCATAAGCATGAGAGTGGCACCCGGCATTACGCGCAGGGTATCGGTCACTATATACGGCAGCTGGGCCGTCAGGGTAAGGTTGGAACTTACGGTATGGGATTGCAGACGCACGGCATTCTGTCCATCGGCCTCCAGGATAACACGCTGCACCACCCCACTCTCCAGAATAAACATAAGTGAGTCAATGCATTTAAACGGTTTATCCATGGAATTGGACGGGATGTTTACAGACACAAAACAGAACAGGCTGTCTCCATGGAGCAGCTCCAGTCCGGTTATCTGGTGTCCTCCCTCACCGTCTATGTTTATGCGGAAAGGACTGGACGTACCACCGGCCAGCACGACATCGGTCCTTATTCCACTCTTGTTCTTATTATAGACCATGAGACCGGCCGATGCCGATGCTATCCCCGTAAAGACGGTATCCATCCTGACCGTATCTGTAGAGAAACTGAGGGAACAGTCCGGACTTACCGTAAACTGTTCCGTGTTGGTACAGCCGGTATAAAGCATGGGCATGAGCAGAGCCACACATGCCAGGTATTTTACTATCCGAACTTTCATAAAGTATGCAAATATACTACTATATAAACGCAATCCGGGCGCAATAAGTATTCAATTGAACTAACTTTGCACCCCAAAATGACGTTTTTACCATTATGAAAGAAAAACTCATCAAGTTCATCAAGGACCGCATGCTTGTAATTGGCATGTTCTGCGGTGCGGGAGCATACTTGGTTTACATGAATATCCCGGCCATACATCCAGCCGGCCCCATACTGGAAAAAGCATGTCATATAATACAGCCTGTCCTGCTCTTCCTCATGCTTTTTATAAGCTTTTGCCGTATAGCTCCACGCGATATCAAGCTCTCCAAATGGTTCCTGTACGATGCGCTCATTCAGCTTGGCGCATTCCTGGCTCTCTGCGGAATAATCATCTTCTCGCTTCACAGCAGCTCGGCATTTGCAGCCTGGGCACTCAGGAACAGGGTGCTGTTTGAATCGGCCATGCTCTGCATGATCTGCCCCACCGCTACAGCATGCGCTGTTGTAACCGGACGCCTGGGAGGAGACATGGCTCAGGTTGTATCGTACACCATCATTATAAACCTGGCAGTATCTGTTGCTGTGCCGCTGACCGTCCCATTGCTCTATCCGCAGGCCGGCATTACATTCCTTGCTGCATTCTCAAGGATCATTGCCAAGGTCTTTCCGCTGCTTATACTCCCATGCCTGTCTGCATGGTCATTGCGCTATCTTGCACCACGCCTGCACGACTGGATTGCCGCCAGGATAAACCTCTCGTTCTACCTGTGGAGTGTTGCGCTTACACTTGCCATACTCATGAGCACACGTGCAATCATACACAGCGGCAGTTCAGCATGGACACTCATAGGAATAGCTCTGGTCTCCATGTTCTGCTGCATTTTCCAGTTTGGGATAGGACGTGTCATAGGCAGGCGCTGCGGTTCACGCATAGAGGCCAGCCAGGCATTTGGACAAAAGAACACCGTGTTTGCCATCTGGATGGGATACACATTCTGGGATCCTATTGTATCGGTAGCCGGAGGTTTCTACACCATCTGGCATAACGTCCACAACACCCGCCAGCTCTACAAGGCCAGCCACCATAAATAACGTTGCATATCATCACTAATTTTGTACTTTTGTGCAAATATGGAATTTAAGGAGACAATCAGGAACTACATAAAAGCCAACTGCCTGCTGGAAGACGGTCAGACTGTATTGCTTGGACTTAGCGGAGGGGCCGATAGCACCGCGCTCCTGCGTGTCCTGTTGTCTCTTGGCTACACAGTTCATGCCGTTCACTGCAATTTTCATCTGCGTGGGGCCGAGAGTAACCGTGACCAGAGTTTTGTAACAGACCTGTGCACTTCTCTGGGAGTGGAGCTCAGCATATTCCACTATGATACACGTGCTTATGCACAGGAGCACGGAGTATCCATAGAAATGGCAGCCCGGGAACTACGGTATGCCGATTTCCAGCGTCTTGGCTCAGAACTTGGAATTGAGCGCATTGCGGTGGCACATCACAGCGATGATTCCGTAGAGACCATCCTCATGAATCTGATGCGTGGCACCGGCCTGCGCGGACTCACCGGAATAAAGCCCCTGAACGGAAACATTATAAGGCCTATGCTCTGCGTATCGAGAGCAGACATACTGGATTATCTAAGATCCCTTAACCAGGACTATATTACAGACAGCACAAATCTGGAGCCAGACTGCACCCGTAACAGGATACGCCTGCAGCTCCTGCCCCTCATGCGCCAGATCTGTACATCGGCAGACAGCTCCATAATAGAAACCGCCTCTCACCTGCAGCAGGCGTGGAACATCTACAGTGCAGGCATAGACCAGCTTACAAGCCAGGCAGTCCGCAAGGAAAAAGACACAACTCTTATAAGCATAGATGCCTTAAAGAGCTCACCATCGGCCCAGGGACTGTTGTTTGAGATCCTGTCTCCCATGGGATTCAACGACAGCCAGATTGCAGATATATGCGCATCGCTAGACTCACAGCCCGGAACACGGTTCATGTCGGGTACCCGCGTACTTGTAAAAGACAGGGACTCGCTAATTGTGGCTCCCATTGCCAACAACGCCGAACATCTTACATGTACACTACAACCTGATACATGCATTACGCTGCCCAACGGCCAGGTAATGAGCATAAAAACTGCCCCTGGTAATACCCCAGTCTCAAGGCTTGCCACCACCGCAACCATAGACAGCAGCAAGATTAACGGTCCCGTAACAGTTAGGCCCGTCCAGCCAGGTGACTGGTTTATACCTTTTGGTATGAAAGGCCGCAAGCTGGTAAGTGATTTTATGACCGACTGCAAGTGCAATCTGGTTGAACGCCAGAGACAGCTTGTCCTTACCCAGGGAGAAGATATAATATGGGTAATAGGTCGCCGCACAGATAACCGATACCGTATTACACCAGGTACCACAGAACAACTCATTCTGACCATAAGCTGAACCAACATGAAAGAAAGACTGGAAAACATAAAAGCCGTACTCATGGATGTAGACGACACCCTGCTCGATTTCAACGAGTGCGCACGCCAGGATGTAAAGCACTGTATGGAGATTCACGGATTGACATACACCGACCAGATATTTGATTTCTTTATAAACCGCAACGTCAAGTTGTGGAAGATGATAGAAGACAAGCAGCTTACTGTGGACGAACTGCACCGTACACGCTGGGCAAACATATTCCGTGACCTAGGTATAAAGGCCGATGGAGTAGCGTTTGAGCAGAGTTTTATTGCCGGGTTGCGTGAGACATCGGTCCCAATGGAGGGCTCCCATGAAATAATGCGCTACCTGCATGACAGATACAAGGTCTATGTGGTAAGCAATGCGTCGGAGCTGCAGCAAAAGACGCGTCTTGCCAAAGCTGGCCTGACAGATTATATAGATGGGTATTTCTGCTCGCTCGACATTGGCTACAACAAGCCCGACAAGCGGTTCTACGACTGGACATTTGCCCACCTGCAAGACCTCAGGCCAAGTCAGACTATCATTATTGGAGACTCACTCAATGCCGATATATCGGGCGGACTGGAGTACGGCATGCACACCTGCTGGTTTGCTCACCGCAATTCCGCTCCAACAGATACTGTCAAACCCCAGTACACCATTCATTCACTTTTGGATATAAAGGAAATATTATAACGGAACTATGAAACTTATATACTTTCACGGATTTGGTTCATCGGGTGCCAGCGGCACCGTAGAAGCCCTGCGTCACATGCTGCCAGAGCTGGAGGTTGTTGCTCCGGACATACCTGTTGACCCCGCAATTGCGCTCCCCTACCTTAAACAGTTTGTACAGGACGAGCAGCCAGACATTATAGTAGGAACATCCATGGGCGCCATGTATGCACAACAGATGTATGGATTCCGCAAGATTTGCGTAAACCCATCGTTCAACATGTCAACCATGTCCAAGGTCATGAAAGCCGGCAAGAAATACCCGTTTCAGAATGGACGCAAGGATGGCGCTAAAGATTTTACCATTACCGGACAGATAGTCAAGAATTACAATATGATGGAACGTCAGCAGTTCAAGGGCATAACAGACTTTGACAGGGAGAACACCTGGGGACTGTTTGGTGTCCATGACACCACCGTTAACTGCTATGATCTGTTCAAAAAGCACTACAGCAATGCCCAGCGTTTTGATGGCGAGCACCGTCTTAACGACAAGTCCCTGCGCACTGCAGTGGTACCACTCATTCGTCAGATACTTGGCCTTACAGACTGATATTGCAAGGTGATTGAACGCTGTTTTCTGGAAATAACCAACATCTGTAACCTAGACTGTGTATTCTGTCCCAAGAATGCCCGGCCAGGGCGATGCATGAGTGTGGAAGAGTTCAACACTCTGACTGACCGTTTACTCGGAAACATCCACTTTCTGTACTTTCACCTTATGGGCGAGCCCACCCTCCATAAGGATCTGCCGGTTTTTATACGTATGGCACGGGACAAGGGATTTATTCCTGTGCTCACCACAAACGGCACCCTGCTCTCACAGATGGATGCAATAATCCCGTCATCACCTTATAAGATAAACATATCCCTTCACTCACAGGAGGGCAATGGAATAAGCAACATGCATGAATATATAAAAGGTGTAATGGAGTTTGCCATCAAGGCATCGGCCAACGGTATAATTGTAGTGCTGCGCTTGTGGAACCAAGGCGGATACAATAGCCAGAACGGGCAGATTCTACAGCATATAGCAGATTATATACCTCAGCCATGGACAGAGAACAAGAATGGGTTCAAGCTGTCCCATAAGCTGTTCCTGGAATATGACCGAATGTTTGAGTGGCCACAGGAGGAACGCGCAGTAGATTATGGGGAGGAACTGTTCTGCTACGGACTGCGCGGACAGATTGGTGTACTGTGCGACGGCACTGTTGTGCCCTGTTGCCTTGACCACGAGGGAACCATCAGTCTGGGCAATCTGTTTGAGCAACCACTCCAGGAAATCCTAAGTTCCAAACGCGCCGTACGCATGTATAACGGATTCAGCGCACACAAAGCCGTAGAACCACTGTGCCGCAAGTGCGGCTATGCTCAGCAGACCAAGCGTTACAGGGAGTGACATTACTGCCACTACCCCATTCTGCCTGTTTATCGTCCAACCACAACGTTTGTATTGCCGGTTACATCGGCAGCATTACCACCACCGTAAATATTACCGTCACCGGTATATACCTCTGGATCACCACCGGTAATGGAAGCAGGTATTGTAACTGTTATAGGTAAGATATTGGCACCTGTAACATCCTTGACTTTATCTGTAGCAACCGACGTAAAGGTTACAGTCTGCTCTGTTCCTAAATTCACATTGGTATTACCATCTACCATAGCCGCGTTGCCACCGCCAAATACGGCACCTATTGTACCAATATTGCCATCTATCAGATCTGCATATCGGCCCGGCAACTGCTGTACGTTTACATACGTATTGCCAGTTACGGTTGCACCGGCACCATAGCCACCACCAAATATCTTGCCAATCTGAGTAAATGAGTAGGCATTTACCGTAGGATTACCTGTGTATGCAGCCTGGTTACCGCCGCCATATACCTCACCAATAACAATAGGATGACAGCCGGTCTCCTCAATGTTAACGGTAATTGTACCGCTTATGCTACCACCAATATTGTTGCCGCCAAATACACGGCCAAATGTTCCATTGGTAATTGTAAGGGAGACATTACCATTAATATTGGCCTGCTTGGCGCCACCATATATCTCCTTCATTCCAGGAATACAGCCAATCACAACATTACCGCTACCATACATTTCGGCCATATTGCCGGCACCATATACATCGCCTATCTCAAATTCGCAGGCATCATCACGCTCATCAAGATCTACGGTCGATGATATGCGGATGTTACCCTTTGTATTACTGCCACCAAACACTGAGTTTATTATACCACCCCAAACGTGTACTATTGTTGTGCCGGCACCGTATGCATGTTCAGCATCCCAGGTAAAGTCCCTGTAACCTACATCAGCTCCGGGGTTCTCTGTAGCGGCACCTTCCTCGGTCTTACCGTTACCGCCGCCAAACACGCTGCCAAGCTTTCCACCATGGATTGTAACGCTGGTTGCAGGGGTCGATGCCGCATTACCACCGCCATATACATAGTCAATTACATTCCAGCAGGTAAAGATTTCCACGCGGGTAGTAGCTGTAGATGATGTTGACATGTTGGATGGCAGATATGCTGCCAGGTTACCACCGCCATATACCGCTGCTATCTTGCTGTTATATGGATTAGGATCAGCAGGGTTATCTGTATGGGTCTTGAACACGTTTACCGTAGCATTGCCGGTTGGTGTTCCATTCAGGTTATTGCAGCCAAATACGCTACCGGTTATTACACAGTCACCTACAACATCCGATACTTCTGAATAACCATTTACTACATTTACAGTACCGCTACCTATGTTCACTGTTGTTGAACCTACCGTAGCAGCTACAGCCTCCAGTCCGGCCGATGCATCGGCCAACTGTCCCAGACCACCGCCGTAAACATCGTTCACGGTTCCGCCGGTCAGATTTACCTCTGTATTGCCGGTATTGGCAAGTGCACCACCACCATATACAGCCTGGGTAATTGTTCCGCCCTGGATATTCACAGTGGTATTACCATCAGTATCGGCCTGGCTACCACCTCCAAATACGCTCAATGCGGTTCCGCCTGTAACCGTTACTACAGGATTGCCGGTCACAACGGCTGTAGCACCAAGTCCACCTCCATACAGTGTGCCAACAGTTCCATTCCTTAGATTTACAGCAGGACTACCGGTATATGCTGCCTTGTTACCACCACCGTATACATTATCTATATATACAGGACAGGCACTGTGGTCTGTTTCGGCCTGGGCATTGACGTTGACCGATATGGTTCCACCTATGGTACCGTTGGTGTTTGAGCCACCATATACATCACCAATGGTTCCACCATAGATCTTTACATTGGTATTGCCATTGACATTAGCAGCGCGCACTTGACCGTTACCACCACCAAACACATTACCTATCTTATCGCCACCATATATGGTAACATCGGTAGCTGCCACAGCCGCAGCATTACCGCCACCATAAACATATTCTATTGAGTTGTCACAGTTGTGAACAGTTACCTTAGGATAGCCATTGCCATAGGTGTAATTGGCCTGGTTACCGCCGCCATATACAGCAAAGAGTGCATACTCACCTTCTGCCGGAGCCGCGTTAGTTCCGTAGATATCCACGGTAACGCTACGCTGAGGCGCACCATTAATATTATTAGCACCA
>JAZUFR010000046.1:0-16538 GCA_045640825.1 Bacteroidaceae bacterium
TGCTTTACCAAGGTGTTCCCCTCGGAAAGCGGATGCAAAGATAGAGCGACTTTAGTTACCCACCAAACATTTTAGACACTTTTTTTCAAGAAATTTTTATCCAAACACCAACTCCTTTGATTTTATGCAAGTTGGCTATAAGCGCAATAAAACGTATATTTGCACCGTATTTTATACAAGTATATAAGGTGTGACTGAATTAATCAAAAAACATATAGTCCTTTCCTTGTTGCTATTGTTCTTGAACCTGAATCTTACAATGGCTCAGAACAGCGTTTTACGTGTAAACGGCAAGGTAAAAGACAACCAGGGAGCCCCACTGCCCTACACTACGGTAAGGCTAAAGGATACTACCATTGGATGTATTACAGACAACAATGGAAATTTTTCCTTTAACGCCGGCATAAAAGGCCAGACTCTTGTGGTAACGTCTATAGGATATCAGGATGTTGAACTCAGGCTGTCGGAAAACACCGTGTTTCCATTGAACATAGTCCTGAATCCAACAGTATACAATCTTGAAGAGATTGAAATAACACCTGGAAAGGAAAGGTACACAAGGAGAGGCAATCCTGCTGTGGAGCTTATCCAGGAAATAACAGCCAGGAAGGAGAAAGACAATCCGTTCAACAACGATTATGTATCTAGGGACCGATACGAGACTTTTGTCATTGCACTGGATAACTTTACGCAGGAGAAACAACAGCAGGGAGTGTTCAGGAATTTTCCATTCCTTATAGATTATGTGGACACGTCGCTGGTATCGGGCAAGCCCATACTGAATGTTTCTACACGTGAGCTGGCCGCTACTGACTACTATCAGCACAGGCCGGAAAGGATTAAACAGAAAGTGGCAGGTCGGGACTGGGCTGGAATTGAGGATTTCATGCCAGATGAGGAGATCCGCGCATCCATGGAGGTGACGTTACAGGATATTGACCTGTTCAATGATAGGGTTATGATTATGAGGAATGAGTTTATCAGCCCATTCTCCAATATAGCAACCTCATATTACCGGTTCTACCTGCAGGATACGCTTAATGTTGATGGAGAAAAATGTGTGGACGTTACTTTTGTTCCCAGGAACTCCCAGTCTTTTGGTTTTACCGGTCATTTATACATTACGGCCGATTCCACCCATTTTGTAAAATGGGTACAGATGAATGTTCCGTATGAGATTAACCTGAATTTTGTGGAGTACATGAATATTGAGCAGAAATTTGAGCGTGATGCACAGCACCCCAGGCTGCTCACATACGAATGTATTACAGCAGAGTTCAAGCTTTATGATTTTATTGACGGCATTTACGGGCGCCGTGAGGTATTCTACTCAGGATACAGGTTCAACGACGATGTTGACCGTGAACCGTTCACTCACCAGGAACATGTAATAGAGGGAGCCGAATCCACGCAACGCGACCCGGAGTTCTGGGCACAGTACAGATCAGTGAATGGCAATAATGCAGGGCATGCAAAGTCAAAGAACGTGAATGACATGCTTTTGCAGCTGCGTCAGGTTCCGGCATACTACTGGACAGAGAGAATGATTAAACTGTTGTTCACTGGATACATACCGGTAAGAGAAGAGAATACACCTTTTTATATAGGACCAGTAAATACCTGGGTGAGCCACAATGGACTGGAAGGATTAAGGTTCAAACTTGGAGGTTTTTCTACTGCACAGCTTAATCCCAATCTGTTTGCCACTGGATATCTTATTTACGGAATGGATAAGAGATTCAAGTATTTTGGCCGTCTGGAATACTCGTTCAAGCCTAAGAAGGAAATGTGGAACGAGTTCCCAATACATTCCCTCAAGTTGCAGTACGAGGATGATATATACAAATACGGACAGCAATACCTTTATACAAACAAGGACAATGCACTGCTCTCTATCCGCAGACTGCCGGACAATATGGTAGGCTATATACGCAAGACAGAGCTTACCTACACCAGGGAACGCCATAACGGCATTACTTTTACGGGTACTTTGCGCAACCGTGTGAATGAGGCTACCAAGTTCATTACAATGGAAAGGACCGATGGCAGTGGCAGTGCAAAAGAAATCATGCAGACTGAGCTGGAATTTGGCCTGAGATATGCACCGAACGAGAAGTTTGTCCAGCATAAGTGGGACCGCAACAACAAGACACCAGAGAAGCCCGTATTTACACTGAACCACACAATGTCCTATGCGGGACTCCTGGGTTCTGAATACTCTATACAGCATACAGAGTTCTCATACCGTCAGAGACTGATGGCCGCACCACTGGGTTATTTCAATGTTATGCTGCGTGCCGGCAAGATATGGGGAGAGGCCCCCTACCCTCTGCTTATAATACCAAATGCAAACCTATCGTTCACGTACCGAAAGGAATCATTTGAGACAATGACTCCAATGGAATTCGTTATGGACAGACACATTACCTGGGATGTGGCATATTACATGAACGGCCTTATAATGAACCGTTTGCCGCTGATAAATCGACTCAAGCTGAGAGAGGTGCTTTATTGCCGCGGAACATGGGGCTCGCTGAATGACTGCAATGACCCTGACAAGAACCTGAGTGGAAACATTTTCAAGTACCCTACCGACCGCAGCAAGTCTACAGGCACTCACATGACAGAACCTTTTGTGGAGATTGGTGCGGGTATAGAGAACATTTTCAAGGTGATGTCCATAAACTGGTTCCAGAGGGTTACATATAAAAATAGCCCCGATGTTGACCAATGGGGCTTGAGAATTGCAGTTCACATGCAATATTAATACCTGAACTCGTACTGAGGCGTTGGCTGTTCCTGAGGTAGAATTACATTGCTGAATTCAAAAGCATGTACCTCTACCAGCTTAAAGCCGTTTTTCTTGCTGTTCCTTCTTATAAGGCGGGCCCTGCGTTTACTGGACTTTTTCTGTTTATCGGAGAAAAAGATGGAACTCAGATAGGTTTCATTCCCATCGGCCGCTACATAATCATGGAACTGACGCTCAAATGCCGCACGGTCCTTTATGAACCAGCGGTTGTTAACGGTTACATTATCTATAAGCTTAACATCCGATACGTACAGTATGGAATCTATCAGTGAGAAGGCCGATGCAAACACGTATATGTTTTCCTGACGGGAATTCTCATTCTGCTTATCGTTACGTATCTTAGCCAGGTCGCTGCGGTTTTTCTCAAGTCCATCACCCCTGTTCAAGGTAGGATCCTGTGATCTGCCAGATCTCTGTGCACCTGCAGACAATGACAGCATTAGAAGAATGCCCGTTAACAGATATCTGACTGCTGAACGCATATATTAACCAAGATAGGATTTAAGCAGTTTGCTACGTGAATTCTGACGGAGACGGCGGATGGCCTTTTCCTTGATCTGACGTACACGCTCGCGGGTAAGACCAAACTTGTCGCCAATTTCCTCGAGAGTCATTTCACGGCATCCTATACCAAAGAACATGCGTATGATATCTTTCTCACGGTCAGTGAGTGTAGAAAGGGCACGGTCAATCTCCTTGGAGAGGGACTCATTTACGAGGGTCCTGTCGGCCATAGGAGAATCATCGTTCACGAGAACGTCCAGAAGGCTGTTATCCTCTCCGTCCACGAATGGAGCATCTACAGAGATATGACGGCCCGAAACCTTGAGGGTATCGGCTATCTTGTCTACTGGTATATCCAACTCCTCGGCAAGCTCCTCTGGAGATGGCCTGCGCTCGTTCTCCTGCTCAAACTTGGACAAGGCCTTGCTGATCTTGTTGAGTGAACCAACCTGGTTGAGAGGAAGACGTACAATTCTAGCCTGTTCAGCCAGTGCCTGAAGGATGGACTGACGGATCCACCATACTGCGTAGCTGATGAACTTGAATCCACGGGTCTCATCGAATTTTTCGGCAGCCTTGATAAGACCAAGGTTACCCTCATTTATAAGGTCAGGCAGACTGAGTCCCTGATTCTGATACTGTTTTGAAACTGACACCACGAAACGAAGGTTGGCACGGGTAAGTTTTTCCAGTGCAGCCCTGTCTCCCTTACGGATACGCTGTGCAAGCTCAACCTCCTCCTCTACGGTGATAAGCTCCTCGCGGCCGATTTCCTGAAGGTATTTGTCAAGGGATGCGCTTTCACGGTTCGTGATGCTCTTTGTAATTTTGAGTTGTCTCATTTTCAGTATATAAGCTTTGTATTTATTTCTATCGTCAAACGCCTATTATGCTCAAATAAGCGAATTGGGTGCAAATTTACTCAAAATAGAAATATCCTATTGTTTTATAAATAAAAAAATTGAAGTGGTTTTTAAGCCACTCCAATTTTTAGTCTGTTTCCAGGAAAAGATTACTCCTCTCCCAATTCTACAGAATAGTATGCCCTGCGGCCTGAGGGATATACACCCGATATGAACAGGACTCTCTCTGTTGAGTTGGCTGCCTCCTTGTAGGTTGATTCAAAATCATCGGTAGATTTGATCTGGTTTGAATTGACCTTGAGGATAATGAATCCCTTCTGTATGCCGGCATCCTTGAGCAGTCCGCTCTTTACTGAACTGACCTGGATTCCGTATCCGATGTTGAGCTGACGGCGTGTCTGCTCGGGTACATCCTGGAAGGTTGCTCCAAGAACCTCCAGATTGGCCTCCTTTACGATTTCGGTATTGCCGCGTGAGTTCTTGAGTTCAACGTCAAACTTTTTCTCTTTACCGCTACGGAGTACGGTTACCTTGATCTTGTCGCCGGGACGGTACTGTACAACTGTCTCCTGCAACTCATTCATGGTACGTACTTTCTTGCCGTTTATCTCAACTATGATGTCACCTTGCTTGATTCCTGCTGCAAGGGCACCGCCACCATCGGTTACATCGGTCACATATACACCGTCTATTGCATCGCCAAAATCATACTGGCTGTTGTTTTTGTCCTGACGGAGTGAAAGTACATCACGTCCTGCTATACCCATCATGGCACGCTGCACGGTACCGTATTCCTTGAGGTCAGACACAACCTTCCTGACTATTGTGGTTGGAATTGCAAATCCGTAACCCGCATAGGTTCCGGTAGGAGATTCGAGAGCCGCGTTGATACCAACAAGTTCACCGCGTACGTTTACCAAGGCGCCACCGCTGTTTCCCATATTGATTGCGGCATCGGTCTGTATGAATGATTCTATGCTCTCACCACCCTCGTAAATACCTATCTTGCGTGATTTGGCACTTACCACACCAGCGGTTACACTGGATGTGAGGTTAAACGGATTACCAACAGCAAGTACCCACTCTCCCAGCCTGAGCTCATCGGAGTTACCCATTGGTATAACAGGGAAATCATCGCCCTCTATCTTGATGAGAGCCAGATCGGTATTGGCATCGGCACCTATGAGCTGCGCCTGGAATACGCGGTTATCATTCAGTGTTACCTGGATTTCATCGGCCTGATCTATGACATGATTATTGGTCACGATATATCCGTCCTTGCTCAGGATAACGCCTGAACCGTAGCCTACCTGGGGCTCAGTCCTGTACTGACGCTGACGTGGACGCGCACCAAACATATACTCAAATATGTCCGGCATCTCCTGAACAGTACGGGTACGGCTCTGCACTGTGGATTTGATATGCACCACTCCGGATACAGTCTTCTGGGCTGCATCGGTCAGGTCTACAGGCTGCATCCTGGATGCCGATGACATGCTTGCATGGGAAAGTGTGGTATATGGTTCGTCGTGGTCATTTACATAGACCACATTGGTCTTATGGCGGTTAACGATATTAGTCGTGATGATTGATGCTCCTATGCAGCAGCATGCAAGTACAGTTGAGTACGTAAGGATGTTAATTACTTTTTTCATAGCTTAATCTCCTATTTTGGTTAATTACTCTGGTTGTTTTAACACTTACCTTTGCCAAATATATACAACATTCGAACCAATGTTACATATCCGGCAATACTTTTCCCAATAATTAACCATTCAGGCTGCATTTTAACAGAAAACGGGCAGATATGCACTATATCTGCCCGCCTTTTTATGGTGTATGTGAATTATTGTCACTTATATCCAAACAACTCATCGAGCGAGATATGCTCAACCTTTCCAAGGGTCCTGAGGAAATCCATATCCATATCGGCCGCATTACCCAGAATACCGTATATATAGGTACGTCCCTTAATCCATGCCTGCTGGCAGTTAACCAGATCACTCATAGTCATGGATGACAGATTGGCATAGATGGTCTTGGTCAATGGTTCTGTAAGACCAAGGTCACGGGCCTTGAGGTAACTGTTAAGGACAGACATACCGGTAGTACGGCTTGTACGGAGCTGTGACTCCATGGCTGTACGTGCTATCTCAAATGATTTGTCGGACTGAGGCATATCGTTGATTATAAGATCAAAAGCCTCTACCGCAGTCTTGAGCTTGTCATTCTGAGAACCTATTCTTGCATAGAAGCTGTAAGTATCGTCAGTAAATGCAGGAACAGACAGCAGGGCACCTGCACTGTATGCCAAGGCCCTGGCCTCGCGCATCTCCTGGAATACTATGGTATTCATTCCACCGCCAAAATACTCGTTGAAGAGTTCTATGGCTGTGGCATCCTTAAGGGAGAACTTTTCGCCACGGTTTGAATACTGGGTATAATTGAACTGGCGGGAGTCATAAGGTGCAATAATGACCTTTGGTTCTGTTACTATACGTTTCTGGGTATACTGTCTTTCAAGTTTTCCAGGGTTGGATGAATATTTGTGATGGGCAGCAAGAACCTGCTTGGCAGTAGATTCGGACTGCGGACCGTAATACATGATGATATGCTCCTTATCCAGAATGCCACGTACCAGTCCAAGAAGCTGTTCCGATGTAAGAGCCATTACCTGATCATCGGTAAGAGTAACAGACTTTACATACTCAGGACCATAATACAGATAGCGGTTCAGGGCGTTTGAGCAACTGCCCTGGCTGGCCTTGGACATTTGACGTGACATGAGTTCATCGTTCTTGAGGTTGTCCAGGATATCATTGTCTGGAATTGCATTGAGCATGAGATCCTCTACAAGGTCGAGCATCTGGCCCATGTTCTCGGCAAGGCCCGATACTGAGAATGTGAACATGTTGTCGGCAACATTGAAGCTGTGGTTTCCGGCAAGCTGGTACTCTTTAAGGGCAAGATCGCTAGCACTGTGTGTAGGAGTGCCAAGATATGACAGATAGTCAAATGCCATTGAGATGGCAGGATTGGTGCTCTTTCCAGTGTAGAAACGGAATGTTACATTGACAATGTCATTGTTCTCATTCTGCTTATAGAGCATTTCTATACCCTTGCTGAACTCTGACCTGGACATGTCCTTGTCAAAATCTACAAATACCGGTTCTATTGGAGTTACCTGGGTGGCAGCTATCTCTTTAAGGAATTCGCTCTGGCTGTCACGGTTGGTTGCAATAGGTGTGATTGCAGGGGCTACAATCTTGTTGTTCTTGGGATTAACACCCTGATGCTTGTAAACAAGAACATAAGACTTGTCCGACAGGTACTTGCGGGCCCACTCTACTACATCGGCCTTGGTAACCTTAGAGAGGCGGTCCATGCGTGTTACCTCATCGGCCCATTTGGTACCGTATATGAATGATTCAACGAATTTCATGGCACGGCTGCTGTTTGACTCCAGCTGACGCATCTCCCTGAGCTTGGTATTGGCTATAGCTGCATCAATGAGAGACTCATCAAAGTCACCATTGCAGAGCTTGCGTACCTCGGCAAGTATGAGTTCCTCTACCTCAGCAAGGGTCTGGCCGTCTTTTGGGTAGCCCTGAATGAGGAAATCAGAATAGTCCATACGGCCATAGATCTGAGAACCTGCACCAAGAACTTTCTGCTGCTGATTAAGATCAAGGTCTATCAGACCTGCCTTACCGTTTGTAAGAATAGACTCGACAATGCCGGCTATCTCGCTATCACGCTCCTTCTCACCCGGACAGCGCCATCCAAACACAAGGAAATCTGACTCATTACCGTATACGTGCCTTACAACAGGTGCAGTAAGGGGCTCTTCCGGCTCATACCTGAATTCCGGAAGATTGGGATTGGGATCCCATGAGCCGAAATACTTTTCTACGCATGCAACAAAATTGTCCGGATCAAAATCGCCAGACACGCATATTGCTATGTTGTTTGGCACATACATAGTGTTCTTTTGATTCTTGATAGCAGTAATGGAGGGGTTCTTGAGATGCTGCTGTGTGCCTATTACCTGCTGCAGTCCGTATGGATGATGCTTGTAAAGCACTGAATCCATGGCATAGAGGGCATTCTCACCATCCTCATTGAGGTACATGTTATATTCCTCATATACCGCCTCGAGTTCCGTATGGAATCCGCGTACTACAAGGTTGCGGAAACGGTCCGCCTGGATACGTGCCCAGTTATCAATCTGATTGGAAGGGATATCCTCCTGATAGACGGTCATGTCCTCGGATGTAAAGGCATTGGTACCCTTGGAGCCTATTACAGCCATGAGTTTGTCATACTCATTAGGAATGGCAATCTCCGATGCTGCATAGCTCAGACTGTCTATTACATGGTATATGGCCTTTCTCTCTTCTGGATCTGTCTTGGTGCCATATACATTGAACTGTTCCTCAATCTGGTCAAGAATTACTTTCTCGGCTGCATAATCCTTTGTGCCAAAGTTTTCTGAGCCCTTGAACATGATATGCTCAAGATAATGGGCCAGGCCTGTATTGTTGGAAGGATCATTCTTTCCTCCGTTCCTTACGGCTATATAGGTCTGGATCCTGGGCTGTTCCTTGTTTACAGTCATGTAAACCTTAAGGCCATTATCCAGGGTGTACACCATGGAATGCATGGGATCCCCCTTTACAGTTTCATACTTTGAGCATGAACTGACTGAGAGCAGTATGACAGCTGCGGTCAGAAACAAAGCTATTCTTTTCATATCTTATATCAGTTTATCAGTCTTCGGGTAAGAACATGGGGTCCCAGGAAGGGAGCATGATTGGCTTTCTGTCCATCAGTTTGAGTATGTCTGATGGAACATATTTCTTTTCCAGCACCAGTCTGAACATGTATTCATTGAACCACTCATCGGTCATGATAAGGTTACCTTTATAGCCCGATGTTGCGCCCCAGCTGTTCTCCACCATCCATTTGGTTGGTGTTCCTTCTGAGTCAATGTCCACGGCTATCAGGGTCATGGCATGGGAGGAACCGCTTGCATAGGTCTGGATGCGCTGTTTCTTATCCATTGGGAAATCTGTGTCAAAGAGTGACTCATAGTCCATGTTGGCAAGGTCAAGTGTTCCCTTTGTGGTATTGGCAAACTTCCTGACATCACATGAGAAATACATGGCTGTGCTATCCTTGATGGATGCAATTGCCATCTCCTTGATACGCTCTATGGGAAGGTTTACATATACCCAGTTGTCTCCGTCATATACATGGCGGTCATATTCTATCTCATAGGTCTTGTAGTACTCCCTTGACGGATCATTCATGACCATGATGTAGTTGTTCTCAAGATCCTGGCCTATGAATTCGTTGTAAAAGCCCTGGGGAGTATAGGTATTGCGGCTTACAAAATTACCCTTGCTGTCATAACGTGTCCATTCAAACTCTGTTGGAGGAACACCAAGACACTTGACCAGGATTCCGTACATCTCTGTAAGCATTTCCAGCTTGCGTTTCTGGGCATCGGCGGCTTTCATACCCCTGAGCTCAAGTCCCCACTCACGCAGCTTGCGTGCCAGGATAGTACGCATCTCGCTGGTATTGTTGCTCTGATATGTCTCGGGCATGATGTCCGATGGTACCACGCCGTATTTCATGATGAGGTTTGATACTCCGGTAAACTGACCTCCATCGCCTATAGGATTCTGGAAAAGCCAGTCAACCTTACGGTCGGTTATATCCAGTTTTGAGTTGTCTATCATGGCCTGGAGGAACAGGTTTGACTTTTCCAGGAGGTCATAGAAAGAGAGGTAGTTCTGGCTAAGGGTAAACTCGCCCAGGTTATGTGTTGCAATCATTTTTGCCCTGAGTACGTTAAGACCGGTGAACAGCCAGCAGCGGCCCGATGACTTCTGGTCTGTAATACCTTTTGTAGGGACAATGTGAGAGAAATGGGTATCAATCATGGCCGTATTGTCGGCATTTACTGCAAGTACGGCTATTGACTGTCCGGCAAGTGCATTCCTGACAGCCTTATTGGCCGGATTATCGGTATAGCCCTTACGGATTGTACTGAGCATTTCCTGACTGATACCGCCATTGGCATTCTGAGCCCATGCTCCAAGGCTTGCAAATGCGGCAATAATAAACAATATCCTTTTCATAACCTGGTTTTTTTAAGTGGCGTAAAGGTAAGAAAAAATCATGTTTTTTAGTAATTTTGCGCTCCGAAAGCAGACCGGTCTGTCGCTGTCCCCCAGTGGGGCTGAGGAAAGTCCGGGCAACACAGGGCAATCCACTTCCCAGTAAGAAGCGGCTGGTAACGGCCGGGTAGCGTAGAAGAAAACAACCGCCCCTCTGGGGCAAGGGTGAGAAGGCGGGGTAAGAGCCCACCAGGCCTGCAGTGATGCGGGTGCTGTACGCACTGGATGTTGCAAGTTCATGTATACCGGCGTCAGAGGGCTGCCCGCCTGAGCCGGAGGGTAGAACGCGCGTACCCTCAAGGGTGCGGAGCCTGACGGTGACGTCAGGTCAAGATTAATGACAGACGCGGGCTTGTCCCGTACAGAACCCGGCTTACAGGTTTGCTTTTTTTATGAATATTCTGACTCACATATATGAAACGCGTACGATGCCCCAAGTGTGACCACTACAACACTTTTGACGAAACCCTCTACAAGGAAGGTCAGAGTCTTGTGTTTGAATGTGAGAATTGCCGTAAGCAGTTCAAGATACGCATTGGCACCAGCAAGCTGGCCGCAACCCAAAGAGATGCAGACCGCAACAAGGAAGTAAATGACCTTGGACTGGGATCAATCCTGGTAGTGGAGAATGTATTCGGATACCGTCAGAGTTTTGCACTCCAGGAAGGAGAAAACATAATAGGACGTTACAATCCGGGCGACCAGATTACCATTCCCATAGACACCAACGACCGAAGCATGGACCGCAGGCACTGCGTAATAACAGTAAAGCGCGGACCTCAGGGAGATATAAGCTACACACTGAGGGATTTTCCAAGCCTTACCGGAACATTCCTGTTCAACCGTATTTTAGCCGACAGGGAAAGGGTACAAATAGAAGATGGCGCCATAATTACTCTTGGCGCCACCACTGTGATACTTCAGTGCCCGGAACAGTAATCCGGTTACTGCTGTTTATTTCTTTTTGTCTGTAATTCCCGGGCTCAGGATGCAGACCTTGAAAAGATAATCTGCATGCGGGTCAGTGTAGTCATAGAAGTTCTCCCACTCCACAACTATTGTAAGCGTGCCCTTCTCAACCTCGTACCTTATGTTCTGCATGAATTTTCTGCCCTCATTATCCTGAACAGGATATACGTACGGCAGGATATTCTCACGACCTTCGGAATCTATCATATAAACCAGGACAGCTCCCTTGTCAAGGACGTCATTGTTTATTTCATTGAACATAAATTCGTGATAGACATAAAAGCCCGGCTTTCCCTCGGGAACTGATGACTTGTACCATTCATTACCATGGACGGTAATATAATCGGTGAATATTTCTGTTCCCTGTTTTACGATCTGGTAGGTTTCGTACGTCCTGTATACATCTCCACAACTCAGCAACATAAGAGCCGATGCTGCCATCAATAGAATCCTTTTCATATTTCCTAAATCTTAATGTTATTCTATTATCAAGACGTACGGGTAGCAGATTTGTTAATCAATTATCTTTCCCTATAATCCTTGAGGCCGGTACTTGATCTCTGGCTGCGGGTCCTGGATGCCTTTATGGTGATAGGCATGGAAACCTTGTACCTTACAGGGACACCATTCTTGGTAGCAGGAAGCCAGCGTGGCATACCCTTGATCAGGTTTACCACTTCCTCATCGATTGAATAATCCAATCCCTTGAGAACACCTACGCCAGTAATGTCTCCAGATCTCTCAACGGTAAACTCAACCTCTATCTTTCCACTTACAGAACGCTTTTCGGCCTCATCGGGATAGATAAAATTATGAGAGATATACTCGTACATCTTTTCTATTCCACCTTTGAATTCGGGCTGATAGATAATATCGCCCGCCTCTGTCTTGTAAGGTTCTGTGGTTCTGATGGTATCGCCCTGGGCAAAGCTAAGACTGCACATTGCAATAAGTGCCAGAAATACAATTGTCTTCTTCATATATATGATGTGTTCCTTAAATAATCAATCTTTTGATAGTCAGAATGTCAAATCGTTAAACCGGAATGATGAAACTTAACAATTTTCAACGTTTTTCAAGCAATGTAACAACTTCTACATGCTGTGTATGAGGGAACATGTCCACCGGCTGGACAGCGACAACACGGTACTGACTGTCAAGAAGAGCAATATCGCGGGCCTGGGTAGCTGGATTACAGCTTACATACACTATCCTTTTGGGTGCTGCTGCCATTATTACATCCACAACATCCTTGTGCATACCCACACGTGGAGGATCAGTAACTATTACATCGGGGGTACCATGCTCGGCTATGAACTCAGCATTGAGGACATCCTTCATGTCGCCGGCAAAGAATATGGTGTTTGTTATATTGTTGACCGATGCATTTACCTTGGCATCCTCTATAGCCTCGGGTACGTACTCAATACCTACAACTTTCTTTACTCTTCCAGCCAGGAACTGGGCAATGGTTCCGGTTCCGGTATAAAGATCATATACTACATCGTCTTTCTGAAGGCCGGCCATATCCCTTACTACTGAATAGAGACGGTATGCCTGGGTACTGTTTGTCTGGAAGAAAGACTTGGGACCAATCTTGAACCTGAGGTTCTCCATTGTCTCGTAGATGAATTCCTCTCCGCGGAACACATGTACGTCCAGGTCTCCAAAAGTATCGTTACACTTGTTGTTTATGACATAGAGCAACGAGGTTATCTCTGGGAACAGGTCCGATATATGCTGCATGAGACCCATGAACTGTTCCATCTCGGAAGGGTTGGTTACCTTGGCCTGAACCAGGACCATTATCTGTCCGGTTGTTACTACACGTACCATCATGTCACGCAGCATGCCCTCCTGTGAACGCAGGTTGATGAATGGGATTCCGTGCTCTACTGCATATTGATAAGCGGCGTTCCTTATGCGGTCCGAGATCTCATCCTGAAGCCAGCATGACTCTATGTGGAGAACCTTGTCGAATGCACCTGGGATATGGAATCCAAGACCTGGCTGCTTACGATTGGAAGAGTCTGTCAATGAGTCCATTTCTTCTTGGGTAAGCCAGCGCATGTTACTAAACGAATACTCTAGTTTGTTGCGGTAACGCACAGTATTCGCAGAGCCCATGATAGGACTGATCTCAGGTAATTCAACCTTGGCTATACGCTCAAGACAATCTGTTACCTGTTTCTGTTTATACCTGAGCTGTTCCTCATACGGAAGGTTCTGCCACTTGCATCCTCCACATATTCCAAAGTGGCTGCAGAAAGGTACGGCACGTACGGCAGAGAGCTCGTGGAATTTTACGGCAACTGCCTCTGCATAGCTGTGCTTTTTCTTTAGGATCTTAAGGTCAACCACATCACCGGGAACAACAAAAGGCACAAACACCACCAGGTCATTAATCCTTACGAGTGACTTTCCCTCGGCGGCAACATCGGTTATTGTTACATTCTCAATAATGGGCTGTTCTTTCCTTCTCTTGGACATATGTTTAGGATTTTGGCCTGCAAAATTAGCTAAAAATGGCGTGAGGAAAGGCAGATTGCATGTTTTTTTCCACAATCACCAATTTTAAAGAGAATACAATCCGTATAATTAATAATAATTGGGTAACTTTGCAGTCCGCATAATTGAATTTTTAACAATTAGTATTATATCATTTTAGTTTTATGAGCGAAAAAAGAGTTTACACATTCGGAAACGGACAGGCCGAGGGTAATGCGCAGATGCGTGAGGCTCTTGGCGGCAAGGGTGCAAACCTGGCCGAGATGAACCTCATCGGAGTACCAGTACCTCCTGGTTTTACAATCACTACAGATTGCTGCAATGAGTATTATGCCGTTGGCGAAGAAAAGATCAAAGAGCTGCTTCAGGAAGAGGTTATGGCAGCTGTTGCACACACAGAAAAGTTAATGAACAGCAAGTTCGGTTCTGTTGAGAACCCACTTCTGGTATCTGTTCGCTCAGGTGCACGTGCTTCAATGCCAGGCATGATGGATACTATCCTGAACCTTGGTCTTAACGACCAGGTTGCAGAGGGACTTGTAAAGAAGACCGGCAATCCTCATTTTGTATATGATTCATACCGCCGTTTTGTACAGATGTACGGCGACGTTGTACTTGGACTCAAGCCAGTAAACAAGGAAGATATTGACCCATTTGAGGCTATCATAGAGAAGGTTAAGGAAGAACAGGGTGTTGTTCTTGACAAGGACCTCTCAGTAGAGTCACTGAAGAAGCTTGTTGAGCTCTTCAAGAAGGCCATCAAGGACCAGACCGGTCAGGATTTCCCAACAGATCCTATTGAGCAGCTCTGGGGCGCTATCTGCGCTGTATTCCGTTCATGGATGAACGAGCGTGCTATCCTGTACCGCAAGATGGAGGGTATTCCAGACGAATGGGGTACTGCTGTATCTGTAATGGCAATGGTATTCGGTAACATGGGCGATACATCTGCAACTGGTGTATGCTTTAGCCGCGATGCCGGTAACGGTGAGAACCTGTCCAACGGTGAGTACCTGATCAATGCTCAGGGTGAGGACGTTGTAGCCGGTATCCGTACCCCACAGCAGATTACAAAGATAGGTTCACAGCGCTGGGCTGAGCGCGCTGGTATCTCAGAGGAGGAGCGCGTAGCCAAGTATCCTTCTATGGAAGAGGCAATGCCTGAGCTCTATGCTGAGCTTGATGCACTTCAGGACAAGCTGGAGCACCACTATCACGATATGCAGGATATGGAGTTCACCGTTCAGGAGGGCAAGCTCTGGTTCCTCCAGACACGTAACGGTAAGCGTACCGGTACTGCCATGGTAAAGATTGCCATGGATCTCCTGCACGAGGGTATGATTGACGAGAAGACCGCTATCATGCGCTGCGAGCCAAACAAGCTGGACGAACTGCTCCACCCTGTATTTGACAAGTCTGCACTCAAGTCTGCCAAGGTTATCACCCAGGGTCTGCCAGCATCACCAGGTGCTGCATGCGGCCAGATTGTTTTCCACGCTGATGATGCTGAGGCATGGCACAAGAACGGTCACAAGGTTGTAATGGTACGTATTGAGACCTCACCTGAAGACCTTGCCGGTATGTCTGCTGCAGAGGGTATCCTGACAGCACGTGGTGGTATGACATCACACGCTGCCGTTGTTGCCCGCGGTATGGGTAAGTGCTGCGTATCCGGTGCCGGTGAAATCCACGTTGACTACAAGACAAAGACCGTTGAGATTGGCGGTGTTACATATAAGGAAGGTGATTACATCTCTCTGAACGGTACAACAGGTCAGGTTTACGCTGGTCAGATTGCTACCAAGGAGGCTGAGCTCTCAGGCGACTTCAAGGAGCTGATGGACCTCTGCGACAAGTACACCAAGATGGAGGTTCGTACCAATGCTGATACTCCACACGATGCACAGGTTGCACGTGCTTTCGGTGCAAAGGGTATCGGTCTGACACGTACCGAGCACATGTTCTTTGAGGGTGAGAAGATCAAGGCTATGCGTGAGATGATTCTTGCTGAGAGCGTTGAGGCTCGTGAGGCTGCTCTTGCAAAGCTTCTCCCATATCAGAAGGCTGACTTCTACGGAATCCTCAAGGCTATGGACGGTCTTCAGGTCAACATCCGTCTTCTTGACCCACCACTCAACGAGTTCGTTCCTAACAAGGAGAACCCAGCTGGCCAGAAGGAAATGGCAGAGCAGATGGGCGTTGACATTGAGGTTATCAAGAAGCGTGCTGAAGCACTTGATGAGGCTAACCCGATGCTTGGTCACCGCGGTTGCCGTCTGGGTGTTACATATCCAGAAATCACTGCAATGCAGACACGCGCTATCCTTTCAGCAGCTTGCGAGCTGAAGAAGGAAGGCTTTGACCCACATCCAGAAATCATGGTTCCACTCGTTGGTATCCTCTATGAGCTGAAGCAGCAGAAGGAGATCATCAAGAAGGTAGCTGCTGAGGTATTTGCTGAGTATGGCATCGAGATCAAGTTTGAGATTGGTACAATGATTGAAATCCCACGTGCATGTCTGACAGCAGACCGCATTGCTACTGAGGCTGAGTACTTCTCATTCGGTACTAACGACTTGACTCAGATGACCTTCGGTTACAGCCGTGATGATATCGCTAGCTTCCTGCCCGTATATCTGGAGAAGAAGATCCTGAAGGTAGATCCCTTCCAGGTTCTGGATCAGAACGGTGTTG
>JAZUFR010000047.1:0-32451 GCA_045640825.1 Bacteroidaceae bacterium
TCAGGTGGATGGGACTCAATTCGCTTTACAATATACAGTTGTACGGTCGTCTCTATGATAAGTTTTGGGAAACTATTCATGAAAAACAGATCTATGGTACTGTGAATCTGGGACAGTATTCTTATTGCATCAGACTGCTTGAGAATACTGATTCATGAAATCAATCTGAATGAGCAGAATTCTGATTCAAGGTAGAGTCAGATGACAGGCTACTCCTCCAACAGGCCGTAGGAAGCTGAATTTGGAGGAATCGCAAAATAAATCTGCATGTCAAAAGTACGAATTTTTGCAGAAATAGCACCAAACATTGGCTTCTCGGAGTTCGATTTTTATGACCTTTACCGGTTGACGTTTGAAAAGAGTGAATTGGGGGAGGATAAAGAAGCTTCTCCCATTGCGGGCGATGGCGGATAACTTCGGACTGGTCAGCAAGAGCATGAAGCCGAAGTTGGGGCGCAAGGCCTTCTTCACACCCGAAGGGAAATTCTATCCCTCTCTTACATACTCATATACGTTTTTTTACGTTATTGACAAGTATGAACAATGGAACACATACAATAACGGCTATATTTAAGAGTCTGTTAACAGCCGTAGTTCTGTGCCTGACAGTTGTCGCTCAGGCACGCCGTGTGTATATCCACGGACGGGTTTATGATGAATCCGGACAGCCCGTGGAATTGGCTACGGTCAATGAGGAACAAACGCTGCACTCGGCCATGACCAACCTGAAGGGTGAGTATTCATTCACCGTAAACAGCCGGTCCGATACCCTGAACCTGATATTCCGCATGGTGGGTCATGAGACGCGCCGCCGCACTCTCATCAATCCGGCCGATACCGTGCAGCTGGACATAATGCTGCCTACACTGAACTATCTCATTGACAATGTAGACATAAATGCCACTCACAGGCAATCAGGAGGCATGCAGGACATCAATGCCCAGGGAATCAGATTCAATGCCGATGCCAACGGCGGTTCTGTTGAATCCATAATCTCAACACAGGCCGGCGTGAGTTCCCATAACGAGCTGAGCAGCCAGTACAATGTACGAGGTGGCAATTTTGACGAGAACAGCGTATATGTGAACGGCACGGAGATACTGCGCCCGCTACTGGTCCGTGCAGGCCAGCAGGAAGGACTGAGCTTTATTAATCCCGATATGGTAGAAGGAATAAGATTCTCTACCGGAGGATTCAGCGTAGAGTATAATGACCGCATGTCATCGGTCCTGGATATCACATATCGCAAGCCCAAGGGACTGGAGTCTGTAATATCGGCCAGCCTGCTGGGAGCAAGCGCCTATTTAGGTGCAGGAAACGACAGGTTTAGTTTTTCCGGCAGCGTAAGATACAAGACAACCAGTTATCTGCTTGGAACCCTGGATACCAAGGGAGAGTACAATCCGTCATTCCTGGACTATCAGACCTATATGAGCTGGACCCCAGACAGCAAATGGGAGATTGGCCTGATTGGAAATGCCGCCATAAACAACTACAGGTTTACGCCGCAGGACAGGAATACCAGTTTTGGAACCGCCAAGACCCCAAAGCACTTCAAGGTATATTATGAAGGTTGGGAGAAAGACCGGTTTGGAACCCTTTTTGGAGCATTGGACATAAAACACACCAGTGGCAGTTCCCAATACCGCATTAACCTGTCTGAGTTCTCTAGCAACGAACTGGAAACATTCGACATTATGAGCCAGTACTGGCTCGATGAAGGCTCCAGCAACAGTTCACTTGCGGTAGGTACATTCCTTCAGCACGCCCGCAACCGGCTTAATTCCAACGTCATGGCTGCTTCCATCAAGGGTAACCATTCCACAGATTTACTTGGAACACTATCTTGGGGTACAGAATACCGGCACGAGAAAGTTACTGACAGCATGCGCGAGTGGGAGCTGCGGGACTCAGCAGGCTACACCCTGCCCTACACCCAGACAGGTCCCATGGAGATGGTCTATTCGCTCAAGTCACAGAACAGCATAGGAACCAACCGCTTTTCAGGATTCTTCCAGGACACATACAGAATGAACACAGGCCTAGGTCTGTTCACCATGAATGCCGGAGTCCGGGCATCCTGGTGGAGCTGGAACAGGGAACTTACGGTAAGTCCCAGATTGATAATCGGCTATACTCCATCATGGAACCAGGACCTTACGTTCAGACTCTCCACCGGAATATACCACCAGACCCCATTCTACAAGGAGTTCAAGGACACGGTACGGACCAATGGCACATACAGCGTTCAGCTTAACCGGAACATCCGCGCACAGCGTTCCATCCAGATTGTAGCAGGTGGCGACTATGACTTCCTGGTGTTTGACAGACCGTTCAAGTTTACTACAGAGATCTACTACAAAAAACTGGATAGACTAATCCCTTACAATGTAGATAATGTAAGGATTGTTTATTATGGAGAAAACTGTGCCGATGGCTATGCTGCCGGTATTGACATGAAACTGTACGGCGAGTTTGTGCCAGGAACAGCATCATGGCTCACCTTCTCACTCATGAACACCCAGGAAAAGATAGACGGCAAATGGATACCGCGCCCTACAGACCAGAGATACAACCTATCACTCTATTTTACTGATTATTTTCCTCATAGAGAAAACTGGAAAATGTCTCTGCGATGCACGCTTGCCGACGGACTCCCGTTTGGTCCTACCCATAGTGGCCGTCAGGAACAGACATTCAGGGCTCCGGCCTACAGGCGCGTAGACATGGGTCTGTCTTACAAGATATTCAATGCATCCAACCGTCCACATATTTATGGGAAGTCAGGATTTTTCCAGAATGCATGGCTCGGTGTGGACTGTCTCAACCTGCTGGGCATAAACAACGTTGGTTCCTATTACTGGATAACCGATGTATCCAACGCCCAGTTTGCAGTGCCCAACTATCTTACCGGCCGTCAGATTAACATTCGTCTTATTGCCAATACCGGCAAGTAAACAAGAAAGGTTTTGTTGAAAAGTGCCCCAATCTTTTCTTTATTGTTTAAGGTATAAAATGTACCTTTGCAGACCTACAATAAAACAACACTAATAACTAACAAATAACAAGTATTTATGAAACCTTCACACATTGAGCATCTGGGTATTGCAGTTACCTCGCTCGAGGAGTCAATGCCTTTCTTTGAATTCCTTACAGGAAGCAAGTGCTACAGCATTGAAGAAGTTGCAGACCAGAAAGTTAAGACAGCTTTCTTTAAGGTTGGCCAGACCAAGATCGAGCTTCTTGAGCCAACTTGCCCAGAGTCAACAATCGCCAAGTTCATTGAGAAGAACGGTGGTCGCGGCGGTGTACACCATGTAGCTTTCAACGTAGATAACGTAGCCGAGGCACTTGCCGAGGCCGAGGCAGCCGGCATTCAGCTTATAGACAAGGCTCCACGCAAGGGCGCTGAGAACCTCATGATTGCATTCCTGCACCCCAAATCAACCAAGGGTATCCTGACTGAGCTCTGCCAGCAGCCTGAATAATCAGAATTTCACTAACAACAGATATGGATCAAGCAAAAATGGAAAAGCTGCTTGACAGCCGCAAGAAGGCTATGGCCGGCGGTGGCGAAGCAGCAATTGAAAAGCATCACGCAAAAGGCAGCTACACTGCCCGTGAGCGTATTGTAAAGCTCCTCGACGAGGGTTCTTTTGAGGAAGTAAACATGTTCCTTACCCACCGTTGCCATGACTTCGGTATGGACAAGAAGGTATTCCTGGGTGACGGCGTTGCCGTAGGTTCAGGTACCATCGATGGCCGCCTGGTATTCGTATTCGCACAGGACGCTACCGTTATAGGTGGTTCACTGTCAGAGACCATGGCTCAGAAGATCTGCAACGTAATGGATCAGGCCATGAAACTTGGCGCACCTATCATTGGTCTCAATGACTCAGGTGGTGCACGTATTCAGGAAGGTGCCTGCGCACTTGCAGGTTACGCAGAGATTTTTGAGCGTAACATCCTTGCATCGGGCGTAGTTCCACAGATTTCTGTAATATTTGGCCCTTGCGCCGGTGGTGCAGTTTACAGCCCAGCCCTGACCGACTTCATCATGATGACCGAGCAGAACTCATACATGTTCACTACCGGTCCTAAGGTAGTAAAGTCAGTTACAGGTGAGGACGTAACGGTTGAGCAGCTTGGCGGTGCCAAGGTTCACTCAACAAAGTCTGGTGTAACCCACTTTGTAGCAGCTACAGAGGATGAGGCTCTTGCCGAGGTTCGCCGTCTGGTTTCATTCATCCCACAGAACAACATGGAGGAGGCTCCAGTCATCCCATGCACAGACGATATTGCACGTGTTGACGAGATCCTCAACGACATTGTTCCTGCCGATCCCAACAAGCCATATAACATGAAGGACATTATCAACACTCTGGTTGACAATGGCGATTTCATGGAGGTTCAGAAGGACTACGCAAAGAACATTATCTGCGGTTTTGCACGCTTTAACGGCCGTTCAACCGGTATCATTGCCAACCAGCCAAGCTGGCTTGCAGGTGTGCTTGACTGCGACGCTTCCAGAAAGGCTGCACGTTTTGTACGTTTCTGCGATGCATTCAACATCCAGATCCTTACCCTGGTAGACGTTCCAGGATTCCTGTGCGGTACAGGTCAGGAATATGCAGGTATCATTGACCACGGTGCAAAGCTCATGTTTGCCTATGGCGAGGCTACCGTTCCTAAGGTTACCATAACAGTCCGCAAGTCTTACGGTGGCTCACACATTGTAATGAGCTGCAAGCAGCTGCGTGGTGACATGTGCTATGCATGGCCAAACGCTGAGATTGCAGTTATGGGTGCAAGCGGTGCCGTAGGTGTTCTCCAGGCCAAGGCTATCAAGGCTATAGAGGATCCAGCAGAGAAGAAGGCATTCATTGCTGAGAAGGAGGCTGAGTACAAGGATCTCTTTGCATCACCATATCAGGCTGCAAACCGTGGCTACATTGATGATGTAATTGAGCCTTGCAACACCCGTTCACGCATTATCCGCGCATTTGAGATGCTTCAGACCAAGAAGCTCACAAATCCGCTCAAGAAGCATTCAAACATTCCACTGTAATATTTGAACTATGGTAATGAATCTTCTTCAGGCAGCTCCAATGACAGACTGGGGAAAAGTATGGACAGTAACCCTGCTGGGATTTGGCATTGTGCTTACCCTGCTGGTATTCCTGATCTTTGTCCTCACGTTCTTTGGTTGGGTCATGCAGAAGATTAACGAGCCTAAGGTTGAGAAAAAGGCCCAAGAGCCTGCTCCAAAAAAGGCAGCCGTTACATCTGCACCATCTGACCAGGACACCATGGCAGCTATAGCCATGGCATTGGCCGCAGCCAGCGATGACGACAAGGTCGCTATCGCATATGCGCTACACCTTTATTATAACGCACATGACATTCCTACAGCAATGATCGTATCACAGGTACGCAACACTTCATGGAATGACAAATCAATTGGTATGAACAACCGCGGATTCTAAAACAAGACCGCACAAAAGACAAAACAATGGCAAAAGAATTCAAATTCAAGATTAACGGTGCAGAATATGTATGCGCTGTAGAAGAGATAGAGGCAGGTCTTACAAACGTAACAGTTAACGGCAAGACCTATCAGGTAGAAACAGAGAAGCCAGTTGCTCCAGCTCCAAAACCAGCTGCAGCTCCTGCTCCTAAGGCTGCTCCAGCTGCAGCTCCAGCCGCAGCACCTGCTGCTCCTAAGGCTGCCGCTCCTGTTGCTGCTGCCGACGGTGTAAAGGTTAAGTCACCACTTCCTGGTTCAGTAATCAAGGTTCTCGTATCTGAGGGTCAGGCTGTAAAGAAGGGCGACACCCTGCTTACCCTTGAGTCTATGAAGATGGAGAACGCAATCATGGCTGAGCAGGATGGTACTGTTAAGCAGATTGTAGTTTCTGCAGGTCAGAACGTAATGCAGGATGATGTCCTGGTAGTATTGGGCTAATCTCTCATAATCCAAGACTAGAATCATGCAAGAAGTTTTAGAGTTTATCAAGGGCATGGGCTTCATGAACATGACCTGGCAGCAGGGAGTAATGCTGATTGTCAGCTGCTTCCTTCTGTACCTGGCCATCCACAAGAAGTATGAGCCGCTGTTGCTGCTTCCCATTGCCTTCGGTATGCTGCTCACCAACCTGCCACAGGCTGGAATGTTCCACTCAGAGATGTGGGATGCATTCCTCCAGCCATTCCTGGCCGATGGTGTAACACCTAATCCAGCATACCATAGTTACGGAGAAATCATGAAGCATGGCGGTCTGTTGGATGTACTCTACATTGGTGTAAAGGCTGGTGTATACCCATGTCTTATATTCATCGGTGTAGGTGCCATGACAGACTTTGGTCCACTGATTTCAAATCCTAAGTCACTCATCCTGGGTGCGGCTGCACAGATTGGTATATTCATTACCTTCCTGGCTGCCAATGCACTTGGTCTGACTGGTGTTGAATCTATCACATTCACCATGCAGGAGGCCGGTTCAATAGGTATAATTGGTGGTGCCGATGGTCCTACATCAATCTTCCTCACATCTAAGCTGGCTCCACAGCTGCTGGGCCCAATCGCCATTGCAGCTTACTCATACATGGCACTCGTGCCTGTAATCCAGCCACCTATCATGCGTGCCCTTACAACCAAGGAAGAGCGTGCCATCAAGATGGGTCAGCTCCGTCCAGTAAGCAAGACAGAGAAGATTGTGTTCCCAATCATCATCACAGCAGTCGTTGCACTGATCCTGCCCGATGCTGCAGCCCTGATTGGCTGCCTCATGCTGGGTAACCTCATGAAGGAGTGCGGTGTTGTAGACCGTCTGTTCAAGACCGCTCAGAATGAGCTTATGAACATTGTAGTTATCTTCCTTGGCCTTTCTGTAGGTGCAACCGCTACTGCCGGTTCATTCCTGAATGCCAAGACCCTTATGATCCTTGCAATGGGTATCATTGCATTCGGTATGGGTTCTGCCGGCGGTGTACTGCTTGCCAAGTTCATGAACCTATTCCTCAAGGAGAAGATCAACCCGCTGATTGGTTCTGCAGGTGTATCGGCCGTTCCTATGGCTGCACGTGTATCACAGCAGGTAGGTCAGGAAGAGAACCCAAGCAACTTCCTTCTCATGCACGCCATGGGTCCAAACGTTGCTGGTGTAATCGGCTCAGCTGTAGCTGCCGGTATTCTTCTTACAATGCTTGGATAATTAAATCCAACATAAATGAAAATAGGCTCCGGATTCCGGAGCCTATTTCTTTTTTATCAGGTTGATTATTACTTGACCTTCCATACATCAAGGGTTATACCGCCACCTGCGCCAAAACCAGGCTGGCAAAGGAACAGACATTCATTAAGCCATGCATACTTGCTGTCCTTGGGAGCCTCAAACTTAGGAGCGCAGCGGAAATACATGCCACCCTGGCCACCCATCTTTATAATACCGTTGTTGCGGACATGTATATTCACGCCATCATCGGTACGTATGCAGTATATGGCCTCTATCTCTGTACGGCCATCTACAGCCATCTGATAATCAGCACCACCGGGAAGTACCTCACCCTTTATATCCGGTCCCTCAAATGTTCCACCTGTTATAGGAATAACGGTACGTGTACCCTTGCCATTATCGCCTACGGTAAAGGCCTGTCCCAGACTTACGTTAAGACGTACCACATACTCAAGCTCAGGTGCCTTGGGCTCGCCGCCCTGCTGCTGAGGTGCCCCAAATCCAAACTGTGCGTTAGCATTCACAGAAAACATAGCTGCAAGACTTGCAACCAAAAGAATCTTTTTCATAATGTGATAATTGGTTTATGATATATTTAGATAGAACCAGAATACATGAGGCACGCAACTGCCACGGCTATGGTTATATTAATAAGTTTAGCCTTTAGAAAAGCACTGCGGCTCTCTGCCAGCAGCGGGAGCGATGCATGTCCGTCCTGACTTATGCAACTTGCCATAAGTACCGGAAGCGGTACTACGCCAGCCGCATAGAGCGAAACAAATATCAGATGTGGTCCAGACTCTGGAATTACTCCCACCACGGCCGCCAGAAGTATCATTAGGACAGTCCTGTCACTTATCCAGGCAGAGATGTCAAGATAATGGGTAAGTACCCCAATAACAAGCAGGGTACCCAGAGTCCACATAAAGATAGAAGGCAGATGATGGCACACAATATGCTCCCACAGATGCTCTTCTACAAAATGGTCCTTGGCAAATATCAGGACGCATAGCACTGCCATGCTGAGTGCGGCAAACAGCCAGTTCATCCATTCCTCAGACAGAAGATTAAAGCCTGCCATGTCTATGTCTTCATCATGTTCCAGCTGGCCCGATACAAGCGCAGCCACAAAGACTGCCACTCCAACAAACATCAGAATACGTTTCCAGCCATAGTGGCGGTGTTCATCGTGGTGGTGTTCACGGTCAAGATCCTCCTCATGCACGTTCATAGACTTACATCCCACATAGCGGTTATGGAACAGGTCCACAATAAGTCCGGTAACCACCGCCACTGCAAACAGCACCAGGAATATCCAGGCTGAACGTCCGGGGAACATGGCCAGCATTACAAAGGCTTCGTCGCCCGACGACGCAATAAGCATGGCCGTGAGCGCACCAAAACTTATAAGTCCGTGAGTATACAGGGAGACCGATGCAAACCCGCCCATACATCCAGGAATTACACCCAGGAGTGCCGACAGCAGGACCTGTCCTACCCTGTGATGTCTAAGGTTACGCAGCATGCGGCCATCGGACCTGATGTTGAACACCTCTATCAACATCATCATCACGATAACCAGACCTGTTACCAGAATGGCTGTTCTCAGCGAATCAAGCAGGATATGAATCATGTGCCTACAAATTATTCCTTAGAAATGTATTTACAAAAGTAATCATTTTTTATACTGCAACAACCCCCGGTCCTGAAATCAGGGCCGGGGGTATGTGAGAGTATTGTTCCCGTAGGAATCAGCTACGCTGGATATAATCTACAATCCATGCACCAACCTCCTTGGTGCCATACTTTGCGCCACCCTCAACCTGGATCTCGGGAGTGCGGACATTGGCATCGAGCGATGCATTAACAGCCTCGCGTATCAGTGTGCCCTCTGCCTTAAGGTCAAAGTACTCATAGAGCATTGCAACGCTCAGGATCTGTGCCAGAGGGTTGGCAATATTCAGGCCCTTGCCCTGTGGCCATGAACCGTGGATTGGCTCAAATACAGGAGTATGCTCACCTGTAGATGCTGATGGGAGCAGACCCATTGAACCGGTAATTACAGAACCCTCATCGGTAAGGATATCACCGAATGTGTTCTCTGTAACCATTACATCAAAGAACTTTGGATCCTGGATCATGCGCATTGCAGCGTTGTCAACGTACATGAAATCTGTTGTTACATCTGGGTACTCACCCATTATTTCCTGCGCAACCTTTCTCCACAGACGGCTGCTGGCAAGCACGTTTGCCTTGTCAACAACGGTCAGGTGCTTTCTGCGCTGGCGTGCATACTGGTAGCCTACGCGCAGGATGCGCTCAACTTCTGGGCGTGTATAGTAGTTGGTATCGAGAGCCTCTTCAACGCCATCAGCATTGATGACCGGTTCAACCTTCTTGCCAAAGTACATACCACCGGTCAGCTCACGTATGCAGATAAAGTCTGCACCGCGTACAATCTCATCCTTAAGAGGTGACTTGTGTATAAGGCACTCAAATGTCTCAACCGGACGGATGTTTGCGTACAGGCCCAGTTTCTTGCGCATTGCCAGAAGACCCTGCTCAGGACGTACCTTGGCTGATGGGTTATTGTCAAACTTTGGGTCACCTACACTTGCAAAAAGCACTGCATCGGCCTCCATACATGTCTGGAAAGTATCCTCTGGGAATGGGTCACCAACTTCATCAATTGCATGGGCACCGCAGAGTGCCTCCTTGTAACTGACTTCATGACCAAACTTGGCTGCTACAGCGCTCATGACTGCAACACCCTGCTCCATAATCTCTGGACCGATACCGTCACCGGCCAGAACTGCAATTTTAAGTTTCATAGCTAATATGTTTTTTTGTTTATTCCTTATTCTCCTGCCCAGTGCGGAACGTATCGTCGGACTCGAGTATGTTCAGCATCTTAATGGTAGCCTTGATGGCTGCCTCGGTCTGGTCGGCATCGAGTCCGCGTGTCCGGTATGTCTTGCCGTTGAACTCCCAGGATATGGCAGTCTGTACAAGTGCATCGGTACGGCCACCCGGTGGGATTGTAACCACGTAGTTTGTAAGCCATGGGAACTTGCGTCCAAGCTTTAACCTGTAAATATGGCGGACAGCACGTACAAATGCATCGAACATACCATCGCCGGTAGCGCTCTCCTCAAACTCCTGACCATTTATCTCTAGCTTGACACAAGCCTGGGGATGCAGACCGTAGGCCGTAGATACCATATAAGAAACCAATCTGATCCTGTCAGACATGGCATCGTGATGCAGTACATCGGCAATAATATACGGAAGGTCATCTATGGTAACATGTTCCTTCTTGTCGCCCATCTCGTTGATGCGGCGGGTAACCTTACGCATGTCATCCTCGGACAGGTGAATACCCAGCAACTTTAGGTTCTGTTCAATGTTGGCCTTGCCCGACATCTTGCCCAGTGCGTATTCACGGCTGCGTCCAAAACGCTCCGGCAAGAGGGGATTGACATAGAGCTTACCCTTCTTGTCGCCGTCGGCATGGACACCGGCTGTCTGTGTAAATACGTTTTCGCCCACTATTGGTGTGTTGGCTGCAGTGGCAATACCCGAGTAAGACTCTACCATGCGGCTTATATTATTGATTGCATCCTCCCTGACAGACAGTTCAGCATCTGGAAGCATATCATTCAGAACAGCCACCACACTGCTGACCGATGCATTGCCGGCTCTCTCTCCCAGTCCATTGACCGTGCAGTGAAAACCGCGCGCACCAGCCTCGGCAGCAGCCAGAACATTGGCTACTGCCAGGTCATAGTCATTGTGTGCATGAAAGTCAAAATGTATCTGGGGATACCTGGTGGTCATTTCACGCACAAACGAGCGGGCCATTCGCGGCGGCAGTACGCCCAGCGTATCGGGAAGCATGACTCTCTTTATGAGACCCTCTCCACCGTTCATGGCAATTATATCCTTAAGTGCATCTATCATTCCATAGACATACTCCGGCGATGAGATCATGCCATTGCTCCAGTCCTCAAGATACAGGTTGACAGAAAGCCCTGCACCAGCGGCCATCTGAACATTGCTCCTTACATCGGCCCAATGCTGCTGCGGCTCCTTGCCCAACTGTCCGCGGCAGTGTTTCTCACTGCCCTTGGATAGAAGGTTCATAACCTTGCAACCGGCTCCGGCTATCCACTGGATAGAAGGTCCTCCGTCACAGAATCCAAGAACCTCAATGCGATCCAGATAACCGGCCTGGGCTGCCCACGCACATACCTGACGTACGCACTCAAGTTCGCCCTCCGATACTCGGGCCGATGCTATCTCTACGCGGTCCACCCCGACCTCCTCTATCAGTTTGCGGGCCACAGACAGTTTCTCGGGCGCGCTGAAAGCCACTCCCGATGTCTGTTCCCCGTCGCGCAGGGTTGTATCTAAAATCTCAAGACGCATTATTTATTCTCGTATGCCTCAATATCGGCCTTCTTACTGAGCAGATAATCTATATCATCATATCCGTTCATAAGGCAGTATTTCTTATACGCATTTATCTCAAACTTCTCAGAGTGGCCTGTAGCTCCGTTGGTTACAGTCTGAGAAGGAAGGTCAACCGTTACAATTGTCTCTGAGTCTGCTGCAATGCTTGCAAACAGTTCCTGCTGGAAAGCCTCTGTTACAATAACCGGCAGCACAAAGCAGTTCAGCAGGTTATTGCGGTGAATATCGGCAAAACTTGACGAAATGACTACGCGTACTCCATAACCTGATATTGCCCATGCGGCATGCTCGCGGCTTGATCCTGAACCCCAGTTCTTTCCACCTACTATAATCTCGTGGATGCCCTTGCTTGGAGCAGCAGAGTACTCAGGCTGGTTCATCACGAAATCCTTTACCGGATTGCCATTGGCATCATAACGGAGGTCATGCATGAATGCATCGCCGTAGAACTTTGGGTCACGTGTGGTAAATGCCAGGTAGCGTGCTGGGATAATGTTGTCTGTATTGTTGTTGTCAATTGCAATTGGAATGCAAGTGCTCTTGATTATATCAAATTTCTCTCTTGCCATAGCTTTAGATTTTTCTTGGGTCAGTAATAACACCGGTGATTGCGCTTGCTGCAACGGTAAGTGGTGATGCCAGTACGGTGCGGGCACCAGGTCCCTGACGGCCCACAAAGTTGCGGTTGCTGGTAGATATGGCCAGCTTACCTGCAGGCACCTTGTCTGGGTTCATGGCCAGGCATGCAGAGCATGATGGCAGACGCAGTTCAAAACCAGCCTCCTCAAGGATCTTGTCAATACCCTCATCAATGATCTGCTGACGTACCAGCCATGAGCCTGGAACCAGCCATGCTACTACATCAGGATTCTTTTTCTTTCCCTTTACCACGCTTGCAAATGCACGGAAGTCCTCAATGCGGCCGTTTGTGCATGCGCCCAGGAAACAGTAGTCAACCTTGGTTCCCTCAAGCTTCTGGCCTGGCTGGAACTGCATGTACTCAAGCTGAGACAGGAACTGGGTCTTCTCTGCCTCTGTCATGCCGTCAAGGGTAGGAATGCATCCGTCAACCGCAATACCAGCACCTGGGTTGGTTCCGTATGTAATGCGCGGGGCAATGTCCTCTGCACGGTATGTAACCTCCTTGTCAAATACTGCATCGGCATCGGACTTAAGGGTCTTCCAGTACTCAACTGCCTTGTCCCACTCAGCACCCTTTGGTGCGTATTCACGACCCTTCAGGTATTCAAAGGTTATCTCGTCGGGAGCAATTATACCTGCGCGTGAGCCCATCTCGATAGACAGGTTGGACAGGGTAAGACGGCCCTCCATGGAAAGGTTGCGGATTGTAGAACCTGCATACTCAACAGCATAGCCGGTAGCGCCAGAGGTTGTCATCTGGGCCATTATGTACAGGGCAATATCCTTGGCAGTAACGCCAGGATTCAGTTTACCCTCTATATTTATACGCATGGTCTTTGGCTTGGACTGCAGTATGCACTGGCTGGCCAGTACCTGAGCCACCTCCGATGTACCAATACCCATTGCAATGGCGCCTACAGCACCGTGGGTAGATGTATGTGAGTCTCCGCATACAATGGTCATGCCAGGCAGTGAGAGAGCCTTCTCAGGGCCTACAACGTGAATAATACCGTTGTCCTTTGTACCCATGGTAAAGTGCTTTATTCCAAACTCCTCACAGTTAGCCTTAAGTGTTTCTACCTGTTTCTTTCCTACAGGATCGTTTATTACCTCCTGCTGGTCACTCGGAGTATTGTGGTCCGGCATGGCAATTACATGGTCAGGGCGGAACACCTTGATGCCCTTGTCACGCAGAGAATCAAAAGCCTGTGGCGAGGTAACCTCGTGAGCATACAGGCGGTCTATGTAAAGCTGGGTTGGTCCGTCCTGAACAACCTGAACAACGTGACTGTCCCAGATCTTGTCAAAAAGAGTATTCATATATTAATGCTTGAACTTGTTTATACAATCTATGTAAGCCTCAACGCTTGCAGTTACAATATCGGTATCTGAACCAAAGCCATAGAATACATGGCCGTCATGCTCAACCTGCATGTGAACCTTGCAAAGGTCATCGGAGCCCTTTGAGATAGCCTGGATGGTCATCTCCTTGAGAGTCATCTCGCGGCGTATGATCTGCTTGAGGGCATTGATCGATGCATCTACAGGACCGTTACCAATACCGGCAGCCTCAAACAGCTCATTTGCAATCTTAAGACGGATAGCAGCTATAGGAGTAACGCCCTTACCGGTTGTAACCTGCAGGCTCTCCAGCTTGATATGGTTCTCCTCCGATACCTGTGCACCTGCCAGCATCAGTATGTCATCATCGTTTATTTCCTTCTTCTTGTCGGCCAGCTTGAGGAACGCCTCGTAAGTCTTGTCCAGCTTGTCCTGCTCCATCTCTATGCCAAGCACAGACAGGCGGTGACGCAGTGCAGCACGGCCAGAGCGGGCTGTCAGTACAATGCTGTTCTCATCTATACCTACATCCTTTGGATCCATGATCTCGTATGTCTGCACATTCTTGAGAACTCCATCCTGGTGGATACCGCTTGAATGGGCAAACGCATTCTTGCCCACGATAGCCTTGTTAGGCTGAACAGGCATGTTCATGAGAGACGAAACCATACGGCTGGAAGGCCATATCTTGGTGGTATTTATATTGTGGTGCACCGGCATGGTTGCCTGATGGCACTTTACAATCATGGCAATCTCCTCAAGAGAGGTGTTACCGGCACGCTCACCAATACCGTTTATGGTAACCTCAACCTGGCGGGCACCGTTCTGTACACCGCTTATGGTATTTGCAGTAGCCATACCCAGGTCATTGTGGCAATGGGTTGACAGGATAGCACGTCCGTCCTGCAGGCCGTCAACATGCTCCATCAGATACTTGATCTTGGCACCATATTCCCATGGCATGCAGTAACCTGTAGTATCTGGAATGTTTATTATCTTGGCACCGGCATTCACTACAGCCTGTACCACGCGTGCCAGATATTCGTTGTCTGTACGTCCGGCATCCTCGGCATAGAACTCAACCTCATCTACTTTCTTGGCAACAGCATACTTTACTGCTGCAACAGCACGCTCAATGATCTCCTCACGGTTGCTGTTGAACTTATACTTTATGTGTTCGTCACTTGTGCCTATACCGGTATGGATACGCTTGCGCTTGGCATACTGCAGAGCCTCGGCGGCGCAGTCAATATCCTTCTCAACGGCACGGGTAAGTGCACATATTGTTGGCCATGTAACGGCCTTGGAAATTTCAACCACTGAATTGAAGTCACCAGGACTGCTTATTGGGAATCCTGCTTCAATAATGTCTACGCCAAGAGCCTCGAGCTGGCGGGCTACCTGAATCTTCTCAACTGTGTTTAACTGGCAACCAGGCACCTGTTCGCCGTCACGCAGGGTAGTGTCAAAAAAGTAAAGTCTATCAGACATGTTGTTTATTTATAAAATAAGCCTTTCCCATATTTCTGTGAGAAAGGCTTGTATGTAAATCAATGTATATTCAGTTTGACTATCATGCATGCAATCTCACAGCCTGGGATGTTAGTTCTAGGCTGCTAATTCGTATAATAAGGAGACTGCTGTTGAGCTTCATAGTTCTGTTTTGTTTTCACGTACAAAATTACAATCTCCATTTATATCTGCAAAACTATTCGGCATGTTTTTGCATATTAATTGGAATGCATCGGGTTTTATTCCCCATCTTGGGGCAACAAGCAGGTTGTATGGAGTTTCCGATACAAAACGGTCATAATAAATATTATGTCTGGCACGCCTTACAAACTCATTTACCACCATTGCGTACTCCTGTGGGGTAAACAGATGTATGGACTGGGGATTGCTATTATACATGCGCTCCAGCGAAGTGCCGCGTACAATCTGCAGCTGATGAAGCTTGAGTGTAGAGACAGGCAGGTCCGATATACGGTCGGCATGGGTCATGTAATCCTGATGCGTCTCTCCCGGAAGACCTAATATAATATGTACTCCCACGCTGATTCCACGGTTTGCCAGATCCGTTATGGTTTTCCGGGCACAGTCAAATGTATGTCCGCGGCCAATACGCTCAAGCGTACTGTCCAGTGTGGACTCCACACCTATTTCCATAAGCAGGAAAGGATGATTCTCCGGTGCCAGTTTTCCAAAACGGCGTTCAAGCCAGTCTGCAAGCTCAGGTTTTATACAGTCCGGACGGGTTGCAATAACCAGCCCCACTACACCCGGGTAATCCAGTGCCTCCTCATAAAGGCTTATGAGTTTTTGTGTATCACCATACGTATTGGTGTAAGACTGGAAGTATGCAAGATAACCATAGAACGGGCCTTTATGGCTGGCAAAATCAATTCCCACCCTGAGCTGTTGGGTAATACTACCCTGGGAATCATGGGCATAGCTGGGATTGAAAGCTGCATTGGAGCAGTAAATACATCCGTTGCTCCCCAAGGTACCGTCACGGTTTGGACAGCCCAGTCCGGCATGTACGGGTATTTTCCTTACCTTGCCGGGAAAGTAAAGTCCAAGAAAGTCTGAGAAAGTATTAAAAATTAGGCTCAAGGATCAGGTTCTGGATTTGCGCTTGTAACACTGTTTCTGGTCACAGAGGCCGCAGGTATATGGAAGATAACGCACATCGGGACCCACGCCTATGACTCCGCTCACCGATTTCTCCGGAAGCATAATACAAGATTCATTGAGCTGGATGCCGCAGGGATTAGGCTCGTTGAACAGGCTGAACAGCTTGGGTTGCTCACTGACCTGCCAGCCGCAGTACCCTGGGCTGAACCTGTTGGTCCTATGGAATGCATCCTGGTCAATCTGTGCCTGAAGCACCTGTTCCATGTAATCAGCTACAGACTCAACAACCTGGCTGCCCACTACATCCATAACGTATGCCTGGAACATGTCTGAACGTCTGTTTACAGCATTGAGCCACTGAAAATAGCCTGGTCCGGCAGTTGCCACAAAAACGGCAAAACGCTGGGCACCACGTAACTGGCGGCCTATAATACGGCCACAGTCAAATGTTACGGGACCCTGCGGACCATTCAACGTAAGCTGGAGCAGGTCACTGGACAGACTGCCATCCAAAAGTTCATACTTGAACTGTGGACGCAGGAACTGAGCCGCCTCTCCAAGCAGGAAATCCACAGTATCTATGGTCTTGGAATCAGGCTCAGAACCCTTTGTACCCATGGAAGAGTAAATCTCCTCCAAGGGTATATCTATACGGTTCAGGTCTATCTGTTCCCAGACCATGACATCTTATTTAGGCTGTTCAAACAGGAATTTACGGAAATCGGCATACTCACGGCTAAGAGCCACGTTCTGCTTGGTACCGCGCATGAATGCCTGCAGACGCTCAGGAATAGCCACGCTATCCAAAGTAATTGCGTCCACCTTTTCCTTGAACTTGGCCGGATGGGCAGTCTCCAGGAACACGCCACACTCACCTGGCTCAAGTTGTTCACGCAGGGCACGGTATCCGCATGCGCCATGAGGGTCGAGCAGATAACCTGTACGCGAGTAACACTCCTTGAGTGTTTCTGCAATCTGCTCATCGGAATATGTAGCACCACCTATATTTGCTGCAATCTCAGCGTGATTGCCCTCATAGAGAGCCAGGACACGTGCAAAATTGCTTGGGTCGCCCACATCCATGGCATTGGCCAGGGTCTGGACAGATGGCTTGGGACTGTAAACTCCACTCTGGAGGTACTTGTAGAAAATATCATTGGCGTTATTTGCCGCAATAAAACGCTTTACAGGCAATCCCATTCTCCAGCCAAACAGACCGGCTGTAATATTGCCAAAATTACCGCTTGGAACGCAAATAACAAGTTCATCGGCCTTACCCAGACGTTTCATCTGTGCGTAGGCATTGAAATAATAGAATGCCTGGGGCAGGAAACGGGCCACATTGATAGAATTGGCCGATGTAAGTTTCATGTGTGAGTTGAGTTCCTCATCCATGAATGCATTCTTTACAAGAGCCTGGCAGTCATCAAACACACCGTCTATCTCTATTGCAGTGATATTCTGTCCAAGAGTAGTAAACTGGCATTCCTGTATTGGGCTTACCTTGCCTTTGGGGTAGAGCACATATACGTGCACTCCGGGAACACCCAGAAAACCGTTGGCCACGGCACTGCCCGTATCGCCCGATGTTGCCACAAGCACATTTACCAGTTGTTTCTCATTCCTGTTGAAATAGCCCAGCAGACGTGCCATAAAACGTGCACCTACATCCTTGAATGCAAGTGTGGGACCATGGAACAGTTCCAGGGAATAGATATTCTCATCAACCTTTACGCATGGTGTTTCAAAAGCCAGGGTATCATACACAATCTTTTTAAGATCATCGGCTGGAATGTCATCGCCAAAGAATGCATCGGCCACACAGTAAGACATTTCCTGGAATGTCATGCTGTCTATATTCTCAAAGAATGTGCTGTCCAGTTTCTTGAGTGTCTCAGGCATATACAGGCCGCGGTCTGGAGCAAGTCCCTTAACGACCGCCTCCCCAAGTGTTACATTGGGAGATTTGTGGTTTGTGCTATAGTATTTCATTTAACAGATAGGAATATATTAGTAAATTGGGTGCCCTCAATCAGGCCGTATTCTCCATTTTTGCAGCTTTCCTCGTCAAAGCATGTCACGCTGTCGGCATCCATGCCCGGAGCATAGATAAGGAAAGGGATTGGGTCCGATGTATGCGTGCGGTGAGCACACGGTGTGGGATGATCAGGCAGCACAGCTATTGCCACCGGCTCGTCCCACCTGGAGACCTCCTCAAACACAGGGCCTATAAGGCGGCTGTCCAGATCCTCTACCGTACGGTTCTTGAGAGTTACATTACCTTCATGCCCAGCCTCATCGGGAGCCTCAACATGCACATATACAAAATCATTAGTGCGGAGTGCATCTATCGCTGCCTTGGCCTTGTTCTCATAGTTGGTATCGAACAGACCGGTTGCGCCCTCCACATCTATAACCTCCATTCCGGCATAGTGGCCTATACCCTTTATCAGGTCCACGGCCGATATTACCGCACTGCGTCTTATCCATGGATACTGCACAGAGATTGGGTCTATGGCTGGACGGTAGCCTGGAGACCAGGGCCAGATACTGTTTGCCGGATCCTTTCCCTGAGCCACACGCTCAAGGTTAACCGGATGTTTAGCCAGAACCTCCTGAGATTTAAGGATAAGTTCATTCAGCAGATTGGCTGTTGGCTGGGCATCGGGAACCAAGGCCTTTATCATGAGTGGTTCAAACGGCTGTCCTGGAACATCATGGGGAGGTGTACACAGGAGTTCCTTGCGGCCTTGGTCTATTACCAGCAGGTGGCGGTACTGTATTCCGGTATGAAAATGAACCTTGTCATTTCCAAGTTCCTTCTCCAGGGCCTCTACCAGCTGACGGGCCTCCTCTGTTGAGATATGTCCGGCGGAGTGGTTCTTAATTTTTCCGTCCTGTACACAGATAATATTGCAACGCATGCCCATCTGCCCAGGAAGTATATCAACTCCAATATTGGCTGCCTCGAGTACGCCACGGCCCTCAAAAGCCTTGGTAACATCGTAGCCCATAACAGTCATGTTAGCCACCTCGCTTCCGGGATGGAATCCATCAGGAACAGTCTTGAGCATGCCTGTCTTTCCCTTGCGGGCAAGCATGTCAATATAAGGTTTGCGGGCGTTCTGCAATATGGTCCTGTTACCATATTCGGCAATTGGCCAGTCGGCCATGCCATCGCCCAGAATAATCAGATATTTCATAAAAATCAGATATTAGCAATGCTCATGATATCGGCAAATACGCCGGCTGCGGTCACAGCAGCACCGGCTCCATATCCCTGAATCATCATGGGATACTCCTTGTATCTCTCTGTTGTTAGCAGTATTATATTGTTGCTACCCTGAAGGTTGTAGAAAGGATGGTAACGGTCCACCTCCATCAGGCTTATTGCACACTTTCCATTGTCCATGCTGGCAACAAAACGCATTCTCTTGCCCTCACGTTCCACTCTCTGGCGGCGCTGCTCAAACTCCTCGTCAAGCGCTGGCAGCTTTTTCCAGAAATTCTCCTGAGTACCGGAGAGCACATTCTGAGGGATGAACAGATTGCATTCAACATTGCTCTGTTCTACCTTGTAACAGCTCTCGCGTGCCAGGATTACCAGCTTGCGCAAGACATCCAGTCCGCTCAGGTCTATTCTTGGATCCGGTTCGCTATAACCTTTTTCCATGGCAAGACGAATGGTATGGCTCAGGTGGCAGTCTGCGCTCAGGGTATTGAATATAAAATTCAAGGTACCGCTAAGCACCGCCTCAATCCTGAGTATGCGGTCACCGCTGGTAATAAGGTCATTTATTGTATTGATAACGGGCAAGCCTGCACCAACATTGGTCTCAAACAGGAACTTTACACCACGCTTGCGGGCAATCTGCTTAAGTTCAATGTAATCCTCATAACGGCCCGATGTAGCTATCTTGTTGGCAGCAACAACCGATATATTATGATCCAGGAAATCGTGATATAGTCCGGCCACATCGGCACTGGCAGTGCAGTCCACAAACACAGAGTTAAAGATATTCATGCCTATCACCTCGTCATGAAGTTTCTTTATATTGCTTGCCGATGAATTTTCCAGAATCTCGCGGTAGTTATCCAGGTCTATACCCTCACGGTTGAATACCGCCTTCTTGCCACGGGCTATGCCAACCACATTGAGTTTAAGGCCACGCTCCTGCATAAGTTTTTCACGCTGGGAGCGGATCTGCTCCAGCAGGCTGTTGCCCACAGTGCCCACACCGCAAACAAACAGGTTGAGCACCTGGTATTCCGACAGGAAGAATGAGTCATGGATCAGGTTAAGGGACTTGCGCAGAGATTTTTTCTCCACTACAAAAGATATATTGGTCTCTGTAGCGCCCTGTGCACTGGCTATTACATTCACACCTCCACGTCCGAGCACGCTGTACAGCTTGCCGCTCGTACCGGGGTTCTGTTTCATGTTCTCTCCCACAATAGCCACCGTGGCCAGTTCCAGCTCTGCCGTGATGGGGTCTATGGCACCCATTGCTATTTCCTTTCCAAACTCCATGGACAGGATATCGCATGCCGGCTGTGCATCTACATTGCGCACGCCTATGGAGGTGCTGTTCTCACTGGATGCCTGACATACCATGAACACACTTATTCCATGTTCGGCCAGAGCCCTGAATATACGGTGGTTCACACCAATCACGCCCACCATACCCAGTCCACGCACGGTAATCAGGGCTGTATCGCCAATGCTGGATATACCCTTGATAGGCTTGGCATTAGCCGGCAGCTGCTTTACTATCTCTGTACCACGTGCTCCGGGATTGAATGTATTCTTTATGAGAATTGGAATATTCTTCTTGCAGACAGGATATATGGTAGGTGGGTACACCACCTTGGCTCCAAAATTACAGAGCTCCATGGCCTCCACATAACTCAGCTGGTCTATGGTATAGGCCGATGATATAACGCGCGGGTCGGCAGTCATGAATCCGTCCACATCGGTCCATATTTCCAGGACACGGGCATCCAGGGCCGCGGCCAGCAGAGCAGCCGTATAGTCAGATCCTCCGCGTCCCAGGTTGGTAATATCACCGGTCACGGCATCGGACGATATGAATCCCGGAGCAAGAGAACGGTGGGACATATTCCTGAACTTTTCCCGTATAAGGCTGTATGTCAGGTCACTGTCTATGATATGGCTGCCTGGTTTATGCTCTGTCCTTATAAATTCCCTGGAATCATAAAGTGTAATATCGTCTATCAGCTGGGCTACAATCTGAGAAGACAGACGCTCGCCGTAGCTGACTATCGTATCCATGGTATGAGCAGACAGGTCACGCAGCAGGAACAGTCCGTGAAGTATTCCAGACAGCTCATCAAACAGCTTGCGGACTCCATTGTATGCCTTGCGGCGGCGGGATGGTGTTACCACATCACGTATCATCTGTTCGTGACGTTCCAACATGGCGGCAACCTCGGTCTCATACTGACGGTCTCCTGCCGCTGCCAGTTTAGCTGTAGCAATAAGCTTGTCAGTAATACCGCCCAGGGCCGATACCACTACTATCACATCCTCCTCTTGAGACTCAACAATAGCCTTTAGGTTGGTAATGCTCTCCCTGAATCCCACGGATGAGCCACCGAATTTAAGTACTTTCACAGTGAAAACTATTTATCAGACTGCGAATTTACGCCTTTTTTTGCGCAATCCACACGCACACGCGCGGAAACTATCCAAAAAGATACTTGAAAGCCTCCTCTACCTTGCTCACCGGAATCAGTCCTATGCCCATGTCACGGTTTTCAAGTCCATGCATATTGTGGCGCGGAATAATCATATTCCTGAACCCAAGCTTTGCAGCCTCGGCTATCCGCTGCTCTATCCTGCTCACCGGACGTATCTCGCCCGACAGTCCCACCTCGCCAGTCATACATATTGTATGGTCGAGCGCCATATCCAGACTACTGGAAAGGATGGCACTTATAACAGCCATGTCTATGGCCGGGTCACTCACCTTAAGGCCACCGGCTATATTCAGGAACACATCCTTCTGGCCGAGTTTAAATCCAACCCGTTTTTCCAGGACGGCAAGCAGCATATTCATACGCTTTACATCATAACCTATTGCGCTTCTCTGCGGAGTGCCGTAAACAGCCGTACTTGCCAGAGCCTGAACCTCTATAAGGAAAGGACGTACTCCCTCTATAGTGCAGGCAATAGAAACGCCGCTCATACCATGGTGGTTATCGGTAAGCAGCAGCTCGCTCGGATTGCTTACCTGACGCAGGCCATTCTCACGCATCTCATAAATACCAAGCTCTGCCGTACTTCCAAAACGGTTCTTGATTGGACGCAGAATGCGGTAGAGATAATGCTGGTCACCCTCAAACTGGATCACTGCATCCACAATATGTTCCAGGATCTTGGGACCGGCTATTGAACCATCCTTTGTTATATGACCAATCAGCAATACGGGTGTGCCGCTTTCCTTGGCAAACTTGAGCAATGAGGCAGCACATTCACGCACCTGAGTCAGGCTTCCGGCCGATGAATCCACATACTCGCTGTTTATGGTCTGTATGGAATCTATTACTACCAGTTCAGGCCTGATCTCCTTGATATGTTCGTAAATTTTCTCAAGAGATGTCTCACAGAGCACGAGCAGGCTGTCACTCATGGACTGTACTCCAGATGCTACCGCCAGTCGCTGCGCCCTCATCTTGATCTGTCGGGCGCTCTCCTCCCCCGACACGTACAGCACCCTGAGACTGTTCAGTTGCATTACTGTCTGGAGTGTGAGAGTAGATTTACCTATACCAGGTTCACCACCCAGGAGAACAATTGACCCCTTGACCAGGCCGCCTCCAAGAACGCGGTTCAACTCGCTATCCATCATATCAATACGCGCCTCATCGGTAGTCTGGATCTCTTCCAGGTTCATGGGGCGGGACTCCATCCCCCTATATTCAGGCACTGTCTTTCTGGCCGGTTGTAACGGGGAACTGGCACGCACGGTCATCTCCTTCATGGTATTCCACTGCCCACAGGACGGACACTTGCCGCTCCATTTTGGTGAGTCAAACCCACACTCGGAGCACACATACACAGTCTTTTCCTTTGCAGAGGCCATTTGTCAGGATTTTTTAGACATACGGTTCCACAGCACAATACCGTATATGGAGTTCATGGTGTAAAAAACATACTGTATAATCATGATTGGCGCAAATTCCACGCCACGGGCAGCTGCAATAGCCCACATAACCAGGTTTGAGCCATTTACCACAATCCACATAAACCACTGCTCCACAAAAGCCAGGGTAAGCAGGAACTGTGCACCAACAGCCACGGTCATGGCCAGGGCATCCGATACCGGCTGGGGATCATCGGTCTTAAGCATCAAAAGCCTGCTTATTCCCCACACCGCCAGCGCACTGAGAACCACGAGCACCGCACGCTGCGTCCAGGTCATCCAGCGGGTATGTATTCCCTCCGATCCACCTGACAGCTGGCGTTTGCGCCATTGAGCCCATCCCACAAACTGCATGGGCACATTATAGATCAGGAACAGCACTGCATTAGCATATAATCCGCTCCTCAGGGCCATGTAGCCCTGTATGCACGACCCCAAAAAGCCAAACAGGAAATTCATGACACTGCCCTTTACCCCAAAAATCACGCATAGCACACTGCACGTTCCGGCTATAAAACTCAGGGTACTGAAATCGCCCTTGAGAACACTCACAGCTACGCTCACGCTCATAAATCCTATAATGAGAAACCAGTCCCACCAGGTAAAGCGCGGTATTCCAATCTTTCTTTCTGTCATGATATCAATAGTTTCTGCAAAGTTACACATTGAGAACAAAACAGGCAGCAAATAAGGAAAAAAGATACAATAGCCGCAAATCTTGCCAATTGGTACAGGATTCAGTATTTTTGCACCCTGATATGATAAGGGAACTACAGTTAAGGGTTGAGCCCCAGTTCGCGTATAACGAACAGGCACTCAAGGAAACAGTGTCACGCCAGTGTGCCATTGACCAACGCACCATCACAGCCGTACGCACACTCCGTAAAAGCATTGACGCACGTCAGCGCACAATATTTGTAAATCTTACCCTGAGGGTGTTCATAAACGAGCAGCCACCACGGGATGAGTTTGAGCGCATAGACTACAGTCCGGTGGACAGCAAACCAGCCGTGATAGTTGTTGGTGCCGGCCCTGGAGGTCTGTTTGCGGCGCTCCGTCTCATTGAGCTGGGACTGCGCCCCATAGTGATAGAACGCGGCAAGAATGTCCACGACCGCAAGCTGGACATAGCTGCCATTTCCCGCACCCATAAGGTTGCCCCCGAATCAAACTACAGTTTTGGCGAAGGTGGCGCAGGGGCATATTCCGATGGCAAGCTATACACACGCAGCAAGAAACGCGGTAACACAGACCGTATTCTCAATATTTTCTGTCAGCACGGAGCCAGTACAAGTATCCTGTCCGATGCACACCCCCACATAGGCACAGACCGCTTGCCACGTGTAATTGAAAATATCCGTAACACCATTATAAACTGTGGTGGTGAGGTCCATTTTGAGACCCTCATGACCGGATTCATCCTGCATGACCATACGGTAATAGGAGTCACGGCCACCAGTCACGGACAGGAACTCACATTCCGGGGCCCCGTAATACTGGCCACAGGCCACAGTGCCCGTGATGTTTACAGCTATCTGGCCAACAACAGGATTGAGATAGAAGCCAAGGCTCTAGCCGTGGGATGCCGCCTGGAACATCCCTCACAGATGATTGACTGCATACAATACCATAACCGCACAGGTCGCGGCAAATACCTACCGGCTGCTGAGTACAGCTTTGTAACTCAGGTTGACGGACGCGGTGTTTACAGTTTCTGCATGTGCCCGGGAGGTTTTGTTGTTCCTGCCGCATCAGGCCCAGAACAGATAGTGGTAAACGGCATGTCTCCATCGGGCCGTAATTCCCGCTGGAGCAATTCCGGCATGGTTGTGGAGACCCGTGTTGAGGATATAGCCAAATCCCAAGCCGACATGCATGATCCCCTCATCATGATGCGTTTCCAGCAACAGTTGGAGCATGATTGCTGGCAGGCTGGCAACATGCGCCAGACTGCTCCGGCTCAGCGCATGTCGGACTTTGTGAACCGCAGGCTCAGTTTTGACCTCCCAGACAGTTCATACTCACCCGGCCTCATATCCTCGCCTCTACATTTTTGGATGCCGGAATTCATTACCAACCGCCTGCGTCAGGGCTTCCTTCAGTTTGGCAAGAGTTCCCATGGATTCCTTACAAACAATGCAGTCATGATAGCAGTAGAAACACGCACTTCGTCTCCTGTACGTATCTTACGTGACAATGACACATTACAGCATGTTGGACTTAAAGGACTGTTTCCCTGTGGCGAAGGAGCGGGCTACGCAGGCGGCATAGTCTCATCGGCAATAGATGGAGAACGGTGCGCCGATTCTGTCCAGGCCTATATGCACAGCATTTAAAAACCGCCACATAGCGGAAATTCGCCACATTTGGAGGTACATTTGCCACAAAATCCCCCATTCCTGCACGTTACACATACGCGCGTAGGTACATTTGCATCCAAACTTTACATAAACTCAAATGAAAATCAAAGGAGCAAATGTGCTTATTACCGGTGGAGCATCGGGAATAGGCCGTATAATGGGACGCATGGTCCTGGAGAAAGGTGCAGGAAAACTCATAATCTGGGATATTAACGAAAAGAATATAGAGCTTGTAAAAAACGAGCTGTCCTTACTCGGACAGGTAAGCGGTTACCGTGTTGACGTATCCGACAAGCAGGTTATTGAGGATGCATACTCTGCAACCGTAAAGGAATGCGGCCAGGTTGACATAGTAATCCAGTGTGCCGGAATTGTAACCAGCAATGCCACATTTGACAAACTTACCACTGCCGATATTGAACGCACCATGGCCATCAATGCCATTGCCCCAATGAACATTGCACACGTTATCCTGCCCGACATGATAGCACGCAACAAAGGTCATTTCTGCAATATTGCATCGGCCGCCGGTATGCTTTCCATGCCCAAGATGAGCGTATATGCAGCAAGCAAATGGAGCGTTATAGGCTGGTCAGACTCTGTAAGGATTGAGCTGCATGAAATGAAATCCAAGGTAAGGTTTACAACCGTTGCCCCTTATTTTATAAACACTGGTATGTTTGATGGAGTAGCCTCCAGGATATTCCCAATCCTTGACCCAGAGAACACTTCGGCCAAGATTGTCCGCGCCATAGAGAAGAACAAGAATTTCCGTGGCATCCCATTCGGTTTCCACTTTATCCGTCTTATGGAAGGTCTGCTCCCAAGCTGTCTGTTTGATTTTATATTTGGATCCATCTTTGGAATATACCACACAATGGATCATTTTACCGGCAGAAAAAAATGATTATCCAGAACACTTCCGAGTCCAGAATCAACCAGATCCTGGACTCTCAGCGGATTTTTTTTGGTTCTGGTGCCACACTTGATATAAGTTTCCGCAAGCAACAGCTCAAGAAACTGGCAAGTGCCATAGACAAATACCAGGACCGTTTGGCTCAGGCTCTTTGGGAGGACCTCCACAAGTCATTCCAGGAGGCTTACCTCACAGAGCTTGGACTTGTTAAGGCCGAAATCAGGGAACATCTGTCCCATGTATGCTCTTGGGCACGCCGCAAGCGCAAACATTCTCCACTCACACTGTTCCCATCCAGTTCCTTTATAGTAAAGGAGCCACTGGGACAGGCTCTTATCGTATCGCCCTGGAACTATCCGGTCCAGTTACTGCTCAACCCTCTGGTTGGAGCCATCTCTGCCGGATGTACAGCTGTACTCAAGCCATCGCCGTACGTACCTCATGTATCTGCGGTAATAGAAGAAATGATTGCCGATACATTCCCCCAGGAATACATTGCTGTTGTCCAGGGAAATCGTGATGTCAACCAGACACTGTTCCAGAGCCGTTGGGATATAATATTCTTTACCGGAAGCCCGGCACTTGGACGCAAGGTAATGGAGGCAGCCTCCAAGAACCTCACCCCCGTAGTTCTTGAGCTGGGCGGAAAGAGCCCCTGCATAATAGACTCTACCGCCAATATCAAAGTAGCAGCCAAGCGCATTGCCTGGGGCAAGACCCTCAATGCTGGCCAGACCTGCATTGCACCCGATTATATTCTTATACATGAGGATGTAAAGGAATCTTTCGTAAAGGAGTTTGCCCATGCCGTTGAGGAGCTCCATGGAAAGGACATCAGTGAATCCCCGCATTTTGTACGCATGGTAACACCTGCAGCCTTTGAGCGCGTATCCTCATATCTACAGGATGGAACAGTACTGTACGGTGGCCACACCAATGCAAGCGAGCGTTTCATAGAACCCACTCTTCTGGACAACGTCAAGCTGGATTCCCCAGTCATGACCAACGAGATATTCGGACCCATATTCCCGCTCATAACCATAAGCAGATCCAACGGTGATTTCTGCAAGCAGGTAACTGAGTTCATCAATTCCAGAGAAAAGCCATTGGCATTCTATTGGTTTGGAAACGATAAAGATGGATGGAATGTAATACGTCACACCTCATCGGGCGGCGGTTGTATAAATGATACAATAATGCATATTGCAAACGGCAACATACCGTTTGGAGGAGTAGGCAATTCCGGAATGGGACACTATCATGGCAAGCCAAGTTTTGATGCGTTCACACACGAACGCTCCATTGTCAAGGCTCCGTCATGGATAGATCTTCCTTTCAGGTACATGCCATACAAACTCTTCTGGCTCATAAAAAAGATGATGTGATATCTGTTTTTTTTATACCTTCGCGGCACACAAATTCTGAAAACACATCATGTTACGCATAGGACTCATTGGAACGGGCACTGTAGGTGGCGGAGTAATCACCATCATTGAGCAGAAAAAAGCCGAGTATAAAGAAAAACTGGGTATTGAACTGGAACTGGCATGTATCTGTGCCAAGACCGATGAGGAGGTTGCGCCCTACAAGGCCGCCGGCTACACAGTATCCACCAATGCCGATGCCATGATTGCCGACCCCAGCATAGATGTACTTGTTGAGCTTGCTGGTGGTTACAACATGCCACGCAAATGGATTCTTGCAGCCCTTGAGGCCGGCAAGCATGTAGTAACAGCAAATAAGGCTCTGCTTGCCAAATATGGTCATGAGATATTCCCCCTGGCAGCCAGCAAGGGACTGCACGTCCTGTTTGAGGCAGCCGTAGGCGGTGGTATTCCTATAATACGCAGCCTTCAGGAAGGACTGGTAGGATCTACCGTAGAATCACTCAGCTGCATTATAAACGGCACCTGCAACTACATACTTAGCCGTATGGCCGATGAAGGTCTGGATTTTGACGTAGTACTTAAGGATGCCCAGAAACTGGGATTTGCCGAGGCCGATCCAACCTTTGATATAGAAGGCATAGATTCTGCCCACAAGACTGCACTGCTGGCCAGTCTGTGCAGCGGACATCGTGTTGACTTTGAAAAGATTCACGTAACCGGCATATCCAAGATAACAGCTCAGGATATTGCCATAGCGAGTGAGCTTGGTTGCACCATCAAGTTGCTTGGTATTTACCGCCGCGAGGGAGACCGTGTTGATGCACGCGTACATCCATGTTTTGTGCCCAAGGACCACCTGCTGTCAAGTGTAAACCGTGTGCTTAACGCTGTTTACCTGAACTGTGACAACCTGGGCGAAACCCTGCAGACCGGTGCTGGTGCCGGACGTATGCCTACAGCATCGGCCGTAGTTGCCGATATAGTATCGCTGGCACGTTCAGTAGATAACGGTAGCCGTGCTGCACTGCCCATGGGTTGGTTCAACACAGACAACCCTGCCAACCTGGTACCCATTGCCGAGACCAGCGCCCGCTATTATTTCCGCTTTACATCACGTGATACCCGCGGAGTGCTGGCCAAGATTACAGGAATACTGGCAGACAACAACATATCCATAGAGACCATTATCCAGAAGAACGTGAATGATCCCGGCAAGGTATCTATTGTTGTAATCACAGAAAAGATTGAGGACTGCAAGCAGGCAAAGGCTGTGGATGCCATCAATGCTCTTCCAGAGATTGTGGAAAAGAGTCAGGTAATCCGTTTCCTTGCATAAGCCATACTCACAGAAATAGAAATCCGGACCATCTGGCCCGGATTTTTATTATTTCTGAGTGCTGACTGCTGCTGTTGGCGGCAACTGATGATTCCTTGCATCGGTAGCTATGGCTACACTCTGTGCCAGATCCCGGAATGCCTGTCCCACTATAGTATTGGGATCAAGTGCAACAGGTGTGCCATTATCGCCACCCTCACAAATACTCTGCACAATAGGAATCTGTCCCAAAAGCGGAACGTGGAGTTCCTGTGCAAGACGTTCACATCCACCTTTGCCAAACAGATAGTACTTGTTCTCAGGCAGCTCAGCCGGTGTAAACCATGCCATATTCTCAACAAGTCCAAGCACCGGAACATTTACTTTCTCGTTCTTGAACATGTCTATTCCCTTACGTGCATCGGCCAGGGCTACTTCCTGAGGAGTGCTCACAACCACTGCGCCTGTAATTCCCAGTGTCTGAACCAAGGTAAGATGAATATCACTTGTGCCAGGAGGCATATCTATTACAAAATAATCCAGCTCACCCCAGTTGGCATCGGCAATAAGCTGTTTAAGGGCATTGCTGGCCATTGAACCACGCCATAGCACCGCCTGTTCAGGATCCACAAAGAAGCCAATTGACAGTAGCTTTATGCCGTACTGCTCAACCGGTATAATAAGGTCGCGGCCGCCAATATTCTCTGCATACGGACGGGCATCCTCAACCTTGAACATTTTTGGCATGGACGGACCAAAAATATCTGCATCCAACAGGCCAACCTTATAGCCAACTCCTGCCAATGCAACTGCCAGGTTTGCAGCCACCGTTGACTTACCTACTCCACCCTTGCCGCTTGCAACAGCAATGATGTTCTTTACTCCAGGTAAGAGTTCCGGATCTGCCGGACGAGGTGCCTGGCGGGTCTTTACATTTATTTCCACCTGAACATCAGCTCCGGCCTTTAGTTGGATAGCAGTCTGGGCAGACTTTATTATAGACTTGATGAACGGATCTGTTGGTTTCTCAAAAATCAGTGAGAATGATACCGAATTGCCATTAATACGCATATCATCCTCAAGCATCTCCATGGCAATAATGTCCTTGCCTGTGCCCGGATAACGGACAGTCTGGAGCGCCTCTTTTATTAAGTTGGGATAAAGTGTCATAACGCTTGCAAACTTACATAAAATCCCCGGTTTATAAATACAAGTTAGAAATTCAAACAATCAATATATCACCCCGTTGATTGTAATAACCAAGAAGAGAAGAATAAAAAGTTTACATTTCATAATATCGCATTTATGTAGCCCTCCCTAAAAATTTTATCTTCATCTATTTCACCGTTTGTAAAATATTTATTAATAAATTCGGCCATCGTGGCCGGTTTCAAATGCTCATATATGTTGATTTCCTACCTCTCATATCGGAATATAGTGCGTTCCTCTCCATTACTAAACTGCGTGTGCTCTTCAATGGAAACAGAACCTATTTTTTCATTATAGTTATAAACCGTCTTACTTTCCCATAGTAGACAACCATTGTTATATGACTTTTCAATACTCTCTTTCAAACGTCCCAAATCATCGTCGCAGTAAGTTATTACACGACTGTCGTATTGGTCTTGTACAAGTTCCCCATTAATGAATGTATTATGGCGTTTCTTTTCAAGAAGCCTTCCGTTGTCGTCATATAAGTATGTTGTGATGTTTGATGGTTCGTCGTTTATTATTACCGTTTCTATAGTTTTCCGGCCAACTGAATCATATACATAGGCCGTAATTAAATTGACGGCATTATCGGAGGAACTTGACTTCTTGATTATTCTACCCATGTCATCATACTCATATTCATCCGTCTGCACGCATAAGTATTTTTTATTAGCATCCTTTCTCCAATGTTTAACTTTTATCAGTTGATCTGACTTATTATACAAGTATTGGTATTTCTCGCGCACTATTGAACTTGGCCAACCAAATATGTGCTTTTCTTTTATCAACTGTTGGCTCTGGTTATAACTAAATATCTTAACATTGTTATTTACCCAAGTCCTGTTATCGGAGTCAAATATTTTATCCGTCTTCTTAATTTGGGAACCGTTTAATCTTGAAGAATATTTGTATTTGTTTATTTCATATGGAACCCAAGCGTTTTCATTCACATCCACATAAAAATCCATTTTATGATTGTCAAAGGTAAAGGCACATGATGTATCGCGGATAAATCTGTTTGTATAACTTATCGTTTCCTTTAATCGTTCTCCGCAAAATATTGAATCCACCCGACCAACGCTTTTCTGTACATTTAGAGGTTTTCCAACCAAGAATGAAACATGATTGTATGTAACAGTATCATCTATTGAGTTTTTTTCATATGAGTAGAATTGTTCTACTCTTACCAAACGTTCCTTCTTATTTGTGCGAAACTCTGTCCTTACTCGTAATGTCTTAGTTTTATCCAACTCATCGTGTAAAACATACACGGTAGTATCCTGTCTGACGACATCGGTTATGCCAATCTGACCGGTCAAACTACTACAGCCAGACGCTATTATGTTTGCCATCAAAAGCAATGGCCATAAAAACCGAACCTTGTCCATAGTTTTATTGTAAAATGTAACAAAAAATCACACATTCTTTTGTATCCTTTATTATTTGCATATACTACTGATACGTTAATGTTTTATTGTCCAGACTTCAATAGAACCGTTTTTAGCACGAGATCCCCATTTCTTTGTTGCAGCCTTACCTTTAAGGACTTCTACTTTTATTATGCTGTCTACCTCAATTCCAAACAAATGAGCAATCTCTTTTTCGTTGTATGTTTCTTTTGAATAATCAAAACCGTCCCAATTTGCATGTTGAGTCTTTTGGGTAATATTGTTTAAATACAGTAATGGATGAATATCATCGGTTATGAATCCTGTTCTGTCACGTAAAATAGTATCACTTGGACTGGGTTCTTTATATGTTACAGGATC
>JAZUFR010000048.1:0-4469 GCA_045640825.1 Bacteroidaceae bacterium
ATAAACCGCCTGCGCGAGCGTGGTTACGGTCTTAAGCGTGCCATCCTGGAGGCAGGCAGCCGTAGGTTGGAGGCCATCATCATGACCTCACTCACTACCATACTTGCCATAGCCCCGTTCCTGGTGCGCGGTGACATGGGCAGTGACCTGCAGTATCCGCTGTCATTAGCATTGATAAGCGGTATGGTAGCCGGTACGTTTGTCAGCGTGTTCTTTGTACCTCTGGCTTATTACGTAATCTACAAGCGCACTGACCGATGAAAAGCCACGCCTTTTCCATAATCCTGATAATGATTGCGCTGATGCTGGTGGGAGCGGCATGCATCCCGCTGCTGAACGTGCAGTACAATCCGGTGCAGGAGAACCTCTCTCTGTCAGTAAGTTTCAGCGGTCAGGGCTCTGCCCGCGTGATTGAGACCGAGGTGACATCGGTCATAGAGGGTGCTCTGAACACCGTTGAGGGCGTAAGCAACATATCGGCCAACTCATATCAGGGTGGCGGTTACATAAACCTGACTTTCAAGAAGGGCACCAATATGGAGACCACCCGCTTTGACGTGTCAACACGCCTGCGCCAGATACGGCCTAAACTGCCGGAGGGTACCAGGGTGAGTGTGAGCGGATCGGCCGGAGGCGGAGGACGCGGCAAGCAGCGCATACTGCAGTACACCATCAACGCCGACATGCCCGCCACGGAGATTGTGCGTTATGCCGATGAGCACCTGGTTACTCCGCTCTCCAGGATTGAGGGTGTGGATGGCGTGGAGACATCGGGCGCCATGCCGTTTGAGTGGGTGCTCACTTTTGACCCCAACTCTCTGCGTGCCGCGGGGCTTACCCCGGGCAGTCTGAGCCAGGCCCTGGGACGTTACTTCCAGAACAACATTGTGGGTACTGAGGTTATGGAGGACCGCCTGATGCTGGTAAAACTGCGCACGCCTGACCTGAAAGGCAATCTGGAGCAGATTCCGGTGAGCAAGGTGGGTGACCGCCTTTACCGTATGGGAGATTTTGCCACAGTCACATATCAGGAGCAGACACCAAGTTCTTACAACCGCATCAACGGCCTTAACACCATAAGCCTTACGGTCTATGCTCAGGAGGAGATAAACACCATAACTGTGACCGATGTGGTAAAAGAGCGTATGGAGGAGCTTAAGGCCGCGCTGCCCGATAGTTATGCGGTAAAGCTCAGTTATGATGCATCGGAGTATCTGAGTGGTGAGATACAGAAGATATTCCTGCGTGCTGTGATGTCACTTGCCATACTGCTGCTTTTTGTGCTGGCGGTGAGCCGCAGTTTCCGGTATCTCACAGTGATAGGTCTTACCATCATTGTTAACCTGCTGAGCGCGGTCATATTCTACAAGCTGTTTGGGGTGGATATTGAACTTTACTCCATGGCGGGTATAACGGTATCGCTCGGCATTATCATTGATACGGCCATTGTTATAGCAGACCACTACACATACTATGGCGACCGCAAAGTTATATTCTCTATAACGGGTGCTCTGCTTACCACCATTGCGGCCCTGCTGCTGGTGTTCTTCCTGCCGGAGAACTCACGGGCCAACCTGACGGATTTCATCTGGGTGATTGTGATTAACCTCACGCTCTCAATCCTGATTGCGTTCCTGTTTGTGCCGGCACTGCTTGAGTACTTTCCGCTCAGGAACAAGGGTGTGGTAAGGAACACCATGAATCGCCGTCGCCGTCTGGTGCGCCGCACGGCACGCTATGAGCGTGTCGTGGCCTGGAGCCGCAGCCACAGGTGGATATACATAGTGGCCATACTGCTGCTGTTTGGCATACCCATACAGCTGCTGCCCGGTCAGGTAAGGCACAAGAACATGGACAGGTGGGAGAATGAGACCAAGGGCGGACTGGTGGGCCTGTACAACAAGACCATAGGCGGCAAGTGGTACCAGCGTAACAAGGCGTGGTTTGAGTACCCGCTTGGCGGAACGCTCAACCTGTTCCAGAAACATTCGGGTGGCAGGATGTCATTCAATCGTGACGAGGAGCAGAAGGAGGTTGTGCTTAATGTACGTGCAAACCTGGCCGAGGGGCAGAACGTGCAGCAACTGAACGAGATAGTACGTGAGATGGAGAACTGGCTGCAGCAGTTTGATGAGATAAGTGATTTCTATACCAGCCTCTCAGGGACATCGGGATCGATAGAGATTCATTTCAAGGATGAATACCAGCATAGCCGGTTCCCATACGACCTGAAACAGCGTCTCTGGGCCAAGGCCATACGCTACGGCGGTGCCACCTGGAACATACCTGCGTTGGATGAGAATGACCAGTACCTGAGCAACAGCGTGTACCGTACCAGCTGGTCACACAGCATACAGCTGTACGGCTACAACTATGATCTGCTGTACCGGTATGCCGAGGAACTTATTGACACGCTCAAGCAGAACCGCCGCGTGAACGGTCAGGCCGGATTCTCGGCGGGCGGGTACGGATCATACGTGAATAGCGAATTCTATATGGATATTAACCGCGAGAAGATAGTGCGCAGCGGCACCAACCTGAACCGTTATTTCTCATACCTGGGAGAGCAACTTTATAACAGCAGCTCGGGCAGGGTGTATGACGGCCGCGGCTATACGCCGGTGCGTGTCATTTCGGCCGACAGGGACTACTATGACCTGTGGCATATACGCAACGACATGGTGCTGATAGACAGCGTGAACACCCGCCTCAGTGACATAGGCTCCATAGAGAAGCGGCGCACGGGCCTGAATATTCAGCGTAACAACCAGGAGTATGTGATTGCCGTAGGGTATGAGTTCATAGGGTCTTACGACCTGCTTAACAGGATGGAGCAGGAGCAGATAAAACGGCTGAACGAGACGCTGCCCATGGGGTTCCGCGCCGGAGGCGGTGGCGGCTACGGGTGGTGGAACGAGCAGAAGCAGCGCACGGCACTGATATTCGTGGTGGTGCTGGTCATTTTCATGATATGCGCATCGCTGTTTGAGTCTCTGCGATTGCCGCTGGTGATTGTGCTGTTGATACCGATCAGTTTCATTGGGCTGTTTATAGCCTATCCCATTTTCGGGGTGTCATTCGGACAGGGTGGTTTTGCGGCTATGATCATGCTTTGCGGAATCACGGTCAATGCTGGTATATATCTTACCAGTGAGTACCGTACCATTGCGGAGGCATCGGGCCAAACAGGGCTCAAGACCTACATTAAAGCGTATAACCGCAAGATTATTCCAACTATGCTGACTATCCTGAGCACAGTGCTGGGACTGATCCCGTTCCTCTTTGACGGGCGGCAGAACCAGTTCTGGTTCAGCTTTGCGGTGGGTGTGATGAGCGGCATGCTGTTCTCGGTCATCGCCATCGTGCTGGTCATGCCGGTATTCTTCCCACTGAAGGGAATTACTTTGCGTCAATTTTAATTTACCCCTTGGACTGGACAGCAGGAAGTCTGAGTTAAGTCAATTTTGTTCGTGATTTTCCAGAGTATGTTGCACGTGTGGTTGGCGGTCTTGTTCAGACCGCCCCCGTTTTACCGGACAGCAATATTTGAAAATTGGAAATAAACCGTCGAAAGGATTGATATTGTCGGTTTTTGTCTGTAATTTCGCCATGTCAGTGATAGCACTTGTTATTTGGATACGCCCCGGATGCATACGGTGAATTCCGCAAGTATGTGTTTTGTTGAGCAGGCAGAAAGCGAAAATTTCTTGACACTCGAACTAATTGGAGAATCATCAGAAAAAAAAACACCTATACTCTTCAAAAATAAATGTCACCTTCCGTGAATAATATGACAATTAAATCAAATGGGGTGTTAATGGCGTTCTCCATTATTCTTCTGGCATCATGCACAAAAAGCCACAATGATCATCAGTATGTTGATCTTGGCCTGAGTGTCTTGTGGGCCACTTGCAACATAGGTGCATCAGTACCTGAAGAGTACGGAGATTACTTTGCGTGGGGTGCAACAGAACCGTTCTACAAAACCGGCTACGCACAAGAGAACCCTCAGCAGCATTGGAAGAAAGGAAAGGAACTTGGCTACGCATGTATCAACGCACCATACCAGACTGACAAATATGCTGATTACGGAATGGCAACAAAATGGAGCAAATACCTGGGTGATACACTGTCAACATACATGGACAAGTCCGCCACGGCAGAAGAGGCCATGAAGACGGTACTTGACCTGGAGGAAGATGCTGCACATGTTCTTTGGGGAGGGGACTGGCGCATGCCTACGCAAAAGGAGATTGACGAACTGCTGAAATATTGTGTCTGGATGAAAACCAAACTGAATGGAGTAAATGGATACAAAGTAAAAAGCAAGGTAAAAGGTTATACCAACAACTGGATATTCCTTCCATTGGCTGGCTTCCGAACAGACACAGACTTATATGGTACAGGAAGAGATGGGTTATATTGGTCAAGATCGCTTTATACCGAAAAAGACTCACCTCACAGAGCTA
>JAZUFR010000049.1:0-21648 GCA_045640825.1 Bacteroidaceae bacterium
GGCCTCCGACTTAGGAGCGCGGTGTGCACTTTTGGAGAAGAGCGTGGGCGCTGAAAAGTGCGGAGGAGCGCGGTGTGCACTTTTGGAGAAGAGCGTGGGCGCTGAAAAGTGCGGAGGAGCGCGGTGTGCACTTATAAACTCATAAAAAGAAAGAGAGTCGCGCATTTGCGTCTCTCTTCTGCTGGGCTACCCGGACTCGAACCAGGAAAGGCACGGCCACAATCTGCAGTGTTACCATTACACCATAGCCCAATGCTTGCTTGCTTAAAGCGGTGCAAATATACTGCTTTTTTATGGAACACAAATATTTTGGCATATTTTTTGTTCAAACAATATCAAAGAGGCATTGGATTTGCCTATATTTGTAATCAGTCATACACTATAACCAGAAAAAAATGGCTAAGAAAAAGAAAAGAGAAAGCATTATTGAAAGCATAATAGAGGGCATTCAGGAAAGGAAAGGCTCAAACATAACCGTAGTAGACCTTACCGGTATTGAGGATACCGTATGCCGTTATTTTGTAATCTGCGAGGGCGGAACCCCCAACCAGACACTGGCAATAGAGGATTCCATCCGTGAGACCGTACGCATAAAGGAGAACCGCAAACCCGATTTTACCGAGGGTAAACGCTATGCCCACTGGGTTGCCATGGATTACGGCGATGTAATGGTACATATCTTTATTCCGGAACTGCGCAAATTCTATGACATGGAGCACTTGTGGGCCGATGCCCTTCTGGAGGAAATCCCCAACATAGACTGACAATACTGACATAAAACACAACGCAAAACTGACAAAACAAACGTATGGCAGACAACGACAATAAAAAACGTCCCAAGACAGGACTCAAGATTCAGACCTGGCTATACATTATACTGTTCATCGGATTTGGATACATACTCCTTAAGGAAGATGGCACAGAACTGAACGGGACAGCCACATATACCGAGTTCAAGGAGTATATGGAGAAAGGATATGTGAGCAACCTGGTAGTATATGCCAACATGAACAGCATGGACATGTACATTGTGCCAGACTCCGCCAAGTATGTTTTTGGCGACCGCGCTGCCGCACAGCCCTATGCCAAGCCCATGATAACCGTGGGGGTAGGTTCGCTGGAAAACCTTCAGGACTTTATAGACAAGTCCCAGGAGAGCGGTGCATTTACGGGAAAGGTTGAATACCGCAAGCGCTCACATACTGTAACAGACATAATAATCAGCATATTCCCGTTTGTACTGCTCATTGCATTCTGGGTAATAATGACACGCCGCATGAACGGTGGTGCCGGTGGTGGCAACGGGGTATTCAACGTAGGCAAATCTAAGGCCAAGGTATATGAGAAGGGGCAGCCTGACCGTGTTACCTTTAAGGATGTAGCAGGTCAGGTTGAGGCCAAGACCGAGGTTCAGGAGATTGTGGAGTTCCTCAAGAACCCTCAGAAATACACTGATCTGGGAGGAAAGATTCCTAAGGGTGCCCTGCTCGTAGGTCCTCCGGGAACGGGTAAGACCCTGCTTGCCAAGGCTGTTGCCGGCGAGGCTGATGTACCATTCTTCTCGCTCTCCGGATCTGATTTTGTAGAGATGTTCGTGGGAGTTGGTGCGTCGCGCGTACGTGACCTGTTCCGTCAGGCCAAGGAAAAATCTCCATGCATTGTTTTTATAGATGAGATAGATGCTGTTGGACGTGCACGCGGCAAGAACCCAGCCATGGGTGGCAATGACGAGCGCGAGAACACCCTGAACCAGCTGCTCACTGAGATGGATGGTTTTGGCACTAACAGCGGCGTAATAATACTTGCAGCAACCAACCGTGTAGATATTCTGGACAAGGCACTGTTGCGCGCCGGACGATTTGACCGCCAGATACACCTTGACCTGCCAAATCTTAACGAGCGCAAGGAGGTATTCGGTGTACACCTGCGCAAGATCAAGCTTGACGAGAACGTAGATGTGGATCTGCTTGCACGCCAGACTCCAGGATTCTCTGGTGCAGATATTGCCAACGTATGCAACGAGGCGGCCCTCATAGCTGCACGCAACAATAAGAAAAAGGTTTACAAGGAAGATTTCCTGGCAGCTGTGGACCGCATAGTTGGAGGTCTGGAAAAGAAGACCAAGGTACTCACGGCCGATGAGAAGAAGGCCATAGCCCTGCACGAGGCTGGACATGCCACCTTATCATGGTTCCTTGAGTATGCAAACCCACTCATAAAGGTAACCATAGTACCGCGTGGACGTGCATTGGGTGCCGCCTGGTACCTGCCGGAGGAGCGTCAGATAACCACAAAGGAACAGATGCTGGACGAGATGTGTGCCACTCTTGGCGGCCGTGCTGCCGAGGAACTCTTTATTGGTCATATTTCCACAGGAGCAATGAATGACCTTGAGAGGGTTACCAAACAGGCTTACGGCATGATTGCCTATGCCGGCATGAGTGAGAAACTGCCCAACCTGTGCTATTACAGCAACACAGATGAGTATGCTTTCCAAAAGCCATACAGCGACAAGACTGCAGAGCTGATTGACCAGGAAGTAAAGGACATGATAGCTCAGCAGTACGAACGCGGCAAACAGATTCTCAGGGAACATGAGGAGGGTCATCACCAGCTTGCACAGTTACTGATTGAAAGGGAGGTTATATTTGCAGAGGACGTTGAGAAAATATTTGGCAAACGCCCATGGGCATCAAGAAGTGAGGAAATACTTGGCACGGACAGCCGTCAGGAGAATCCACAGCAGGGTGTAGAATAAGGAAGTAATAGCTTATGAATTTTGTAATCAGAACATTAACCGCAATTGTATTTGCATTTGTACTCCTGTTCTGCATGCAGAAAGGAGATGCATGGTTCATGGGACTTTTTGGTATCTGCACCATACTCTCCACCATTGAGTTCTCCAGACTGGCAAACAAGTACAAGGATGCGCAGGTAAGCCTTATATGGGCCACACTTGCAGCCACCTCGTTCTATTGTGGAGTAGCATCGGTTACAGCCGATGCAAGCAACTACGGTATGTTTGCCCCATTTATGCTGTGTGTGGTGATAATACTCATAAGGGAACTGTACGCCAGGAATGAGAGCCCCATAAAAACAATGGCATACTCTCTCTTCCCGGTATTGTACATTGCCCTACCTTTCTCACTGCTCATACCTCTTGGCTACATGGGCGGCCTTGACTCATACAGCCCAGCCATTCCGGTGGCAGTGTTCATTTACCTGTGGTGCAATGACGTTGGCGCATATTGTACCGGCTGTACCATTGGCAAACACAAACTGTTTGAGAGAGTATCTCCCAAGAAGACATGGGAAGGATCGGCAGGAGGCGCAGTGCTCACCGTTATTGGAGCCGTAGTGCTGTACCATGCCCTACCCCGCATATATGGAAGTCTTCCTCTCTGGGTATGGATAGGAATGGCTCTGGTAGTCGTACTGTTTGGAACCTGGGGTGATCTGGTGGAATCACTCATGAAACGTGAGATGGGAATAAAGGATTCCGGAAAGATACTCCCCGGACACGGTGGCATGCTTGACAGGTTTGACAGCTCACTGCTGGCTATCCCTGCAGTCTTTGCCTACTTCTGCATAGTAATGTTATTTTTGCAATAAATCCAGAATAAGCTCTGCGGCACGCTCCGGTGCACCTGCAGGGCCCAGGATTTTATTCATACGGGCGTAGCCTTGGGTCTGCGCCCTTCTTTGTGCCGTATCAGAAAGCAGTGGGATAAGATTCTTCCTGATATTCTCTACCGTAAGGTCCTTGGCTATAAGCTCCGGAACGACCTGAGTCCCCGACACCAGGTTTACGAGCGATACAAACGGAACCTTGAGCAGGATCCTGCGTAGCATACTGGCCATTCTGGGCACCGGCATGCTGTAACAGACCACCTGAGGAACTCCAAACACGGCAGTCTCCAGGGTTGCCGTGCCCGATGTTACCAGTGCTGCGTATGAGCTATCCAGCAGTCCAAAGGTATTTCCGCTTACCCTCTCCACCTGCTGTTCCCCAATTACGCTGTCATAGAATGCCGGATCTATTCCGGGAGCACAGGCCAGGATGGGACGTATGCCCTCTATATCCTTTATGGCCTCCAGCATGGGTGGCAGGTTACGTTCTATCTCATGGCGGCGGCTACCAGCCAGCAGAGCCAGGATCTGGCGTCCATCGGACTTGATTGGCGAACGCCCGGCACCCTCCATATAGGCACTTATCTCATCTACGGTAGGATTGCCCACATAGCGTATGGAATAATTGCGTTCTGCAAACCACTCCACCTCAAATGGCAGGATGGAGAACAAGCCGTCCACATCACGGCGTATCTTACGGATGCGCCAGCTCTTCCATGCCCATATTTTGGGTGAGATATAGTAGTAGACAGGTATACCAAGACGCTTGTGAACCTTATGGGCAAGAGACAGGTTAAAGCCCGGATAATCCACCAGGATTACGGCATCGGGCCTGTAATCAGCAATATCGGCAAAGCACTGGCTTGCACCGCTGAGGATTGTGCCAAGATGAGAAACAACGGGCCAGAACCCCATGTAGGCAAGATCACGGTAATGACGTACCAGGGTTGCACCGGCTGCTGCCATCATATCGCCGCCAAAACAACGGAACTGCGCACCGGAATCCCTGCACGCAATAGCTTTCATAAGATTTGAGGCGTGTAAATCGCCCGATGCCTCGCCGGCTACAAAATAGTACTTCACGGTTGCTTTTTGGAGATGTCAAAAATAATATATTTTTCCCATATCCCGATTTTTTGCAGTAACTTCACACCCTAAAACATAAACGCATGGGAAAAATCATAGCATTGGCCAACCAGAAAGGAGGTGTGGGTAAGACTACCACCACCATAAACCTGGCTGCCTCACTCGCCACACTGGAAAAAAAGGTTCTTGTAGTTGATGCCGATCCACAGGCAAATGCATCGTCGGGACTGGGTCTGGATATCCAGTCACTCAAATGCACCGTATATGAGTGCCTGGTTAACGGCAATGATCCGCACGAGGCTATTTTTGGTTCGTGCATGGAGAACCTGTCTGTAATGCCATCCCATATTGACCTGGTTGGCGCAGAACTGGAGCTCATGAATATGGACAGCCGTGAGACCGTGATGAAAAAAATGCTTGAGCCCCTGCGTAAGGAGTTTGACTACATCCTGATTGACTGCTCGCCATCGCTAGGACTCATAACGGTAAACTCCCTTACCGCTGCCGATTCCATAATCATTCCCGTACAGTGCGAGTATTTTGCTCTGGAGGGAATAAGCAAGTTGCTGAACACCATCAGGATAATCAAGACCAAGCTCAATCCCAGCCTGGACATAGAAGGATTCCTGCTCACCATGTATGATTCACGACTCAGGCTGAGCAACCAGATCTACGAGGAAATCCGCAAGCATTTCCAGGAACTGGTCTTTGAAACTATAATATCCAGAAACGTCAAACTGAGCGAAGCACCCAGCTATGGTCTTCCTGCCATTCTTTACGATGCAGAATCCAAGGGTTCCAAGAACTATCTTGCACTGGCTCAGGAAATACTTAAAAAGAACGAGAAAAAATGACAATACCCAAGAAATCAGCACTTGGCCGCGGCCTGGATGCGCTTATCTCCACTGATCTTGTCAAGACCCAGGGGTCATCGTCCATAAACGAGATTCCACTTGACCAGATCCATGCTAATCCAGATCAGCCCAGAAGGGAGTTTGATCCATCAAGCCTTAAGGAGCTCTCGGAGTCTATCCGCGAAATAGGAATAATCCAGCCCATTACCCTGCGTAAGATCAGCGAGGGTGACTACCAGATCATTGCCGGTGAACGCCGTTTCCGCGCTGCCGGACTGGCTGGTCTCAAGTCTGTGCCTGCCTACATCCGTACAGCCGACGATGAGAACGTAATGGCAATGGCCCTTATTGAGAACATTCAGCGAGAGGACCTGAATTCGATGGAAGTTGCACTGGCATGCCAGAACCTGCTCGAGGTATATGACATGACCCAGGACCAGCTCAGCACAAGGATAGGAAAGAACCGTGCAACGGTAGCCAATTACATAAGACTGCTCAAGCTGCCGGCCGAGATCCAGGTAGCGCTCAAGAACCGCCAGATTGATATGGGTCACGCACGTGCCCTGCTGGCAATAGATGACCCCATGAAACAGCTCCAGCTTTTTCATGAGCTCACACAGTACGGCTATTCCGTAAGAATGGTAGAGGAAAAAGCCAGGCAGATAAAGGAAGGAAGGCCTGCAAAGGTAAAAGCAACCGCCGCCGATGACTCTCTGGCACCATTGGGAGCACAGCTCTCCAAATGTCTGGGTGCTCCGGTCAAGCTCAAGGCCACCGGTTCCGGCAAGGGTAGCATTACCATTTCATTCAAGAATGAGAACGAACTGACACGTCTTATCCAAATGTTTGACAAGCTCAAGAAATGAACTTGCGTGCCACTATCCTTAAATCAGCCCTGACTGTTCTGACAGCCGTGTTCTGCGCCCCTCTGGCGTGGGCCCAGGCATCGGACCGGCTGCTTATTGTAGAGGATTCTGTAAGAAGTGCACGCATGGACAGCTTGTACAATGCCCTTAATGACACGGCAGCGTGGCAGAGGGAACTGGATTTTGTACATAACCTCAATTTTGAGGAGCTCAATGATTCCAGCCTTGTCCAGACGGACCAGACAGCACAGCAGGAAGGAAAGACCCGCAAACGGATGAGCTGGAAGGAAAAAGAGGAGTATGAGATTTCTCAGATCAACCTTAAGAGCCCGGATTGGGAGCCTGAGCCCAGGATGGCGGTATGGATGTCCCTGATTGTACCGGGAGGTGGCCAGATCTACAACAGGAAATACTGGAAACTGCCTATAGTCTATGGTGGATATGCAGGTTGCATCTATGCCCTTACATGGAACCAGTCCACGTATAAGGATTACCAGAATGCCTATGTTGACATTATGGACGATGATCCCAATACCAAGAGTTATGAGGATTTCCTGCCCCCACACTATGAGATAGACACAAGCGTAGAGGACTGGCTCAAGGACGTGTTCAAACAGCGCAAGAACAAATACCGCCGTTACCGCGACCTGAGCATCTTTGCCTTTGCCGGACTGTATGCCATAGCAGCCATAGATGCATACGTAGATGCCGAGCTGTCACATTTTGACATTTCGAGCGATTTGAGTATTCACCTGCAGCCCAACCTCATGCTGGATCACAAGGGCTCTCCCTCTGCAGGCTTTTCCTTAGCATTCAATTTCTGATGAATAGAATTGTAAAAAACACCGCCGCCCTTATCCTTTCCGCACTGCCGTTGGCTGCATGGGCCCAGGAGACAGTGGAGCCGGCCGACAGCGGTGCAATATGCACTGACTCACTCTCCATGGAGTTCCCTGAGAGCATGGGATATGATGTGGACAGTCTTATGCAGATGTGGTTTGCACTGGAGCAACTGGTATATGATGCAGACTGTCTTGAGAACTCCGTCAATCCAAAATTCAGCGACACGGTATATGCTGAGCGTCTGAGCTCACTGCCAACAATCGTGGAGATGCCGTACAACTATGTTACCCGCAACTCCATAGATGCCTACACAGGCCGTAACCGCAATGTAATATCGTTTGCACTAGGCATGCTGCCCATGTATGAGGATATCTTTGTAGAGGCCCTGATGAGGTACAATGTTCCCATAGAGCTCAAGTATCTGCCCATAGTGGAATCGGCCCTCAAGCCCAGGGCATACTCTAAGGCAGGTGCCGCCGGAATGTGGCAGTTCATATACAGCACCGGCCGCAAGTACGGACTTTATGTAAACAGCCTGGTCGATGACCGCTATGACATAATAAAGGAGTCCGATGCCGCAGCACACCATCTGCGTGACCTGTATGACATGTTTGGAGACTGGTCTCTGGCCATATCGGCCTATAACTGCGGACCGGGCAATATTACCAAGGCCATTACCCGCTCAGGAGGCAAGCGTGATTTCTGGGATCTCTACCCTTACCTGCCACGTGAGACACGCGGTTACCTGCCGGCGTTCATTGCGGTAAACTATGCAATGGGCTTTTACCGCGAACATGGTATATGCCCCATGGAATCGGCACGCCCACAGCAGACCGATACCCTTCACATAAACAAGAACCTGCACATTGGTCAGCTCAAGCACTACAGTGGCATTACCGAGCAGGAATTCAAGGCTCTCAATCCGCAATACCTTACCGAGGTTATTCCCGGAGCATACCGTACTTGCGTTATTACCCTGCCCCAGCAGTACATACGTCCACTGGTGGCTGCAGGCGATTCAATCTATGAGTTTGACAAGGAAAAGTTTTTCCCCAAGTCCAAGCTTGCATATATAGACGATGATATGAAAAACCGTGTCACCTACGTGACACACAAGATACAGTCCGGCGAGACTCTTGGCAGTATTGCAATAAAGTACCACACTACTGTAAAGAACATCAAGAACTGGAACAATCTTAGCAGTGATAACATAAGGGCCGGCAAGACCCTGAGAATATATAACAGGTAAAATTAATTCAGGATGAGCGAGGACAGCCTTTTTTCGCCCGATGAGGAACGACTCATAGATGAGGCCTTCCAACATCTTATAGACTCCTATCTCCAGACCAAGCACCGCAAGAAGGTTGAGATTATAACCAAGGCCTTCCAGTTTGCACGCAAGGCACACAATGGAGTACGCCGCCATTCAGGTGAACCATACATTATGCACCCCATCTCTGTGGCACAGATTGCGTGCTCCGAGATTGGACTTGGTTCTACATCCATTTGCGCGGCACTTCTGCATGACGTGGTTGAGGATACAGACTATACCATAGACGACATAAAGAATGTGTTTGGTCCCAAGATTGCACAGATCGTGGACGGACTGACCAAGATTGCCGGCGGTATTTTTGGAGACAAGGCATCGGCGCAGGCGGAGAATTTCAAGAAACTGCTGCTCACCATGAACGATGACATACGCGTAATCCTTATAAAGATTGCCGACCGTCTGCACAACATGCGTACCCTGGATAGCATGCAGCCGCGAAAGCAGTACAAGATTGCCGGCGAAACCCTGTACATATATGCTCCCCTCGCCTATCGTCTGGGACTCAACAAGATAAAGACAGAACTTGAGGATCTGAGTTTCAAGTACGAGCATCCTGCAGAGTATAAGGACATCCAGGAGAAACTCTCATTCTCCAGCGAGGAACTCAACAATATCTACAATGATTTTACCCAGCCCATCCAGAGCAGACTGGACGACCTGGGCTTGGAGTATGACATGTTAGGCCGTATAAAGTCTCCATATTCAATATGGAAGAAGATGAGTAAGAACGGCCTGACTTTTGATGAGATTTATGACATCCTGGCTGTAAGGATAGTATTTGATCCCACATCGCCCGAAAAAGAATTCAGCGAGTGTTTTGACATTTATCTGGCACTCACCAAGATATACAAGTCCCACCCGGACCGTCTGCGTGACTGGGTTACACACCCCAGGGCAAACGGCTATCAGGCCCTGCACATTACCCTTATGAGCAACAGCGGACAGTGGGTGGAGGTTCAGATCCGCAGCCGCCGTATGGACGAGATTGCCGAACAGGGTATTGCCGCACACTGGAAGTACAAGGAGGGCGCATCATACGAGGAAGACGAGACTGAGCTCACACACTGGCTGGAGACAATCAAGGAGATACTTGAGGATCCACAGCCAGACTCCATGGACTTCCTGGATACTATCAAGCTTAACCTGTATTCATCGGAAATATTCATATTTACCCCTAAGGGTGAACTGCGTACCATGCCCCAGGGAAGCACCGTTCTGGATTTTGCATTTACCGTTCACACCTACATGGGTACAAACTGCATAGGTGCCAAGGTTAACCACAAGCTCGAGGCCATAAACTATGAGCTTAAGAGTGGTGATCAGGTAGAGATCCTCACATCCAAGACACAGAAGCTCAACCCACAGTGGCTGGATTTTGTTACCACGGCCAAGGCTCGCGGAAAGATCAAGCAGCTGCTCAGGAAAGAAGAGCGCGCCAGCCAGAAATTCGGAGAGGCCATATTCCATGAGTTCCTGACAAAAAATGACCTGGAGGTCGATTCCGACAAGATGGAACGGATATGTCGCCTGCATGGCATGAGCACCCGTGAGGAGCTCATGATTGCGTTGGGTCAGAAAAAGATCATACTTGGCGATGCTGAGCGTAATATCATCAAGGGCGAAACAGACAGTTGGTACAAGCGTTTCTGGTCATCCTTCTATTCATCGCCGTCATCATCAAAAGACAAGGAAAAGAGTGGAGACAGTGACAGCCAGAGCAATGTTGACATAAAGAAAACCCTGATAATAAACGACCTGGATAAGCATCGCTATACTTTTGCCCCATGCTGTCATCCTGTACCGGGCGATGCAGTACTTGGTTTTCTTGATGAGAATGGCCACATAACCATCCACAAGCGTAAGTGCGAGGTTGCCAACAAGTTTAAATCAGGAAACGGCAACAGGATACTTACCGTTGACTGGCAGATAGAGAACAGTCTGTTTGCCGCCAGCATTTACATGAAAGGTCTTGATGAGGTAGGTATTCTTGGAAAAGTTACCGAGGTTATTTCCAGAAAGATGAACCTCAATATAACCAAGCTTATACTGGAGGTAAAGGAAGGTGTGTTTGAGGGTACAATAAGTGTAATGGTCCACAATCTGGACGACCTGGACACTATCCTGAAAGATCTTAGAAAGGTAAAGGGTATTACAACGGTTTCCCGCAAGGAGGAGTAGCATCCAGCCCTTCAAGTATGGCTGCAAGCTCCTGACGTACAGACTTGAGGCGCTGTACAACCTGGTGTATATCCACTGTTGTCTGCTGAGACTCACTCATACGGCTCTTGGCGCCCTTTATGGTGAGGGACTTTTCCTTAACCAGGTGATTTACAAGCTTGATCTGCTCTATATCATCGGCCGTATAGTGACGTACGCCACTGCTGCTTTTCTTGGGCGATATCTGTTCAAACTCCTTCTCCCAGTAGCGCAGTGTACTCTCTGGAATATTGAGCATGCTGGACACCTCGCTTATGGAGTAGTATTTCTTAAGGTTTTTCTGGGGATTGAGTGCCATATCAGTCAAATACCTTACCGTGATTCTCTGCCAGACTTATCATCTCCTCATACTGTTCAGCATTGAGGTCCATGAAATAATAGTTGATTGGGTTCACGTTCTTGTTAGACACCATTACCTCATAATGCAGATGTGGGCCCGTACTCTTACCCGATGAACCAACCTTTCCTATTTCCTCGCCACGTACAACCTTCTGGCCCACTTTTACTCCAATTGCGCTGAGGTGGGCATATCGGGTTACATAACCGTATCCGTGATCAATGATTATAAAGTTACCAAATCCAGACTGCCATTTGGCATAGGTAACCACACCGTTTCCGGTAGCATAGACGGGAGTACCCGTATCGCATGCAAAATCCATACCCTGATGGAAACGCTGTACACGGTAGATAGGATCGGAACGCCAGCCATAACCTGAAGCTGTACGCTTTAGATCCTTGTTGGAAACCGGCTGGATGGCTGGCAGACAGGCCAGTTTGTTTTCCTGCTCGCGGGAGAGTTCCACCACCTCATTGAAAGAACGGGTCTGCATGTAGAGTTTCTTTTCCAGCATGTCAACCTTCTGGGTGGTGTTTATTACCAGTTCCGCATTGGAAAGGTCCATGAGTTCGGCATAACGGTTGGTTCCGTTAAACTCCGAACGGCGCATCTCCTCCGGCACGGGATCGGCCTCAAGAAGCACACGGTACAGGTTGTCATCGCGTTCCTCAATATCATGCAGGACCAGAAGGGCATCATCTACCTTACGGGAAATAACACGGTACTGTGACTGCAGGCGGCTGTTCTCCTCAATAAGGGCCGATGTCTCCGGGGTGTTGGATACAAACCAGTACGCAAGAAAGAATACACCTCCAAGTACGGCAGACCACAGGAACTGTCTGATCCATGAGAACAGTTTCTGTCTCAAAGTAGGATATACCCTGCGGAATACCCTCTTGTTGGGGTCATACTGGTAGTATATTTTTCTCATCTGCCTATGATATATATCACAGTCACACCTATTTAATGACGTGACAGAGGGCAAAAGTACTCAAATTGCATTATCTTTGCAAGTCAAAATTGCAATAACAGAACAAACGATATGATGACAGCTAAGGAAATACGCGAATCCTACAAGCGTTTTTTTGAGAGCAAGGAACATCTGATTGTTCCATCGGCTCCCATGGTTATCAAAGATGACCCAACCCTGATGTTTACCAATGCCGGTATGAACCAGTTCAAGGATATCATACTTGGAAACCGCGCTCCAAAGAGCCGCCGTGTAGCCGACTCACAGAAGTGTCTGCGTGTAAGCGGCAAGCACAACGACCTGGAGGAGGTAGGACACGATACCTATCACCACACAATGTTTGAGATGCTCGGCAACTGGTCTTTTGGAGATTACTTCAAGAAAGAGGCTATTGAATGGGCATGGGAGTATCTGGTTGGCGTACTCAAACTTGACCCCAAGAATCTGTATGCAACAGTATTTGAGGGCAGCAAGGAAGAAGGACTGGAGCGTGACAGCGAGGCTGCAGCAATCTGGGAGCAGTTCCTGCCCAAGGACCATATCCTGAATGGTAACAAGCACGATAATTTCTGGGAGATGGGCGATACCGGCCCATGCGGACCTTGCTCTGAGATTCATGTAGATTCCCGTTCCGATGCTGAGAAGGCTGCTGTTCCCGGCCGTGAGCTGGTAAACAAGGATCATCCTCAGGTAATAGAAATCTGGAACCTTGTGTTCATGCAGTACAACCGCAAGGCAGACCATTCACTTGAACCACTGCCTGCAAAGGTTATAGATACCGGTATGGGATTTGAGCGTCTGGTACGCACCCTGCAGGGAAAGCAGTCAAACTACGATACAGATGTATTCCAGCCAATCATAAATGCCATTGGCAGTATGACAGGCCATAAGTATGGCCAGAATGAGCAGACCGATGTTGCCATGCGCGTAGTCGCTGACCATATCCGTACAATTGCATTCTCCATTACTGACGGACAGCTACCATCCAATGCCAAGGCCGGTTACGTGATTCGCCGCATACTGCGCCGCGCAGTTCGTTACGCCTACACATTCCTTGGACAGAAAGAGGCATTCCTGTACAAGCTCCTGCCTGTCCTGATTGAGGATATGGGCGATGCCTATCCAGAGCTGAATGCACAGAAAACCCTCATTGAGAAGGTTATCATAGAAGAGGAGGAATCATTCCTCCGTACTCTGGAAACCGGTATCAAGCTCCTCGATAAGGTTATGGCCGATACAAAGGCAGCCGGCAAGGACCAGATAAGCGGTGTAAGCGCATTCACGCTGTATGATACCTACGGATTCCCTCTGGATCTTACAGAGCTCATCCTGCGCGAGAACGGCATGACTGTGAACGTAGAGGAGTTCAACGCTGAGATGGCCAAGCAGAAGGCACGTGCACGTAATGCCGCTGCCGTAGAGAACGGTGACTGGGTAGTGCTCAAGGAAGGTGAGACAGAGTTTGTAGGATATGATTTTACCGAGTACGAGACCTCAATCCTGCGCTACCGTGAGGTAAAGCAGAAGAGCGGCACCATCTGGCAGATAGTACTTGACAAGACTCCTTTCTATGCAGAGATGGGTGGTCAGGTAGGCGACACCGGTGTTATTGTAAGTGAGTTTGAGACCGTAGAGGTTATTGATACCAAGAAGGAGAACGGCCTTCCAATACATATTGTAAAGAAGATGCCTGAGCATCTTGATGCCCCCATGATGGCATGCGTTGACGTAGAAAAGCGCCGTGCATGTGAATCCAACCACACCGCAACCCACCTGCTGGATGAGGCTCTGCGTGAGGTTCTTGGCTCACATGTTGAGCAGAAGGGTTCACTCGTTACACCAGACAGCCTGCGTTTTGACTTCTCACACTTCCAGAAGGTTACAGATGAAGAGATGCGTCAGGTTGAGAAGATAGTAAATGCACGTATCCGCCAGGATCTGCCACTCATAGAGCACCGCGACACTCCTATAGAGGAGGCCAAGAAACTTGGCGCCATTGCACTGTTCGGCGAGAAGTATGGAGATAAGGTACGCGTTGTACAGTTTGGTCAGTCCATAGAGTTCTGCGGTGGTGTACACGCTGCATCTACCGGACGTATTGGTATGTTCAAGATTGTATCTGAGAGTTCAATTGCCGCAGGTGTACGCCGTATTGAGGCTATCACAGGACAGGCTGTCGAGGATATGGTTTGCTCCATGCAGGATACTGCAACTTCTCTTAAAGCCATGCTGCCGGGCTCATCACTCCAGGCATCGGTCCAGAAGGCTCTGGATGAGAACGCAAGCCTTAAGAAACAGCTTGAGGAGTTCATGAAAGAGAAAGCCGGACAGGTTAAGAACAACCTCATTGCCCAGAAGAAGGAGATTAACGGTGTAAGTGTAATAAGCACCGTTATGGAAGGTTCGGCAAACATGGTCCGTGACCTTGTATTCCAGCTCCGTGCAGAGATTACTCAGAACCTGGTGGTAGTTGTAGGTAGCCAGGAGAACGGCAAGCCTATGATTACAGTAAGTGTGAGTGAGGATCTTGTAAGCAGATTCAATGCAGGACAGATGGTTCGCAATGCAGCCAAGCTCATCCAGGGCGGAGGCGGCGGCCAGCCACACTATGCTACCGCGGGAGGTAAGAACCCCGACGGACTTCAGGCAGCCGTGGACAGCATACTTGCCACAATCTAAAATAATAAGGACCGCTTAACCGCGGTCCTTCTTTTATTGGGATTATCTAAAGAAACTAAAATGGACTGAGCCGTAGACTTTCATATCGGTAAACCGGGGATGAGCGGAAAAGTCATTTGTCTTGCCATGCTCCAGTACGAATATGCCATCGGGAGCAAGCAGTCCTCCGTCCAGTACCAGATCCGGAATCTGGGCCAGGTTCTCCAGCTGATAAGGGGGATCTGCAAATATAAAGTCAAACTGTGTGCTGCAGTTGGAGATGTACTTGAATACATCGCCCTTTACAGGCAGACACTTGTCTGTCTTTACAGTCTGCATTACCTTACATATAAAATTATAGTGAGCAGGCTCTTTCTCTACACTTACAACATGTGAGCATCCACGGGACACCAGTTCTATACTGATGCTTCCTGTGCCGGCAAAAAGGTCAAGTGCAGTAGCATCTTCCAGGTCTATCCGGTTGGCCAGGATATTAAAAAGGCTCTCCTTGGCAAAATCGGTGGTTGGACGGGCACTGAAGGTACGTGGCACATCAAAGTGCCTGTGTCTGTAGATTCCGCTTATTACTCTCATATAATTATGTTTGCAGTTATGAAAAAAGAATCCATCCGCCCAGATGTGCAGATGGATTCCATATACTGTATTATTGGATTACTCCCAGTTACCTGAGTTGTTGTCAACTCTCATGCCACGGTAGCGGCCACGGTCGTCACAATCCTCAAGGAGGTTAATGATTTCCTGCTTGTCAAGTCCGGTCAGATAGTTTACGAACAGTGTCTGAGCCTGGAAAGTATGAGAGATCACACCAGCCTTTGATGTATCGGCTGAGATAGTCAGCTCAAACTCCTTACCATTGCCAAATGGAACATAGCGCAGTGAATCCGGATTAAGTCTGCCATGATAAAGAGAGTCATACAGGCTTACCCAAACGGTATCGCGGCTGAACACGAACTCACGTGAACCGTCCTCCTTAATCTTGACAAAACCTTCACTGATTGCCTTCTCCCAGAGGGTATCTGCCTCGATAGCCTTGTTCCTGGCCCTGGCACCCTTGAGAGTCTTTGAATCCCTCTCTGCGGCAAGTGCCCTATCATAGAGGTTAAGAACCTTGCTCTCAGTCCAGTTGGCCTCCATCTGGTCATCAGTAAGTTCACCGATCTTACGGATAATAGGAAGTTCTGCTGTCTTGATGAATGCAGCAAGAGAATCAAAGTTGTCACAGTATCCGTCATGACTGTACTTGTACTCTGTCTGTGCAGCCTTGATATCCATGAGACTCTGAATTACAGCCTGGTCACGACGATTCTTTTCATTCGTGAATTTGATAGGATTCATAATGCTTCCATACACGATGTAGATCAATGCTACAACGCATAATCCGAGAAGAATGTTTATGACTTTTTTCATATAGATGGTTTTTTATTTATTTTCGCTCCGCAAAAATAGAACTTTTATCCATATTAAGCTATAAAACAACATTTTTTTGCTTTCAGTAACTCTTAGAGAACATGATTGGTACACTATTTCAGGATATTGTGGGTAATTTTCCGTTCCAGCCAACACATGAACAGGCTGTAGCGATAAACCGTCTTGCCAATTTTGTAGAGTCAGAAAAGCAACGCCAGGTGTTTCTACTCAAGGGTTATGCCGGCACCGGAAAGACTACCGTAGTAAGTGCACTGGTACGTACACTCATGAAACACCGTGGACATGTTGTACTGATGGCCCCAACCGGCCGCGCGGCAAAAGTGTTCTCAAACACATCGGGCTATCAGGCCTGTACCATCCATAAAAAAATTTACCGGCAGAAATCCATCCTGGATGACAGCAGTTTCCAGCTTGACCGCAATATGGCCCAGAACACCCTGTTCATGGTAGATGAGGCCTCCATGATATCCAACGATGGAGTGGCCGGCACCATGTTCGGAACAGGAAGGTTGCTCGATGACCTGATAAGATACGTGTTCTCAGGAAAGAACTGCAAGCTCTTGATGCTTGGAGACCAGGCTCAGCTACCTCCTGTGGGAGAGCATGAAAGCCCGGGACTATCGGCCTCCATGCTCAGGAGTTACGGGCTGGAGGTGCAGGAGTTCTGTCTGGAAAACGTAATGAGACAGATGCATGAATCTGGAATACTCTATAATGCCACTGCGTTGAGAGATTATATGGCCGATGGGGTTACGCCACATAATGCGTTCAGGTTCCAGCTCGAGGGATTCAAGGATGTCATAAAGATAAGCGGCAACCAGCTGATAGAGACACTGAGCAACTGTTACAGCCATGACGGAATAGACCAGACCATGGTGCTGTGCCGCTCCAACAAGAGGGCAAACATATACAACAACGGAATACGGAACACCATACTGGACCGGGAGGATGAGCTGAACCGCGGAGACAGCATAATGATTGTAAAGAACAACTATTACTGGACCGAGACGCTTGCCGCCAATGCCGATGCCGACTCGTACCAGCACCTGCCTTCCTTTATTGCAAACGGTGACATTGCGGTGGTAAGACGTGTGCGCCGTCAGCGTGAGCTGTACGGATTCAGGTTTGAGGATGCTGTGCTCACATTCCCCGATTATGACGATCTGGAGATGGATGTTACCCTTATGCTGGACACACTTCACAGTGAATCACCATCCCTTACACGTGAGGAAAGCGACCGCTTGTTCACCAAGGCCATGGAAGATTATGAGAGCATTCCTTCCAGAAAGGAAAAGATCCGTAAACTCAAGGAGAATCCGCACTTCAATGCCCTTCAGATTAAATATGCCTATGCCATAACCTGCCACAAGGCACAGGGCGGCCAGTGGAAAAACATATTCATAGATCAGGGATACGTACCTGAGGATGGCCGCACAGAGGAGTACTACCGATGGCTGTACACCGCACTCACCCGAGCCACCGGTACGGTATATCTTGTAAACTGGCCGGAATAATCAGAACCTGCCACCACGGCCACCGCCATTCATCTGGCGTGACTCCTGACGCAGCTGGGCGCGTGCCTGACGTGTTCCAAACACATTCATACGCAGGATAAAGTGAGCCATGATGTAACTGTGTACACTGTTGTTCTTGGTATCGGTACGTCCGGTTGTAGATACGGTACGGTTTACATTGGTCTCATCGTTCAGGATATCGTAGTACTGAATCTGGAGAGTACCTGCATTGCCACGGAAGAAACTTATGGACATATTGGCATTCCAGATAAGGTCATCCCTGTTGAATGAGCCGCTATAACCACGGCGGCTCTGCATGGTCAGGTCTGTACCGAACTGCATATTGTGCCACTGAATACGTGCATTTGCACGGCCACCATAGCTGAATGTATAAGTATCCATGTTACCGTTCTGGCGCTGGTTGTTCTCTGAATGGCTATATGAGAAACGTCCGTTGGCAGTTGCCTCAAACCATTCATTCCTGTAAGTTACAGATCCATTCTCTCCGGCCGATATAGACTTGGTTGTACTCAGTACTGCACTGCCACCCGTGCCTGCAGAACTGTTGTAGTTACCTATGCTACCGGTTCTCATGTAACTCTCCTGATGACGGTATGAACCGTTTGCACTGGTTGAATAACGCCACTTGCTGTTAGGAATGGTCTGACTGTATGTAAGGTTACCCGATGCACTCCAGTTGTTCCAGAAACCATCCATATTCTGTGGCTGGGTTATGGAAACACCGGTGGTTGGGTCATAGTCAGTGCGCTGTGAGATATTACGGAGTGAGTTCTCAAGTGAGATCCTGTAGTTCAATGTCTTCTGGGTTTCCTGAATGTAATCCTGATAGTTCAGTTCCACAGTGTTTCTCAGTGTGGGGAGCAGTCCAGGATTACCCTTGCGTATGTTCAGGGGATTGCTGTCATCGGTAATATCCATCATATCCTCCATGCTTGGCTGGCTGGTATTGGTACGCATAGTTAGCTGCAGGCTTTTCTGACGGGTAAACCTGTATCGGTAGTTCAAGGTAGGACTCCAGTTGTACACTACTCGGGATGTATCGCCAATTACGTGTCCCATGTACTGGAAGTTATCCATTCCGGTGTACTGAGGCATAAAGTTTACACCTACATTGAAATTGGACTTTTCACCGTTGTAACGGAACTGCAGCGCAAGTGTATGGTTGCGCGATACGTTTGTGGCAGTGCGGCTCAGGGTGCTGTTCCTGTACTGTTCCAGCTCATACGGTATATACCAGGTATCCTCCCAGTCTGCAAACTCACCGGTAGAAGGAAGTACAAAGGTCTCACGGTTGGTATTGCGGTTGCTTACCTGAACCTGATAGCTGAGCTGGATATTGCCGCGGCCTGAGTCAATAGGCTCACTCCACATAACACGTCCTGACCAGTTGCTGTTATCTGTAGGACTCATGTTATATCGGTTCATTACAGTATCACGGTCATGTCTCTGGTAGTATGTCTGAGTAGATGCCGAGTAGCTGTCATTGGTACCCTTGGTTGCTCCAAATGTAAATCTTACGGTAAAGTTGCGTCCCTCATCATTGAACCTCTTGTTGAACTGGAACTCACCGTTTACCTGATTGTTTGAACCCTCACTGTGGTTGGCGGTAACCTGAGAGTTAACACCAATGGAATCCAGCATCTCCGTAGTTAGGTTTCTGTATTCATCCAGGATATTAACCATATCGGTAGCCAGATAAGGGTCTGTATTGAATGTAACCGAACCGCTGGTAGAATTGCTGTGATTGCGGCTTAACTGGAAACTTGGACGGAATATTATATTCAGGGATGTGTCCGGTCTCCACTCCAGGCGGAACTCACCGTTGGCACTGCCGCTGCCGTTGTCGCTGTTGGAGCGGTTGTTGCGGAACGATGCCGATGAATAAGCCGTGGTAAAGGTTTCTGATTCTGATTCGTTCATTGATCTTGAACTGGAACCGTTCCAGCGCACGTTACCGCCTACTACGAGCGGATACTCATTACGGCGGCGCGGGAATGACTCACCTATGTTCTTGCTGAAATTCACACCAAGCTGCGTACTCTGGCTTATACCGTTTCCACGGCCTGAGTTCTGCGTATTGGCATTGAATGACAACTGGGTTCCGGACTCAAACCTGTTAAGTGTGTAACGACCGGAATACAGGAACTTGAGCCACTCTCCAAAATCATTCTTTCCTACAGGTACACCCAGACCACCATCCACATTATGCAACCATCCCTTGCGCATGTTTGGTTTAATTTCCAGGTCCATTACCAGTTCATCCTCGCCGTCATCCACACCTGTTACACGGGCCAGGTCACTCTTTCGCTGGTAAGTCTTGATACGGTGAATAATATTGACTGGCAGGTTCTTTGTTGCCATGGACTGGTCATTTCCAAAATATTCCTGACCATCCACAAGTATCCTGGATACTTTCTGGCCGTTTACCGTTATTCCTCCGTTCTCATCGACCTCAACACCCGGCAGGCGCTTTATGAGTTCCTCGAGTACAGATCCTTCGGGAACACGGAATGCACTTACATTATACATAAGGGTATCATCCACTACCTGGGTAGGTGGCAGGGATTCCTCAATCACGGCCTCTGAGAGCAGTATACTGGATTCGTACATCTTGAACACTCCCAGTGCACGCTCGCGGTCCTCCTTAACTATCTTGAAATTAAAATCCTGGGTGGTATAACCCATGAATGAGTACCTCAGGAAGAATTCACCTACCGGAACTTTCTTGATTGTGAACCATCCCTCGTTGTCCGATATGGTTCCATATACGAACGATGAATCCTTGAGCTCAAACAGCTGCACAGTAACCTGAGGCATGTTCTCAGTTGTTGAACCGTCTATCAGATGGGCATTTACAGATGCCTTACCTGTAAGTTTGGACTTCTCTTTTGTGTCCTCACCGCGCTGGGCATGAGCCATTGTTGGAACAAGCAGTGAGAATATGGTCAGTAATAGGAATACTTTCTTCATATTTGGTAAATGTTTTTTTTGGACTACAGGAGTGTTAAATGGTTTAATCTGAAATGTTCTTTACATAGGCATTTATATTATTTTTGCATTCGTCATTATGGAACAGCCTGTTTTTTCCCACATTTTCTCCAATGCACTGGCAGATGTAGCCCAGAGCCACGGCAGCCATTTTCCACAGGAAGGAGCCCAGGCATGGGGCTTGGCAGGTGCCGCCTATCTTGGGTTTGCACTGTGTGGCCTGAGCACAGATGAACTGCGCAGGGAACAGTATTCTGCCAGAGACAACCATGGTCCCATAATACTGAACTGCAAATGGTACGACGACCTTGTAAATACCTGTCTTAGAGGTAGCAACAGTATTGAAGTCCTGCTCCCATCGGCTGGCGGGACACTTGCCGTGGGCACCGTTGGCAGGGAACTGTTCCTGGAGATGATGGATTTTTGCCGTGAGGGTTAAGTTCTCTCCAGTTCAAAAAATATCCCTATTTATTGGATAATGTTACAAAAAGGAATACCTTTGCACCGCTTTCAGGAATTCCTGTTGGAATCCGCAACACGGGGTGTAGCTCAGCCCGGTTAGAGTACGCGTCTGGGGGGCGTGTGGTCGCTGGTTCGAATCCAGTCACCCCGACTGAAAGAAAGAAGAGGCCGACTAAAAAGCATTTTTTAGCCGGTCTCTTTTTTTGTTCATATGATTTGTTTCTCATTTTTACTTTGTGGATTTTGACCGTATGAGTGTTTCTTGATGTCTCAACTTGCCTGAGCTAAGCTGCTCCATTGCATTGAGCCTGTTGCGCAAGCCTGTTTGAGCACATTATCGGCACTGTTATTATCATTTTTACTGATGCTGACGGCCATGTATTTCCTGATATTATGTGCCAAGGCAACCAGACCAAACTCCAC
>JAZUFR010000050.1:0-2404 GCA_045640825.1 Bacteroidaceae bacterium
AAGGTCGGGTTAATTATCAAAAACGTTGTATTCCTGTTACCGTTTTTGCTGCACTCTTGTTACCGATTTTGCTGTACTGCTGTTACTATTATTGTTGCACTCTAGTTACCAGTTTTGCTGCATTTCTCGATTCCGGTTACATATATCAAGTAATCTGCTGTAATGGTACGGACATCTGACACCGTCCTTCTGTCCATTAATGGGAAGTCTGTGTCACTTATGTCACGCAATGTATCCCGTTGCCATTCGGCGCTCTTGCCTGACTTCAATATCTTGAGTGCAGTGGCATAGTAGAGATTCACTTGTGCTGTATCTGCATACGAGTAGTGTGCCGGCATATTTGATATGAGGTATTTCGCAGCCTCAAACTTTTCCGGATCCGGGTCAACAGTCTTGTAATGCTCAAGCACTGCTTCCAACTGAGTACGGTTATCACCTGCCACCTTAAGGGCATATTGCAGATATTTGTCATCACGGTTACATCCGGAAATCAGGATAGTAATAAACAACACACTGAAAAGTGTAAGTGTTCCTGTCTTGATTATTCTAATAGTCCTTTTGTTAATCATGGTATTATTCATAAAGCGTTATTCTTCCATTTATTCAGATATTCTGAACTCAGGGTGTCAGAGTCAACATACTCTATACTGCAATCCTTATGCAGGATAAAAGGTCTGGATATAGGGATTAGCCCATCTCCGTCATATCCCTGCAACTGATACAGGACTTCACGCCCCATATCATGAAAAATGGCTTTGCCATGTTTTAGCACGCCAAAGTCAACTATCTGCCAAGGCTGTTCCTCACTACGTACAGCCGAAGCTATGTAAACATATTTGTCTTTAAGGCGTTTTCTGACGGCTTTGTCTATTGGTATGGACAAGTCACTGGTCAGGAAGTGTTTTGATGTAATATCTCTCTTGCCAAGGTCAAAAGGATACTGGTATTTGGCTTGTTCCTTGTACTTCTGTCTTTCCTTGTTTATGGCGTATGTGTTACGATACACCTTAGGCCCACGCTCGTAAGGGAAGAAGCCCCAACCAATCTGTGTTGACAGGTCCCATTCTGAGGCCAGTTCATCACCCTTGTCAGACAGTATCACAAACCATTTGGCCGCGGCTGTGTAGCGAGAGCCTACAGGTGTCTGGTCAAGAACTGCCGGTATTCCGGCGCTGCGCATGAGAAGGACTGCCATGAGAGCATAGTCCGGTATGTCACCATAGGTCTGGCGTGGCAGAAGGTAGGCGCTGAGGAGCGGAAGGCCGGCCCTGTCATACAGGCCATGGCGCTGCATCTTTTCCTGGCATTCGTTTCTCAGCATGTCGGCAACACCCATGGTGGTGTTGTATTCTACATCGTTCTTTATTGGATGCGTATAGCCGTAGTTGAAATGGTTAAGGACGGAGTCACGCCATGCGTCAAGTTCCTGCAGCTCCACAGCCTTGTATGGCAGCATCCATTCAAGGTATTCGTCAAAGGTGACCTGGCTGGCCCAGGGGCACGCGGTCCACTGGGCGTAGGACTTGTCTATGTTGTCTATGAGGAAGTCCGCGGTGATGATCTGTGCATCTGGTATGGTGTGATTAGGCAAGTCGCGGTACTTTTGATCAGTTATAGCAAGCAGGCTGTCACGCTGCTGCTCTGGTGTCAGTTCCTTATTGGCAAGAATCCGGGCTGCATAATCGTAGTACTGGTAGATTTCATTGCCAGCGTATGAGTAATGGGCTGGCATGTTCTCTATCAGGAACTCCGCTGTGCGTAGTTTGTCCGGGTTAGGGTCAATTGAACGGTAATGGTTCAGCACGGCCTCCAACTCTGAACGGTTGGAGCCTGCTGAATCCAGAACCTCATCCAGACATGATCGGTTCCCGCAGCCAATAAATATAGCCGAAACGGCAATGAGCATAATATAACCAAACCGTTTCATGTCCGTACTTAATCTAAACCTAACCAATATTCAAATACTAATATGCTGCCGCGTTACAAGATGTAATCTCCGCAATAATAACTGCCGTCAGAAAGAGAAAATTCGAGATGGTACGTTCCAGCATCGGTAGGAACAGCTATCTGTAAAGTGTAGCTGGTGCTGCTGTCGCTCAACTGCAAATTGTCACTCAAACGGGTCACTGTGCCATCAATAGAAGTAACAGTGCTGTCACACGTAATATATACGTACCCGTCAAGATAGTTGCACTCTGGCACAATAGAACGTGGGTGTACATGACCGGCCCTGTCAATATTAATAGGCCTACCCTCTGTAGGGATGTCAGTAGATGCTTTGACTGGTGTGAACAGAAAACATGGCAACAATGCCAAGACAAATGATAATGTCCTTCTCATAACTTTTTAGTTTTAATTGGTTTGTGGGTACAAAGTTACGAGAAGACAATGGCGTATCAATGAA
>JAZUFR010000051.1:0-17534 GCA_045640825.1 Bacteroidaceae bacterium
CAAATATCATATATTTATAACACTTTTTTCGGTCTTCGTTCTACTGCCGCAAAGTTGTCAGTTGAAGTGACAAAGCGGACTATTTGAAATATAAATTGTTGATAACTATATATTTATAAACTTTTTAACGAACTATTGATAGATTGAACTGTATGAAAATCAAATCTTTTATTTTTTGCGCTGTGGCATGCATTTCCATGTCTTCCTGTGCACTTTTGGGCAAGAGCACAACTGCAACGGCTTCATCGAGTGGCCAGACATCGGGCGCTGCACTGAAAAGTCTTTATACCCAGTACCAGACTGACGGTAAGATTGATATGGGTAACATGAACAATGTTCTCAATATTATCTCACTGACCAACGGTATTCAGGGACTCAAGAATGTAGATGACAGGAGCGCTTTCTATTCTGATTTTGCAAGTGGCCTAATACTTGGTTCCGGCAATCTGGTTACAGAAACCACATCGGGCACCATTACCAATACCCTGAGCACTTTGGCACAGACTGATCTGTCTGGAATCATATCCGCAGCATCGGACGTAAAGTCTGACGCCCAGGAGGCTGCAGCCCAGGCTGCAACAACAGCAAGCACTGCCGTTGCAAACAAGGCAAAGGAGGCCGAGGCTAAAGTTCAGGGTGCTATAGAAACAATTAACGAGACTACAACTGGTGTATCTAATGTTGTATCATCATTGAACTCAATATTCGGCATGTTTGAGTAATGTTTGTGCGTGCGCACATATTATAGGTGTAAAGTGCGCAATTACAGTAAAAAAGAGTACCTTTGCGAAAATTTAACCGCAAGGTACTTTTTTGTTTTTTGATAAACAGGATAAATAGATAATATGGAACTTAGTGATCAGGAACAGTACAGGAGAGAGAGCTTGGCAAAACTGCGTGAAATGGGTATTGATCCCTATCCGGCAGCAATGTATCCCACAAACGCTTATTCTGATGAGATAAAGGCAAACTTCAAGGACGATGATGAACCACGTGAAGTATGCGTAGCCGGCCGTATGATGAGCCGCCGCATTATGGGAAAGGCATCGTTCATTGAACTCATGGATTCCAATGGCCGTATTCAGGTGTACATTACCCGTGATGATATCTGCCCCGACGAGGAGAACAAGGATATGTATAACGTGGTATTCAAGAAATTGCTTGATATAGGTGATTTTATTGGTATAAAGGGCTTTGTGTTCCGTACCCAGACCGGCGAGATCTCCATCCACGCCAAGGAACTGACTGTATTGTCCAAGTCATTGCGTCCGCTTCCTATTGTAAAGTACAAGGATGGTGTGGCCTATGATAAGTTTGAGGATCCGGACCTGCGTTTCCGCCAGCGCTATGTTGACCTGGTTGTAAACGAGGGTGTCAAGGAGACTTTCCTTAAGCGTACCAAGGTAATAAAGACTCTCCGTTCAGTACTGGATGAAAATGGCTACACGGAGGTTGAGACACCTATCCTGCAGTCTATCCCAGGTGGAGCAAGTGCACGTCCGTTCATAACACATCATAACTCCCTTGATATAGACCTGTACTGCCGCATAGCAACAGAGCTTTATCTAAAGCGCCTTATAGTAGGCGGTTTTGAGGGCGTATATGAGATTGGAAAGAACTTCCGTAACGAGGGTATGGACCGCAACCATAACCCGGAGTTTACCTGCATGGAGCTGTATGTGGCTTACAAGGATTACAACTGGATGATGGATTTTACCGAGAAACTCCTTGAAAAGATTGCTATTGCCACAAACGGTACCACCAAGGTTAAGATTGGTGACCATGAGGTGGATTTCAAGGCACCATACCGCAGACTGCCTATCCTTGAGGCCATTAAGGAAAAGACCGGATATGATCTTGAGGGAATGACAGAGGATGAGATGCGTGAGGTTGCTAAAAAATGCGGTGTGGAGGTTACTCCTGCCATGGGCAAGGGCAAGCTCATTGATGAGATATTTGGAGAGACCTGCGAGGGTACATACATTCAGCCTACTTTTATTACTGACTATCCTGTGGAGATGTCTCCCCTTACCAAGATGCACCGCTCAAAGGCTGGCCTTACAGAACGTTTTGAACTTATGGTAAACGGCAAGGAGCTGGCAAATGCATACTCGGAGCTCAATGACCCGATTGATCAGTATGAACGTTTCCAGGATCAGTTGCGACTGAGCCAGAAGGGCGACGATGAGGCTATGTTCATTGATCAGGACTTTGTACGTGCCCTGGAATACGGTATGCCGCCAACCAGTGGAATAGGTATAGGTATAGACCGTCTTGTCATGCTTATGACAGGCCAGACTACTATTCAGGAAGTACTGTTCTTCCCGCAGATGAAACCTGAGAGCAAGGACTGATATGGCAATCCCACAAGGAAAACTAGCAATAATGGGTGGTGGTAGCTGGGCTACTGCCATTGCAAAGATCCTGCTGTCAACAGAGGATTCCATAAACTGGTATATCCGAAGAGATGACAGGATTGAGGACTTTAAGCGTCTGGGCCATAACCCGGGTTATCTTACCAGTGTAAGATTTGATGTAAACAGGATAAACTTTTCATCGGACATAAACAAAATAGTCGAGGAATCGGAGGTGCTTGTTTTTGTAACTCCATCGCCTTATTTCAAGAGCCACATGAAAAAGCTCAAGGTAAAGCTCCGCGACAAGTTTGTGGTATCGGCCATCAAGGGTATTGTGCCGGAAGATAATCTGCTTATGTCGGACTATTTTCACCGTTACTACGGCGTTCCTGTAGAAAATATTGCCGTGGTTGCCGGACCATGCCATGCCGAGGAAGTGGCAATGGAACGTCTCTCTTACCTGACCGTTGGCTGCCAGGAGCAGGAGAACGCACAGATGATAGCACGCAAGCTCAACAACTCGTACGTTAAGACATCGGTCTCACAGGATGTTGCTGGAATTGAATTCAGTTCTGTGCTTAAGAATGTCTATGCTATTGCAGCGGGTATTTGCAACGGCCTTAAATATGGAGATAATTTCCAGGCTGTGCTTATGTCTAACGCAATACAGGAGATGAACAATTTTCTGGCAACGGCAAGACCTATGCCTAACCGTGCAGTAAATGATTCAGTATATCTTGGAGACCTGCTGGTTACCGGATACTCAAATTTTAGCCGAAACCGTGTTTTTGGAACCATGGTGGGAAAGGGCTATTCCGTAAAGGCCGCCCAGATGGAAATGGAGATGATTGCCGAGGGCTACTACGGAACCAAGTGTATAAAGGAAATAAACGAACATTACCGTGTAAACATGCCTATTCTCGATGCAGTTTACAATATTCTGTATGAGAACATTTCGCCGGTAATAGAGATAAAACTGCTAACAGACTCATTCAAATAAGGACTATGATCAGAATTGATATTTCACAGATCAGCAATGCTGTGTCCCAGGCTAATGTCAATGCCCTGGAACCGGAAGTAATGGATTCAATACTCAAGCTTGAGAAAGGTACCGGTGCTGGAAATGACTTTATTGGCTGGGTAAACCTTGCTTCTACAATGGACAGTGCCCTGATAGCCGATATTAAGCAGACAGCAGATGTGCTGCGCCAGAACTGCCAGGTTGTGGTAGTAGCTGGAATTGGTGGCAGCTACCTTGGTGCCCGTGCAGTGATAGAGGCTCTGAGCGGCAGCTTTGCACAGTTTGCCCAGGGAAACGGCAACCCTCAGATACTGTTTGCCGGACATAATATCTCTGAGGACTATCTGTGGGAACTTACAGAGTATCTCAAGGATAAGAATTTTGGTGTTATAAATATCTCAAAGTCTGGTACTACCACCGAGACTGCACTTGCATTCCGCCTGCTCAAGAAACAGTGTGAGGATCAGCGCGGCAAGGATATGGCACGTAAGGTTATAGTGGCTATTACCGATGCCAAGCGTGGTGCTGCACGCAAGTGCGCCGACAAGGAGGGCTATCAGAGCTATATCATTCCCGATAATGTAGGTGGCCGATTCTCAGTGCTTACTCCTGTTGGTCTGCTTCCTATAGCTGTAGCCGGATTTGATATTGAGCAATTGGTAAAGGGTGCTGCCGATATGGAGACACGCACTTCATCGGCCGTTGAATTCCAGGATAATCCTGCTGCCGTATATGCTGCTGCACGTAACGCTCTCTACAGATATGGCAAGAAGATAGAGATTCTGGCAAATTTCCAGCCTAAGCTTCATTATATGAGCGAATGGTGGAAACAGCTCTATGGTGAGTCTGAGGGTAAGGACGGCAAGGGTATTTTCCCTGCATCGGTAGATTTCTCTACAGACCTGCATTCCATGGGACAGTGGATCCAGGAGGGTGAGCGCACTATATTTGAGACAGTTATCTCTGTAGATAAGGTTCATGGAACAATGATGGTTCCATCCGATGAGGAGAATCTGGACGGACTCAATTTCCTTGCAGGCAAGCATGTGGACCAGGTTAACAAGATGGCTGAGCTTGGAACACGTCTGGCACATGTTGATGGTGGCGTTCCAAATATCCGTATTATACTGCCTGAACTCTCTGAGTACTGGATTGGTCAGCTTATCTACATGTTTGAGAAGGCATGTGGCATAAGCGGATATGTGCTGGGAGTCAATCCGTTCAACCAGCCTGGTGTAGAGGCTTACAAGAAGAATATGTTTGCCCTGCTTAACAAGCCGGGTTACGAGGAGGAATCAAAGGCAATTCTTGCAAGAATAAAGTAATAAACGCTGATGTCGTTTTCTTTAAAGAATAAAAGCGCCATCCTGTTTGACATGGATGGCGTTTTGTATGATTCCATGCCCAATCATGCACTGGCCTGGAGTAAGGCCATGGCGCATTTTGGGATGAATATGACTCCCCATGACGTGTATATGAACGAGGGAGCTACCGGTCATGACACCGTTGCCCGGATCAGTATGAGAGACCGTGGAACACTTGCAACTGAGCAGGAGATAAAAGATATATATGCCTATAAGGCAGACCTGTTCCGCTCTCTTCCAGAGGCTCAGGTCATGCCCGGAGCCAAGGATGTGTTCCGTAAGGCTGCAGCTGCCGGACTCCGTATCCTGATAGTGACCGGTTCGGGCCAGAAAAACCTTATTGAACGTGTACAGCAGGATTTTAAGGGGTATATTACACGCAATTATATGGTTACGGCTTTTGAGGTAACCCGCGGTAAACCGTATCCTGATCCATACCTCAAGGGACTGGAACTGGCTGGAGTATCGGCTCAGGAGGCAGTTGTTGTGGAGAATGCCCCACTTGGCATACATGCAGCAGTAGCTGCCGGAATAGACACGATAGCTGTAAATACCGGCCCTCTGGAGGACAGCATACTACTTGCGGAGAACCCCGTTGTCCTGCTTCATTCCATGCAGGAACTATCCGAAAGGTTTTTAGAATTTGCTTGACAGATACTGGTCCAGTAGAACCAGGGCTGTGAGGGATTCCACAACTGGTACCGCACGCGGTACTACGCATGGATCATGACGGCCCTTGGCTGCAACCGTGGTGTCTGCGCCTGAACGTGTTACGGTAAGCTGCTCCTGACCTATGGTTGGAGTGGGCTTGAATGCTACACGGAAACGTATGGGCTGTCCGTTGCTTATGCCTCCCTGTATGCCGCCACTGTGATTTGTGGTTGTGGTAACCTGGCCACCATTCATGCGGAATGCATCGTTGTGCTGGGAACCGCGCATGGATGCAGCGGCAAAACCATCACCGTACTCAAATGCCTTGGCTGCATTGATGCCCATCATAGCCTTAGCCAGGCTGGCATTCAGCTTATCAAATACAGGATTGCCTATTCCTGCAGGCATACCCTTGACAACGCAGGTTACGCATCCACCTGTTGAATCCTGTTCCTTCCTGAGCTCGCGGATATAGTCTTCCATGGCTGCTGCCAGCTCTGGCTCCGGACATCTTACAGGATTGGACTCTGCCATCTGGGTGGTGTACTCCATGTCACGGGCAGAATCTGTAGAGTAGGGACCTATCTGCGATGTGAATGCTGTTATGCTCAGCTCAGGCAGGGTCTTGCCAAGAGCGAGTATGGCCAGAGCGCCGGCCACACATATAGGAGCAGTAACACGGGCCGATGAACGACCGCCTCCGCGCCAGTCTCTTATTCCATAGCGCTGCTCCCATGCATAATCGGCATGTGATGGGCGGAAAATATCCTTGAGCTCATTGTAGTCCGATGAATGCTGGTCCTTGTTCCTTATTATGAATGCTATTGGGGTACCGGTGGACTGACCATCCAGTATGCCGGAGAGAAACTCAACGGAGTCATCTTCCTGGCGACCGGTAGTCATGGCGCTCTGCCCCGGACGGCGGCGCTGCATCTGAGCCTCTATAAAACCATAATCAATTGTAATTCCGGCTGGATAACCATCCAGAACTCCTCCAATTGCGGCACCATGGCTCTCGCCAAAGGTGGTCAGTGTAAGGTTCTGTCCAATAGTATTCATGGCACTTGTTTTTTATTTGCAATCTGAGCAGTCTCCCTGGCAGTTGCAGTCTCCTTCTCCGCAACCACCTCCGCAGCCGCCTCCGCAACCCTTGCATTTGGGATGGAGAACAGCATCTACCTCCTGGTCTGTGGCTGGGCGTGATTCAAGGATAACACCCTTGAAAGTAAGGTCCTCTCCAGCCAGCGGATGGTTAAGGTCTACAGTTACTTTGTCATCGGTGATATTGGTAACGGTGGCATTGAAGGTCTGCTGTCCGTCACTGAGTGGGATAATGGCTCCAACCCTTACGTGCTCGCTGTCAAATACTCCGTCACGCAGGAATACGCCCTTGTCCAGTTCAACAACGCTTTCCTTGTCATACTGGCCATAGGCCTTGTCACATGGAATCTCAAACTCAAAACTATCACCCTGTGCCAGTCCGGAGACATTGCTTTCAAACAGATCCAGTGCATATCCTATGCCTGTAATGAATGTAAAAGGCCTTTCCTTTGTGGCGCTTTCATACTTGTAGAGCTTGCCTTCTCCATCCTTAAGCATAAGGTCATAGGTAAGGCTGATGTATTTACTGTCCATTCTATGGTTGTTTTGTTTCTGTGTGCAAAATTAGTGAAATAAGCCGTTTTGGCCAAATTGGCTACTTTAGGTTTTTTAGGGGAACCGCAGAACATGCATTTGGCGGGTCATTCCTTGTTATATGGGCTATGGTGGGAGCCAGTACGCTGACCGATATGGGCTCGTGGTTGATCTCTGCCCGTATGCCGTTGCCGTACAGTATCATGGGGATAGGCCTGGATACAGGCTTGCGGTAAGTGACAGAGTTGTCTTTCTCATCGGAAATACCCCATCCGGGTATGGCCTCTATGATGATGTCGCCCGTATAGGCGGAGTTGTAACCATTGCGCTTGCGGGCTGTTTCCAGATCGGGAATCATGGACATAAGGTCACGCATGAGCAGAACACTTCTTATGCCGCTTACCTGGACCAGCAGGTCCACGCAACTCTCCAGGATCTCGTGCATGGGAGCCCCCTTTTCTTCTATCAGTTTCTGGTTGAGATAAATCTGATTCCGGTAATAAGACTCAATGTAACTGCCACTGCCGTATTTTGCGCCCAGGTAAAGGTTGAGAAGTGCTGTGGTACGTTCCATGCTGACCTGTCCCGTTGGGATCCTGGTGCCTCCAAATTCCGGCGATGCATTCTCAACATATCCGGTAGAAGTAAGGAAAAACAGCACATTGTCTATTCCCACCTTGGATGTTATGGCGCTGATCAACGCTGCAATACTCTGGTCCAGACGTACGTATATGTCCTGCTGTTCAAGAGACCATATAGTGTTTGGGGTGTGCTTGTAATTCCCGGCATAATATGTGAGCGCCAGCAGGTCTGGCACATCGTCATTGCCAAGCCCCATGTTCTTTAAGGCCGACAGGGCAATCTCTGTTATGCGGTCGTTGGCGTATGGGGTGGTCCTGTATTCCCCTGGGTTGCTGTTCTTTATTGTATAAGAGAACGGCTTGAACAGCTCATGGTCAGACATCTGGATGTAAGAGCCGGATGCAAGCATAGGTTTCCAGTCCATGCTCTTTGCCAGGCTGTCATTACATTCATTTACCCACTGTGGCAAGGCACCGTAATAGTCTGATGAACACCAGCTGCAGTCTGAACCGTTCATCCAGATGGTAAGGTCGGGGTCATGTCCGCCCGCAAGTACTGCGGCATCGCGCTCTATGGCAATGGAACATATCTTGGAGCGGCTGGCCGATCCCAGCTTAAGCTCGTCTGCCAGGTTGGTGGACAGTAGATTACGGGGTGATGTGTACTCAATTGTGTTGATGCCCTTGTGGTTGCCGTCATCTACGGGCGAAACGGGTATGAGGGTCTTGTGGCTCATCCATCGGCTGGCCACAATTCCGTGCTGGAAGGGCGACGCTCCAGTATAGACCGATGCAACAGCCGATGCACGGTCTGTAAACTCATAGTCAAACGTGGCATTGGCCCTGTTGTAACCGTTTACCCAGATTTTCTTGAGTCCGTCTGTGCTCAGAATGGGAAAGAGCTTTTCCAGACACTCCTCATCGAGCTGGTCCACAACTATGCCAACCACAAGTCTGGGACTCTTGTCTGTCTTGGCATCTGCGCCTGTTGGAACAAGCAAGAGGGCTGCCAGGATACAATATATGCCATGGTTGGTTGTATGTTCCTTTTTTCTCCTGTAAGAAGAGTAGAGGTTATATGCACATGAACTGAGGGCCCTCAGTGCAAATGTGGCTATGAGTATAAGTACTGCCGGCTCTATTTTTTGCGGTATGACAGGCTGGAACAGCAGGAATGCCGTGCATACAATGAACTCGCCCAGCAGGAAAAAGGATAATCTGTGCCTGCGTATCCGGTGTATCATGAACGGGATGAGGAACAGGGGCAATGGATTAAGGCATATTACCAGCCAGTTGGTATTTACGGTAGGATGCTCAGAGAAGAAATAGAGCGTGGCTATAACTATGCCTCCAAGTCCCTGGATCCCAAACAGGACAGTATCTACCATCCACAGGGGTTTGCTGTTGTACCATCCCAGCAGTGTGAGCAGCAGCACAATCATGAAAACCAGCCACATGAGCTGGACCGGCGTGAGCAGACAGTTGCCAAAATCCACACCATGCTCCGGGTTTATAAGCCTTATGGCCGGGAGGACCAGGGGCCTTGCCGTACCGGCTGTATCGGTAATGGTGGCATGGGCTGCCAGATTCTTGAGATAGAGTGGCGCAAAGGCTTCCTGCCTGTATCCAACAGGTCTGTCTGCGCCTGCACCAACAATAAGGTCTACACCAAACTCGCTCCATGGACGTATGTGGGTGTGTTCAGTCAGGATATGGCGGAATGTGAGTGACGGATTGGGCTGAGGGTAGGTAACGTGCCCTTCAATGCACTCCTCTATCTTGTCCAGAGCCATTGTGGCGCAGTTATTAAAAATAAAATTGTATCTGTAAACCCTGTTCTCCGGAAGGGTATTCAGCTTGAGGAGAGAATCCAAACGGGCCGATTCACGCGGAGTAAGGTTGAGCTTCTGGGCATAGACTTCGGAGCCTCTTTCCCTGTACTCCCTCAGAAAGTATTGCAGTCTGGTGGCTCCCATCAGATAGTCAGTCTTTCCAAGTGTAAAAAGCATTACAAAATTGGGCGTGTTAAAGTCAAACAGACCATAGTTGAATACGGCATCGGTCCCTTGTGAACAGTCCTGTATCCAGATGGCGGTATGTCCGTAGAGTTCATATATTGCTTTTCCGGGCTCACATGTGAGCAGGTATGCATTTATGCTGTCATTCTGGGCTCCTGCCCACTGGAAAGCCAGTAGCATGGATGCAAATAAGGCGGCTATTTTCTTCTTCATGTCCTATCCTGATGCCAATTTGCGCAAAGTTAGTAAATTTGCGCTCATTATGATACTGCTGGCCGATTTTGGAAATACACGCGTCAAGATGGCAGTTCCCCTGGACGGGGAGATGCAGGTTGTGTATTCCGGACCTGTTGTGCTGGACGGGATGATGGAATCTGTGGCACGGTATGGCATTGAGGGTGGAATGTGGTGTGCTGTATGTACAGTTCCGGAGACCGTCACCCAGTGGATGCTGTCGCTGGGCATGGTAAGACTTACCCATAAGACAGCCATACCTATCCGGAATGCCTATCTTACACCGCAAACCCTTGGGATGGACCGTATTGCAGCTGCGGTTGGAGCCTGGTCCATGAAACCCGGAAACAATATCCTTGTAGTAGATGCCGGTACAGCTATTACCCTGGATCTGATAAGCTCCGATGGAGTATACAGAGGTGGTAATATTGCACCTGGTATTAATTTAAGGCTCAGGGCTTTACATGAATATACAGGAGCGCTCCCGCTGGTAGGGGCGGATGGAGATACCCCTGCGTTTGGCTACAATACCCAGACAGCAGTCCGGAGTGGTGTTGTCCAGGGAGTTAGAAATGAATTGCTTGGCTACATTGAGTCCCTTAAACTGGAATACCCTTCTCTTTTGATTTTTTTAACCGGGGGCGATACGGATTTCTTTGATATAAGAGGTAAAAAAACTATTTTTGCAGTGTCGGACCTTGTATTCCGTGGCATGGCCCGGATATTGGAATTGAATGAAAGTTGTATTTGACAAGATGACCGCATGTCTGGCGGTCGTGATACTGTGCCTGTTATCCAGCCCTGCATTAGCGCAGAGCGGGGTAAATTCGCCATATTCACGCTATGGACTGGGACTCCTTTCTGACCAGTCAACCGGCATTACCCGTTCCATGGGTGGAATAGGAACCGGTTTTCGCCGTGCAAATACCCTTAACCTAAAGAATCCTGCTTCCTATTCGACCGTAGATACGCTTACTTTCATAGCAGATCTTGGTTTTTCAATCCAGAACGGAAACTACAGCGAGAACGGAGTCAGTATAAATGCCCGCAACGCATCGGTCAGCCACATGGCCATGCAGTTCAGGGTACAGCCTAAAATTGGTATGACAGTGGCTATAAAGCCATTCTCAAACATTGGTTATGATTTTTCCAGTACCAGTGTTGTGCGCCGTGACGAGGACGGTGAGATAACAGCTACCAATTCCTATTCCGGAACGGGCGGTCTCCGACAGTTCATGGCCGGTCTTGGATGGAGACCCACAGAATGGCTCTCAGTAGGAGCAAATGCATCACTGCTTACTGGCGATATAACACACAAGGTAAGCAATACATATTCTTCATCGGCAGTCCAGTCCAGGGTAAAGACCTATACCGCCGATATGACAGCCTTTGTGCTGGATTTTGGAGCCCAGACAACCGTACCGCTTGGAAAAGACAAACTTGTCCTGGGATTTGAATATACCCCTGCCCAGAAACTGGCATGCGATGCAAATATGAGTGATGTGCATTCATCGGGCGATACTACGTCCATTCCCAATGCTTTCAGGTTCCCCGATATCATGTCGGCAGGTTTTACATACCAGTGGGATAAGGGTATGATAGGTGCCGATGTATCTTATCAGACATGGTCCAAGGCCCGTTTCTTTGCGCAGGATTATGGACTTGACCGCATTACGGCTGCTGCAGGATTCATGTACTGCCCTGATGAGAGCAGCAAGAATGTGCTCAAACACTCCTCATATCAGGCCGGTATAAATGTGTCTCAGCCATATTTCAGGGTGGACAATAAGAAAGGCCCCATGCAGTTTGGCATAAGTGCCGGTATTACACTGCCCATAACCTCAACATTTGACAGCATGTCTTATCTGCATATCTCTGGTGAGTATGTAAGGGTGCAACCTATGAGCAAGGGTATGATAACAGAAAACTACCTTAAGATAAATGTTGGAGTAACATTCATGGAACGCTGGTTCATGAAGATTATGGTCGATTGATTTAACCAAATATAAGTAAGAGATATCTTATAAGTGAAAACAGAGAATTATTAAACAAAATGAATATGAAGAAAATTGGATTGATGGCCCTTGCGCTTGTAACTGCAATGGGAGCTTATGCACAGAAAGGTGTAGAAGACGGATCACGTTACGGACATGGAGAGGACAGCATTAATACCCTCCGTAACATCAGTATTTATTCTGAGTACTATAAGACCAATAATTTCCAGGATGCTTATGATCAGGGATGGAAGCAGGTTTTCCAGGATGCTCCTCTTGCATCTGTAAACACATATACCCATGGCGTAAAGATTCTGCGTTCTCTCTATACCGATGCCAGGACAGCCAAGGATACAGATAAGATGACACAGTATTCAGAGGAGCTCATGAAGGTTTATGAGCAGCGTCTTGAGTACAGGGAGAAGCTCAATGCACAGTCCAAGAATCAGGTTTCGGAGGCCGATGTATATGGTCAGTATGCACACGACTATATTACATACAATCCTAAAATCCAGGTATCAAGGGCTTATGAGCAGCTGCGCAAGGCTGTAGACCTTGGCAAGGGCAACACACAGTACTACGTACTTGATGACCTTATGAAAGTATCGGCTCAGCGCTATACCAACAAGAAGGACAACGAGGAGTACCGTGAAGCACTGCTTCAGGATTATCTGGACTGCGCCGCCTATATTGATTCTTTCCTGATTGCACAGACCAACGAAAAGATCATTGAGCAGGCAACCAAGGTTAAGGAGAACATTGACGGCCACTTTGTAAAGAGCGGTGCTGCTGACTGCGAGAGCCTTCAGGGCATTTATGGTCCTAAGATTGAGGAAAACAAGGGAAATCTTGAGTACCTGAACAAGGTTGTAAACATTATGTCCCTGTTTGACTGCAAGTCTAGCGATGCATTCTTTACAGCTGCAGAATACGCACACAACATTGAGCCTTCTGTAAAGACAGCCAAGAGCCTTGGTCTTCTTTACCTCAAGCAGCGCGATGATATGGGTAAGGCTATCAGTTACTACGAGCAGGCAATTGAGCTTGATACCGATAAGATGAGTATGGCCGATACATACTATACAATGGCAACCCTGTACTTCTCTTCAGACAAGTATGACAACAGCCGTTCTAGCCTGCAGAAGTGCCTTGCAAACAACCCAAACAAGGGTGATGCCTACATCCTCATGGCACAGCTCTATGCTGTAAAGCACGACTGGTCCAATGATCCTGCACTGAACCGTTGCGCATGGTTTGCAGTAATAGACAAGCTGGAGCAGGCCAAGAAAGTTGATCCTTCTGTAGCTGACAAGGCAAATGAATATATTGCTCAGTACAAGAAGCAGACTCCTGCCGTTGAGGACCTGTTCATGCTTGGCATCAAGGCTGGCGACAAGGTAGAAATCAAGGGTTGGATCAACGAGACTGTAACCGTACGATAAAAGACATGCACAACACCGGTTCTGAACCGATGAAAAGATATTTCATGACAACCGCTGTCCTGGCGGTTGTCATGTCATTTTCCTGTCTGTCCTGCGGAAATAAGGACAAACAGTTGGGTCAGGCTATAACCAGCCGCGATTCTACATCGGTCATAACAACCCGTGGGGTGGACATGCTCATATCGGAGAACGGCATTATACGTTATCATGTAATAACCGAGGAGTGGAAGATCTTTGACAAGATGAAACCTCCTTTCTACAGCATGGAGCAGGGGGTAAAGCTTGAGATACTGGATTCTCTCATGCAGGTGGAGTCCATGATCCAGGCCGACACGGCATATTATATGATAGACGATGAGATATGGCATCTGCGCCACAATGTACATGCCGAAAACATCCAGAAGGAACAGTTTGATACTCCTGAGTTGTTCATGAACAACCGTAAGAACAGGATGTATTCCGACAGCGTAATTACAATCCGTCAGGAAAAACAGATGATTACCGGTGTTGGATTTGAATCAAACGGAAACCTTACCCAGTATGTAATACGCCAGACCCAGGGCGTGTTCCCCGTAACAGAGACACAATGAGCCACGTACTTGTAATAATGTTGGTGGCGCTGTTCTTTTCGGCACTTTTTTCAGGTCTGGAAATAGCGTTCTTATCGGCCGACCGTCTCAGGTTTGAGATGGACGTGGAACGCAATACGTTCAGTTCCAGGCTTCTGGGCCGGTTTTTCAGGAATCCCAACATTTATCTGTCTACCATGCTCGTGGGCAATAACATTGCTCTGGTGGTTTACAGTACCATGATGGCTACACTGATAGAGTATCTGTTGGGCCTGTTGGGCATAAACCTGTCGGCCGACAGTTTCCTGGTTATTGTAATAGAGACACTGGTCTCCACTGCAATAGTCATAGTGGTTGGAGAGTATGTGCCCAAGACTTTTTTCCGCAATAATCCAAACGGCATGCTGAACGTGCTGTCGTTCCCAATATACCTTATCTATATTTTATTGTATCCCATCTCCCTGTTTACAACCTGGATCTCCAGGATTGTCCTTAGGATCTCCGGGGTAAGGATAGATAAGGAAAAGACAGACATGGCTTTCTCTAGGGTGGACCTGGACTATTTCCTCCAGTCCGGACTGAACGGAAAGAAAGACGATAGTGAGCCCGAGCAGGAAGTCAGGATTTTTCAGAATGTACTGGACTTCTCGAATGTGCGTACCCGAGACTGCATGGTACCCCGTAACGAGGTTTGTGCAGTGGAGAAAGGCTCCAGCTGGAACTCTCTGAGAGAAAGATTTATAGAAACCGGTTACTCCAAGATCCTGGTGTATGACGGCGATATGGACCACATAATAGGCTACATCCATTCGTCTGAACTGTTCAGGCATAAGGAAGACTGGAACAGGCATATCCAGACCGTTCCATTTGTCCCCGAAACCCTTCTGGCACAGAAACTCATGAAACAGCTCATGGCCCGTAAGAAAAGCCTTGCCGTAGTGGTGGATGAATTTGGTGGGACATCGGGCATAATATCGCTGGAGGATATTGTAGAAGAGATTCTTGGCGATATCCAGGACGAGCATGATGTAACAAACCTGGTAGCCCGAAAGACCGATGACGGCTATCTCCTGTCTGGCCGAATGGAGATAGACAGGGTAAACTCCATGTTCTCGCTGGATATACCGGAGTCCGATGAATACATGACCGTGGGAGGATTGATCCTGCATGAAGCCAAGGGATTCCCCAAGGTAAATGAGAGGGTTCAGGTGGGTGATTACACTTTTAGAATCCTCAAAAGGGGACAGACCAAGATAGAGCTTGTGGAACTTACCATAAATAAATAGGTGAGTATTGGTGGTTTAAGAACATTTTTTAGTACTTTTGCGTGCTTTTGGCCGTCTTGGCGGCCCTTATTTTCTTAAAAACAAATAAAACAAAAATAGAAATGGCAACAATTCAGAAGATCAGAAGCAAAGGACCACTGCTTCTTATTGTTATTGGTCTTGCCATGCTGGCATTCATACTGGGTGACGCATGGAAGATTCTCCGTCCAAACCAGGGTATCCAGTACGTAGGAACAATAGACGGCAAGGATATCACGGCAATGGACTTCCAGAAGGAAGTAGACAACTACACAGAGGTTATCAAGTTTGCCAACCAGACCAACAACCTGACAGACGATCAGGTAAGTGCAGTCAGGGATGAAGCTTGGGCTCTCATGGTCCGCAACAGCATTCTCAACAAGCAGGCTCAGGCTCTTGGCCTTACAGTAACCGATGCTGAGGTAAGGGATGTAATTGAGCGCGGAACAGATCCTATCCTTGCCAACACTCCTTTCAGCAACACAGATGGAGAGTTTGATGCAGACATGCTCAAGAGTTTCCTTGCTTTCTATACATCCGTAGATCCACAGAGCATGGATCCTAACGAGTGGGAGCAGTACAGGAGCATGTACAGATACTGGCTTTTTGTTGAGAACGATATAAAGTCTGGTCTGCTGTACTCAAAGTACATTGCTCTTGTCAAGGCAGCTCTGGTATCTAATCCTATTGCAGCCAAGAACTCATTTGACAACCGCATTAACCGTTTTGACATTCTCATGGCTTACATGCCTTACTCAGCAGTATCCGATGCTGATGCAAAGGTAAGCACATCTGATCTCAAGAAGACCTATGCAGACAACAAGGAGCGTCTCCACAACTATTCTGAGAACCGTGACATATACTACATAGATTATGAGATTGAGCCAAGCAATGCTGACCGTCAGGCTCTCCTTGAGGAGGTAACTGAACTGACAGACCAGCTTGAATCAATTGATTCAGACTATGCATCTTTTGTACGTCGCGCAGGTTCTGAAATGCCTTACAGCGAGGTTCCACGTTCAGCACGCAATCTTCCGGAGGATGTTGCAGAGAGACTTGACTCTGTAAATAAAGCAGGCGTATTTGGCCCATACTACAGCGAGTACGATGATACCTACAATACATTCAAACTGATTGGCACAGCCACAGGTTATGATTCAATCCAGTTTGCCATGATCCAGGTTGTAGGAGAGGACGAGCAGGAGATGGACAAGCGTGCCGACAGCATTATGAATGCAGCCAGGAAGGGCGCCGATTTTACTGCTCTTGCACAGGCTTACGGACAGAGCGCACAGGAGAGCTGGATGAGCGCCGACTCATATGAGCCAGCTATAATAAGCGGTGACAATGCCCTTTATATTAATAAGGTCAATAGCATGAAGAAAGGCGAGGTATCTGTACTCAAGCTCGATGGCGTAAATCTGGTTATCAAGGTTCTTGATACCAAGACCCCTCTTACCAAGTACAATGTAGCCATGGTTAAGCGTGTTGTTGAGTTCAGTGAGGAAACAAGCAATGCCGCATATAACAAGCTGAGTCTGTTTGTAGCTCAGAACGCTACTCTTGCAGAACTCAAGGAGAATGCAGAGGATTCTGATTTCCGCCTGCTGTACTATCCAGGATTTGAGAGCTACAGCTACAATATTGCTGGCGTAAGCAAGTCTCACGAGGCTCTGCGTTGGGCCTTTGATGCTCAGGAAGGTGAGGTTTCACGTATCTTTGAGGTAGGACAGGCTAATGATCATCTGCTTGTAGTTGGAGTAGATAAGATCCACGAGCGTGGTTACCGTTCAATAGAGGATGCTAAGACCGCTCTCTCTCTCAGAGCTTTAAACAACAAGAAGTTTGAGCTTATAAACGCTAAGTTTGCCGGCAAGTCAATCAATGACCTCAAGAGTGTTGAGGGTGTTGTTATTGATACCGTCAAGTTTGCCAACTTTAATAATGCTGCTTACATTAATTCATCAGCATCGAATGAGGAGACTGTTGGCCCAAGCGTTTCAAGACTTGCCCAGGGTGGAGTTACAGTTCCTATGAAGGGTGAGGATTGTGTATATGTTGCACAGAAACTTACTGCCGATGAGATCTCTGCTGAGTTTGATGTAAAGTCTGAGCAGTCACGTCTTCAGACTATCTCTGCCAGCCAGATTCCTGGTGCAGTACTTGAGGCTCTCTATTACAGCGCAAACGTAGTAGACAAGCGTTACAAGGTATTCTGATTAATACTTAATACAGGATAAAATAAGAGGCCGACTAAAAAGCATTTTTTAGCCGGTCTCTTTTTTTGTTCATATGATTTGTTTCTCATTTTTACTTTGTGGATTTTGACCGTATGAGTGTTTCTTGATGTCTCAACTTGCCTGA
>JAZUFR010000052.1:0-146892 GCA_045640825.1 Bacteroidaceae bacterium
TGATGGAAAAAGCTTGCTTTTGGAATCAGTTGAACAGATTACTGGGAGGGATAGCGCTGAAAGCGCGTAGTTCTGGAGTCATACACCCAAAACCGCTCCAACATGTGCGAGCGTATTTTCTGAATACCGTTTTCCGCCAATTCCGGTATGCAGAAATCACAGGGCCGAGGAGCAGAGGAGCCAAAACCGCCCTACAAGCCTCCTGGAGATGGTTTCCCCATCCCCGCAGGTGCGAGCGTATTTTCTGAATACGTTATTACGCGGAAAACGGTATGCAGGATGTACGCCCGAGCGTCAATCATCAAAAAAAAGGCGGCCGGAGAGACCACCTAAAAAACGCGGCCGGAGGCCGCCAAGTTTGCGATAGCAAACTAAAAAAAGGACGGGCCAAAAATCGTCCGTAAAAGAAGAGGGAAGCCATTCTGGCTTCCCTCCTTGTACGGGCGATAGGACTCGAACCTACACACCTAGGTACTAGATCCTAAGTCTAGCGCGTCTACCAATTCCGCCACGCCCGCAAAATTATGCCGCAAAAATACTCAATAATACTGAATAAGCCAAGAAAGAACCTTACGGATTGACAAGGCGCCCGTTTATGAGCTCGCGTGCAGCCTCAATGTAAGTATCTATGCCATTGTCCATATCCTCCTTTTTCATATCCAGCCTGATATGGGGAGCAATGCCAAACTCTACCGGGTTCATCTGGGCATCAAAACTCGGGGCCGATGAATACCTGACAGACCATCCGTTAGGCAGTTCCGACGACATAGGCAGACCACCGCCACCACCGGTAGTATCGCCAAGCAGGGTAACATTTGGCAAGGATTTCATGGTGAAAGCAAAATCATTGGCACTGCTGTAGCAGCCACGGTTAACCAGGAGCACAACCGGCTTTATCCAGCGCAGATCAGAAGTTGCCGGACAGAGGATGTTTGCAATCTTACTGGAAAAATCATTATGTCCGGGGCCGTTCTTGTAGCAGTTATAGCTGTACACAACAACTTTCTCCGTAAAATGTGAAGCCAGGTATTCCGATGCCTCAAGGCTGCCACCGCCATTATCCCTGATGTCTATGATAAGGCCATTGCAGAGCGTCATGTTGTTTAGCATTACATTAAGGCGGCCGCTGGAAATCCGGTCCTCAAAACTGTTGACCACCAGGTAGCCTATATTGTCTTCCAGAATACGGTAGTAATACCCGTTGCCTGCAATAACATAGTCCAGACCAAGATACGCATCCTGTATATCCCTGGAGAAATTGGCTGGATAATCTGTTTTCCAGCTCCAGTTATGGCCCACATCGTAAACGCTGTAAAGGTTTACATGTCCGTCACGCAATTCTCCAATCATATTGCAGAGAACTTCAAACAGGGCCCTGTCAGACATATTGTCCGATATGCTGGCCTGATATCTCTCATGCACCTCATCCCAGTCAACGCCCAGGACCTGCTGTTTAAGGTCAAAAAAGCAGTAATGTCTGTCCATGATTGTCCAGAGAGCCTCAAAATTACCCCTTGGAGAATCGCCGAACACGGTCCTGTTACTGTCCATGTAGCAGGAAACGGGAAGCAATAGCACAGATGCCGCTGCCACAGCCTTTAAGAGAATGTTCCTTATCTGTTTCATGGCTTCCAGTCTACCTTATTTGAGTTGAACATATACCCCACAGACAGGATGACGTTGGAAATATCCCTGGAATGTCCGCCCATACTGTTGCTGAGTAAGCCTACATGTGCAGCCAGCCTGAGTCTCTGCCCGCCGGCTGGCATTATGAGTGCCAGTTCCAGGTTACCCTCTGTACTGTTCAGCATATTGAGGAAATGCAGGGTACGGCCCCACTGGTTATACTTATACATATAATAATAGGGCTGGTCATAATCCGGGGCAAATCCCATACCAAGCACAGACAGGTCCACAACAAGCTGAACAGCCATTGGATACCCAAATGGACGTACGTTGCATGTAACGTCGGTATAGGCGCCTAATGTAAGATTGGATTCGGCCGTAGCGGGATTGTTGGAGTTCATCCTGTTATACAGACCTCCAAGCAGGAACTGTGCCGATGGTCCAACCAGGACCGATACCTGCCCGTCTGAATACGCGCGCCAGCAGTTGGAGTATGAGAACTGAGCCATAGCCATCCACGTACTTCCTCCGCCCACGTGATTATGCATGGAACTTACCAGCAGGTTGGAACGTGTACGCCCATACCCAAGAACGCGATAAGGCTTATAGCCCTTCCAGCTGTCCCAAGCAAGATTATAAGATGTTCCCTGATAAGTATTGAGTGAGAGATAGGTCTCACGTGCACCACTTACACCTATTCCACCAGAAACAGATGTAATTCTCTCCGATTGCTGTGGCAGATACCAGGCATACGTCTGAGCCCATGCCGTGTCTGTAAAGACGGACATTAGAACCAACAACGCAGCTGCAAGTATTTTAAAAAAGCGAGAGCTGCCCGCCATCGGGATTTTCTTCATCGGGATCTGCACTGTCTATGTTCTCGTTGTTCTCTGTTTCAGGAACAGGTCTGGGCTCCGGCATGCGCAGTGGCTCCAGTTCCTCCACCCGTTCTATTGCGTATGTGGTAACACGGCGTCCGCGTGCCTTTACACCCTTTATTCCCACAAAAGACTCTGCATCAATCTCCATAGGCTCACGGAAGTTGTCCACACCGCCCATGGTAACGAGCAGGCGCGGATAGAAGGTATCGGTAAGGAGTACCAGAGAGCTTCCCTTTTCCTCACCTATTATACTTATGCGCTTGGATGTAGGATCAAAGTTGAATCTCTTTAGATAAAGGTATCCTTTCTGCGAAGCATCAAACAGGACTGCAGTCCATACCTTGGAGGAGTCATATTTCTCTATCCGCATTACATTGGGATCAAAGTGGCAGTTTGCATCGGGCTCTGTGGTGTAGTACTCGCCGTTGGAGTTTACAACCAGCAGCATGTCTCCTGCCTCAAACTCTCCCAGGAATTCACCGTGTCCGTCAAAATCCAGACGGAGTATATCCTTGTCAAACCATACCTTGCGTCCGCCCAGGGTAGATGTACCCTGAGACTTGAGTCCTATGCGCTGTACCTCGTTACGTGTAAGCAGGTTACCCATGGACTGGCGGCCTTTTATGAGCAGCTCGCTGAAATCCTTGTCAAATACGGGTTTCTTGAGTTTGGGATTAGGTTTAAGAGTAACCCTTACAACCTCTGCCTCGCCATTGTGGTTTGCAGTAAAATACATGATCTTGGAACCGGGCTTGCCCTGGGTAAGGTCATACTCCTTGTCGCGGGTAAGTCCTGTGGCGGCAAAACGCTTCATAAAGCAGGCACCGTTGCGTCCATCCCTGTAAATCACGTTATAGATGGTGCGGCGGTCATTCTTCTTGAACACGTCCAGATAGAGAACGCCCTGTCCTACAAACAGTTTGTCGGCCACCTTGACAACCTTGAAACGGCCGTCCTTATAAAAGAGTATGATATCGTCTATCTCCGAGCAGTTGCATACATACTCGTCTTTCTTGAGGTCCATTCCAATAAATCCGTCGGCACGGTTTATATAGAGTTTCTCGTTTGCCTCTATGACCTTGGTAGCCACAATGGTATCAAAGTTCTTGATCTCCGTACGCCTTGGATAGTCTGCACCGTATTTTTCCTGGAGCATCTTGAACCAACGTATGGTTACATTGACCATGTTGGCAAGATCCTTGTCAATGCGGGCAATATCGGCCTTCATACGGGCAATGGCCTCCTCGGCCTTGCTCTTGTTGAACTTGAGGATGCGGGCCATCCTTATTTCCATGAGCTTAAGGATGTCATCCTTTGTAACCTCACGTATCATCTGCGGATAGTACGGAGTTAGGCGCTCGTCTATATGTTCGCAGGCTGCATCCATATTAGGTGCCTCCTCAAATTCGCGGTCCTTGTATATTCTCTCCTCTATGAATATGGATTCGAGCGATGCAAAATGAAGCTGTTCCAGCAGTTCAGCACGCTCAATCTCGAGTTCGCGGCGCAGCAGGTCCCTGGTATTGTCCACAGACTTGCGCAGCACATCGCTCACGGTAAGGAAATGAGGCTTGTTGTCATCTATTACACAACAGTTGGGCGAAATGCTTACCTCGCAGTTGGTAAATGCGTAAAGTGCATCTATGGTCTTGTCCGATGACACACCGGGTGCAAGTGTTATTCTTATCTCAACCTTGTCGGCCGTAAGGTTCTCCACCTTACGTATCTTTATCTTGCCTTTCTCTCCAGCCTTGACTATGGACTCACACAGAGTCATAACATTCTCACCGTATGGTATCTCGTTTATGACCAGAGTCTTATTGTCAGATTCTTTTGAAATCTTGGCACGTATTCTTACCATGCCTCCGCGCTCTCCGTCATTGTAACGTGCCACATCTACGGCGCCACCGGTCTGGAAATCGGGATACAGATGGAATTCCTCATTCTTGAGGTATGATACAGCAGCCTCGCAGAGTTCATTGAAATTATGTGGAAGAATCTTGCACGAAAGTCCAACGGCAATACCCTCGGCGCCCTGAGCCAGAAGCAGAGGGAACTTTACGGGCAATGTAACCGGTTCCCTGTTGCGTCCGTCATAGGAAGCCTTCCACTCTGTGGTCTTGGGATTGAACAATGCCTCAAGAGCAAACTTGGACAGCCTGGCCTCTATGTAACGGGGAGCGGCAGCCCTATGACCTGTAAGGATATTTCCCCAGTTTCCCTGACATTCTATGAGCAGGTCCTTCTGACCCATCTGGACCAGGGCATCGCCAATTGAGGCATCACCGTGGGGATGGAACTGCATGGTATGGCCCACTATATTGGCAACCTTGTTGAAACGTCCGTCATCAAGGCGCTTCATGGAGTGCAGAATACGGCGCTGGACAGGCTTTAGACCGTCCACGAAATGAGGCACAGCACGCTCCAGGATAACATACGATGCATAGTCCAGGAACCATCCCTGATACATTCCGGACAGTTTATGGAGTATCATGCCGTTTTCATCGGCCATAGGCTTATAGGTGGAATGTCCGGCCTCCATGCCGTTTTCTGTTTCCACCTTTTCCTCATTCAGGGTCTCGTCTTCCGTGCTATCGTATTCTTTGCTCATTTCCAAAAGAATGTTTGGATGCGAATTTAGTGCAAATCCGTGACATTTCCAACCCGCACAGAGCAAGAATACCCCACTATTTTCCAAAGTCCGGGAAACCTCACAGAACTGTCATTCCATTGTTTTTTTTGGGCGGCTCGCGCGCGCTTTTTTTAAATAAAAAGAGTAACTTTGCCAAAATATTAGGAAAATAGCTAATTATGGCACAGGAAGACGTTTTCAAAAAGATTGTAGCGCATTGCAAGGAATACGGTTTTGTATTCCCCTCAAGTGAAATTTATGACGGTCTGGGAGCAGTTTATGACTACGGCCAGCTGGGTGTTGAAATGAAGAACAACATCAAGACCTACTGGTGGCAGAGCATGGTCCTGCTTCACGATAATATAGTAGGCATTGATTCTTCAATTTTCATGCATCCCACCATCTGGAAGGCATCGGGCCACGTTGATGCATTCAATGATCCCCTCATAGACAACCGCGATTCCAAGAAGCGTTATCGCGCCGACGTCCTGATTGAGGAGCAGATTGCAAAGTACGATGAGAAGATTGAGAAGGAGGTTGCCAAGGCACGCAAGCGTTTTGGTGACAGCTTTGATGAGGCCCAGTACCGCGCCACAAGCAAGAACGTACTTGAGCACGCAGCCAAGCGTGACGCCCTTCATGAGCGTTTTGCCAAGGCCCTTAATAACAACAACCTTGATGAACTCAAGCAGATAATCATAGATGAGGAGATTGTATGTCCCATTTCCGGCACACGCAACTGGACCGATGTCCGTCAGTTCAACCTGATGTTTGCCACCGAGATGGGTGCCAGCGCCGACGGTGCAATGAAAGTCTACCTGCGTCCAGAGACCGCTCAGGGTATCTTTGTAAACTACCTGAACGTACAGAAGACCGGCCGCATGAAAATTCCTTTTGGTATAGCTCAGATAGGTAAGGCTTTCCGTAATGAGATAGTAGCCCGTCAGTTCATATTCCGCATGCGTGAATTTGAGCAGATGGAGATGCAGTTCTTCATTAAGCCGGGCACAGAGCTGGATTGGTTTGCAAAATGGAAACAGACACGTATGGCATGGCACCAGGCTCTTGGATTCGGCGCCGACCACTACCGTTTCCACGACCACGACAAGCTGGCTCACTATGCAAATGCAGCCACAGACATTGAGTTCCTCATGCCATTTGGCTTTAAGGAGGTTGAGGGTATTCACTCACGTACCAACTTTGACCTCTCCCAGCATGAGAAATACAGCGGCAAGAGCATAAAGTATTTTGATCCAGAGCTGAACGAGAGCTATACTCCGTACGTCATAGAGACATCTATAGGTGTAGACCGCATGTTCCTTAGCATAATGTGCGCCTCTTATGAGGAGCAGCAGCTTGAGAACGGCGATTCACGCGTAGTGCTCCACCTGCCAGCGCCGCTTGCCCCTGTAAAGCTGGCCATACTTCCTCTTGTTAAGAAAGACGGTCTCCCAGAGCTTGCACGCAGCATACAGAATGACCTGAAATTCCATTTCAACTGCCAGTATGACGAGAAAGACTCCATTGGTAAGCGTTACCGCCGTCAGGATGCCATAGGTACTCCGTACTGCATTACCGTTGACCACCAGTCTCTGGAGGATGGCACAGTTACACTGCGTAACCGCGACACCATGCTGCAGGAGCGCGTAAAGATATCGGACCTTTGCTCAATCCTGTCCGACACTGTTTCCATAACCAGCGTTCTCAAGACTCTCTAAGATGAAAAGAATCAAGGCACTCTTGCCCTTCCTGGCCGCATTTGCCCTCCTTGCCGTATCCTGTAAGGAAACCAAGGAGGCCGATGACCACGCTAACTGGAAATCGCGTAACAACGCGTATATTCAGGATATTGCATCAAAGTGCAACAATGACCTGACACCCCAGACTGCGCAGACAGGAGATATTTTCCGACTGCTCTCATACAAGCTTGACAAGGAAAAGACATGGGGCACCAGTTCTTACGTATACTGCCAGTTGATCAACAGCGGCACAGACAGTGTATCGCCCATGTTCACAGACAGTGTGCGCATAAACTACAGGGTGCGCCTTATTCCTACCAACAACTACCCTGAGGGTCAGATTATAGACCGTTCGTTCAAGACCCCGGAACTGGATCCCAGTGTAAACACTCCCTCATCGTTCTGCACCTCAGGACTGATTACCGGAGTAACCACTGCGCTCATGCACATGCATTGCGGGGATCATTGGCGTCTGTATATTCCTTTTGGACTTGGTTATGGTACGACTGTGTCATCGGGAATACCAGGCTATTCAACGCTGATATTCGAGATTAACCTGAGCGAGATTGCCCAAACGGGCAAGAATCTCTCACCAAACTGATCATGAGACTTCCCGAGCAGCCAAAATAGCTGGGATACATGCAGCGTATGTCCAATTTTTTATTATCTTTGTAACAACGACAAACATCATAAAATGAGCCAAGATATCAATAACAGCCAGGACAATTATTCAGCATCGAACATCCAGGTGCTGGAAGGTCTGGAGGCAGTGCGCAAGCGCCCGGCCATGTACATAGGAGACATTAGCGAGAAGGGTCTCCATCATCTGGTATATGAGGTTGTAGACAACTCCATAGACGAGTCCATGGCAGGATTCTGCACACACATAGAAGTTGCAATAAACCAGGACGGCTCTATAACCGTACAGGATAACGGACGTGGTATTCCTGTTGACATGCACCCCAAGGAGCACAAATCAGCCCTGGAGGTTGTAATGACCGTGCTTCATGCCGGTGGTAAGTTTGACAAGGGTTCATATAAGGTATCCGGCGGTCTCCACGGTGTAGGTGTTTCCTGCGTAAACGCCCTGTCCACCAAGATGGTTACAGAGGTATTCCGCGACGGCAAGGTTTATCGCCAGGAGTATGCATGCGGCAAGCCAATGAGCGCTGTTGAGTGCGTAGGCACATCGAACCTCAGAGGTACCCGCCAGACATTCTGGCCCGATGGTTCAATCTTTACCACAACAGAGTACAAGTACGATATCCTTGCAGCACGCCTGCACGAGCTTGCATTCCTTAACGCCGGACTCAAGATCTCCCTTACAGACTACCGTGTAATGGAGGAGGGAGAGCCCAAGAAGGATGTGTACTATTCCGAGGAGGGACTCAAGGAGTTTGTAAGCTACATAGATGAGAACCGTGTGCATCTTATCCAGGAGCCTATTTACCTGAATACAGAAAAGCAGGGTGTGCCAATTGAGGTAGCCATTCTCTACAATACAGAATACAAGGAGACCATTCGCTCATTCGTGAACAACATCAACACGATTGAGGGTGGAACACATCTGGGAGGTTTCCGCACAGCACTTACCCGCACGCTCAAGAAATATGCCGATGACAACAAGTTCCTTGAGAAAGCCAAGGTAGAGATTGAGGGCGAGGACTTCCGTGAGGGTCTTACTGCCGTAATCTCCGTAAAGGTTGCCGAGCCTCAGTTTGAGGGTCAGACCAAGACCAAGCTCGGAAACAGCGAGGTTGCCGGTGCCGTACAGCAGGCTGTGGGCGAGGCTCTCACATTCTATCTGGAGGAGCACCCCAAGGAGGCCAAGATGATTGTAGACAAGGTTATCCTTGCTGCCCAGGCACGTGTAGCTGCCCGCAAGGCACGTGAGAACGTACAGCGCAAGAGTCCTCTCACAGGTGGTGGACTTCCAGGTAAGCTGGCCGACTGCTCCGACAAGGATCCCGCAAACTGCGAGCTGTTCATTGTGGAGGGAGATTCTGCAGGTGGTTCTGCCAAGCAGGGACGTGACCGTCACACCCAGGCAATCCTGCCAATCCGCGGTAAGATATTCAATGTTGAGCGCGTTATGTGGCACAAGGCATTTGACCACGAGGAGGTAAACAACATCATCCAGGCACTTGGAGTACGTTTTGGGCTCAACCCCGAGGATTCCAAGCAGGCCAACTATGACAAGCTGCGTTACTATAAGGTAATCATATTGACCGATGCCGATGTGGACGGTTCACATATTGACACCCTTATAATGACCCTGTTCTTCCGCTACATGCCTGAGCTCATAGAGAACGGACACCTTTATATAGCTACCCCACCACTCTACCTCTGCACCAAGGGTAAGGTCAAGGAATTCTGCTATGATGACGTACAGCGCCAGCGTTTTATAGACACCTATGGCGGTGGACTGGAGCAGAACATCATAACCCAGCGTTACAAAGGTCTTGGTGAGATGAACCCAGAGCAGCTGTGGGAGACCACAATGAATCCGGAGAACCGTCTGCTCAAGCAGGTTCATATACAGGATGCAGCCGAGGCTGACCACATTTTCTCCATGCTCATGGGTGAGGACGTAGGTACACGCCGCGAGTTTATAGAAAGAAATGCAACATACGCCAATATAGACGCCTGATTGCACTGAATACAGCATTAGAGTTCAAGCCCCTGCAGATACCTGCGGGGGCTTGCTATTTATACATATTCCAGTCTGACAGGGTGTAAACAAAAAAAGGTCAGGAGTAACCCGACCTTAAACCCTTGGAATTCCCGGTTAAGGAATTAAGCCAACTTTGCGATATAAGAGCAGAGCTTTGACTTGAGGTTAGCAGCCTTATTCTTGTGAATAAGCTTAGTCTTAGCCATCTTGTCAAGCATCTTCTGAACCTTTGGATAGGTTGCAGTAGCCTCCTCCTTGTTGGTCATGGCGCGAAGCTGACGTACTGCATTACGCATTGTCTTTGCATAATAACGGTTGTGAAGTCTTCTCTTCTCGCTCTTTCTGATTGCCTTCAAGGCTGATTTGTGGTTTGCCATTATTCTAAATTTTTATTTTTTATTTCTATCTGTAGCGCGTACGGGAGTCGAACCCGTCTTGCAAGAATGAAAATCTTGAGTACTAGCCGATATACGAACGCGCCATCACCCCTGAACAAACAGGGAGTTGCCTTTTAAGCGGATGCAAAAGTAGGTACAATTTTTCAAACGGCAAACATTCTCTATATTTTTTTTATACCTTAGCATCACCAAGTTACCCTAGAACTCTTATGTGGCAGACAGAAAACGGCATCCTGACCAGCGCAGTCAAACACAATGACAAGACATGCGTTGCAAGAATCTTTACAGAGACACATGGCATGGTACCATTTATCTGGTTTGTCTCCAGGAGTGGCAGGAACGCCTCCAGGAACACGCTCCTGCAGCCGCTCACACAGCTTGAATTCCAGGCCGACTACATTCCGTCCAATACACTGCAGCATGTAAAGGATGCCAAGAACAGCTACCCCTACAAGGAGATACCCGTACGTCCCTTAAAGAGTTCGGTGGCCCTGTTCCTATCGGAATTCCTTACGCATGCCCTGAATGGCGAGCAGAGCAATCCCGGGCTGTTCCGCTTTATTGCAGAGTCCCTTAAATGGTTTGATTCTGCCCCAGAAGGTGCATACGCCAATTTCCATCTGGCATTCATGCTCGGAACGGCTGCCCACCTGGGAATAAGCCCAAACACAGACATGTACAGACCTGGACAGATCCTGGACATGCGTGAGGGCTGTTTCTCTAACAGCACGCCCATGCACAGCGAATACTTATCGGCCGAGCTCTCATACAAACTGTATCTTCTTACACAGACAGGCTATGATGAAATGCAGCACGCGCCCCTGACTGGTCAGGAGCGCGTACAGATGCTTAATGCACTGAATACTTATTTCCGCCTGCATGTACCACTGTTTCCGGTACTCAAGTCCATTGATATTCTTGAGACTGTTTTCAGTTAGCGGAGCGCAGGGACTTTATGTCCGACAGTTCCTGTGAGTTCCTGAGATATGAGACAGAAGACTCCAGGGCATCAATAAGTGCATCGTTATCCAGGTCAGAATCAGACAGTTCGAGCAGATAGAGCTGTTTCTTGTTGGAACGCTCACCGTAAATCTCCTCAATGGCGGTATCTACCATGGATTCGTCGTCCATCATTGGAATGCTGTCCATTCCAAATCCGGTAGCCAGAACAGTTATCTTGACCTCTTCCTTGAGAGTCTCATCGTTGGCAAGACCCCAGATTACCTCAATATTCTTATCCTCAAACTTATCCATGAAATGACGTACCTCATTCATTTCATCGAGCAGGAGCTGATGCTCCGATTCCTCACTCTGATATATGTTGAACAGGATCTTCTTGGCCTTATAGATATCGTTGTTATAGAGGAGCGGCGATTTCATGGCCTGGTCAAAAGCCTGGTTCACACGGTTCTCGCCACTGGCCTTGCCGGTACTCATAATGGCAACACCGCCATTGCTCAGGATCTTCTTTACATCGCGGAAGTCAAGATTTATTATTCCGCGGCAGGTAATGAGCTCCGCAATACTCTTGGTTGCAGTGGTAAGGGTTTCATCGGCCCTCTTAAAACCTGTGGCAACATTCTGGTCCGGGAATATCTCCAGAAGTTTTTCATTGCTTATTACGAGCAGTGCATCTACATACTGTGAGATCTCCCTTACACCCTTGAGTGCCTGCTTGATCTTGGGGCGCATCTCAAACTTGAACGGAATGGTAACTATACCTACGGTAAGCATACCGCACTCCTTGGCGCAGCGTGCTATTACCGGTGCTGCACCCGTTCCGGTACCACCACCCATACCGGCAGTAATGAATACCATCTGTGTATCGTCCTGGAACTGGGCCTTGATCTCTTCTATGCTCTCCTCGGCAGCCTTGCGAGCCACCTCAGGGTCATTACCGGCTCCAAGTCCGTTGGTAGTCTGGCGTCCAAGCTGCAGTTTGATTGGAATATCCGAATCCTGCAATGCCTGCTGATCAGTATTGGCTACCACGAACACAACATCGTGAATACCTTCATGATACATGTTCTTGACAGCGTTGCCGCCGCCACCTCCCACACCAACAACCTTGATTATCTTTCTAGATACTGTTGGAAAATCAAATGGAAGTGTCTCCTTATCCTCAAATTCTTTTATCTCGTCGTTCATAATTGCTGGTCAAAAGCTTATTTGCCGGAATTGTTATCTGTTCCCTCCTCAAAGAGCTCCTCGCCCTTTGTCATAACGCTGTCATATAACTTGCGGAAAAAGCTGGTAGCCTTCTTGCCACCCTGCTGAGCTGCCTCTGCAGCCTTTTTCTCCTCTTCCTCCTGTTTGATTGCAGTCTCAAAGGCCTGCTGACGTACCTCCTGTTCCTTCCGGTCGCGTTCCACCTGAGCACTCTCTCCGCTCATGGTAAACAGATCCCCCTGAACAACCTTATCCTGATCCTCGGCGGCAATGTTGTCTATGGCGTCCATCTTGGGTAACTCGCAGCAGTTCTCATCGCCCTTGAGCAATACGGACAGCAAACTCAGCTGGGAGCCGTCGCCACGTTTCCACGTTGGCTCATTCCAAACCACGCCACATGTGGGTTCTACTACAATGCGCGGCTTACGCATGGATGGCATTATACGTGTAAACACGCTGTCAAGCTGTCGGAGCTGAGATCCTCCACCGGTCAGTATTATGCCGGAATAAAGCACTTCCTTATAGCCCGATGCTGCAATCTGAGCACTTACGTTCTTTACTATCTCCTCGTTACGGGCCTCAATGATTTCGCCCACGTGCTTGAGCGATACTTTGGTATTGCCCAATGTAAGTGTTTCGTCATCGTCCTGCGAGCCAATAAGGTTGCACAGGCCGTACGTGCACTTGAGCTGCTCTGCCTGCTCAAGCTCTATATTCAGGGCAACAGAGAGGTCCCTGGTAATCAGGGCACTGCCCAATGGTATAACCCTGAGGTGGCGCAGCAGGCCATTCTTGTAAACAGAAACGGTGGTTGTATCGGCTCCATAATCCACAAGCGCACAGCCCTGATGGCGGTCTTCATCGGACAGTATGGCGCTGGCCTGGATCATAGGTCCTACATAACCGTCAAGGATCTGAATCTGTGCGGCACGGAAACACTGTCCAATATAGTCGGCTACCTGTTTCCTGAGCAGTATATTCAGATAATTAGCCTTGAGCGAGGTGCAGGCCACACCCATGGGATCTGTCTCTGTTCCACGCTTGTTGTCCACCACATATTCCTGCGACTCCTGGAACAGGTTTACAAAACCGTCATACTCTATCTCGCTACACTGCTGGAACATGTCATCTATGATTTCCTGGCTTACCACCGTAACCTCAGTGAATCCACGTTCCACCTTGCTGATTGCTGATCTCAGACTCTTGGCATTATACGCCACATACACCTTGTCTATGTGGGTAGACAACATACTGTCCAGATGACCAATTACCTCTGCAATAGCGTTGGCTGTCTTGTCCAGGTTATAAACCGCGCCATGCCTTATGCACGATGTAGACGGCACGCTTGCATAAGCCAGAATCTTGAGCGAGCCGTCAAACAGTCTGTATCCGGCTACTCCCGAAATCTTGGATGAGCCAAGCTCAATAGCAACAATTACTTTGTCGTTTTCCATTTATCTTATTTTCGTTTCTTGCAGACTACCTGGTTTCCGTAGGCCACGCTAATGGAGCTGTACTTGTTCCAGCCCACATTGTCAAGGCCTGTCTTATAGAAATTCATAAGACGGTCCAGTTTTTCTTCTATATCATGGGCCGTTCCCAGTATAAGCAGGTGATTACCCACCCTGGGAACCAGTCTTATCTGTCCATCCTGAGTAACGTCTATCTGCTCAACCTGGGCCTTCCAGAACTCAGAACGGTCTATTGCCGTTACAACCTTTAATAGCTGGTCCGATGCAAACCGCTTGTCTATGTATCCGGTAGCAACAGGCAGCTGTACAGCAAGGGAGTGCTGTGTAAGTATCTCGCCACGGCTATCCACATAAAAATCCTGCCCACGCACATTGAGTACGCGCACCAGCGGCACCTTGCTCGATATATTTATCCTGAGCAGATCACCGCCCGTCCTGTAGCATTGGGCACTGCCAATAAGAGGATGACCTGCAAGCGCCAGTTCTATTGCATCCAGATCAATGTTGTCCATGGGCAATCCAACAGGATCCATTGAACGTTCCTGCAGGAGCTGCATTATCATGGATTCATCTATCAGGTTAAAATGCAGGCTGTCCTGTACATGCAGTTCAACACCCTGGCACTGGCGGACATCGTCATGACGTTCCGTCAGGCAGGTAACTGCAAACACCAGATAGGCAGCAAATGCAATTACAGCAAATATGGACAGTATTTTCTTAGCCACTAATCTTTCATTATCTGTGTTATAGTCTCCACGTAATCCTCAAGGTCTCCGGCACCAAGGCTTACAAGCACCTGTGTATCGGTCTTGATGGACTTTACGAGTTCTGGAACCTGATTCTTGGAGATTATACCCTTGCATACACCCGGTTTCATATTGTCGGCCAACAGGTTGCTGGTAACACCCGGTATGGGTTGCTCACGTGCAGGATAGATATCCAGCAGCCATACCTCATCAAACAGGGAGAGAGACTGTGCAAACTCATTGTAGAAATCTCTTGTCCTGGTATATAGGTGAGGCTGGAAAATTGCCGTAACCTTGCGGTCTGCATAGAGCTGGTGCAGCGAAAGTGCGCACTGACGTATCTCTGCAGGATGATGGGCATAGTCACTCAGGTATATCTTTTCTCCCTTTACATGGAAATCAAAACGGCGGTCGCAGCCACGGAATGTGGCAATACGCTCCTTTATTACGCTGTCCGATGCACCGCTCATCTGAGCCATGGCCATGGCAGCTACCGCATTCTCCACATTGATTGGAATAGGTACTCCAAGCTCAACATCAGAGATGCTTCCAAGTGGAGATATATAATCAAACCTAAGTTCACCGTTGCCTATCCTTACGTTCTCTGCATGGAAAGTACCGCTGTCCAGTCCGTAGGTATGCAGGGTAACACCAGCTTTAAGCTCTGGCCTTACTATCTCCTCAAGTCCTGCATGGATAATAAGGTCTCCACCCTCCTTTATGAGCGATGTGTATTTGCGGAAACTCTCCACATAGGCATCGTAAGTGCCGTAAATATCAAGATGGTCTGCATCGACAGCAGTAATCACGGTACGCAGCGGAGTAAGGTGATGGAACGAGCGGTCAAACTCATCGGCCTCTATTACCACCCTGCGGCTGTTGTTGCTTATCATGAGATTGCTGCCAATATTCTTGAGAATACCTCCCAGGAATGCGTTGCATCCCTCTTTTGTTCCGTCAAGGATATGTGCCACCATGGACGATGTGGTTGTCTTGCCATGTGTTCCAGCTACACAGAGTCCGTCCAGGGAACGGGTCAGGGTTCCAAGTACCTGGGCACGTTTCTGAACATCAAAGCAGCGGCTCTTGAACCAGTTTAGAATCTTATTGTCGGAAGGTATGGCCGGTGTATATACCACCAGGGTCGATGACGGTTCACGGAAACATTCCGGAATGCTTTGGGTATCGTCCTGGAACACAATCTGTGCACCTTCCTTTATGAGTTCCGATGTAAGTTCCGTAGAGGTTCTGTCATAACCACCCACATAGCATCCGCGTGAAAGGAAGTAACGTACCAAGGCGCTCATGCCTATTCCGCCTGCTCCTACAAAATAGACAGACTTTATATCGTCCAGCCTGAGCTGACCGTTTCCGTATCCTGCCAGTGTAAGTACCTCACGTGCAATAGTTTCGGCAGAGTCATGCATGGCCAGTCTGAGTATATTCTCATGCAGGCTCTCAAGACGTTCCTTATCCTTTACCAGGTCAACGGCTGCCGGTATGAGTTCCTTGCGTGCATCCACGTCACGGATATGGATGGCTGCGTCACGGTCAGAGAGAGCCAGGGCGTTCTTGGTCTGATGATCCTCGGCCACATTCGGCGACGGAACAAGTATTACCGGCTTACCCAGCAGACACAGTTCCGATATGGAACCGGCACCTGCGCGCGATATTACAAGATCGGCAGCTGCATACGCCTGATCCATATCCTGGAGGAACTCCGTAGGATAGAGGTTTGGCAGAGGCTCCTGCTCAGAGAGGCGTTTTTTCATTTCCTCAAAATAGAACTTGCCGGTCTGCCATACAAACTGCACGTCCTGCGACATGCGTATAAGGTCCAGATTGGACATTACGCTTTCATTAAGGGTGCGTGCGCCCAGACTGCCGCCAATAATCAGAATTATCCTTTTAGAAGGATCCAGTTTCATCTTACGGGCAGCATCATTACGTGTAAGCGTGCTCTGGGTAAGACTGGGACGTACTGGGTTTCCGGTCTTTATTATCTTGTCGGCCGGGAAGAAACGTTCCATACCATCATAAGCCACGCATATCTTTGCCGCTCTTTTAGCAAGAATCTTATTGGTAACGCCGGCATACGAATTCTGCTCCTGGAGCAGTGTGGGAATTCCCATACCTCCTGCAGTGCGCAGTGTTGGGCCACTTGCATAGCCTCCCACACCTACTGCCACCATAGGACGGAACTCACGTATAATCTTGCGGGCCAGCATCTGGCTCTTCATAATCTTGAACAGGACTGCAATGTTCCTGAACGGGTTCTTGCGGTCAAAACCGCATATTGGCAGGCCCTTGATCTCAAATCCGGCTGCCGGAACACGCTGCATCTCCATTCTGCCATTGGCGCCTACAAACAGTATCTCTGCCTGTGGATTTATGGACTTGATTGCCTGTGCTATGGAAATGGCAGGGAATATATGTCCACCTGTTCCACCTCCACTGATTATGATTCTAGGATTCTCCATATCAATTATTGTTCTTACTGATTCTCGTTGTTTATTTCCATATTGACCGGCTCTGCATTTGCCTGGGCTTCCTGCTCAGCCTCCTTATCCAGTGTATTGCTTATTCCCAGCAGCATGCCAAAACACAGGCTGGTCATTATGACCGATGTACCGCCCTTGCTTATGAGCGGCAGCGGCTGTCCTGTAACGGGGGACAGTCCCACGGCAACAGACATATTGATGCACGCCTGCAGTCCAAGCAGCATGCCAAGTCCCATGGCCAGATAGGCCGGGTATTTGCTTTTGCATCGGGCCGCCAGACGGCCTACCCTGATGAGTAATATCACATATACCAGTATTACAAATATTCCGCCAACCATGCCCAGTTCCTCTATTATGATGGCATAGATAAAGTCACAGCTGGCCTCCTGCAGATAGTCACGCTCAACAGAGTTGCCCGGTCCCTTACCCAGGATATTGCTGGTTGAGATTGCTATATTGGCATGGGTTTCCTGTGGTTTCTCGGGAGCAACCAGTTTAGCATACTCATAAGAGCTGTACTCGTTCTTATCGCCATTAAAGAAGTCCTGGAGTCTGGCCTGCCATGTAGTGGCGCGGTCCGGAACAAACTTTATCTCCTTGAGTGTATGTGCAGGAATGCTAAGCATAAGGATTACGGCAAGCACACCACTGCCCATTACTGCTCCGGTCAGTGCCAGTATGCGCCTTCCGGCTATGCCACCCAATATCATCATTACATATACTACCATGGCAAGCAGCAGGGCAGTAGAAAGGTTCTCGCCCACAATGAGCAGACATACTATTCCGGTAAGAACCATTATTTTCCAGAATGTATTGGACTGGCTGAGCGGATCGTCCGTATTCAGTTTTGCCAGGCAGTCGGCCGTAGACATTATTACGGCAATCTTTCCCAGCTCCGATGGCTGTAGCTGGAAAAAGCCCAGATCTATCCAACGCTGCGCGCCATTTATGGTTGCACCTCTTACAGTAAGATAGAACAGAAGTACTACCGACACTGGTACCAGCACGAATGGGAAAACCCTGTAAAGCCTGTAGTTTACATGGTGGAGCAGATACATCAAAAACAGTCCCATGCTCAGGTGCACTGTATGTGATATAATTGGAGCAAGAAAACTGCTGCGCCCAAAGGTAAGGCGGCTGCTTGCACTGAACACCTCTATAAGGGATATACAGCACAACAGGATAACCATAGCCCAAATGGTACGGTCACCTTGCAAGAACTGCCTGCGCTTAGATTTATCCTCCATATTCTCCATTCCCAAAATCTGTCTTAAAGAGCCTTTACACAAGATTTGAACTGCTCACCACGGTCCTCATAGCTCTTGAACAAATCAAAACTTGCACAGCAAGGGCTAAGGAGAACAATCTCACCGCTATGAGCCATGTGGTATGCAGCATCCACGGCATCTTTCATAGACTGTACATCGGCCACAGGAAGTCCAAAACTGTCAAAAAAGCCATGAAGCTTCTCATTGTGGAGACCCATATACACAAGTCCGCAGCACTTTTCCCTTACCAGGTCGGCAATCTCAGTGTAGTCATTACCCTTGTCCTTGCCACCCAGTATAAGCACGCACTTTACAGGCATGCTCTGAAGTGCATACCAGCAGCTGTTTACATTTGTTGCCTTGGAATCGTTTATAAAATCTATGCCGTTTACCCTGGCCACGCGTTCCAGACGGTGTTCAACGCCCTTGAATGTCTGCAGGGCCTTACGTATGGTTTCGTCCTTTATACCGGCTATGTTTGCCGAAATACCGGCCGCCATGGAGTTATACAGGTTATGCTTGCCGTTCAGGGCAAGAGACTCCTGTTCCATGTTGAATGAATACGGTCTGTCAAAATACAGTGTACCATCCTCAACGTATGCGGCAAGATCCTCCTTCTTGGCCTCGGCAAATGGATACAGGGTTGCCTTGAGTCCATATTTCTTGAGCTCACGGGTTATTATGGGATCATCGCTCCAGTAAACGAATGCATCGTCCTTGGTCTGGTTGCGGACTACGCGCATCTTGGCATCAACGTAGTTCTGCATCTCATAGTCATATCGGTCCAGATGGTCTGGGGTTATGTTCATGAGAATGGCAATATCGGCCTTAAAGTCATACATGTTATCCAGCTGGAAACTGCTCAGCTCAATCACATAGTAGTCATAGTCCTTCTCGGCTACCTGCCATGCCAGGCTGCTGCCTATGTTGCCGGCCAGTCCCACATTCATGCCTGCCATCTTGAATATGTGATATATGAGCGATGTGGTTGTGGTCTTGCCATTCGAACCGGTTATGCAGATCATCTTGGCATTGGTATAGCGTCCGGCAAACTCAATCTCCGAGATAACAGGTGTTCCCTGAGCCATGAGTTTCTGTATGATAGGTGCCTCCTTGGGTATTCCAGGGCTCTTTATTATTTCATCGGCCGACAGGATTTTCTCCTCGGTATGCTGTTTCTGCTCCCATGCAATACCACGGGCGTCAAGCTCCTTGCGGTAGAACTCCTTTATTTCCGACATGTCCGATACAAACACGTCAAAACCCTTGGCCTTAGCCAGTATGGCAGCACCTGTACCGCTCTCGCCGGCTCCCAATACAACTATTCTCTTTTGCTCCATAGCAATTATCTGATTTTAAGTGTCAATATGGTAAGTGCTGCAAGACCTATGCTTATAATCCAGGTCCTGAGCGTTATTTTTGTCTCAAACTGCAGCTTGGCGTCATTGCCGCGGAACTTTACGGTACTTCCCGGATCGGCCTTGAGTACCTGTTCCATGCTGGTGCGGAAATGGTCATGTATGGGGGTACGTTTCCATATACGCTGGTGAACACCCTTTTTCTTGCCAAGCTTATAGTAGAAGCGCTGGCATATTACAGACAGGCTCTCTAACAGGAACACGCCGCAAAGCATGGGCAGCAGCAGCTCCTTGTGGATGCAGAGTGCAGCCACGGCAATGATACCGCCAATGGTAAGGCTTCCGGTATCGCCCATGAATATCTGGGCTGGATATGAGTTGAACCACAGGAAACCTATCAGAGAGCCCACAAAAGCACTCAGATACACCACTATTTCCTGGCTTCCGGGTATATACATAAGGTCAAAATGACTGGCTGTGACTACGTTACTGGACACATAAGCCAGCAGGACCAGCGTTACGCCTATTATTGCAGAGTTTCCTGCTGCCATACCGTCCATGCCGTCGTTCAGGTTTGAGCCGTTCGATACAGCAGTCACTATGAACAGTGTGAGCAGCACAAAGAACACCCAGCCGGCCTTGTACTTCAGATTGTCTCCAAGCCAGCCAAATGCATCGGCATAGTTCAGGTTATGGTTCTTTAAGAACGGTATTGTAGTACGGGTGGATTTTACGTCGGGAGTCTTTACAACTATCTCGGTATTGTTCTCTATGCGGGTTTCTACCTTCTCATTGATTGTAACCTGGGGGCTATAGCGGAGAGTAAGTCCTACAATGAGACCAAGCACAACCTGGCCCACAACCTTGACCCAACCGTTAAGTCCTTCCTTGTTACCGCGGAAAGTCTTTATGTAGTCATCGGCAAAACCTATGGCACCCAGTATGAGTGTGGTTATGATCATGAGCCACAGGTACACGTTTGTAAGGTCACCTATGAGCAGGCAGGGAACAAGGATGGCCACTATTATTATTACACCGCCCATGGTAGGTACTCCCTTCTTGGTTACGCCAAACGGATCCAGCTTGGCATCACGCTGAGTCTCCGATATGTTCCTGCGTTTGAGCATGTCTATGAACATGCTGCCAAACCAACAGGAAATAATGATAGATACCACCAGGGCAAATATTGCCCTGAATGTAACGTACTGGAACATACCGCCGCCGGGTATGTCTGTTCCTATTTTCTTGAGATATTCAAAAAGTCCGTAAAGCATGACCTTTATTTAAATGATTCCCTTATTACCTCGTGATCATCAAAATGATGTTTCACGCCCTTTATTTCCTGATAATCCTCGTGACCCTTGCCGGCTACAAGTATTACATCGCCCTGACCTGCTATCATGCAGGCAGTCCTGATGGCCTCGCGGCGGTCCACAATGGTGATTACCTTTTTCATATCATCGGAAGTAAGTCCGGCCAGCATATCGTTTATTATATCCTGCGGCTCCTCGTTACGTGGATTGTCCGATGTTATTATAACCTTGTCGCTGTATTTTACGCTCTCCTGTGCCATGAGCGGACGCTTGCCCTTGTCACGGTTGCCTCCGGCACCGCATACGGTAATAATCTGTCCCTTTCCATCAAGTACATCTACTATTGTAGTGAGTACGTTCGACAGGGCATCGGGAGTATGGGCGTAGTCAACAATGGCGGTAACTCCCTTGGGCGAACGGATTGCGTCAAAGCGGCCGTTTACAGGAGTGAGTGTGCTCATTACGGTAAGAACCTCCATTGGGTCACGTCCCAGCATTACGGCAGTTCCATAGACTGCAAGCAGGTTGCTTGCGTTGAACTTGCCAATGAATCTAAGGAACACCTCCTGACCGTTTATGTCAAGAAGCATACCGTCAAATCCAGACTCAAGTATGCGGCCCTTGAAATCGCTCATGCTGCGCAGTGAGTATGTGGTTACCTTGGCACGGGTATTCTGCGCCATGACCAGACCGTTACGGTCATCCAGGTTTGTTACCACAAAGGCATCCTTGCCAAGGTTGTCAAAAAACATTTTCTTGGCCTTGAGGTAGTTCTCTATTGTCTTATGATAATCAAGGTGATCACGTGTAAGGTTTGTAAATATACCACCGGCATACTTAAGACCGCCTATACGTTTCTGTACTATAGAATGGCTGCTGCACTCCATGAACACATACTTGCAGCCCTCGTCTGCCATACGGCCCATAAGACGGTTCAGCGTAACTGCATCGGGAGTGGTATGGTCGGCAGGAACAGGCTCTCCGTCTATATAATTGCATACGGTGGAGAGGAGTCCGCACTTGTAGCCGAACTTACGGAACATGTTATACAATAAGGTGGCAATAGTGGTCTTGCCGTTTGTACCGGTAACGCCCACAAGTTTGACCTTCTGTGACGGGTTGCCAAAGAACCTTGTAGCTACTGTTCCAACAACATCCTCGCAGTCAGGTACCTGCACATAGGTAACCCCTTCCTGAATCTGCTCCGGCAGTTTTTCACAGAGCACTGCCACAGCACCACTGGCTATAGCCTTTGCTATGAACTCATGTCCGTCCACCACTGTGCCGCGCATTGCAACAAACAGGCATCCTGCAGCAACAGCCCTTGAGTCAAGCTGGATGTCAGTCACCTGAACATCAGGGTTACCCTGAATGGAGACTGTTGCTATTCCGTTTACAAGTTCTCTTATTGTCATATTGTTCACATTGATAATGTAAGTTCTATCCTATCGCCTTTCTTGTAGCGGGTATTGCGGTTCAGGCTCTGTCTCTTTACAGTGCCCACACCTGTCATGCTAACCCTGAATCCCATTTTCTCAAGCAGGTACAATGCGTCTGTTGCACCCATGCCACGGACATCTGGCACCAGGTCCTGGGCGTACTGCACATGTTTCATTACGTAGCGTCCGGAGTCCGATGATACCGTTCCCCACACACTGTCGGCAACCTGACGGTCATTGCGTCCCATATAGTTGCGCTTTCCCAGCTCACGCAGAACCAGGCTGGCCTTGGCCAGATCACCGCTCAGCACCGTTGGGATGAACTGTCTGGTTGAGTCAAAGGCCTCGTGCACATCCCTCAGGTTGTGAGTGGCCATTACTTTCTCCGATATCTCATGGAACACAGGTCCAGCCAGTGTTGCACCGGCACCTACTCCATTGGATGTCCTTACCGTTACAATCATGGAATACTGTGGATTCTCAGCAGGGAAATATCCGCAGAACGATGCCAGATATGTAACTCCGTTCTGCCTGTATCCACCGCCACCCTGGGAGAGCTGTGCCGTTCCGGTCTTTCCGGCAACCTGGAAATGGGTAGATCCGGCATTCTTGCCTGTTCCTTTTATAACCACCTGCTCCAGCATACTCTGGACATCATTAAGGGTGCTTGTCTTGCAGATATGTTCCTTTACAACACTCACCGGTATGCTCTGTACGGTTGAGCCCTCACGCACTACGCGGGTTACAAGCCTGGGGGCTACCATCTTGCCCTGATTGGCTATGGCGTTATAGAAAACCAGGGTGTTTATGGCAGGCAGCTGGACATTATAGCCAAAAGACATCCATGGCAGGCGCGTCCTGTCCCAGTATGCATTCCGGGCTATCCTGGGAGCTGCAGTACCAATAAGCTGCATATCAAACTGTGTAGCTATGCCTGTACGGTATATTCCATCAACAAAATCCTCGGGTTTGTCCTTAAAAGCTCCATGGACAAGCTTTGCGGTACCTATGTTTGATGACTGTTCCAGTACTTCCGATACGCTTAGAATGCCACACGGATGCGAATCGGTCATCCTGGAACCAAATCCCATGTACACGCCGTTCTCACAGTACACGCTATCTGCCAAAGAGATCTTACCGGCATCCAGGGCAACCATCATGGACACTGTCTTGAATGTGGAACCCGGCTCGTACAGCTCTGTAACAGCATTATTCTGTATCTCATAGTAACCGTCATCGGTACGGTTAAGGCTCACAATAGCCTTTATGTCGCCCGTTGCCACCTCCATAAGAATGGCTACTCCCGATACTGCATTCACCTTTTCCAGTTCCCTGCGCAAGGCTACCTCGGCAAAATCCTGCATCTCCACATTGAGTGTTGTCTCAATATCGCAGCCATCTATCTGCTCAACATCGGCAACCAGGCGTGACAAGCCCTGTACCTTCTCCATGTGTCCACGTCCGGGTACGCCCCTGAGCAGGGAGTCAAAAGACAGCTCCAGACCATTCTTGGCCGAGTCCTTGGACTCATACATACTGCCTATGGTCCTGGTAGCCAATGATCCAAACGGTTTTTTGCGGGAAATCTTGGATTCCACACTGTAGAGCCAGCCCTCGTTGCGGGGAATAAGCCAGCTGGTCTTAAGCAGGGACTTGTACTGGTTATAGGAAATGGGGTATGTATTGCGAGACACACCCGGCAGCAACACCCAAGAACGCGACATGGCATCATGGCCTTTCTGATAATGGGTGGCAAAGTCCTGTACAGAGTACTCCGGGAATATATCGTGCATCTGATGGGCAAACTCAGCAAGGTGCCTTGCAAACAGCGTATCCTTTTTTTGCTGATCCTTGGTATTGCCAGCCTTGAAATCAAGGAATATGCGGTACTGTTTCATGCTGCTGGCAAGAAGCAGGCCATCGTCACTGAGTATACTGCCACGGCGTGCGTCTATCACCTTGTTGTCGGGCGTCATGTTGCGCGACACCTCGTTCCAGTACTGCCTTTCGCCAAACATCACTATTCCCATCTTGGCAACAATGAACAGTCCCCACAGAATCATGAACAGAAACAGCAGCAAGTATTTGCGTGATACCTTACTCTTGTCTTCCTTCTTCTTCATCATGGCAACCTGAACGGCGGTTCAGTGGCAGGTTTAAGGCCAGAGCCGTTTCTGGCAGCCACGTTTTCTATATAAGACGGTTTGCTCTTGGCCGATACGTCACTGGTAGTATTAAGAGTCTGATACTCCATGTCCACCAACTCACGCCTGAGCCTTTCGGCATAGGCCTGATCACGCTGGTAGCCATATCGGTTTGCTATGTACAATATGATACAGAGCAGAATCTCAGCCACAAGCAGTATATTGTTGTGGAGCAGATCAGGTAATCTGTCCACAAACCTGCCAAATGCATTGCCATTCTGTTTCTGAGTCTTGTCTGTATTCTCCATATCACACCTTCTCACTGATTCTCAGTTTTGCGCTACGGGAACGCGGATTGGCAGCCTGCTCTGCTGCATCGGGAACAACAGGCTTTCCTACGTTGCGGAACGGAACTTCCCTGTTTCCATAAAAATCCGTCTTTATATCACCCTCTATGTTACCGCTTTTCATAAGGTTCTTTACCATGCGGTCCTCTATTGAATGATATGTAATAACTACCAGTCTTCCACCCTTGTCCAGAAGCTGGACAGTACCGAGCAGCATTTCACGCAGGGCATCCACCTCATGGTTTACCTCCATCCTGAGTGCCTGGAACAGTTTGGCCGTGTCCTTTTTTTCCCTTTCACGCCCTATGACAGGTCTTGTGGCATCCAGGAGCTGGGTAACTGTCTCTATACGGCTGTTCCTGCGTGCGCGGGAGATTGCCTGAGCCAACTGACGGCCGTTCTGCAGCTCACCATAAAGCCAGAACAGCTGCGCAAGCCTTTCCTCCGGATAGTCATTCAGCACGTCCGATGCACTCATACCGTCCTTCTGGTTCATACGCATGTCCACCGGACCGTCAAAACGGAAAGAGAAACCGCGGGTACTGTCATCAAAATGATGCCAGGACACACCCAGGTCGGCCAGGATTCCATTTACCTTTTCATGGCCGTACCAGCGCATAAAATTGCGCATGTAACGGAAATTGGAATATACAAATGTAAAACGGGGATCATTGATCCTGTTGTTCATGGCATCGGCATCCTGATCAAATCCATACAGGCTGCCCTTGCTGCCAAGTCTTGACAAAATTTCGCGGGAATGGCCGCCACCTCCAAACGTAGCATCCACATAAACCCCATCAGGGTCCACCACAAGTCCTTCTACACTTTGCTTAAGAAGGACGGGCACATGATATGTCCCGTTGCTGTCCACTCTAAACCTATGTATATCTTTAGTGTCACTCAGTCATGAATTTTTTTAGACTGTCAGCAAAATCAGCATCGGTCATGAATGCCTGTCCGTCGGTCTGGGTTGCGGTATTGGCAGCCCATACCTCTATGGTCTGCTCCATTCCTACGAACATTACATCCTGGCTTATGCCAACCTTATCCAGCAACGTCTTGGGCAGCAGGATACGTCCATTGCTGTCAAGTTGCAGTTCCTGAGCCTCAGACACCAGTTTGCGATACACCATCTGCTGGTTTCCGTCAAAGCGGTTCAGTCTGGCACGCACTCCGGCAATCTCTTCCTGCCATTGCTGGGCAGGATAAATTACAAGGCAGTTCTCAAAATAATCCTTACGGACAACAAGCGTCTGAACACCGTTCTGCTGCAGTATGCGGCGGAATCCGGCCGGTATGAATGCCCTGTTCTTGGCATCCAGACGCACTGGGAACTGTCCTATAAAGCTCATTTTTTGCTGATAATCAGTTTTCGGACTCAAAGTTATACATTTTCAACCCACTTTACCCCACTTTGCCCCACTTTTTGGACTAAAAAGTTTTTAACAGCCTGTTGATAACACAGCAGGCTGTTAATCAGATCTTTGCCTCAGGGCAGTTAAAGTAACTCTTTAGAACTTACTGGTTCAGGATTTCGCGGGCACGGTCAAGGGCAATATCAATGTGGCTGCAAATATTTTCCCTTCCAACCACATTCTCCATTCCAGCGCTCACCAACACTTTCATTACGTTGTCATTTACGCCGGAAAGCACTACCTGCACTCCCATCTGAGAACACATGCGGCACATGTTCATAAGGTTGTGCACGCCTGTTGAATCTATAAAAGGTACCTTACGCATACGGATTATGCGAACCTTTGCACGGCCGCCCATATCGCCCATCATTTCCTCAAACTTGTTACCAATTCCAAAGAAATACGGACCGTTAATCTCATAGACCTTAACACCCTCAGGGATAACCAGATGCTCCAGGTTGCCCTGAATATCGGCATCCTGTGAAGGATCTATCTCATCGCTGATGACCGATACCTTTGTGGTTTCGGACATACGCTTCATGCAGAGCAGGCAGGCAATCAGTACGCCAACCTCAATTGCAACGGTAAGGTCAAATATTACGGTAAGGAAGAATGTTACAAGCAATACGGTGATATCGGACTTTGGATTCTTGAGTATGGCCTTGAAACTGCGCCACTCACTCATATTGTATGATACCACTACCAGGATACCTGCCAGACACGCCATAGGAATGAACTTTACCAGTGGCATAAGGAAAAGGTAAATGAGAGCCAGCACAATTGCATGGACAATACCAGCCACAGGAGTACGGCCACCATTGTTGATATTTGTCATGGTACGGGCAATGGCACCTGTTGCGGGAATACCTCCAAACAGTGGCGAAACCATATTGGCAATACCCTGTGCAACAAGCTCCTGATTACTGTCATGACGGTCTCCAATAACACCATCGGCCACGGCTGCCGACAAGAGAGACTCAATTGCACCCAGCATGGCAATCACCACGGCTGGCTGGGCCAGTCCGCGTATGGCAGCCCAGTTAAGAGAAGGAACCTCTGCCTGAGGCAGTTTGGTGGAAATGGAAAAACGGTCACCTATGGTCTCTATTCCTGTAATTCCAAACTTACCAAGGATAAGGCAGGCAATAGTCATTACGATTATTGCAACAAGAGAACCCGGCAACTTGCGGCTTATCTTAGGTGTGAATGCAATTATTACTATACTGCCAATACCCACAAGCAATGACCACCAGTTGATTGAACCCATGTTCTGGAAGTACACAACCCACTTGTCTATGAATCCTGCTGGAACACTTTCTATTTCCAGTCCCAGAAGGTCCTTTATCTGGGTGGTAAATATGGTAAGTGCTATACCGCTGGTAAAACCTACTATTATAGGATATGGAATGTACTTGATTATGGTACCAAGACGGAGTATGCCCATAAGGATAAGGAACGCACCGGCCATGAATGTGGCTATGCACAGGCCGTTCATGCCATATTCCTGTATTATACCATATACAATTACTATGAATGCTCCGGTAGGACCACCTATCTGAACCTTGCTGCCTCCAAAGAAGGAGATTATAAAACCTGCAACGATTGCCGTAATGATACCAGCCTCTGGGGTTGCTCCCGATGCAATACCAAAAGCAATGGCAAGTGGCAATGCCACAATACCTACAATTACGCCTGCAAGCAGGTCCTGAACAAATGTTGTCTTGTTGTAACCGTTCTTGAATACAGAGAACAGTTTAGGACTGAATCCTTTGATTTCCATGATGGTAAAATCAGTTAATCCGGCCATGTGCCGGCATTGGTTTATAACATTAAAAAAATTTCGGGCGCGAAATTACACAATCATTCGGCTCATTGTATTATGTTATTCCCAATATTTTATCTCACGGATAAGGACCTCATGCGGCAGACGGGCATAAATATATGTACGGGCCTCTGTCCAGTTTCCCTGTTCGTCATAGACAAGGTAGTCTGTATAAATGACTTCCTCATACGGTTCCCTGCGCGGTCTGGTTGTCACAATGTGCTTTTCTATGACATTATTCCTGTCATCAAAGACATTGGTCTCTACAACCACAACGGAATCGGCCGGCGATTCTGTAACTATTTTTACAGGATATCCCGCCTTGTTGGTCTTTATGGTGCTTATTCTTGTTACACGACCATCCTCAATTACCTTAGACTTATGCCTGCCCAGGAAAGAGCTCTCCTTTACCACCAGTTTTACAAAACGGCCATTAAGAGTCTCTGTATACTCGGTCACGCCGCCTTTCTTAGACTTGAGATTTATCTGTGCCACTGTTTTGCTCAGACCGGCTTTCTGTGTACTACGCACGCAGACTCCATTCTCAAACAGGCTTTCGGTAACACTCTGTACCCTGGATATGCTGTCCATAAGTACAGAACTGATCTCATTTCCATAAATATCGTATGCTGTTTCCGATACATACATGACATCGGTATGATGGGGACCGGCATACCACATCTCTGGTCTGAGATGATACATGGTTACTTCTTCTACACGACCGTTCATGCCACCAAACGGCATTACCTGGTATCTATCTGAGCATGAAATCAGTAACAGGAATGCAAATAGAGCAGGTATGGTTTTCTTTATGATGTAACTCATATCAGGTTTTGTTTTTTCATTTCACTTACGGTAAGCTCCAGTTCATTGTACCATTCACTGCCAAAACGGCGCACAAGAGGTTCCTTAAGGCATTTATATACAGGAATCCTTTCTCTCTGGCCTTTTATCACAGCTGGGCGGCATACGTCCCATCGGTCATAGTTAAGGCAATCCATACCGCCAATCCTCTTTACACGGATGGGATACAGATGGCAGGACACTGGTTTAAGGAAACTGCATTTCCCTGCACGGCATGCCTTCTCTATGGCACAGAAACAGTTGCCGCGGTCATCGTAGCAGGTAAATACACAGTCCTTTCCGTTTACAATCTGAGTAACCAGTTCTCCCTCTGGATCCGGATAACTCACGCCGTTCTCCCGGATTACCTTCTGGGCATCGGGAGAGAGATCGTCCCAGATGATGGGCAGCAGCTCCTCTATCTGTTCAATCTCTGCAATGGTAACCGGTGCTCCGGCATCGCCCTCCACGCAGCACTGGCCGTGACATTTTGCAAGGTCACAGCAGAACTCACGGGTAATTACATCGAGTGAGACAAGGGTATTTTGAATCTGAAGCATGTAATACGTAAACTGTCCGACTGCAAAAATAGTAATTTTTATCTACCTTAGCGGGACATTAGCACTATATGACTGCAATAGTTCTCATAATCCTTGCCGTAATACTTGGAATAATAGGTATAATTGGCAGTATTGTTCCCGGACTTCCGGGACCGCCCATCAGTTGGATAGGCCTGCTACTCTCTTTCCTGGGCCGCAGCATAAAGGAATCCAACAATGAAATATCCCTTACATGCCTGCTGGTCTGGCTTGTCATAATGATTGTTGTATCTGTACTGGATTATGTTGTGCCATCCAGGTTTACCAGACTGGCCGGTGGAAGCAGGTCCGGTAGCCGCGGAGCAACCATAGGCATGATCATTGGAATGTTTGCCACCCCACTTGGTATGATCCCATGCAGTCTGATAGGTGCATTCCTTGCCGAATGGCTGCAGGAGGACAAACCCGCATGGGTTGCCATAAAGGCAGCACTTGGAACATTTGTGGGATTTCTGGCAGGTACGGGACTCAAACTCATATCGGCAGCATGCATGATGTACTACATCATATTCTAGAATCTGTCAACTTTTTTTTCTGTATTTACAAATCAAATAAGCCAATCATGGCTTAACTTTGCGGCAAGCGCGTTATATAATTAGCAGAACAATACATTATTTAAATATTACATTATGAAGAAGACAATTCTTTTTGCAGCAGCAGTAGTAACTTCACTGACCTGCTTTGCACAGTTCCCCGGTGGTGGTTTCCCTGGCGGCGGAATGCCAATGGGTGGCGGAATGCCAATGATGGGTGGATTTGGCGGTTTTGGCGGTGACCAGAGCTCACAGACCCAGGCTGAGTTCTCAGAGAAATTCTCAGACATTGACTATGTAGGTGACGGTCAGGTATATCACATGCTCGACATCTATCTGCCAAAGGAGAAAAAAGACAAGTATCCTGTTGTTGTACATATTTATGGCAGCGCATGGGGTAGCAACTCATCAAAGGGTGCAGCCGATATCAATACCATCTGCGCAGCACTTCTCAAGGCTGGTTATGCAGTAGTTACACCTAACCACCGTTCAATAGGCGATGCCAAGTGGCCTGCACAGGTAAATGATATAAAGGCAGTTATCCGCTTTATCCGCGGTAACGCTGCAAAGTACAACTTTGATACCTCATTCATTGCAACATCCGGTTTCTCATCAGGTGGTCACCTGTCGGCTGTAACCGCTCTGTCAAATGACGTAAAGGTTGCCAAGCTTGGAAAGGCTGAATATGATATTGAGGGCAATCTTGGAGCTTACACCAAGGAGTCTAGCTATGTAAACGCATTCTGCGACTGGTCCGGTCCTACCGAGCTGCTGCAGATGGAATGCGGTAACGCAATGGTATTCGGTGGCAAGGGTAACACTCCTGAGGAGCAGCTCATTGGCCTGCCAAAAGAGGGTAACGAGGATAACTTTATGCTCCTGAGCGCAAGTGGTTTCCTTGACAAGAAGGACGTTGCAGGTTACATCTTCCATGGTGATGCAGACTTTGTAGTAGCATCTTGCGTAAGCCAGTACCTCTATGACCAGATGCAGAAGCAGGGTGTAGAGAGCTACATAGTACGTGAGCCACAGGGTGGTCACGGCATGGGTATGTACTCAGAGGAGAACCTCAAGAAGATGACCGATTTCCTTGATGCACAGCGTGCCAAGGCTTCCAAGAAGTAAACAGACTTCTATACATAAAGAAAGGACATATACCGGCTGGTATATGTCCTTTCTTTTTTATGCAACCTGTATTACTTGCTTGCCTTGGAAACAATGATTATGAGAAGTGAGCCAAGCACTCCGGCGGCAAGTGAACCCATAAGTATAGCTATCTTGCCTGCGTTCTGCATCTGTATTACGGCATCGGCCGAGGCAAATGACAGGGTATCTACAAATATTGACATTGTAAAACCTATACCGCCAAGGCATGCTACTGCAAAGAACATTGCCCAGTTTGCCTTGTCCGGCATTGTGCAGATCCTGGTCTTTATGGCAAGGAAACTGAACAGGGTAATACCCAGTGGTTTGCCCAATACCAGACCTAGGACTATACCCAAGCCCACATTGCCTACGGTAGGATTGGTGGCAAAAATATTAAAGTAAGAGAGGTCTGTAATCTCCACGCCGGCATTTGCAAGTGCAAAGACAGGCATAATCAGGAAGTTTACCCATGGAGAAAGGACACGCTCTACCCTATAGCTCATATCAAAAGAACCGTATGCGGTATCCTGCAGGCGACGCAGGAAATGACGCTGTGGGCCATTGGGGAATCCGGTTTCGGCATCGATAGAATCGAATGTCTTCATCCTGGTAGCATATTTCTGAATCTTATGCAGCACATAAGACTTGTTGTAGCGTGGTGTAGAAGGTATGATGAAAGCCATTACAACACCCGACATGGTTGAATGTATTCCTGAATAATAGAACAGCACCCATACCAGGAAGGCCAGGCCCAGATAAACGCCTATATGTTTCTGTCCCATGTGGTTAAGCAGTATGGCAACGGCCATCACTACAAGGGATAGTCCAAGCAGTACAAAATTTATGTTTCCACCATAGAAAATAGCTACAACAAGTATTGCAATCAGGTCATCGGCTATTGCAAGGGCTGTCAGGAACACCTTGAGAGACAGCGGGACAATATCGCCCAGTACAGAAAGAATACATACGGCAAAAGCAATATCGGTAGCTGTAGGAATTCCCCAGCCCGATGCTGCAACAGTACCGTGGTTTACCAGGGTATAAAGGACCGCAGGCATAACTACACCGCCAAAAGCTGCTATTACAGGCAGCATTGCTTTCTTGACCGATGACAGCTCACCGTTGGAGACTTCTCTCTTGATCTCAAGACCTACAGTAAAGAAGAACACAACCATGAACACATCGTTAATGAGTTTCTCAACAGTCATTCCATCTGGGAAATGGAAATCAACATGGCCGTGAGGACTAAGGAAGTGTATCTGGATGGTTGTTTCAAGAATAGCATGGTACAGATGCTTGGTTGCATCTATGTTAGCCAGCAGCATGGCCACAATCACACAGACCAGCAAAAGTACTCCCTGTGCCCAGGGCAGGTTCTGTATCTGTTTCTTGTGACGGTTAAAGTTAAGTACACCCTTGTTCCAGGTGTAAACGGGAATCAATTTCATCCTTTTATAAAATTAAAAGCCTTTTTTTGCCAAATAAAGAACCGGTCTCTGCCAAAGAGAGACCGGTTTAGAAGTTATGTATGACCTTTCTTAAGAAAGAAGGTTCTTGCCTGTCATTTCGGATGGAATCTCCAGACCCATAATAGTCAGGATGCTTGGAGCAACATCGGCAAGAATACCATCGCTAACCTTGGCACCCTCACGTGAAGTTACGTAGATGCATGGTACCGGGTTGAGTGAATGGGCAGTGTTTGGAGTACCGTCAGCATTGACTGCATTGTCGGCATTGCCGTGGTCAGCAATGATGATAGCCTCATAGCCATGTGACTTGGCAGCCTCTATTACATCATGTACGCAAGCATCTACTGCGGTGACAGCCTTCTCTATAGCCTCATAAATGCCGGTGTGACCAACCATATCACCGTTTGCAAAGTTCACAACTACAAAGTCATACTTCTCTGTTCCGATAGCCTCAACCAGTTTGTCGCGAACCAGGTAAGCGCTCATCTCTGGCTGAAGGTCATAGGTTGCAACCTTTGGAGACGGAACCAGTATTCTATCCTCATTCTCAAACGGAGTCTCGCGGCCACCGTTCAGGAAGAATGTTACATGGGCATACTTCTCTGTCTCGGCAATGTGCAGCTGGTTCAGACCCTTTGATGCTACATACTCACCAAGAGTGTTGTTTACATTCTCCTTGTCAAAGAGAATCTTTACACCTGTGAATGATGCATCGTATGGAGTAAGGCAGTAGTACTTAAGGCCTGGGATGGTTGTCATTCCAGCCTCTGGCATGTCCTTCTGTGTAAGGACAATTGTCATTTCCTTGGCACGGTCGTTACGGAAGTTAAAGAAGATTACTACATCGCCCTCCTCAATGCGGCTGTCATAAGCCTCATTTATGATTGGTTTCATGAACTCATCGGTAACACCCTCGGCATAAGACTCCTCTACAGCCTTTACCATGTCCGATACCTTGCGGCCCTCACCGTTTACAAGCTGGTCATAGCCCAGTTTTACGCGCTCCCAACGCTTGTCACGGTCCATTGCATAGTAACGGCCAATTATGGAGGCAACCTTGTCGCCACGCTTAACCAGCTGCTCTATGAATCCCTTGCCACTCTTTGGGTCAGTGTCACGGCCATCCATGAAGCAGTGTACGTATGCATTATCCAGTCCGTACTCCTTGGCAATGTCGCACAGGCAGAAAATGTGCTCAAGTGAGCTGTGTACGCCACCATTGGAAACAAGTCCCATCATGTGGAGCTTCTTGCCAGTCTCCTTGGCATAGCTGAATGCCTCTACAATACCTGCATTCTGGCGGATTGAGCCATCGGCAATAGCACGGTTAATCTTAACAAGATCCTGATAAACTACGCGGCCGGCACCTATATTAAGGTGACCAACCTCTGAGTTACCCATCTGACCGTCTGGGAGACCTACGTTCTCACCGCTGGCAAGAAGCTGCGAATGGGGGTAGTTGGCATTGAGATAATCCATGTAAGGAGTAGGTGTGCTGAAAATCACATCGGATTTTGAATGGTTGCCTATTCCCCAACCGTCAAGAATCATGAGTAATGCTTTCTGTTTCATATAATTAAGTTTTTTGAATCCTTATTCTGTTTTCGGGCGCAAAGGTACAAAAAAATGGGGAACGTTATATCCGTTCCCCATTAATGCTTATTATTGGTATACTTTGTCACCACCAATCACTCCACGGAGCATTCGCTCTATGGAAATGATTACTTGGCCCAAAGTGATTCCGTTCTGGCTGAACGCAGCATTGAACGATGCCTCTACGCTCTGTAAGGCCGATTTAATATCAATGCCTTGGAGATACTCATCAAATCCTACCAGAGAATTGTCTGCACTGATCTTAATCTTGGGAGCAAGCTGATAAAGGTTAAGGATGGCAAGCAAGCCTTCATCAAACTTATCGGAACTGATTTCCTGGCTCACAATTTCCAGGCTGGCCTGTGCGGGCTTGTATCCCTTAAAGTATAATCCAGACTTGATATAGGGCTTGATATCTGCAACTACCTTACTTGCCATCTCAGCTGTAACGGAATCGGCACTTATAATGTTCATGATAGATGATGGCAGCTTTCCGTTTACAATTGGATTGCTAAGACGGAACTCGCCAGTAATAAACTTGTCGAGGAAAGACATATTCAGTTCTACTCCCCTGAGTTTGGAATCGTTCATTGCCCATGCTGCAAGACCAGCTTCATTCAGGGAATTGCCAAGTCCGCCCATATCGGCATCTATCTTGAATGTCAGACCTAATAACTCGGCACTCTTTGCGCCTTTATTTACGGAAAGGCTTTCTGTAAGGGTAATACCGGCAGACTCACTGTAGGTTACAGCAACTTTGCCTACAAAGTCTCCCAAAACTGCATTTACAGAGAGGTTCATCTTATTTCCCTCATAGGAAAAACCGTCCTTGGTCTGCCTTATCTTGAAATCTGTATCTACATTGAGTTCCAGTACGCCGCATTTCTTACCGTCCACAACTACCTCAAGCCTGATCTGTCTGGGCATGATAAGAAGGTGATTCTCATAAGCAGCCGCAATGGCACCCTCATTGCTGTATGTTTCTACCTCAAGGCTAGTGTTATTGCTGGAAGCCAGGAGATTAAGCTGGAACTTGTGATTGGCTGTATTTAGGAGAATATAAGTATTGTCAGCATTGTAGTTACTGTTTACAACTACGGGAATACGTATGGTAGTAGTATCGTCGTCCCATATTTTTGTAGAATCTATAAGATCAAATTCCATTCCAATGCCAAGAAGGGAGAAATCCAGCTGCACGGTATCGCCCTGAGCCTTGGAGATAAAAGACGACAATGCCTGGCCCGATACGGAATCTTCCAGGATTCCACCCAAAATGCCGAACAACTGAATGCCATCCAGTTCCTGAGCAGCATCGACCATTGGTACAATAGCGGAAAAATCAATCTCTCCAGCAGCCAGATTCAAGGACTGAGAAATGAGCATCTGCTGCTGCTCGAGGGTAAGACGCTGGTTTACAGAACCATCGTCAGTCTTTTCCTTTTCACACGAAAAAAAGCACAATGCACCTACTGTAAGTGCAAAAGCTACAAACAAATTTCTTTTCATAACTATTAAAGATTAAAACATCTGTCTTACACGATCAATACCGTTTACAAGGGCGTCTATCTCATCCCTGGTATTGTAGAAAGAGAAGGAGGCTCTCACCGTACCGGTTATTCCAAACCTGTCCATGAGGGGTTCTGCGCAGTGGTGTCCTGTACGGACAGCTATTCCAAGACGGTCAAGCAGTGTACCCATATCCGATGGATGGATGTCTCCCACCAGGAAAGAAACCACACCGCTACGGGTTTCTGATTCACCTATGAACCGCATTCCAGGTATGGTAGAAAGTCTCTCCACTGCATATCGGCACAGTCCGTGCTCGTAATCGGCAATATTATCCATTCCTATTGCCATAACATAATCCAGGGCACTGGCCAGTGCTATTGAACCTACATAATCGGGGGTACCGGCCTCAAACTTGAACGGAAGCTCATTATAGGTGGTCTTCTGGAAAGTAACCTTGCGTATCATCTCTCCTCCACCCTGATAAGGAGGCATCTTTTCCAGGAGTTCCCTGCGTCCGTACAGTACGCCAATTCCTGTAGGACCATATATCTTATGTCCGCTGAATGCATAGAAATCGGCTCCCAGTTCCCTTACATCTACCTTGATGTGAGGAACAGACTGAGCACCGTCCACGGCTACCGGAACACCATGCGAATGGGCTATTGCTATTATCTCGGAGATAGGATTCACAGTGCCTAACACATTAGAAACATGTGTAATGCTTACCAAACGGGTCTTTTCTGACAAAAGAGACTTGAAAGCATCCATATCCAGCTCGCCATTGTCCAGGACAGGTATTACACGGATACTGAATCCATACCTATCGGCCTGTAGCTGCCATGAAACAATATTGCTGTGATGCTCCATGCCGGATATGATTATCTCATCTCCGCTGTGGAGGAATGCCTGAGAGAAAGAACTGGCAATAAGGTTGATGCTCTCGGTAGTACCGCGGGTAAATATAATCTCGTCGGTGCCCGATGCATTGATGAACATGCGTACCTTTTCACGGGCAGCCTCCATCATATCTGTTGCCTGCTGTGAAAGGAAATGTATTCCGCGGTGCACATTTGCATTCACGTTGCAGTATGCACTGCTTATGGAATCTATCACGCACTGCGGCTTTTGCGTAGTGGCGGCATTATCCAGGTAAACGAGCGGCCTGTTATATACTGTTCGCCCAAGTATGGGAAAATCCCTGCGGATCTTTTCTACGTCTATCATTTTATCAGCGACATGCACGGCAGCCCTCACACTGGTTGAGTTCGCCACGGAAACGTTTTTCTACAAGTCGGTTCAAACGGTCACGGAGAGGTTCAAGTTCAACCTGTCCTATTACCTCACCAATGAAAGCCAGCATGAGCAGCATACGGGCCTCTGCAAAAGGAATACCTCTCTGCTGCATGTAGAACATGGCTTTCTCGTCCAGCTGTCCCACGGTGGAACCATGACTGCACTTTACATCATCGGCATATATCTCCAGCTGAGGCTGGGTAAACATGCGGGAGTCCTTTGTAAGGCATATATTACGGTTGGTCTGAAGTGAGACTGTATTCTGTGAACCCGGACGTACCAGCACCTTACCGGCAAATGAACCTGTGGACTCACCGTCAAGGACATACTTGAACAGCTCATTGCTTGTGCAATCCGGTTCTCTGTGATCCACAAAGGTAAGATTGTCCACATGCTGGTTCTTATCGGTAATGGCAGCGCCATTAAGGGAAAGACTGGCACCGCGACCCTGCAGGGTTACATACACAGAGTTGCGTGTAAGTCCGTTATGGAGTGTAATGCTGTCTGCATGGACGGTGCTGTCCTGCTGCTGGCTTATATACATCTCTGTTACCCTGTTGTTGGATATGTGGGTCTCCTCCAGGTCGTAATACTCAAGATGTGAGCCCTGGCCTGCAAATACCTCTACAACCTGAGTTGTAAGGAACCTGTTGGCAGAAAGGGCATGGTCGCATACCAGCATCCTGAGCTGGGATGCACGCCCCAGTATAACGAGTATCCTGCGGTTTACCATAAGGTCAACCTTGGACTGCAGCAATGTTACAAGCTGGATTGGCTTATCTACAACAACCCCATCGGGTACATATACCACAAATCCGTCCTGGGCAAACAGTGTATTGAATGCACTTATACCCGGCTTTTCCATGTCCTGAAGGCGGCCGTAATACTGCTCTATGAGTTCGGGATGACTAGCAGCTATCTCTTTGAGACTTCCTGCCAGTACACCATCGGGCAGACTAACCCTGGATGCAGAGTCCGATGCGGCATAGCTGTCGTTTGCAAGGAAGTACATCAGGGTGCTCAGGTTGGGTACATTGCAGCGGAATGCCTGAGACATGTCCACGGGCATGTTCAGACGGGCAACATTCATACCCCAGTCCGGTTCAAACAGGCTTGCCACATTGGTGTGCAGATACTCCTCTATACGGGTATTGGGCAGACCAAACTTGCCAAGGCACTCCAGGGCATGATCCCGCAGGGAATTCATAACCCCAGTAGAACCCTTGTCAACAAGTTCCCTGTTCTCAAGGAAAAGCTTTATGTAATTTTCCTCTATCATTATTTATGGCTTTCCTCGTATTCCTTAATTACCCAATCGTATCCACGCTCCTCAAGCTCCATTACAAGCTCCGGACCGGCTGTCCTAATAATACGGCCATTGTACAGTACGTGTACTATATCGGGCTTTATGTAATCCAGCAAACGCTGGTAGTGTGTAATCACAATGACCGATGTCTCTGGGGTCTTGAGCTTGTTAACGCCCTCTGCCACTATGCGAAGAGCGTCAATGTCAAGTCCGGAATCGGTCTCGTCGAGTATGCTGAGCTTAGGCTCAAGCACTGCCATCTGGAATATCTCGTTACGTTTTTTCTCTCCACCGCTGAATCCCTCGTTTACAGAGCGGTTCATGAACTTGGCATCAAGTTTTACCAGGTCACGTTTCTCGCGGATGAGTTTGAGAAAATCTGTTGGAGACATGGGATCAAGTCCAAGGTACTTGCGTTTCTCATTTACCGCAGTACGCATAAAATTGGTCATGCTCACTCCCGGAATCTCAACCGGATACTGGAATGAAAGGAACAGTCCTTCATGGCTGCGGTTCTCCGGAGCCATGGCAAGCAGGTCCTTGCCGTTAAAAGTAACAGAGCCTCCGTTTACGGTATAGCCTGGATGACCTACCAGCACATTGCTCATAGTACTCTTACCCGAACCGTTAGGGCCCATGATGGCATGCACCTCACCCGGGTTAACGGTGAGATTGATTCCCTTAAGTATCTGTTTGTCTGCAACAGAAGCTTGCAGATCCTTTATTTGAAGCATCATATCAACCTGTAGTATTTTCTAATGACACGGAAAGAAGGCGCTGTGCCTCTACCGCAAATTCCATGGGAAGTCTGTTCAGGACCTCCTTGGCATAACCATTCACAATAAGACCTATGGCCTGTTCCATGGGGATACCTCTCTGGTTACAGTAAAACAGCTGATCCTCTGATATCTTGGATGTGGTAGCCTCATGTTCCACTACTGCCGTCTCGTTCTTTATATCCATGTATGGGAATGTATGTGCCCCGCAATCAGAGCCCAGCAGCAAGGAGTCACACTGGCTGTAGTTCCTGGCACCAAAGGCATTCTGCCCCACTTTTACCAAACCACGGTATGAGTTCTGGCTGTGTCCGGCCGATATACCTTTACTTATTATGGTACTCTTGGTGTCACGGCCTATATGGATCATCTTGGTTCCGGTATCGGCCTGCTGCCAGTTATTGGTAAGCGCAACGGAGTAGAACTCACCCTGGGAGCGGTCACCCTGTAGCACACAGCTGGGGTATTTCCAGGTTATGGCAGAGCCTGTCTCCACCTGGGTCCATGACAGTTTGCTGTCATCGCCCTTGAGTAATCCTCTCTTGGTTACAAAATTATATACACCACCCTTGCCGTTCTCATCGCCTGGGTACCAGTTCTGGACCGTGGAGTACTTTACCTCGGCACGGTTCATTACCACAATCTCCACAATGGCTGCATGCAGCTGGTTCTCATCGCGCATGGGAGCGGTACAGCCCTCAAGATAAGATACATAGCTGTCATCATCGGCCACAATCAGAGTGCGTTCAAACTGTCCGGTTCCCGATGCGTTTATACGGAAATACGTGGAGAGTTCCATTGGGCAGCGAACGCCCTTGGGAATGTACACGAATGATCCGTCGCTGAACACTGCACTGTTCAGGGCTGCAAAAAAGTTGTCACGGTAATTGACCACGCTTCCCAGATACTGGCGTATAAGGTCTGGATGGTTGCGTACCGCCTCACCCATGGAGCAGAATATTATTCCCTTCTCGGCCAGAGTCTGCTTGAATGTAGTCTTGACCGATACAGAGTCCATGACAGCGTCTACTGCCACGCCTCCGCTGAGCGCAAGGCGCTCCTCCAGGGGTATGCCAAGCTTGTCGAAAGTTTTCATGACCTGAGGATCAATCTCACTCACGGACTTGGGGCCTTCCTTCTTTGCGGTAGGGTCGGCATAATATGATATGTTCTGATAGTCTATCTCAGGGACATTGAGATGGGCCCAGGTGGGCATCTCCATGGTAAGCCAGTAACGGTATGCCTTAAGTCGGAACTCGAGCATCCACTCCGGCTCGCCCTTGCGCTCCGAAATAAGACGCACGGTATCCTCTGTAAGACCGCGGTCTATAACATCAGTGTGTACATCGGTAGTAAAACCGTACTTGTACTTTTCTTCACTGATTTCCCTGACAAGACTGTTATCTGTCTCTGTTTTCACTTATTATCAAGTTTTCTGTCTGTCACTGGTGCCACCTGCCTTCTGAGGCAACTCCGGCGCCAGGTCAGAACCAGTTTCCAGAACCTTGTTCCATGCCCAGTCCAGACAGAACTCAGTAAATCCGCGTACTGGCTGGTACAGCTGTGATTCCCTGCGCTCCTTGGGTTTTACAACCTTGTCGGTCAAGCCACCCATGTCCATGAGCTGGAATATAAGTCCTATCACTATCAACCATTTAAAAAATCCAAAGGCAGCACCCAGAAGTCTATCTACAAAGCCCAGGCTGGCTGCTCTGACCAGTTTTGACAAGAGTCTTCCAACCAGTCCGAACGTTATGGGTACCAGTAGCAGGATCAGTATAAAGCCCACAATCTGTGCAGTCTTGTCCGACATATTGATTGCGGTCTGCAGGAATCCTGCCAGTGGCTTATACAGGAGCATGCCAAACACAAGTCCAAGGATCAGGCCGCCCAGGCTGAATGCCTGCTGCAGTACGCCCTTTACAAAACCTCCTATAATACCACAGGCCAGAGCTACAAGTATGATTATATCCAGTGTTGCCATTCAGGATCAAAGGGTCTGTTTTACCTCTATAGTGGTGAATGTCTCAATTATATCTCCTACCTTGATGTCATTGTAGGAAACAAGACTCATACCACATTCCATACCTGCAGGTACCTCCTTTACATCATCCTTGAAATGCTTCAGGGCATTGATGTCGCCGGTATGGATTACAATACCGTCACGGATAAGGCGGGCCTTGTCGCTGCGGGATACCTTACCTTCACGTACACGGCATCCGGCTACCATACCAACCTTTGAGATATGGAATACATCCATAACCTCTATGGTAGATGTAACCTCCTCCTTTACCTTTGGTGCCAGCAGACCTTCCATGGCAGCCTTGACCTCATCAATGGCATCGTAGATGATTGAATAGATACGTATATCAACATCCTCCTGCTCTGCCATACGCTTTGCTGCGCCCGATGGACGTACGTTAAAGCCTATGATGATTGCGTTAGATGCTGCAGCCAGGCTGACATCACTCTCTGATATGGCACCTACGGCCTTATGTATAACATTGACCTGGATGTTCTGGGTAGAGAGCTTTATGAGTGAATCGCCCAGAGCCTCGGCAGAACCGTCCACATCGGTCTTTACAATAAGATTGAGTTCGTGGAAATCGCCCATCTTGATACGGCGGCCCAGCTCGTCGAGTGTAAGGGTCTGTGCGGTACGTACACCCTGCTCACGCTGCAGCTGCTCACGCTTGCTGGTAATCTCACGGGCCTCACGCTCAGACTCAACTACATGGAATGTAACACCGGCCTGAGGTGCTCCGTTCAGACCCAGAATGAGTACTGGCTCTGCAGGAGCGGCAGACTTGAGTTTCTGGTTACGCTCGTTGAACATGGCCTTGACCTTACCCCATGATGTACCGGCTATCACAATATCGCCCATCTTGAGGGTACCGTTGGCAACCAGCACGGTGGCTACATAACCACGGCCCTTGTCCAGCGATGATTCAATAATGCTACCTGTGGCATTCCTGTTAGGATTTGCCTTAAGGTCAAGCATTTCGGCCTCAAGAAGCACCTTCTCCATGAGTTCTGGAACACCCATACCCTGCTTGGCCGATATATCCTGTGACTGGTATTTGCCACCCCAGTCTTCTACCAGGAAGTTCATCTGTGCAAGTTCCTGCTTAATGCGCTCTGGATCAGCAGCAGGCTTATCCACCTTATTGATGGCAAATACTATAGGAACACCGGCTGCGGTGGCGTGGGCAATAGCCTCCTTGGTCTGGGGCATTACATTGTCATCGGCCGCAACAATGATGATTGCAATATCGGTTACCTGGGCACCACGGGCACGCATGGCGGTAAAGGCCTCGTGACCAGGGGTATCAAGGAATGTAATATGGCGTCCGTCATCAAGTTTTACGTTATAGGCACCAATGTGCTGGGTAATACCACCAGCCTCGCCGGCTATCACGTTTGACTTGCGGATATAGTCCAGAAGTGATGTCTTACCATGGTCTACATGACCCATTACGGTAACGATTGGAGCACGTGGCTCAAGATCCTCCTCCCTGTCGGCCTCCTCGGTTATCTGCTGGGCAACCTCGGCACTTACAAAATCTGTTGTAAATCCATACTCCTCGGCTACCAGCTTAATGGTCTCACCATCCAGACGCTGGTTAATGGAAACCATTATTCCAACGCTCATACAGGTACCTATTACCTGGGTTACAGGGATATTCATCATGGTAGCCAGCTCATTGGCAGTTACAAACTCCGTAAGCTTGAGTACCTTGCTCTCGGCCATCTCCTGCTCAAAAGCCTCCTGTGCACGCTGCTGGACAGCTTCACGCTTATCCTTACGATACTTGGAAGATTTGGTCTTTCCTTTCTGGAAGGATGAGAACGTATCCTTTATCTGACGGTTTATATCGTCATTTGAGAAATCATTCTTGTCGGCCTTATTGAAACGGTGGTCCTTATTGTTACGGCCATTGCCCTTCTGGGCATCACGGCCACGGTTATCGCGATTGCTGTTGGAGTTAGAGTTGTTGTTCTGGTTCTGTCCGTAGCTGTCGGCCTTGGTCAGGTCCACTTTCTCGCCTCCTATCCTTACGCGGTTCTTCTTGCGGGGTTCGCCGTTCTGACCGCCCTGTCCGTTCTGTCCTCTCTCGCCAGGCTTGATTTCCTTCATAAGGTTATCCTTGAACTGCTGGCGCTGCTGCTGACGCTGCTGCTCCTTGGCTTCACGCTCCTTTTTCTTTTCCTCCTTGGATTTTTTCTTGGGACGGGTTGACTGGTTGATGGCTGTCAGGTCAATCTTTCCCACGGTCCTGATATTCAGGCCGCCATTCTGAGGAGCAGAAATCTTGAATACCTCGGGTTCTGCCGGGGTCTGTGGTTCGTCTGAAGTCTGCTGAGCTGGTGCTGCAGGCTTCTGGGCAACTGGTGCTGGAGCCGGTTTTGTTTCCTTGGCAGGAGCAAGGGCCGATGCCTTGGCTACTGGTTCCGGATCCTTGGACACAGGTTTCTGTGCAGGCTTTTCTACCGGTTTCTCTATTGGTTTGGGAGCCGGCGCAGGAGCAGCCTCTGTCTCCACAGCTTTTTCTACAGTCTTTTTCTCAATTGGTTTTTCCACTGGTTCTGTATGCTTTTCTACTGGTTTTACCTGCTCTGACTTAGGAGCAACAGGTGCTGGAGCCGGTTTTTCTACCGGAGCAGCCTGTGGCTTGGGTTCTTCCTTCTTTTGAGGCGCAGCCGGTGTCTTGGGGGCATCGGCCTCCTTCTTGGGCTCTTCCTGTACATTGGAGTCAAGATTTATCTTTCCTACGGTCTTGATCTTTATTACAGGCTCCTCCGGAAGAACAGTCTTTATCATTTCGGGCTCCTTGGATGCCGGTTTCTCTTCCTCCTTTTCCACTACCGGTTCATCGGAAGTAGATTTCTTGTTCATACGGTCATGGAGAAAACGGGTAGCCTCCTCACGTATGGACTTATCCTGACTGAACTCTGCCACGAGCAGGTTATACTGCTCGTCTGTAAGTTTCTGATTCAGGTCATCGGCCACATCGTCAAAACCTTTCTTGTGCAGGAAATCCACAAGCGTGGACGAGCCCACATTCAACTCTCTTGTTGCTTTACTTATTCTTATCGCCATCTATAAAAATATTCTTGTCCAGGGCTCTGCCCCGATTGTTTTTACTTCTTAATGTATTTCTGGAACTCCTGCTCGTCGGAGAATTCGCGTGCAAGTATATCCAGAATATCGTCTACCTGCTCTTCTTCCAGGTCTACAGAACCGGTCAGGATCTCACGGTCAGCACGCAGGACAGACTTGGCTGTCTCAAAGCCGGCTGCACTCAGGGCATCTACTACCCAATCCTCTATATCGCCACGGAAATCGTCCAGATAGATATCCTCCTCTGTAGAATCCTGGGCAAGCTCACGGTATACATCAATGGTATATTCGGTCAGCATGCTGGCAAGCTTAATGTTCAAGCCGTTCTTACCGATAGCAAGCGAAACCTGATCCTGCTTGAGATATACGTCAGCATGACGGGTCTCAGAATCAAGACGGAGCTCAGATACCCTGGCTGGGCTAAGGGCGCGCTTAATAAAGAGATCAATGTTGCTGGTGTAGTTAATAACGTCAATATTCTCGTTCCTGAGTTCACGTACTATACCATGGATACGTGAGCCCTTTACACCTACGCATGCGCCAACCGGATCAATGCGGTCATCGTATGATTCTACGGCAATCTTGGCACGCTCGCCAGGAATACGTACAATCTTCTTGATTGTAATAAGACCATCGGCTATCTCTGGAACCTCCTGCTCAAGCAAACGCTGCAGGAATACAGGCGATGTCCTGCTGAGCATGATCTTGGGGTTGTTCACATTATCCACACGGTCTACAATGGCACGAACGGTTTCGCCCTTACGGAAGAAATCGCTTGGAATCTGGTCTGTCTTGGCAAGCAGGAGCTCATTGCCCTCCTCGTCGAGAAGCAGGATTTCCTTCTTCCAGATCTGGTAAACCTCACCGCTTACAATGGTGCCAACCTTCTCCATATACTTGTTGTAGAGACTGTCTTTCTCAAGCTCCAGGATCTTTGAAGCCAGGGTCTGACGGAGATTCAGGATAGCCCTGCGTCCAAACTGTGCAAAATCAACCTGCTCAGAAACCTCCTCGCCTACCTCAAAGTCTTCGTCTATCTGACGGGCCTCGGTAAGTGAAATCTGGGTATTTGAATCCTCTACGTCCTTGTCATCAACAACTATTCTTGAACGCTGGATCTCACAGTCACCCTTGTCTGGGTTAACTATGACCGAGTAGTTCTCATCGGTTCCAAACATCTTTGAGATAACGCTGCGGAAACTCTCTTCCAGAACGCTGACCAGTGTCATGCGGTCAATGTTCTTGAGTTCCTTAAACTCCGCAAAAGTGTCAATCAGAGAGAGTGTCTCTTCCTTCTTTGTAGCCATTTTACTTTAAACTTATTACGTATTTTACATATTTCACTTCACTGTGGCTGTATGCGATTTCCACCTCAACAGCCTTGGGGCGCTTGCTGCCCTCCACTTTCTGTTTCTGGACAGTCCTTATTACAAAGCCTTCATCATTGGCACTCACAAGAGTTCCCTTTACCTTGGCTCCGGTATTTGGCAGCACTTCTACCTCCTGTCCAATGTGGTTTATGTACTGCTGAAGTACCTTGAAAGGCTGACCTATTCCGGCCGATCCCACTTCAAGCTCATAATCCTCAACATCACGGTCGAGTGCAGCTTCTATAAAACGGCTCAGGTCCACGCAGTCATCAATCCACACGCCCTCAGCATGGTCTATCTCAACCACAATGCGATTGTCGGGAGTAATGTCCACATCGACCAGAAAATAGCCTTCCCTATTCTCAAGCCACTTCTCGGCAATGCCGATAACTTTTTGTCTATCAATCATATAGTATTATTGAAAATTATGATTTCCTGTCACATACAGTACGAAAAAAGAGGCCTTGGGGCCTCTCCACACATCATCATACCGATGCAAAGATACGCTATTATTATTAAATATAACAAGAAAAAGCAAAAAAAATGGCCGGAAGCACTGTTCCGGCCACTCTTTAATGTATCTATTGGAATCAATATCCCAGATAACCCAGCATGCGTGCAGCATAGCGACGGCCAAGTTCACGTGAGCCCTTTACGTTAAAGTGCAGGCGGTCACGACCAGCCTCACAGCCGTATGCAGGAACAACCATTGCCTGTGGGAGGGTCTCTGGCAGCTTAGCCATTACCTCATTGTGGCTTGCGCACTGACCACGCTGGTCAGCAGGTACAACCTCACCTGAGAGCAGAGGAATTGAACCGGCCTCCAGACCAAGGTCTGCAAGGATGTCATCATACACTTTCTTTACGTTTGCAGGCCACTGAGGATCATTGGTGTTTGTCTCACCCTGATGGAGCAGGATACCCTTAATTACACCATCCTTCTGAGCCTTCTTGCAGAGCTCAATGAGACGTCCGTAAGGATCGCCACCGTAAGCATTGCAGATATTTTTCATCCAGTCTGCCTGCTTTGGGATGTACTCAGCTGCCTTGTCCTTGTCAAAAAGATCAATTGAGCATCCGGCAACAGCTACCATTACAACGCCAATCTTTACGTTCTCAGGTGTGTTCTGGACCATGGTGCGGCCAAACCAGTCTGCAGGTGTAAGACCTGTGTTGGGGCGTGCCAATGGCGGAACGGCAGTACGCCACTCTCCCATCTTGCTGTCTGGGAAATCAACAGCGTTCATAGTAACAAAACGTGGACTTACATTCTCCTTGTCCATCTGCTCAGGACGTGGGTTGCCCTCCATGTTTGACTGACCTATACAAATGTAAATGTGAAAATTCTCATCAGGCTGAGCCTTGATTCCTGCTGGAGCCATGAAAAGGGCTGCCAACATAACGATTGCTGCTTTTTTCATTGTATGTAATTTGGTTTAGTGTTGCAATTTTCGGAAATAATACTGACTCTTACAAGAAATGGCCTACTTTTGTGGTAAAATTAGACTAAAGAAATCATGTACAAGAGAATAAAGAGAGCCAATAACGCATTCCTTCTTGGCTCCATAGTCATGTTTGTATTGCTGCTGGTAGTGATAACCCTGTTCATATTTGCGGCATTCAAGATCTATGACAAGAAAGAGCAGTATGCCGCACAGCGCTATGACGTAGTACTCCATTCATCAATAGCCGGCAGCCCGCTCTCCGTTTACATGAATGACAGCCTGCTGTTCAGCGGCACTCCTGCCAACCAGCTCACGCTCTCCGTAGGACGTTTTGCCCAGGAGAGCAGCCTGCTTGTAGTAGATGGGAACACTGAGAAAGTCAGCGTATTTGCTCTCCCACAAGAAAGTGCATCGGTTACAGTGACCAGACAGGGGGAATCATTCCAGTTTACCTGTAAATAATCATTTAATGATTAGCAGTTAATTGTCAAGAGTTGTAACTTTGGGCAATTTTTAAAAAAATACAAACACTATGAATTTTCTTGAAGAAAAAATTCTTGCCGACGGCATTGTCAAAGAAGGAAACATACTAAAGGTTGACAATTTTCTGAACCATCTCATTGACATGGATATAATGGATCAGATTGCCCAGGAATTCAAACGCCGTTTCAATGACAAGGAAGTTACAAAAATTCTTACCATTGAGGCCAGTGGTATTGCCATTGCCTGCACCACAGCCCGTTATTTTGGCAATGTGCCGGTACTGTTTGCCAAGAAATCACACAGCGTAAATGTTGATGATGACAAGTACACAGCCCAGGCTTATTCATTCACTCACAAGCAAATGAATCAGGTGTTCGTGTCAAAGAGATACCTCTCGGCCGGTGACAAGGTGCTTATTATAGATGATTTCATGGCCCAGGGCTCTGCCATGCTTGCACTTACCAGCCTGGTGGAACAAGCCGGTGCTGAGGTTGTCGGTATAGGTATTGCCATTGAAAAAGGCGTACAGGAGGGCGGCGAGCTCATACGCGCCAAAGGTTTCCAGCTTGAATCAATCGCCATTGTTGATGACATGCAGGCATCACCACGTACCATTAAATTCCGCGATCAAAACAACTAAACAATATTATTATGAGTAATTCAGAAAACATCTACAAGCTTGATGGTACTGTGCCACTTGGTCAGGCCATCCCATTCGGACTCCAGCATGTACTGGCCATGTTCGTATCAAACATCACTCCTATAATCATCCTGGCAGGTGTTGTAGGTATTGATGGCGGTCTTTCTGCAAGATTGGTTCAGAACGCCATGATTATTGCCGGTATCGGTACTCTTATCCAGCTCTATCCTGTCTGGAAAATCGGTTCAAGATTACCTATCGTAATGGGTATAAGCTTTACATTCCTTTCACTGGCTATTGCTATCGGTACAAGTCAGGGTATGGGTACTCTTATGGGAGCCATCATCATTGGCGGTATTGTAGAGGGTCTTCTTGGTCTGTTTGCAAAATACTGGATCAGGATCATATCACCAATCGTAGCAGCAACCGTTGTAATTGCAATTGGTTTCTCACTGCTCACAGTAGGCGCCAACTCATTTGCTGGCGGACAGGGTGCTGATGATTTTGGCTCAAAGCAGAACTGGATTGTAGGTTCTATCACACTTTTAGCTTGCCTGGGATTCCAGGTATTCGCCAAGGGTTACCTGCGTTCTATCTCTGTACTCTGCGGTCTTGTAATCGGTTATATTGTAGCTCTGTGCATGGGCATGGTAGATTTCTCTGGCCTTAACGGCTGCGGTGTAATTGCACTGCCCAAGTTCCTGCCTTTCAAGCCTGAGTTCCATCTTGGCGCTATTCTTTCTATTGTTGCCATTTTCCTGGTTTCGGCCACTGAAACCATTGGTGACACATCGGCCCTCTGTTCATCGGCCCTGGGTCGTCCTATTGAGCAGAAAGAGCTCCAGGGTTCAATTGCTTGCGACGGTTTTGTAAGCACCGTAGCTGGTATGTTTGGCTGTACTCCTATCACCAGTTTCAGTCAGAACGTAGGTCTTGCCGCAATGACCAAGGTTGTAAACCGCTTTGCAATTGGTACAGGTGCAGTCATCATGGTTATTGCCGGTCTGTTCCCCGCAATAGGTGTTGTTCTGACAACCATCCCACAGGCTGTTCTGGGCGGATGCACCATCATGATGTTCGGTTCTATCCTGTTTGCCGGTTTTGGCATGATTGCCAAGTGCGGTTTTGGCCAGCGCAACATGATTATCGCATCACTCTCACTGAGTATCGGTCTTGGATTTACACAGGCTACAGGCATGTTTGACATATTCTCAGAAACCATCAAATCTGTATTTGCCGATAACTGCGTAGCTGTAGTATTCCTGCTTGCTGTAATCCTGAACCTGATTCTTCCTAAAGAAAAAGAAGCATAAAATACAACTTGCACTTATAATATAGCTCCAGAACCATTCCCCCGCAGGCGTATGATAAGCACCCCAATAGCTTCTTGTAAAGCTACCGGGGTGCTTATCACGTGTAGAGGGGTTTGCCCATAACACGTAGGAGCAATTGTATTTTTGATAACCGTAGGTGAATGCCCTGAACCAGACCAAAAAAAGAATGAGTCCAGAAATATCTGGACTCATTCTGCGCTCCTTCTAGGACTTGAACCTAGGACCCCCTGATTAACAGTCAGATGCTCTAACCGACTGAGCTAAAGAAGCAATATGTTACAATTTGGAGCGCTACGCTCACAAATGCGGTGCAAATGTACAGCCTTTTTTGGGAAAACCAATATATAAGCACAAAAAAATAACCCTATGATGCAAAAAAATGTTTGAATTTGCTGTCTTACCCCTCTTTCTTAGCACAAATCAGCACATATTGAGTATATTCGCACAGAAACACTCTTGAGTACAAGTCATGAAAAAAATTTCAAAGGGCATAGCCCTGATTACAATACAACTGTTTTTTGCCCTGGGAGCAACCGCTCAGGAGGGGCACGAGTTCCAGTTATACAAGAATATGGAAATATTCCATGATGTTGTAACTGAGCTCGACAGGTACTACGTAGACACCATCAGCCCCTCACAGCTGATAGAAAGTGGCATAAGAGCCATGCTGGGAAGGATAGATCCCTATACCGAGTATTATCCGGAGGCCGATATGAGCGAACTCAGGATGATGACCACCGGCAAATATGCGGGTATAGGAGCTATTATCCGCCAGTACCCTGACCATGACTACATTTTTATAGAGGAGCCGTATGAGGGAATGCCTGCCGCAACCTATGGTCTGAAGGCCGGCGATGAGATCCTGAGCATAGACGGCGAGAGCATGAAAGGCAAGGCATCGGCCTATGTGAGCGATCATCTCAGGGGCGACGTAGCCACAAAGCTGACCGTAACAGTAAGACGCCCCGGCGTTGAGGATTCCATCAGCATAGAACTTGAGCGTAAGGTAATTGCCTTGCCATCGGTCCCATACTATGGCATGCAGGATGGCTATGGCTACATCTTGCTGCAGTCCTTTACGGAACACTGCTCACGTGATGTAATGGCTGCCCTGGTAGAGCTTAAACAGCAGGGTGCCAAGGGCATTATCCTGGACCTGAGAGGCAATGGCGGCGGCCTGTTGAACGAGGCGGTAGATATTGTGGGACTGTTTGTGCCCAAGGGAACCAAGGTGGTAGAGACACGTGGCAAGGTTCCACAGGCATCTTCTATATGTGTTACGGAGCGTAATCCTATAGACACGGAGATCCCGCTGGTTGTAATGATCGATGATCAGTCGGCATCGGCATCAGAGATAGTATCGGGCAGTCTTCAGGACCTTGACCGCGCTGTGATATTGGGTACCCGCTCATTTGGTAAAGGCCTGGTGCAGACTACGCGCATGCTGCCTTTCAATGGCACTCTCAAGGTTACCACTGCCAAGTATTATATTCCAAGTGGCCGATGCATACAGGAGATTGATTACTCACGCAGGAACGATAACGGTGTAGCCCAGCATATTCCCGACAGTCTTACAAGTGTATTCCATACTGCATCGGGCCGTCCGGTACGCGACGGAGGCGGAATACGTCCCGACGTGCTGTGCAAGCTGGATACCATGCCTGACATTCTCTACAGCATGGCATCAGACATTGTACTGTTCCGCTTTGTAAACGATTACTGCCAGAAACACGCCAGTATAGCAGCCATGCAGGATTTCCGCCTGAATGATTCCGATTATGAGGACTTCAAGGCATTTGTCCTGGAATCTGATTTCAAGTTTACCAGCAATTCAAGCAAGGCACTCAAATCTCTGATTCAGATAGCCAAGAGAGACGGTCTGTATGACAAGTCGGCCCAGGAGTTTGCGGCTCTGGAATCCAAGTTGAACTATGACCTGAACAATGACCTGGATGTTTTCCGCAAGGACATTGAACGTTTTGTAGCCATGGAGATAGCTACCCGTTACTATTATCAGAAAGGAGCAATAGCCCTGAGCCTGAAAGACGATACATTCCTCAGAGAAGCCATAAACGTGCTTTCCGACAAGTCACGCTACTCCAGCATACTTAAGCCGTAAAAGGGTCAACGCCTTGGAGCCAGCAGGATAGACAGGAGCACAAAAGCACCTGCTGCAAACTGATAGTACAGGTAAGGCATTATATCCAGGGCCGACAGTCCGGTAAGTCCGGCTGCCATGAGCAGTTGTGCTCCGTAAGGAATAAGGCCCTGTACAAAACAGCTTGAGATATCCATGAGACTGGCAGCACGGCGTGGCGGTATATCATAGCGCTCTGCAATATCATGGACTATACGGCCTACCGATATTATGGCAATGGTATTGTTGGCAGTACACAGGTTGGCCGTGCCAGTGAGCATGGTAATACCCAGTTCTGCACCCCTGCGTCCGCGCACATGCCTGAGCATATTATTCATTATGTACTCAAGTCCGCCATTATGGCCCAGTAATCCAAGCATACCGCCAGCAAGCAGTGTAACCACAATCAGGTCAGACATTCCGGCCATTCCGTTTCCCATGGCACCCAGCAGGTCCGTCCAGCCAATTGCTCCGGTGCAGAATCCTATAACGGCGTTCATCAGGATGCCCGATGCAAGCACCAGGATAACATTGCAGCCCAGGAGCGCCATCACTATTACCGCTATGTAAGGCAAAACCTTGATTATCATGTAGTCCTGGATCTCGGGTACGGCATTCATGTGCCAGCCCATAAACACGTATATTGCAGTGGCAATGAGCATGGGCACTATAACTATCTTAAGATTAGCCTTGAATTTCTCATTCATCTCACAGCCCACGGCACGTGTGGCAGCAATGGTAGTATCGGATATAAAAGAGAGGTTGTCGCCAAAAAACGCACCGCTCACCACCAGGGCCGTTATCATTCCGGTACCCACCATTCCCGTGTGCTCTGCAATTCCAGCCGCAATAGGCACCAATGCTACAATAGTGCCCACGCTGGTTCCAATGGCCATGGAAACAAAGCACGACGTAAGGAACAGACCGGCCAGCAGCATGCGCATGGGGACAATACTGAGCGCAAGATTTACAGTAGATTCTATACCTCCAATCTCCCTGGATGAACCTGCAAAAGCGCCCGCCAGCAGGAAAATCCATATCATGAGCATTATATTATGGTCCGATGCTCCCTTGGAAAACACTCCAATCCTGGAATCCAGGGTGCCCGGGCTTATTATCAGGGCATAGGCCGATGCCAACAGGAATGCCGACGATACAGGAACCTTGTAGAAATCGCCCGTAATGAGCGATGTGAGCAGATAAATAGCCAGGAATACCACAATGGGGCTAATAGCCAACAGCCCCGGAATACGCTTTGTCTGGTGCATGACAGTAAAGAACCGGCTGCCTGTTCCCCGGGCAGCCGTATGATTTATGAATATTTCTCGCCATACTTGAGCATGGCGTCATTTATGTAACGCTTAAAGTCTGTTTCCTTGTCCTTGCGGCAAATAACCAGCACATCATCGGTATCTACAACCAGGAAATCCGACAGGTCATCAATCACCATCAGTTTCTTTTCCTTGTTACACAGGAACATGCTGTTATGGCAATTGTAAATCTGCTTGTTGTACATGCCAAGCACATTGCCGTTCTCGTCCTTGCCGCAATAATCATAGAGCAGATCCCAGCTTTCTATATCGTTAAAGCGGAACTCGCCCGTGGCCATGAACACCTTATCGGTCTTTTCCAGTATTCCGTAGTCTATAGACAGACGCGGAAATGCCTCATATACAGAGTATAGCAGGCTGCGGCGGGCATCACGGTCATGCTGTGAGTCATAGATGGCATCAAACTGGGCAACCATGTCGGGCTGGCACTCACGCGCTATATCAAGGAATGAATTCACGTTCCACATAAGGATGCCTGAGTTCCAGAAAAACTCGCCGCTCTCCACAAATACCTTTGCAAAAGATTCCTCCGGCTTTTCTGTGAACGTGCGCACGCTGTATATAGAATCGCTTTTCTGCTCATCAATCTGGATATAGCCAAAACGCGTTTCCGGGCGCGATGGCTTAATACCCACGGTCAGTATGCCACTGTTGGCCGATACAAACTCCATACCGCGCTCTATTACATCAACGTATGGCTTTTCATCCATGATTACCAGGTCCGATGGTGCCACAAGAATGCTTGCATTGGGATTCATGGCCCGGATATGGTATGTTGCAAGCAATATGCATGGCGCCGTACCCTTCATTACAGGCTCACGCAACACCTGGTGCGGATCCAGTTCCGGCAGCTGGTTACATACATCCTCGTAGAAATCAAGGTTGGTAGAAACAATTATATTTTCCTTGGGAAAAATTTTAAGCAAACGGTGCACGGTATCCTTGAGTAACGTGTTTCCATCATTATTGAAATCCAGGAACTGCTTGGGCATACCCTTTCTGCTGAGCGGCCATAATCTTGTTCCAAAACCGCCGGCAAGTACTACACAGTAATTATCTGATCCTAACATAATGCATTCACATTTATATCTCTGCTACGAAGATATTACTTAAATCGTGACAAACAAACATAAGTGTCTAAAATAGCACCTCTTGCAAAAAAAACGTACCCGTCTCCAAGTGTTTCAGCAATTTATTGTACTTTTGCGGCGGTTTACACAAGCCCGGATGGCGGAATCGGTAGACGCGCTGGTCTCAAACACCAGTGGGGCAACCCGTGCCGGTTCGACCCCGGCTCCGGGTACAGGAAACCCTTGTAGAAGTTCTCTACAAGGGTTTCTTCTTTCTCACCGCTCAAATTTGATCACTTTTTGGTCACTTTTTTCAATTAGCCCGGTACATTTCAAACTGTCACAGACGGTACATTTCATTCCGCTATGACTGGTACATTTCAAAGTGATACGGGTGGTACATCCATTCCGCTGCTATCATTAAATGACAAGATGTACCATGAAATGGAGCAAGTACATATTATATTTGCGAAAGAATAAGGACTTAATTACTACTATTTGTTTATGATAGCAAACGACATCCAACTTGAAGGAAAGCTGGTTGGTGAAATTGAAGGACGTTTTATTGTGCCCTCATATCAACGTGGCTACAGATGGGATGAGACGCAGGTGACGGCTCTACTTGAGGATATTTATGAAAATAAGGATAAACCTTATTGCTTACAACCTGTCGTTGTCAGAAAGGATGAACAAGGGCGTTATGAGTTGATAGATGGCCAACAAAGACTAACGACTCTGTTTATTCTATATAAGTACATGCAGAAATTACTCCAACCTATCCAACCAACAGAAATAAAATACTCTTTGGTATATGAAACACGGAGTGAGAACGAGAGGTTCTTTGAGAATATGGAAGACGAGGAACTGGCTTGTTCAAATATTGACTTCTATCATATAAACCAGGCATACAAGACTATTAAAGAATGGTTTGGAGAAAAGAAGAATGAACTGATCTCGGCAGTTGGAGATTTCCTGAAATGGTTTAATAACAATGTTCAGGTAATATGGTATGAACTGGAGTCTGGAACGAGAGAAGATGCTATTTCATTATTTACACGACTGAATATAGGCAGAATTCCATTGACCAATGCTGAATTGGTAAAAGCTTTGTATTTAAGTTCAAAAGGAGCAGAAGAGACACCTGAGGAAAGGTACAGGAAACTTGAATTAGCCATACAATGGGATACATTAGAAAGAGAACTGCATGACGAGGATTTCTGGTATTTTCTGACAAAAAACAACAGCGAAGATTATCCAAACAGAATTGAGCTGCTTTTTGATTTTATAACCAGCGCGAGGGAAAACAAGAAAGACATTTACTCCGTCTTTTTACACTTCAGCAAACAGCCCACTCCATGGGAGGATATTTTGAAGTATTACTACCGGCTTAAAGAGTGGTACAGAAATGACAACTACTATAGAAAGATTGGCTATCTGGTGGCTTCAGGCTATAGAACGATCGATGAGTTGATGATAGGAACTTCAGGAAAGAGAAAGTCTGAGATGGACGACTATCTTGATGAAGAGATAATGAACAGTATATTTATAGATAAGCCCTATGAGGAACTCTCATACGAGAACAGCCGGGATTATGTGATTATTACAAGAATTCTGCTCTTGTTTAATGTGGTGTCTCTAAAGACAAGCAGATTCCCATTCAAGGAATTCAATACCGAGAGATGGAGTTTGGAACACATCCATGCCCAGAATTCCGAAAAGTTGAATACCCAGAAGAAATGGAAGGAGTGGTTGGAAGAGCATATTGATTCTGTCAAGGATATTGGCAATCAGTATCTGGCTGCTAAAATTAAAGAGGCCATTGACAATGAAAACCTGACCAGACCTGAATTCAATGAGTTGGCGGATCAGATTATACAATCCCTGTCTGAAAATGGTAAGACCGAGTATATCCATTCTATTGCCAATATGGCCTTGCTCCAGGGAGGAGCCAACTCTGCATTGAACAACTCCGTTTTTGATGTAAAACGGAGAAAGATTAAGAAGATGGATATGAACGGCGAATACATACCGTACTGCACTAAGATGGTTTTCTTCAAATACTACACCCAGGATAAAGTGGAGGAAATGAACTTTCATTATTGGGGTGAGAAAGACCGCGAGGCATATGTGGCAGCTATAAACAAGGAGTTAGAGTATTATTTCAGAAAGAAAATGATTCACTATGAACAAGGGCGAGTTAACTAATTTCAAGGGTGTTTTCACCAATGGTTTTGATGACATCCGGGTGAATAGCATAGTGATACCTATCATACAGCGTGATTATGCCCAAGGCCGTAAATCAGAAAACGTAAAAAGGATTAGGGATAGATTTATTAGTGTCCTTTATGAGGCTCTGACTGAAGACAAGATAATAACCCTTGACTTTATTTACGGTAATGTTGATAGTAATGGGAAACTGACTCCGCTGGATGGTCAACAGCGACTCACCACCTTATTCCTACTTCACTATTATATAGCACAGAAAGAAGATATTCCGGAAGAGGAATGGAATTTCCTCTGGAACTTTACATATGAGACCAGAATCAGCAGCAGGGAATTCTGCAAACATTTTCTGGGTTATAAGCCCGACTTTAAGTTGTCAACCATATCTGACCAGATAAAGGACCAGGAATGGTTTCAAATGGAATGGGAAAGTGACCCCACAGTCCAGTCAATGCTGGTTATGCTGGATACAATACATGATAAGTTCAATGGGACTGAAGGATTATGGGCAAAATTGACAGGTGATAACATCAGGTTCTATTTTTTAAGTCTGGAGAAGATAGGAGTAACCGATGATATTTACATCAAAATGAACTCAAGGGGCAAGGCTCTGACTCCATTTGAACACTTCAAAGCTGAATTGGAATTGAGGATGAAGGAGGTTGATGAGGCTTGTGAGACCAATGAAAAACTTGCAGACAGAATATCAAGAAAAATAGACAGAGAATGGACAGATTTGCTATGGCCGTTCAGAGACAGTGGTACAGGCAGCAAGCAGAATGATATAACAACAGACGATGAGTTCCTGAGATACATAAGATTTGTCAATGACCTTATTGGTTACAGGAACTCAGAGGAGGAGATAAAAGATGAATTTGAGATAATACGCAAACGATTCTCCACAGATTGTGACCAGGCCAGAGAGAACCTGCTCCTAATGGAAAAGCTGTTCGATATATGGAAAGGATTTGATATTGAAGCTTTTTTCCATCAGTTTGTGACCAGAGGAAAGCATGAATCCGGTAAGATAGTTATTGAGGCTCCTTCAACAGTAACGGAGCCGGAGAATCTTTTCAAAGAGTGCTGCAGAGGATATGGAGAAAAGAGAGGACAGCGTTCTGAGTTCACTCTGGTACAGTTCTTATTGCTGTTTTCTTTCATAGTTTATCTGGAAAACAAGGAAGATATTAATGAAGATGATTTCAGACGAAGGCTCAGGATAATAAACAATCTGGTAAGCAACTCTCAGAATACAGTCAGATCTGAGTATATGAAAGAGCTGCTTTCACAAACAGAGAAGATAATAAAAACTGGAGTATTGGAGCAGGCAGAGCAAGGAAGCGCCCGATTCCAGACGCAACAGATGCAAGAAGAAATTGAGAAACTGGAATGGACGAAACTGCATCCTGAATTGGCCGAGAAACTATATGAGTTGGAAGACCACCCATACCTTAATGGATATATAAAGGCTGTGGGTCTTGATAATGTGGAATGGTGCGACAGGTTCTATACGCTATTTCCAACAGAGTTTGAAAACAGAGAGTTGAAACAGCAGCACCTTAATGCCGTGAACAGGGCCCTCCTGTCCAAGGCTCCTTACTTTGAGAAAGATTCCTGGAGACACCAAATAGGAACCGCTCATGCTGAACGTGCAGACGGAGTATGGCGGGAACTGTTCAGTCCGAGAAGATTGGAAGACAAACTATGCCATGTGTTACAGGAACTGTTGAGTGAGGAAGAAATTTTCACTATAGACATCCTTCAGAGAAAAGCATGGAGCTTTATCCAGTTATCAAAAGAGAGGCCAATAAATTACTATCTCATAAAGTATCCCGTAATGCAAACGGGGCATTTAAATGAAGAGAGGTATAATGGCGGTTATTGGGGCAAGTTTTATCTGAGAAATCCTAAAGAGAGTAATGGAGTGATAGAGGCCAACTCATATAAGCTGATATTGATGACTACGCCTGAGAGATTCGGTTATAATTATGACATATTCTTAAAGACATTATATGAGATGGCTGGTGGTGAGGCAGTTGGATTGGAGATAGGCAACTACTCGTATTCCATGTATAATAATGATGACAAACTTGACAAGTTGAGACTAAGCAAGCAGAAACTATATCTGACGCTTGAAAACAATGAATACAAGGTGTTCAATGCTGAAACCAATGAGGTTATTGAAGTGCGTAGAATTAGGCAGAATGATAAAGGAATTGATGTAGAAGACCGTGTGGAAGTGGGCTTGCAGTTGTTGAACAAGTATATGAATCTCTTTGATATTGAGAGAATCAAGGAATATATAAACAGATGCGAATGGACATTTGCAAAGTCAATGCCACAATGGCCACATGAGTATATTGTAAAAAAAAAGTGTCCACTGAGTGACGCTGAATTTATAGATTTTGTCTATACCCAACGTGTACTAGGAGAGTATGAGGTGTGGGGAAATTATTATCAGCCTTATCTACACATTGATGGATACAAATACTGGACAATGGGATGTGAAATAGAGGACACCACAACGGTAATTAACCGTGCTAAAGAATAAAAGAACTATGAAGATTCCATCATTATTCAAGGAGTATATCTGGTTGATTGAGACCATAAGGAAAAATGGCAGGATAACTCTTGGCGAGCTTAATGAGTTGTGGAAACAGACGGAGGAAAGCGGTGGCGAAGAGTTGTCACGTACCACCTTTAACCGGCACAGGGATGCTATCCTGGACATTTTTGGGGTGATTATAGAGTGTGACCGTAAGGACGGATACAGATACTATATTGAGAACGAGGAGGTGCTTAAGGAGGACTGCATCCAGAACTGGATGTTCTCAACCCTGAGCGTGGGCAATATGATGGATGAGAATGTAAGTGTTCAGAACCGGATCCTGCTTGAGAGCATACCAAGTGGAGGTGAAAAGTTGCAGACAATCATCAATGCTATGCGTGACAACAGGCGTATGGAGATTAAGTACCATAGATATGCATCGGAAGGATCCAGCACGTTTATTGTTGAACCTTACTGCGTGAAACTGTTTAGGCGCCGTTGGTATGTGCTTGTTAAGATAAACAAAGCTTCATTTAATCATGACAGGAATGAGACCAGTGATTCTCTGTATGTGTTTGCGCTGGACCGGATTGATGAGATAAAGGTTCTGCAGACAAAGTTTACCCTGTCAAAGGACTTTGATGCTGCGGCATATTTCAATGACTGTTTTGGCATTATAGTGCCGGGAAAGAAAAGGCCTGAGCGTATTGTAATTAGGGCCTACGGCAAGGAACCGTACTATCTGAGGGACCTGCCGCTACATCATACCCAGAAGGAGATTAATACCACAAAGGATTATACTGACTTTGAAATGAATCTGTGCGCTACAGATGATTTTATAGAGCAGCTGATGTCAATTAGCGGTTGGATTAAGGTTTTGGAACCAAAGTGGTTGGCCAGTGAGATTCAGGACTGGCTGAAGACTGCACAAGACCGTTACAAAAGGAAAAATGAATAATTCTTGATGTTGTACCGTTTTTTGGTACAACACCCTCATTACTTTGCTCTTGATATTGATTTGTTTCACATAAAAAGGAGTAAAGTTATGGAAAATAACAAGAAGTTTATGATGAGCTGCAACCTGGCAGGTACGCAGTATCATGGTGCAACTGATGTATGGGATAAGCTGAAGATAGGCACACTGCTCCAGCTGCAACGCGACAGAGAGAACAGGTATGATCCTGAGGCAGTGGCTGTGATGTATCAGGATGAGGATAATACCACATGCATAGGTTACATCCCCAGGGGCGAGAACTCTGTACTGGCAGCTTTTATGGATATGGGCTGGACTGATATGTTTGAGTGCAGGATTTGTAGGATTAATGAGCATGCTCACCCTGAGCAGCAGGTGTATCTGACTATTAAGATTAAGAAGAGGGGGTAATAATCTATGGGAGTTGAAATACTCAATCAGGATATTTTGAGCCACGATCAGGGAAGCATTACAATACACGGTAGCCACTCGTTATCAACGATAAAATAGCTCCGGCTCCGGGTACAAGACAGGAGGAAGAGCAATCTTTCTCCTGTTTTTATTACTGCAGTGTAAGCAGATCCCAGATAAGAGAGATTGTTATACCGCCAAAATCATCAACAGGAAGTCCTTTATAATTGGAATAGGTGGCCCTGAGTGTAAAGTAGTTCCTGTTACACACAGGCTTGCCATCCTCCAGGAATGAATGGGAATGATGCCTTAGGAACTGAATCTGTGCCCCCGCATTCCATGTCCTGCTGGTTTCTTCAAAAGACTTCTTTTCTTTTGTACATGACATCCTGTTAAAACCTATTCCTGCAACAGGACCCATGCTCAGACGGCCTATGTCCAGCAGTCTGTATGAGGCAAAAAGCAACGTGGTACCCAATCCGACCGTGTTTCCGGCATCGACCGCAGTCTCCTGGATGGTCATGGGTTGGGCCGCACGCCAATAGGGATCGTTCAGGTATCCGCCCAGTCCACATGTCAACCTGCCATAGGTCAGTAAAGCTTCAAATCCTACAGATGGGATTTTCCTTGGTTCAAGCTGGGCTGGAACATCGGCTATCATGTATGACACCAATGGGCTGAGAGTCACGCAAAACCTTCTGGGACATTCCGTAGGACCATCCAGGACAGGAGTTTGGGACAGTTCACGCTCCAGATATCTGGAATACTGGAGGAGTGCCTGATGGTCAGTACCGTAACCGGTTTCCTGTATTATTGCATCACGCGCATCAAGCATCTTGTTCTCAAAATAGGCCAATGCATTGCCATCTGGCCGGTAAACGGACCTGGATGGGAAATTCACATAGTTCAGATACCGCCTCAGATAGAGCTCATCATTGTCAAAGATCACCTTACTGTAAAGCATCAACCTGTCAGAGACACTGTCCTTCAACACGTAAGACGTTCTCCTGTCAAAAGCGGCCCCTCCGGTAATGAACTCATACTCCAGACGGCCGGCTTTCCGTGTTTCCTTATCAGTTACCCAGAGAAAATCCGGGTGGAAAGCACTTGGCCTTCCATCAGTCAGTACGTCCTTCAGGTTGAAATCCGTAATCTCCAACGGGCCGTCAGACCAGTAGTGGTAGGCCTGATCACGGCTGTATTCCTTTATCAGCTGCGCCTGGCAAAAAATGCAGACAAGCAGCGCTGCGATTATAGAAACTGTTCTTCTCATCTTGTCAACACGGTTGCAATGTCCAAGCCTATGGCCAGGTTTATGGTATTCGCAGCATTCAGGTCATGCTGTCTGCTGTGTGAATAGTAAAGCTTGAGGTATGCCGATGCATCGGCATAACGCTTTGAAACCACGTTGTACCTACGCCAGTACATGAGCCTGGCCTGCATTCCTGCAGAATAGCATTCACTATGGATATTCATCCCCACGTTTAGGAAAGGATACAGTTCCCACCACCGGTTTTCAAAAATCCTGTAACCATATCCAAATAACGTTGAAGGCAGTTGCGTGTCTGATGTGCCATAATCTGCCAGCACCATGGAATATCTGCTGTTTCCTTCCATGTAGTCAATGCCAAACTTGAATGAATAAGGGTAACCAAGTTCACATGAGAGCCCCAGTCTTGGCTCTGTCTGCCTGGGAATGCTGTACCTGTGCGTCACCACGGTAGCCTGCAGCAGACTGTCAACCTCATGGCGGTAGTCAGCCATGACAGCGGCATTACGCCCTGCATCTGTTGCCTCTTCAAGATCACGGACAGCCTCTTTCATTGAGCTTTCCATGAATTCAACCTGCGGCCATATATCATCCGGAGAGAGTTGCGGACTGTTGTTCATGTAATTCACAATCGCTCTGCGAAAGTATTCCGTGATATCAAACTGGAGCTGGGCATACTGCAAGAATCTGTCATTCATGCCGTCCCTGAGGACATAGTTTGCTGCCCGGTTTGTATATACCAGACCTTCATGGGCAATTATGCGCATGTTTCTATCCTTAACAATCTTCCGGTTCTCTCCCATGGCGATAGTGAACCTATAGTAGCGCTCCACATTCTGCGGTAACTCATCAACCACCGTAAAATGATCTGCAGTTACAGGTCCCTCATACCATGCCCGTATATTGCCTTGCTGCGCATTTACTGCAACAGAGAACAGCACGGCCAGCAACGTAAGTACATTTCTCATAATGCAAATGTAATAAATAACACGCCCCTGCAGAAGGAAAGCCCTTTCACGCAGGTGCAAGCGTATTCTCTGAATACCATTTTACGCTGAATTTGGTATGCAGAACTTTGCGAGTGCAGTGTCACTGGAGCCCAACCCGCCCTGTGAGCCTCCTGGACGGGGTTACCCACATCACGCAGGTGAGTTACATTTTTCTGAATACCATTTTATGCTGATTTTGGTATGCAGAGATTTGCAAGTGCAGTGGCACTGGAGCCAAACCTACCCTGTGAGCCTCCTGGAGGGGGTAGTCCATATCACGCAGGTGCAAGTGTATTTTCTGAATACCATTTTACCCTGATTTTGGTATGCAGAAATTTGCAAGTGCAGTGTCACTGGAGCCCAACCCGCCCTGTGAGCCTCCTGGCGGGAGTTACCCTCATCACGCAGGTGAGTTACATTTTTCTGAATACCATTTTACGCTGATTTTGGTATGCAGAACTTTGCGAGTGCAGTGTCACTGAAGCCAAACCTGCCCTGTGAGCCTCCTGGACGGGGTTACCCTCATCACGCAGGTGAGTTACATTTTTCTGAATACCATTTTACCCTGATTTTGGTATGCAGAGATTTGCGAGTGCAGTGTCACTGGAGCCCAACCTGCCCTGTGAGCCTCCTGGACAGGGTAGCCCATATCACGCAGGAGCAAGCGTATTCTCTGAATACCATTTTACCCTGATTTTGGTATGCAGAGATTTGCGAGTGCAGTGGCACTGGAGCCAAACCTACCCTGTGAGCCTCCTGGACAGGGTAGCCCATATCACGCAGGAGCAAGCGTATTCTCTGAATACCATTTTATGCTGATTTTGGTATGCAGAGATTTGCAAGTGCAGTGGCACTGGAGCCAAACCTACCCTGTGAGCCTCCTGGACGGGGTTACCCTCATCACGCAGGTGAGTTACATTTTTCTGAATACCATTTTACGCTGATTTTGGTATGCAGAAATTTGCAAGCGCAGTGTCACTGGAGCCAAACCTACCCTGTGAGCCTCCTTGAGGGGGAAGTCCATATCACCCAGGTACAAGCGTATTCTCTGAATACCATTTTACGCTGATTTTGGTATGCAGAGATTTGCAAGTGCAGTGTCACTGGAGCCCAACCCGCCCTGTGAGCCTCCTGGACGGGGTTGTCAGGTTTACGCAGGTGCAAGTGTATTTTCTGAATACCGTTTTCCGCCAATTCAGGTATGCAGAAATCCCTGGCAATGGAAATGCTCAAGCCCAACCCGCCCTGTGAGCCTCCTGGACGGGGTTGTCAGGTTCACGCAGGTGCAAGCGTATTCTCTGAATATTAAAAACGTGATGGAGTTGCCAAATGAGCAAAGGTTTTGGTGTGTGTGGCTACCAGAACCATCGCCGCCCGTGGCGTTCCGTTTTCAAAGAAAACTAAAACAAGGTCTGTCGCGATAGCGAAGCTACGCGAGGGGCCCGGGAATCTGTTCGAATGATGGAAAAAGCTTGCTTTTGGAATCAGTTGAACAGATTACTGGGAGGGATAGCGCTGAAAGCGCGTAGTTCTGGAGTCATACACCCAAAACCGCTCCGCATCCACGCAGGTGAGTTACATTTTTCTGAAAAGTAATTTACCATTGGAGACCCTCATCAACAGTCGTAGTTCCCAGTACTTCAAACTCTGATATGTCAATAGGTTTATAATCAAAATTTGTTTCTCTCAGCTCTACCTGGGGCAGAACTCTGTTTTGCTGTGTAACCGGATCCAACGGCTTGACGGGACGGATATAATATTCGCCTTCAAACAACTGTGCTTCTTTAAACATCATAAAAGAGCCTCCTCCATTGATCCTAAGAAATCCTGGTATGTATGAATCTTTAATGAAGTCTGTCATATAATTCCCCAAATAGTGGTATGACGAATCCACCGGATTAAAATAATACCCCACATCACCGGTTCTCACAATCTCATAAACAGGAACTCTGGTTTTTAGAACCGGAATAAAGATGGAACGGTCTGTAAAACCTTCAATATTACTTGTAACCTTGAAACCGCATGAATCATCATTATCAGCCCAAGTAAAGGTACAGTAACTGAGCAGTTCTATCATCTCATCATTGGACGGTGTACGCCAATCCTCACCCTTCTGTAATTTGGTAATATCACTCTCCCCCTTAACGAACGCATTGTCTGCAAAAACATTCCATATGCCGTCCCATTTGTACAAGTAACCCTGATCCAGAGGTGTTGCGGCACCTACATTACATGTGCACCACTTTACGCTGAGGCCCAGGTCAACGTATTCAGGCTCATCTTTATCCTGAGCAAACACGGAAACAGTAGCCGCTTGAAGCAGCAATGCTGACAATAGGACTAAATGCTTTTTCATATTCTTGTTTTTTTTGTTTCTGGGACAAATGTAAGTATAGGTAGTGTATCATAACAACAAATAGGCGTTGCAAAACTGTTGCAATTCATTTAATACCCTTATACTTCACTGCCAGTCTGCACAGTACATCTAACTCCTCTATGAGTTTGGTTCGAAAACTGGTATCCTTCAGGGTACAGGAAAAGGCAGGCTTGGGCTTGCCTTTTTATGTATATCCACCTTTTTAAAATATGCCCACAAAGAACCGGAATTAATACGTAACTTTACGGACGTAAAAACAACCATCTCCAAACAATAATGAGAAGAATCATCCTTGTTACAGGCGGCCAGCGTTCCGGAAAGAGCAGCTATGCCGAACAGCTGGCACTCAAATTGAGTCCCATTCCGGTATACATGGCAACGGCACATGTATGGGATGATGAATTCCGCGAGAGAATAAGGATCCACCAGCAAAGACGCGGCAAAGAATGGACAAACATAGAAGAGGAGAAGTATCTCAGTCACCATGATGTTGCAGGCAGAGTGGTGCTCATTGACTGCCTCACGCTATGGAGCACCAACTGGTTCATGGAGGATCAGGATTCTAACTCATGTCTAAAAAAAATCACCGATGAGTTTGACCGTTTTATACAGCAGGATGCCACATTCATATTTGTGACCAATGAGATTGGACTTGGCGGAACATCGGCCAATGACGTACAGCGGCATTTTACAGACCTGCTTGGTTGGGTAAACCAGCATGTAGCGGCAACGGCTGACAGTGTAGTTCTAATGGTCAGTGGTATTCCCGTAGAAATAAAAAAGTCTTGATAATGAGGAATTTCAACATAAAACCGGTTGAGGACCGGGAGTTCAGGTCCCAGGTTAAGGACAAGATTGATAACCTGACCAAGCCCAAAGGCTCTTTGGGGAGGCTTGAGGAGATTGCAGAGCAGGTTTGCATGATACAGCACACCCTGTCCCCTGTCCTGACCAGACCATATAACATACTGTTTGCCGCCGACCATGGAATTCTGGAAGAAGGTGTGAGCGTATCGCCCAAGGAGGTTACCTGGCAGCAGTCTTATCATTTTCTGGAAGGCGGTGCAGGAATAAGTTTCCTGTGCCATCAGCATGGTTTCAAGCTCATGGTGGTGGATGCCGGTATAGACCATGACATGGACTATACGAGCGGAATAATAGATATGAAGGTAAGGCGCGGCACCCGCAATTTCCTGAATGAGTCTGCCATGACGGTGCAGGAACTGGAACTCTGCATAGAACGCGGAGCCCAGTGCGTTGACAAGGCTCATGCCGATGGCTGCAATGTTATCAGTTTTGGAGAGATGGGCTGCGGCAATACATCGGCCTCATCAATGTGGATGACTACCCTTGCAGGAATTCCCCTTGCTGACTGTGTGGGTGCCGGTGCGGGACTGGACAAACCAGGAATTAACCACAAGTATGATGTACTCAGGAAATCTCTGGAGAACTGGCCAGGCGAACATACTGATATTGAGAAGATTGCACGCTACGGCGGACTGGAAATGGCAATGGCTGTAGGTGGTATGCTGCGTGCCGCAGAACTTAGGATGACTATCCTTGTTGACGGATTCATAATGACCAACTGCATGCTGGCTGCCAGCAAGCTTAACCCTGCCGTGCTTGACTATGCACTGTTTGGCCATCAGGGCGACGAAAGCGGACACAAGCGCATTCTTGAATACCTTGGTGCAAAACCTCTGCTTAACCTTGGCCTGCGCCTTGGCGAAGGATCCGGTGCAGTATGCGCCTACCCTATCCTGGTATCGGCTGTTAACATGATAAATGAGATGGACTCATTCAAAAAGGCATCGGTCACAAAGTATTTTTAAGACATGGACAAGATACTGGCTGCATTCATTTTCTTTACAAGACTTCCGTTCTACAAAATCAAGGAGGTGTCAAGTGACTGCTACAAACACGTAGTGGCATACTGGAGCCTTACCGGATGGCTTACCGGCCTGGTCATGATGCTGGTGTACCTGTTCCTTACACACGCCGGACTCCCACCAAAATTTGCGGTTGTAGCCTCATTGCTGTCCAGGCTGCTCATTACCGGCGCCCTGCATGAGGACGGACTGGCCGATGTGTGCGACGGATTTGGCGGTGGAACTGACCGCGACAGCATTCTGCGCATAATGAAAGATTCGCACATAGGGACCTACGGCGTACTTGGACTGATTTTCTACTACCTTATTCTGATTATGGTAATCATGGACCTCCCTGCCAGGGATATACCTCTTTTCTTTTTGGGGGCCGATGCCTTTTCAAAGTGCGTGTGCAGCCACATTCTCTATTTCCTGCCTTATGCAAGAAAGGAGACAGAGGCCAAGAACCAGACCATATATGACCGATTAACCCCCAATGAAGAGCTTATATCGCTTTTATCGGGCTTTGTTGCATTGATGATTATTCCAGGCATATTCAAACTGGCAATATTCATGCCGCTTGCAATGTTCACATTTCTTATGCTGTTTTTCAAGAAAAGGATTCAAGGATACACTGGCGACTGCTGCGGGGCCTCATTCCTGCTCTGCGAGCTATCAATGATGGTTGGTTTCCTGATTTGTACCTATTGTATATAACACAAATTCTGCATATTATGAAAATCTGGATGGTAAGACATACATCAGTTGACGTTCCAGCAGGAACATGTTACGGACAGACAGACGTGCCTCTTAAGGATTCATTCCCAGAAGAAGCAGCTGCTTGCCTTGCCAAACTGCCAGACATTAAGTTTGACGCAGTTTATACAAGTCCCCTGAGCCGATGCACCAAACTTGCCACAGCATGCGGATACCCCAATGCCAGGTATGACAGCCGCCTCAAGGAAATGTTCTTTGGAAAATGGGAGATGCTTAAGTTTACAGAAATACAGGACCCAGCCATTCAGGAATGGTACAATGACTACCTTAAACATCCTGCCACCGGAGGAGAATCATACATGGACCTGTATAACCGCGTTGCATCGTTCCTGGATGAAATGAAAAGCAGCGGATTTAATAATGTCCTGGTGTTTGCGCACGGTGGTGTGCTCATGTCGGCCCTTCTATATGCCGGAATAGCAACACCACAGACCATATTCTCCATGCAGCCCCCCTATGGCGGTATGATTACAATTGAACTTGAACCAACTGAATAAGTAGTCATGAAGACCCAGTTTGCCATAGCAGCCGCAATGTCCGGAAGTGGAAAGACCACTTTCACAATGGGCATACTGCGTGCACTGCGCAGACGGGGCATGCGCGTCCAGCCATTCAAGTGCGGGCCGGATTATATTGATACCCAGTTCCATACGCTTGCATCGGGCTACAGTTCAGTAAACCTTGACACTTGGATGGCCACAGAAAGCCATGTAAGGAATATATATGATTTCTATTCAACGGGGGCCGATGCATGCGTGACCGAGGGCGTTATGGGACTGTTTGACGGCTATGACCGGATGAAAGGCAGCTGTGCCAGCATATCCAAGCTGCTTGGTTTGCCAGTAGTGCTTGTAATCAACGCAAAGTCAAGCGCATACACAATGGCGGCCGTACTGCATGGGCTAAAGACTTTTGACCCTGATGTCCGCATAGCCGGCGTGGTATTCAACATGGTCGCCAGCGAATCACACTACTCTTTCCTGAAAGATGCCTGCGCTGACTCAGGTGTGGAATGTCTTGGCTATATTCCCAAGACAGCTGGAATTGAGGTCCCTTCCAGGCATCTGGGATTGTCTCTGGAGGTAAAGAATGAGATAAGTTCCCTTGCCGACAGGATTGCCGACCTTGTTGAACAACATGTTGATATAAATAGGCTTATAGAGATCTGCCAACCACACGGATGCTATGACCAGGTTCAGGAGCGTCCTGTTAATGCCGGCAATTACAGGACTGCCGTAGCACACGATGCCGCATTCTGTTTTACATACCGCGAGAATCTGGACAGACTGGCACAGGCCGGAAAGATTGAGTTCTTCTCACCCCTTGCCGGAGAGAGTTTCCCCGCAGAATCGGACCTGGTTTACCTTCCGGGCGGATATCCGGAACTGTTTGCTGCAGAACTGAGCCGGAACAGCAAGCTGGTACAGGACCTTAAAGATTATGTGGAAAATGGTGGAAAGGTACTGGCTGAGTGTGGCGGATTCATGTATCTGACCCAGGCCATAACCGGTTCCGATGGAACAAGGCACAGAATGGCCGGGGTACTTCCATTTGAATCGACCATGGATGGAGCCAGGCTGCACCTGGGTTACAGGTGCGCCCAATATAACGGACTGCAGCTCAAAGGCCATGAATTCCACTATTCAAAGATTGATGAGAGCACTGCAGGCAAGCTTGATTCCGTGGCCCAGCAATATGGTGCCAAGGGACAGGCGGTTCCTACAGGTCTGTATAGATATAAGAATGTGATTGCCGGATATACCCATTGGTATTGGGGCCAAACGGATATTTTTGATTTATGGCGATAAAAGTTTACACCAAGACTGGCGACAATGGCACAACAGGAATCCATGGTGGCACACGTGTCCCCAAGGACGACATACGCATTGAGGCTAACGGATGCATAGACGAACTCAATTCCATGATTGGAATAGTCAGGAGCATGCTGCCCGAATTACATGAATGGCAAGACATGCTGTTTGCCATACAGCGTGAGCTTATGGTTGTGATGAGCCATGTGGCCACCCCGTCAGAGATCCGTGACAAGAACCCCAACATCCTTGATACTGAACTGGTTACAAGGTGTGAGGCTTGGATGGACAGCATGATGTCTCAGCTTACAGACAACGGATACTTCCTGGTTCCGGGCGGAACACCGCTTGCAGCGCACCTTCAGTATGCCAGGACTCTGGCACGGCGCGCCGAACGCAGGCTGTGGACTCTAAACAGGCAGGACAAACTGCCGCAGAGCATACTGGTACTCATGAACCGCTTATCGGACCTATTCTTTGTTATGGCCCGATATGAACTTCAGCAGCAGTCATGGCCAGAGGAAAAATGGCAGGAATTTGCATATAAGAACAGGAAAAAATGAATTCAGATAGCAATAAACCAAGGCTCAGGCCGGTAATGCTGGCAGGAACGGGCAGTGACGTTGGAAAGAGCATAATTGCCACGGCACTCTGCAGGATATTCCTCCAGGATGGCTACCACCCTGCCCCTTTCAAGGCGCAGAACATGGCGCTGAATTCATACGCCACACCCGATGGGTTTGAGATAGGCCGCGCCCAGGCCGTGCAGGCCGAATCTGCCGGCGTACCATGCCATACAGATATGAATCCGCTGCTGCTCAAACCCAGCTCAGACCACACATCACAGGTTGTGCTGAACGGAAAACCAATAGGCAACCGGAATGCCTACGACTACTTTAAGAAAGAGGGCCGTGAGGAGCTCCGTGAACAGGTAAATGCGGCATTTGACCGCCTGGCATCAAGGTTCAACCCAATCGTGATGGAGGGCGCTGGCAGCATATCGGAAATAAACCTACGCGATACAGACCTGGTAAATATGCCAATGGCACGCCATGCCAATGCAAACGTAATACTTGTGGCCGATATAGACCGCGGCGGAGTGTTTGCAAGCGTCTACGGATCAATAGCCCTACAGCTGCCAGAAGACAGGAAACGCATTAAAGGCATAATAGTCAACAAGTTCCGCGGTGATCTAAGGCTCTTTGAGGAGGGCGTTAAGATTATGGAAGATATTTGCGGCGTTCCGGTTATAGGAGTAGTGCCATACTACAAGGGAATACACATAGAGGAGGAAGACTCACTTGAGCTGAGCCAGAAACAGAAATCGGCCATTGATGGAAAGATAAACATTGCGGTAATACTGCTGCGCCATCTGTCAAACTTTACCGATTTCAATATGCTGGAGCATGATCCGCGCGTTAACCTGTTCTATACCAACAACCCTGATGAGATACAGAAGGCCGATATCATTCTGTTGCCCGGTACCAAGAGCACACTTGATGACCTTTATGATATAAGGAAGAATGGAGTTGCTGAGTCTATTCTGCGTGCTCACCGCGACGGAGTAACCGTGATGGGAATCTGTGGCGGATACCAGATGATGGGTATGATGGTAAGTGATCCTGACGGCGTAGAAGGCTCTATCAGGCAGCTTCCGGGATTGGGACTGCTCCCAATGGAGACCGTAATGCAGGGAGAGAAGGTTACCCGCCAGACCCATTTTGGCCTTTCTGAGTTCTGTGATCCTGATTCACGGGACAGTGGGAATACCGGATATGAGATACACATGGGCAGGACTGTCCCTGCTGATGGTACTGACTACAGACCCATGAATGTGCTTGAGGACGGAAGCATGGACGGATGCGTGGTTGACCGCAAGACATGTGGAACCTACATACACGGAATACTTGACAATGCCAATGTAATAAACTGGCTGCTTGAGCCCTATTCGGGCAAGAAGGAGTCGCAGATGAGCTATAGCGAATTCAAGCAGCAGCAATACGACCTGCTGGCCGACCATGTAAGGAAATATCTCAACATGGACCTGCTGTATGAAATAATGGAGAGCGATGACTGACGGACACGGAGATGACCTTTACAGGTACAGTGATATAAGACTGAATTTCAGTTCCAATATCTACAACCATCTGGACCATAGCGGCCTGGATGCATTCCTGCGTGACCACATTGGGGAGGTTCATTCGTACCCGGAACCTGTGCCAGCATCACTGGAAAAGGAATGGGCACTCAGGATGGGACTTGCAGAGCAGAACCTATGTGTTACAAATGGTGCTACCGATGCCATCTATCTTATAGCCAGAGCCTTTTACGGTACTGACTCTGTGGTTGTTATGCCTACATTCAGCGAGTATGCCGATGCCTGCCGCATGAACATGCACAAGGTACGTCCAGCCTATTCGCTGGACGGGATACAGGTGCCCGTTAACGGACTCTACTGGATATGCAATCCCAATAATCCTACCGGAACAGTATATGATCCGGAACGTCTTATAGAACTGGCAGAAGACAACCCTGGATGTACTTTTATAGTCGATCAGTCTTATTCGGCCTTTACTGACTGCAGCCTGCTGTCGCCAAAAAAGGCAGCAGAATATCCAAATATTCTTTTGCTGCACTCAATGACAAAGAAATTCGCAATTCCAGGCCTGAGGTTGGGTGGTATTTCCGGTTCAGAGAGAGCAGTAGGCAGGATCAGGCGTTTCCGTATGCCATGGGCAGTGAACTCGCTTGCAATCCTGGCTGGAAAATATCTGCTCGGCAACAGCCAGAATTACAACCTTGATATAAAGGGACTTCTTGCCGAAAAGGACCGTGTTGCAGATGAGATCCGTTCTATTGGTGGAATTGATGTATGGAAATCAAATACGCATTTCTTCTTGTGCCAGCTGCGTATGGGACGTGCCAGTGCGCTCAAGGATTTCCTGGCCACAGAATATGGGATCCTTATAAGGGACTGCGGCAATTTTGAGGGCCTTGACGAACGCTTTTTCAGGATAGCGGTACAGTCTCCAGCCGAGAATGATGAACTGGTTGACGCAATCAGGGATTGGATCTATAACGGATAGTATGACATGAGTAATATACTGATATTCTATGTATTGCCTTTGTTGATTGGTGTTGCACTAGACTCCATGTTGGGCGATCCGGCAAGTCTGCCCCACCCAATCGTTTGGTTTGGCAAGCTTATAAGCAAGTTTGAGCATTCACTGAATAAAGGAATTCACAGAGTACTTAAAGGTGCATTTACAGCATTGTTCCTGATAATCGGCGTATTCCTGTGTGTAATGCTGTTACTGCATGTAATCCAGTCTGTTACAAGTATGGTATGGGTTACGGCAGGTACCATAGTGACAGTACTGTTGGAAGGTGTACTGGTATTCTACTGTCTTGCCGGCAAGACCCTGATAGATGAGGTGCGCATGGTTTTCCAGGCCATGGAGGAATCTCTGGAGCGTGGACGTGAGCAGGTAGGACGAATTGTTGGACGTGATACATCGGAACTGAGCGGTCAGGAGGTCCGGGCAGCTGCTCTGGAGACTCTTGCCGAGAATCTGAGCGACGGTGTTATTGCGCCACTATTCTGGTACATCCTGCTTGGCGTTCCCGGCATGATGGCTTACAAGATGGTCAATACCCTGGATTCAATGATTGGATATAAGAATGAGCGGTACAAGGATTTTGGCTGTTGGGCAGCGCATATTGATGACATTGCAAACTGGATTCCGGCGCGTCTAACGGCTGTACTGATGGTTTTTGCCAATGGCACACCAAAACTTCTAGGCTTTATCCGTAAGTACGGACGCCAGCATGCCAGTCCAAACTCAGGCTTCCCGGAATCGGCCCTGGCAGGAATACTGGATTGCCGTTTTGGAGGTACGCACAACTATTTTGGCGTACCTGTCTACAAGCCTTACATTGGATCTACTGCCCGTGACTTTACCTACGCTGACATGCTCAAGGCTACTGCAATAAACCGTCGCTCCCAGCTCCTGATGGTTCTCATTGCAATCGCCTCCCACCTAATCTCCTTACTCTTTTGACATAGGTCTTGGGAGGTCTCGCCACCCGCCGCGAGATTGGTGGGAGGGACGAAGCGAAGCGTAGCCCTCCATAGACCTATGTCAAAAGGTCATTGTTGCTGGAGGATTATCCTATAATGGACCTGACGTATCTCACGCTGGCAGCGTATTCTTCATCAGTAGTCAGGTGCTCAATGATCATTGGCATGTCTGGGTTTTCGGCCGAGGCAAGCTTCTCATAGAGCTTAATGTCCAGTGAACCTTGGCCCGGAGCACATTCCTGAAGCTGGAAAGTGTACTCTTCCTTAAGACGGATGTCCTTGAGGTGGCAGCTGCAGATAGTGCCCTTGAGTTTGGTAAAACACTCTATGAGGAAACGGTCGTTAAAGAAGTATTTGTCGGGCGATGTTATCATGTTCACGGCATCCAGATGCGTACCAAACTCAGGTCGGTCTACGTCATTGATAAGGCGCAGATACTCATCGGGGGTGCTTGGAATCATCCAAGGCATTGATTCAATGCTGAATTTTGTCCTGACAGGTTTTGCTGTATCTATGATCTGCTGAATCATCCTGACAGCCATGTCCCACAGTTCCTTGCTATAGTTCTCACGGTAACCGCCGTCCCAGCGTGGCCCATACGGAGTGCCAACAACGTTCACACAGCAGATAGCTCCAATCTGGTCTGCCATGCGCAGCTGGTTCACTGCGTAGTCAATCCATTTGGCACGTTCATCCAGGTCAGCAGCCAATGTATTGCGCCACACTCCAACTTCGGCAATCACAAGCCCAGCCTCATCGGCAGCCTGCTTGTAAGCCATATACACATCTTCTCCTGCCAGATAGTCCACAGGAAAGTTCACACATTTCAATCCAAGTGCCTTGTGCTTGGCCGCCCAATCCTGTGGGCTGGTATGTTCCAAGCGAGAAGAAATACCCAGTATCATCAGAATGTCCTCTTATGGATTACAGACGAATCCATCTGGTCAAGACTCATCACTCCGGTCTTTGCCATGATGCCCGCCAATTGGGCTGTCATCTCATTTATGCGGTCCGATACGGCATCGGCCCCCTTTTTAAGGAGAGGCATCAGGTGGCGACCTACCGATACTGCCTTGGCGCCCATTGCAAGGCACTTGTAGGCGTCAATGCCACTTTCAATTCCACAGTCTACAAAGACGTACATGTCCTTGCCAACGGCTTTAAGTATGTCTTCTATTACAAAGAGTGGCGGTACCATGAACGGCATCATGCCATGATGGTGCGATACCACTATTCCCGCGCATCCGGCCTTGGCACACTTCTCAGCGTCCCTGGGGCTGAGTACGCCCTTTGCAATGAATGGAACACTGGATGCCTGGACAAAGTCTGTGATTTCCTGAGTGGACTTGGCCTTCATGGGGAGTCCAAAAATATTGTCATAGCCGCCATTTGCATTGAAGGCGTGGTCAATGTCCATTCCTACGGCAATGCAGCCGGCGCCTACGGCATGGTTTATCTTGCGCAGGACCTCGGCATTGTCCTCATGAGGCTTTATTATCTTGATTGTCCTGGCACCTGTGGCTATTATATCCTCAAGTTCCTGGTCATCGCCCATACCCACCCAGTGAAGGGTGTTGCTCTTTGCGGCAGCACTGGCATACACTATCATGCCGCTTGTGGCCGGGTGTTCTATGAAACTTGCGCTGTTCTTTCCCTTTGAACCAAGGTGTGAGAGCGCTGCCGTCATGATTGGCGTGTCAAATGTCTGGCCAAAGATTTCCAGCTTTGTGGAAGGTATCCCGGAATCGAGATATCTTGATTCAATCAACAGGGAATCAAAGAAATCCCTTGTAATTTTATCGGCCGATGAGGAGTATTCCATATTATTTTGCCTTTAGTTCTATTGCCTTGATTATTTCATCCATACGTTCGTCAGAAAGTTCATATTTCCTGATCACGAACAGTCCTATTCCAAAGAGTATTGCCGGTACAATGGTTACCAGCCAGAGTATTCCCTGCTGGGCGAGCATGGTCTGCTGGGTAGCCTGAGCATTGAAACCTACCCATGCCAGGACAAACCCTGGGACAACTCCGCCAAGTGCAAGTCCAGCCTTGAGGAACAGGCACATAATGGCATTCACGATAGCTGCAATGCGGCGTCCGGTCTGATATTCACCGTATGTAACTACCTCTGGCACGAGCGCCCACATATATCCGGTGGCAACCAGAAGGCCTGAGCTCTTTACGAACTGTGCTATGCAGAGAAGCCAGAACATGGACCTGGTTGTTGGGATAGATACAAAGACGTACATGAGCATCATTCCAAGTATTGCAACCAGGATGGAGATATTGAACAGCCCTTTCTTTCCCACCCTGCGCTTGATTGCGGGAATGAGTGGAAGGAATATGAATGCCGGGATTGTTCCCATCCACATGAAAGCGGTGGTCATGAATGTGTTTGCGCCAATATTGTATACCATGAAATATGAATCGGCAGCATTGCTCACGCTCATCATTGTGAATGAAATAATGAAGAATATTGCAAGGATCCTGAGAGGACGGTTCCTGTAGAGTTCCATCCAGACGTCACTTACCTTTACGCTCTCTGAACTCTTCTGGTCCATAACGACCTTCTCTTTTGTCTCACAGAAGCAGAATATAAGGAGTCCCAGTCCAAACAGGGCAAAGATGCACATTGTAATGAACCAAGCATTCCCAGCCTCTGGGGTATTGTACTGCGCCTCCATCTGGCCGGTCTCCGGGTTGAGTACCTTTGGCGCAAAGATTGCTATTACAAGCGGAAGTGTCTTTACCAGAAGCGCTGCAAAGTTGTTGAACACCATCTTTACACTGGTCAGGATGGTAATCTCGTCAGTATCGCGGGTCAATGATGCGTTGAGTGCACCATACGGCACATTTATTAGCGTGTTGCACATACTGAGTCCTATGTATGTAATGTAGGCATAGAGCAGTGATCCGCTGAATCCGTTCCAGAAACAGAGCATGGCAAAAGCTGCCAATGGAACTCCGCTAAGCAAGAGCCAGGAACGGTACTTGCCCCAGCGTGGATTAGACTTGTCTATGAATGTACCGACTATTGGATCCCATATTACATCTACAATCCTGACTACCAGGAACATGACTGCTGCAACCTTGGGTGACAGGCCAAACACGTTCGTGTAGTAGAACAGGAGCCAGATGCTCACAGTCTGATATATGATATTCTGAGCTACATCACCTGTGCAGAATCCAATGCGCTCTCTCCAAGTCAGTTTGTAACAGCCGTTATCCATAATGTTGAAATGAGTATGTCAAGACACAAAGATAATCTCTTTACCGCTTGCCCACTACCCATTGTGTTTATTTAACACGCCTCCCGCCCTGCCGCAGTGGACAAGCCCCACAGCACACCCGGGGATAAATGTGCATACGGGAGAGCGCACAATCATATCACATATTTAAAAAAAAGGCGGTGGTAATGGATGGTGCAAAAAAATGCAGTACATTTGCAGATGATTTGGTGATGCCTGCATCTACTGTGCAGGCAGAGAGGGAATCCGGTAAAAGACCGGAGCAGTGCCCGCTACTGTATTAGTCCAAAAACTTAAGGCTTTCTAATTACCACTGCCATCTGACTGGTGGGAAGGTGCCAAAAAGGGACTAGAGCCAGGAAACCTGCCAAGTCATTGTTATTTGGGAACTTGTTTCGGGGTCAAGACAATTCTGACAATTTGCTAACTGAATCTTAAGGCTTGTTTATGCTGAAAAGAGTACTGGGTGCAGCCCTCATAGGCTTCATTCCAACTTGTCTGATTGCACAGACTACGTCGGTCAACGACGTGGCCGAATACTACATTAACCTTGACCAGGTTGTAGTAACAGGAACCGGAACACACAGGAGAATGTCCAATTCGCCTGTCCCTATCCAGGTAATAACATCAAAGGACATTGAAAATGCCGGAATAACCAGCATTGAAGATGCTCTCACTAAACTCAGTCCAAACATCACGACCACTACCAATGGAATGGGAACATTCCTGAACATGAACGGTATTGGCCAGGATTACCTGATTATCCTGGAGAACGGTCACAGGGTTGGCGGCGACGACAGGCTATCCAGAATCAGCACGGCAAACATCCGCAGGATAGAAATACAGAACGGAGCAGCCAGTGCCCTCTACGGCAGCGAAGCCATAGGAGGTGTAATAAATATCATTACAGACACTCCAAAGCAGGGAATTGACCTGAGCAACTTTACCCACATATCGACCCACGGACGGTTTACGGAATCCACCGACGCCACTATAAACCACGGCAACCTTACCCTGACATCATCATTCATAAGGAAGGAGGCCGATAACTGGCAGGTCAATAACCTGGACGAAATGGGTTACAAGACCGGACGTCCCATGTCTGCCGGTTTTATCCAGAACAACTTCTCGCAGACCATGGCCTATGCAATAAACGACAGGCTGACCGTGCAGGTTCGCGGAAACCTGAACGGCTATGACACACGCAGGCCACAGACTGCAACCTATTTCAAGAAAGGAACCACCAAGGACTCCGAGGGCAACTACATCTACAAGGAGACCCAGGCCTACACCTATGACCTTACCCATCAGACCTGGATGGCTGGTGCCAACGCCCGCTACTATCTGGACAAGGCATCATATATAGATGCCGATTTCTACAGCGACAACTATACATCGGCCTACAGCTACTTCAGCAAGAGCGGAACATTTGAGCCAGGCGATATACAGACCAGGAAAAAGACCCACTACTACGACGCAAACCTTAAAGGTGTGTATAAGTTCAGTGACCGTAACAAACTGACTGTAGGTACGGAGCTTATTAACGAACAGCTCAGGTCAGAATCGGACAACATCAGCTTTGAGAGCATGTACACTGCTGCTTTCTACGGCCAGGAAGAGCTGAATATAAGCAGTAAGTTACAGGGTGTGATTGGAGTCCGATACATATACAACCAGAATTTCCACAGTAATGTAACACCCAACTTCTCCCTTATGTACAAGCTGGGAAAACTTAACCTGAGAACAGCGGTGTCACAGGGTTTCCGTTCCCCTACCCTGAGCCAGATCTATGCAACGGACCAGACAAAGACAGCAAGCCGTTATACCGTAGGAAACAGGAACCTTAAGCCCGAAAAGAGCACATTCTACTCCCTAAATGCCGAATACGCGGTTTCCAGGCTGTCGGTATCGGCAACGGCACTTATGAATAATGTAAGGGACATGATCAACTACAAAGTGCTGTCCGATGCCGAAATCTCTGCCCTTGGTTACGATGCACTCCATGCTGAATACGCAACCATACGCCAGCGCGCAAACATAGACAAGGCCAACATAAAGAGCATCAATGTAAATGCCAATCTATATGCAGGTGCAGGAATTACCATAGGCGGTGGATATGTATTCACCGATTCCAAGGCCCTCACAAAAGAGACCGATGGTACCGTGACAGAGACTCCGGTAGACAAGAGTGTGCGCAACAGCGGTTCAGTCAATATAAGGTGGGACCACACCTGGGGCAACTACCATCTGAATGTAAACCTGAACGGGCACATGCAGGGCGAGCGTTATTCAAGCACATACGGTTATTCACCTGCTTACAACCAGTTTGATCTGAACACCCACCATACGTTCTATCTGGACGAATATACCATAGAACCGGGTCTGGGTATTGAGAATATATTCAATGAGAGGGATACCCGTCCATGGAACAGCAATTTCTCTACTGTAAATCCGGGACGTTCAGTTTATGCCAGTCTAACCATCAAGTTCAGGAAATAATAGCCAACCATGTCAGGAAAGTCAGTAATAAGGATATCGGCCGTGATTGCAGCAGTAATCGGTTCCCTACCGGTTGCCGCCCAGAGCGATGACATCCAGAAGGCACTGGACGAGATTGTTGTAACTGCTACCGGTACGCCCCACAACCTCAAGAACGTTCCTGTCCAGACCGAGGTTATTTCCAGAAGACAGATAGAGCAGCTGGGAGCATCTACCTTTGAGGAGATCCTGGCGCAGCTTGGATCTGGATTTGACTTTAACCCCGGCGACATGGGTTCCCAGATGACCATGAACGGTCTTGGAAACAGTTACATTCTCATACTTGTTGACGGTAAGCGCATGCATGGTGACCAGGGAGGAGAGAACGACCTGGGGCATATTGACCCGCACAATATTGACCATATTGAGATTGTAAAAGGCGCAGGCAGTGCCCTCTATGGCAGCGATGCCATGGCCGGTGTTATAAATGTGGTTACCAGGAAGCATGACGACGAAGGCCTTTACCTGGAGAACACTACCAAATACGGTACATACAATGACCTGAGACAGCACAACAGCGTGGGCTTTACCATTGGAAAGATCAATTCCATGACCAATTTCCAATTGCAACATACTGACGGCTGGCAGAACACGGCCGAGGAAGATCCCTTCCAGACGGAGTTCCACATATATGATTCCAAGAACAGGACCCTGAACGAATACACCAACTGGCAGTTCATAGAAAAGCTCACCTATACACCCAATGACCGCCTGAGCATGTTTGCCGACGGCATGGTGTACGGAAAGCGCATTTACAGGCCCACAGACGGAAAATATGCATCATGTGATGTAAACACATTCGATATGCAGTACCGCGATGCGGGAACATCGGCCGGAGCCACCTATAAGCTCAATGAGACCGATGTACTTACCCTGGACGCCAGCTGGAACAGGCATGCGTATTACTACTATTACACTGCAACCACGCTCGAGGACGGATATGATCCAAACGGCAATTACACGCCATACTACCCATATTTTGCAGGCCAGACAAACCTGCAGAGCGACCAGCGCAGGTTCATGGCATCGGCCAAGGCTGTGTTTGCACTGCCATACAGCAACGGACTAAGCGTGGGTGCCGAATTCAGGCGCGACTACCTGAACGCCCCCATGCGAGTAAAGAATGGCGAGGTAACAGACTGGACAGCAGCGCTCTACGTTCAGGATGAATATACCCAGCTTGGTTGGATGCATGTTACTGCAGGACTCCGTTTTGACCAGAATGCCAATTTTGGTTCAAAGGCCACGCCCAAGCTCAGCCTCATGTTCCCTGTAGGTGAGTTCCGCATAAGGGCCGGCTGGAGTCAGGGATTCAAGACACCCACCCCCAAGGAACTTTACTATAAGTACATACGTACCATGGGCACAACCACAATGCTGTATGTGGGAAATCCAGGACTCAAGGCTCAGACATCCAACTACTACTCAACAAGTCTGGAGTGGAGCCACGCAGGATTCAGCGCCTCTGTAACGGGTTACATGAACAGGCTGGAAAACATGATAGCCCTGGTTAACATTGGAATGGCCGATATTCCATCGGGCCTGTATGAGTATACCGGCGACGGAAGCATGCAGATTGTCCCGCGCCAGTACCAGAATATGGAGAATGCCCGCACATACGGGGCCGATGCCACCCTGACATGGCGCATCACAAAGGAACTGACCATAGGCGGAAGTTATAGCTATCTGGATACCGATGCCAATGTGTACAATAGCAAGAAGCATAGGCTGGACCACGTTACAATTGATGGCATGGCCCACCACAAGAGCAATCTGAATGCATCGTGGAACCACAGGTTCAATGATGCTTACCGACTGGGACTGGGACTCTACTGCAAGACCAGTTCTACCAGGTACTATCAGAACAATGGTAACGGCAAGCCGTATCAGATATGGAAAGTTACAAGTGCACATGACCTGGGTACAGGCAGGCACGGCATGAGCTACAGGCTTGAGGCTGGAGTTGACAACATACTTGATTACAAGGAGACCACGCCACACGGTCTTCACTATGGCACCACTACACCGGGACGCACGCTTTACTGCACGTTCAGCGTAAAGTTCAGTCAGGGCAAGAAGATGGATACCAAGAGCATAATCAAGGAATCTAAACACGGAGACGATGATTAACTTACATTATATCAACTTTTTTAATTAACAAAACAATGAAAAAATTCTTTCTGGTGGCTATGATTGCCACAATGGGAGCTTTCACTATCGCATCATGCGATAAGGAAGAAAAGGGTACAAGCAACAACTACACAACTTACCAGAACGCTGTAGATGCTCAGGTAAAGGCAGGCAAGAAGAATGACAAGGCTATCCTGCTGGTTGCTTTTGGTTCAACATGGCAGTGCGCTTTCGATGCATTTGATGCTACAAAGGCTGCCTATGAGAAGCAGTTCAAGGATTATGATGTTTATGTATCTTACAGCTCTGCAATCTGCATTAACCGTGCAATGGCCGGTGAGCACGTTGCTGATGGCGCTCAGGTACGTAACTACTATGCACCTAACTTCTGGCTGCATGCATTTGGAACTGCAAAGTATGATGAGATTGTAGTTCAGTCACTCCAGGTTATCCCTGGTGAGGAGTTCAACCGCGTTATCAACTACATGAAGGACTTCATGAACAACTATCTTGGTGACCTGGATGACAAGTATCTCTCTGAGGTAAGCATCAAGCTTGGTTCACCACTGCTGACTTCGGCTGAAGGCCGTGAAAATGACGTTGAGCTGACCGCCAAGGCTCTTGACGCATTCTATGGCAAGGAGCTCAAGGACGGTGTTGTTGCTTTTATGGGACACGGTAACCCAGACAGCTATGACAGCTACAAGGCAAACATCCGCTACAACCAGCTTGAGGAAGAACTCCAGAAGATCAACCGTAACTATTTTGTAGGTACAGTTGACCAGCCAGACAACTACAAGCATGATGTTTGGGCACGTATGCAGGAACAGGGCGTAAAGGCAGACAAGATTTCTATCCACGCTCTTATGTCTATTGCCGGTGACCACGCTCACAATGACATGATTGGAGAAGGTGAGGAATACTGGGATGAGGAGGATCCAGAAAGCGAGGACAACAGCTGGCTGGAGTATTTCTCAAACATTGCCAAGTACGAAGTAATCAACACTGAGGAGGTTCTTGGTCTTCTTGAGATTCCAGGCGTACTCAAGATCTGGATGGACCACACAGTTCAGGCTGTGAACGGCGAATCTCTTGAGGATTACTATCACTCAATGTTCCCAGAGGAGTAATCTTTAAAAGACGTGAGAAAGACTACTATAGCAGTTCTTGCAATAGTAATTGTCTGCCTTACCGGTTGCAGGAACCGTGCCTCCCAGGCCGGTTCCTCTGCCAGCAAGGCAGATAGTCGTATTAGTGAGTTGCAGGAACTGATTAAGCCTAGATATGCCCAGGGCTACTCTCTGACCTACCAGGACGGTATATGCCTGGTTGACCTGCAGGACCCACAAAAAGAGGAGAGTCAGACTTTCCACTATGCTCTTATAAGCAAGGGATCAGACAGGAGTCTGGTGCCCGCAGACTATACGCCCATAGAAGTTCCTATAAGCAGTGTAATCTGCATGACATCGCTCCAGCTCTCCAATTTCATTGTCCTGGGAGAGACCAATGCAGTAAAGGGAATAACCAGCACCCGCCATCTTTTCAACGAGGAGATGAACAGGCGTCTGGATGAGGGACTCACCCACAAGATTGGAATTGAGGGAAACTTTGACAACGAGGTAATCATGGGCATAAACCCCGACCTCATACTGATTTCCCCTTTCAAACGTGGAGGCTATGATGCCCTGACCAGTGTGGGTATTACTCTTGTACCACATCTTGGTTACAAGGAGATCTCTCCCCTTGGACAGGCTGAGTGGATTAAGTTCATAGGACTGCTTCTTGGACAGGAGGAAAAGGCCAATGAGATATTTGACGGCATTGAGTCACGTTATCTTGCCCTGACCAGGCTCACAGAGAACGTAGAGCACAGGCCGCTTGTATTCAGTGGCGAGATCCAGGGTGGAAACTGGTACGCTGTAGGCGGAAACAGTTTTCTTGCAAGGATTTTTCGGGATGCAGGTGGAGACTATTTCCTTAAGGACGACACCCACTCCGGTGGTATTACACTTGACTATGAAAAGGTTTACAGCCAGGCAGCCAATGCAGACTACTGGCGTATTGTAAACAGTTTCAAGGGAGATTTCAGTTATAGCGAACTGGCAAAGGAAGATCCGCGTTATACGGACTTCAAGGCGTACAGGGAGCATGGAGTTGTTTACTGCAACATGAGCCAGAAACCATTCTATGAGAGTATGCCAATAGAGCCAGACATTATTCTGAGTGATTTTATCAAGGCATTTCACCCGGAACTGCTTCCTGATTACACTCCCAAGTATTACGAAATCCTTAAATAACCTATATTTGCAGCATGAGAAAAAGAGTAATACCGGTAATGTCAGTAATAACGGCAGTCATACTGCTGTTCTTCTTCCTGAACGTACTATTAGGTTCAGTAAACATACCGGCACGTTCTGTCTTCAACATCATGCTGGGTATAGGAAATGAGGATATCATCTGGCAGAACATTGTTTTTAAGTCCAGGGTGCCCCAGGCACTGACGGCAATCGTGGCCGGCGCAGGCCTTTCGGTGAGCGGACTTATCATGCAGACTGTATTCCGGAATCCGTTGGCGGGTCCATCGGTCCTGGGAATCTGCTCAGGTGCAAGCCTTGGAGTAGCATTTGTAGTGCTGCTGTCGGGCAATATAGGTGGCATGGCACTCAGCAAGATGGGTATAGCAGGGGAGTTGACAATGACAATAGGAGCCGTAGCAGGAGCGCTTGCTGTAATGGCACTCATTGTCTATGTATCACAGAAAGTAAAAGGAAACGTAACGCTCCTGATCATTGGCGTAATGATAGGATATATAGCCAATGCCATAATAGGAGTACTCAAGTTCTTCAGTGTAGAAGAAGACATACGTGCTTTTGTGGTTTGGGGACTGGGCAGTTTTGCAAGAGTGTCCGGTGACCAGATGGTGCTGTTTGTATGCACCATGGCAGTTATACTCCCCTTCTCCATGCTTCTTGCCAAAACGCTTAACCTTATGCTGCTTGGCGATTCGTACTCACGCAACCTTGGACTGAACGTAAAGCGTGCCAGGCTTTATACCATCAGTTACTCCGGTGTGCTGATTGCCATTGTAACCGCTTATTGCGGCCCTATAAGTTTCCTGGGACTTGCCGTACCACATCTGTGCCGGAGTCTTTTCAGGACAAATGACCACCGCATACTGATACCTGCTTCCATACTTGTAGGTGCACTGTTTGCACTGACCTGCAATCTTGTTGCCCGCATGCCGGGATTTGAGGGAGCCCTGCCTGTAAACTCAATAACGGCACTTGTAGGAGCCCCTGTAGTTATATCGGTACTCTTTAGGAAAAGACATAACGACACCTCAGAATGAATACAAAGGAAATCATAAGACTCACATCGCTATCTACCGGTTATAAGACCAAGACCGTATCGGGTAATATAAACGCCAGTCTGGTAAGCGGGCAGCTTACTTGTCTGCTGGGTCCCAATGGTGCGGGTAAATCTACCCTGCTGCGTACGCTCTCTGCTTTCCAGCCACCTATATCCGGACAGATTGAGATTATGGGCAAGCCTTTGGAGTCTTACTCCGACAAGGAGCTCTCTACCCTGATTGGTGTTGTACTTACTGAGAGGATAGACGTGCGCAACATGACTGTCCGTGACCTGATTGGTCTGGGCCGAAGCCCATATACAGGTTTCTGGGGAACTCTTGCAGAAAAGGACTCACAGATTGTTGATTCGGCCATGGATATGGTGGGAATCCGTGATTTCAGTGAGCGTATGATCCAGACCCTGAGCGATGGCGAACGCCAAAAGGTTATGATAGCCAAGGCACTTGCTCAGGAAACCCCCATTATTTTTCTTGACGAGCCAACGGCTTTCCTGGACTACCCCAGCAAGGTTGAGATAATGCAGCTCCTGCACAGGTTATCGCACAGTGCCGGCAAGACCATCTTTATGTCCACCCATGACCTTGAGCTGGCACTGCAGATATCCGATACTGTATGGCTTCTGGATCAGCAGCATGGTCTGGCAACCGGTACTCCCGAGGACCTTACCCTGAGCGGAAACCTGCAGAAGTTCTTTGTAAGGAAAGGTATCTCGTTCCATGCCGGGAGCGGTCAGTTCCGCATAGAAAATGACTGTAACCGTACCGTAGCACTCAAAGCCCATGCCGACCTACAGGACCTTGTAATAAAAGCCCTGCATAGAAATGGTATAAGGGTTGCCCCTCAGGCCGAGAATGCAGAAATTACAGTTCAGGCCAGCATGGAGAACGGCAAACCTTGTTTTACTGTAGTAAACAATACAAGCGGCCAGTCACAGAATGCTACCAGTTTTCAGGATATGCTTGATTTGCTCTGATCAGTATATCTGACCATTATCGCTGATAATCAGTATTGTAAGCTTAGCTCCAGGAATAAGAGCGTCACATAGGCTGTGGCAATGCTTTCTTACCACATTGCAAAAATCCATCATGCTGCCTGAAGGGATAATATCCCATAGCTCACGGGCAAGCAGCATATTGTCTATACTGAACAGCACAGACTCCGGTACACAAGATTCTACAGCCATCTCCCTTATAAAACCACGGTTCATGGTAACCACCCGGCTATGGGTATCAAAATTACCCTCGGCCAGTTTTACTGCCTTTCCCATCATTATGCCCATGGTAACATTTGGGAATCCCAGTTCCTGCGCAATCCTAAGGGTCTCTCCTATATAGTTTCCGTAATGGACGTATGCCTGTGCAGGCAGATCTGGATAAAGGGACTTTACAAAACGTTCGCTGCGTGCACCCGAGTTTATTACCAGCCTGTCTGGAAAAACTGCTTTTGCCACCTCACATTCCCTGCGTATAGCCTCTACAAATGCTTCCGATGAGAATGGACGCACTATTCCCGATGTGCCAATAATAGATATTCCACCTACTATTCCAAGCTTGGGATTAAAGGTATGCACTGCCAGTTCCTCTCCTCCGGGTACACTTACAGTAACATCCACACCGGGAAACTCACATCCGCTCTTCTGCAACAGGTCCAGCAGTTCACCCTCTATCATTTTTCTAGGTGTAGGGTTAATGGCGGGCTCTCCTGTTTCCAGCCCCAGTCCTGGCAGGGTAATCTTTCCCACACCCTCTCCCTGCAGGAAATGTACTCCAGGAATGCTGCTCAACTGTACCAAAGACTGTACGGTGCAACCGTTTGTAACATCAGGGTCATCGCCCGCATCCTTTATTACCTGTGCCTTTGCATGGTCATGAGCTATTTCCAACACGGTTACCGGCAGGGTAAGAATCTCTCCATCCGGGATCTGTATCTGGACCGATGACAACTCTTCGCCCAGCAGCAGTGCTGTGAGAGCGGCCTTGCTGGCAGCTGTGGCACAGGAACCTGTAGTGTAGCCGCTCTTGAGCGGATAAAAATCAGGCAGATGCTGTTCTATTGCACGGCGCAGGGTGTGCTCGCCCGTAACTGTCTCAAAACTGGATGGCAGTTGGGGGCGCATTACGGCATACACTGGAATCCTCGCCCGACGGGCTGCTTCTACCTTCTCCAGAAAGCCGCCCGACATACCACTCTCCTTGGTTATTACGGCATCGGGACATATTTCCTGCAATATAAGATCTTCAGACTCACCCTGATGATAGTAAACCAGCCTGTCCTCTGGAAATCCCTGCTGCCTGGCAAGGTCGAGAGACTCCCTGCGGTCAAGTATCCTAAAATAGCAGTCATTTTCTTTCCAGTATTCTCCAAGTCTGGAAATGGTCTTTACACCAGTAAGTGCCAACAGCTTTCTTACCCCGTTCTGTCTCATAAGAGCTATGGCATGGTCATAATCCCTGCACCAGATAATATCCGGATCACGCTCCGGAAAGGTTCTCTCCAGACGTATAACCGGCAGGCCAAGCTGGTCCGATACCTTTCCAACAGTATCATGAAGCACCTCTGCAAACGGATGGGCAGCATCCACAATAAGACGTATGCCATGCTCCCGGCAGAATTGTATCATGGATTCCATATCCAGACCTCCGGTAAGACGTATGCCGTTGTGGCTCTCAACCATCTGAAGGTCAGAACGGGTTGAGTAGTAGAATGGCTTGCCGGCCTCATCGGCCACCTTTACAGCCAGACGTCCCTCTGTAGTGCCACCCAGTATGAGAATCATTTGCGGAACAGGTGCTTGAATTCGTGAGCATAGAGCCTGGACAAGCCCTGACGGTTGTCTATGGCATCGCCCACAACAAGAAGGGTGGTAAGTGTAAGTTTGTTGTCACGTACTATGCGGGCCAGGTCCTTAAGCTGACCACGGTAAATTTTCTCCTCCTTCCAGGTGAGCTTGTAGCAGGCCGCAACCGGTGTTTCCGGTGGATAAGCCATGAGCAGCTCCTCCTGGACCTTTTCTACAATGGCCGCACTCAGGTAGATACACATGGTACTGTTTGACTGGGCCAGCTTGTGCAACTGCTCCTTCTCGGGCATGGGGGTACGCCCCTCGCCGCGTGTAAGTATTATGCTCTGTACCTTCTCTGGGATGGTAAACTGGGACCTGAGTGCAGCAGCGGCAGCCTGGAACGACGATATTCCCGGAGTAATATGGTAAGACATGCCGTACTGGTCAAAGAAAGCCATCTGCTCCTGTATGGCACCGTATATACATGGGTCACCTGTGTGCAGGCGGACTACCAGCAGACCACGGTCATAGAAACTTTTCATGAGCTCAAACTGCTCCTCCAGGTCCATATCGGCACTGCTGCGTACTGTGGCACCCTGTTTAGCATAGTATGTAAGTTCCTTGGGCACAAGGCTGCCGGCATAAAGTATAAGGTCAGCCTGTTCCAGCATGCGCTTGCCGCGTACCGATACAAGCTCCGGGTCCCCAGGGCCGGCACCCACTATCTCAATATGTCCGGACAGCTGGGCAGAACGCTCCAGTGCAACTGCAAATGTAAAGTTGTTACCCTGGGATATAAGTCCCTTCTGCTTTTCCATGAGCAGTGTATCATTGCCGCTGGCCTTCATGGCAGAACTCTCGGCTACCCCGTAAAGTCCCGTTACCGCGAATGCCCTGTCCGACGGGTTAGGCACCTCTATATTCTCCAGTTCGGGAACCGTAAAGATGTTGACCGATGCCTGCGGCCACTCAGACCTGAGAGCCTCAATGAGCGGCTCGTCTTTCTTGAGTTCTATAGTGTTTATACTGGCTACCGACAGCTCGGAGAGTCCGTTTGAATTCAGTGATTCCGTAATGTATTGTGGTATTCCATCCGGATTGCACTGTTTGCGGCAACCTACACCCACATGAAGTACCTGTGGACGGAAACATAGAGTTGGTATTGGAGAATCGTGCAGGAAAGGCGACACGGTTATAAGCAGGCTGAACCCATTCTGGTCTATCTGGTCAAAACGGTGGAACACCTTTACATGTTCCGGAAGATTTGCCTCCAGCCATTCGGTTCCCTTGTCTCTTATCTCCAGCAACAGGGCTGTGCTCTCCCTGTTTACAAACTTGGCAATCATGCTGTTCATTGCAACCCTGTCAACAGGTTCACGCGTCCAGCCAAGGCACTTATCAAGGGTATCCAACGGCCACAGGTTGGTAGCATCGGACTGAGTGGTTATTACGGCCTGGGCACCCAAGGCACGGGCCAGGGTACGGGCCAGTTCATTGGCGCCACCAATATGTCCAGACAGAACAGGGATTACAAATTTCTGCGTACTGTCTATGCATACCACTGCCGGATCTGTGTATTTATCCTTTATGAACGGGGCAATGCTGCGTACGCAGATTCCCATGGCACCAATAAAAACTATGTTCTCAAGCTGGGCAAGGTTCTTTTCCAGGAATGATTCTATTGAATCAATGCAGGTAAACCCGCTTATTTCCTTAAGGGAGAACAGTTCTGAGTCTGCCAGCTCACGCTGAACCTCCATGGCTGTCTTTGCGCCACCTGCAGATACTGTAATGATTGCTGTTTTCATTATTCTGCCTTCAATATTTCTATAGGATTGTGGGAATCTACAGCCACACGCACCTGATCTGTTATCTTTCTACCAATTGCCTCTATACCCTGGCGGAACATGTGCAGGCTCTCATCCGATACGGAATTGAACACTATCACCCCACCTGGTTCTAGAACGCTGTCAATCTTTCTGAGCATAGGCAGCATCTGACCGCCATGCCCGCCTATGAACACAGCATCGGGGGCAGGGTAATCCTGCACCGGAACCTGAATAAAATCACCTATTACAGCGTTGATTCCGGGAGCACCAAACCTGCGGCTGTTGGATTCCATCAGCTCACGGCCCTGCTCACGTACCTCAAAGGCTGTAATGTCCAGATGAGGGAACTGTAGTTTTGCCTCTATGGATACAGATCCCGTACAGAATCCCACATCCCATAATGATCTGCGCTGCCTTAGATCCAGCATGCTCAGGGTTAGCAATCGTACCGGCATTTTGGTAATCATCCTGGTACGGCCGTCAAGCAGGTTGAACTGGCTCTCCGGTATTCCAAACAGACGGTTCCTTTGGGTAGTCCGCCTGAGTATCATACAGTTTGGAAATGAGAACTCCATTTCCGATACCTCCCTTACGCTGGCAGTGGTAACCCTTTCTTTCTCCGGGTTGCCAAGACATTCACCCACACTGACCGAATAGTTGTCATACCCATAGTCCAGCATACGCCTGGCTATAAGTCCGGGAGTCTTGTTACGGTCGGTCAACAAGCCTATCAAAGGCTCTCCGTTTATGAGTGCAGAATCAAACTGCTTCCACGGGCGTCCGGTAAGAGATACGGCATGCATATCCTGATACGGCAGGAGCAGCCTGTGAGCCAGCATCTGCATTGAGTTGAATGATGGGTAAAGGTCTATGACTGCATGTGGAAGCTCGCGCTGGACCGTTGCGGCAAAGCCATAGAACAGAGGGTCTCCGCTTGCAAATACCACCACGTCATCATGACCTCTGTACCGCTCAAACACAGTAGATAGTGGCACGGTTATTGGGATCCACTCTGCGTTGGCTGGCAGTTTGGACTGCATGAGTTCACGGTGACGCTCACCTCCGGAAAAGACCTTTCCCGCTGCAATCACTGCCAATGCGCCGCGCGACAGTTCCTGCTCCGGATTGTCACTGATGCCTATTATATGGAAAACCTGCTCAGACATCACGGCCAGGTCTTAGCTGTTCAGCATCGTCAAAGGTAAGGATTGAGTTGACCAGCGTTGCAGCCAGGTTGCTGCCTCCCTTGCGCCCCTCAACTATTATCTTTGGTATCTGAGTGAATGGTTTGATCATGTGTTTGCTCTCACGGACGTGGACAAAACCTACAGGGGCGGCAATCACGCCGCATGGATGGGCATGTCCTTTTCTTATAAGTTCACACAGTTCCATGAGTGCAGTGGGAGCATTGCCAAATGCAAACAGGGCATCGGGATGCTCACTCACAGCAAGCCTTATCCCAGCCTGCGTACGTGTTATTCCCTTCTCTGCCGCCATCTCTGCCACCCGGGGATCAGAGAGATAGCACTTTACCTCTATACCCATTCTCTGCAGTGCCCCCTTACGGATACCACTTGCAGCCATGGTGACATCGGTCACAATGACCTTGGCCTGACCGGAACTGAACTTCTCATACAGGGTTTCTACTGCATGGGCATCGGACAGCAGGATTTTTTCCATTTCAAAATCGGCCGTGGTATGGATTGCATGGAGCAGGGCCCACAGATGACCCAGAGGATAATCCTTTCTTTCCAGCATGCCCATGATGGTGCGGAAACTCTCTATCATTATACCCTGGCCTATTCCTACCTGCCCGTCCTGCTGATCACGGTAGTAGCCGCGCGGGGTAACCATGTGTCCGTTCCAGTTGTAGGATTGCGAATTGCCAATAATGACCACAGTGAACATGTCTACCTGTTCAGGATCAAACTTACCAAGTGTAGTTACGGTAACGCATTCGTCCTCTCTGCCGGCCTGGCGCACATACCCTACCGGAGTATCTGCAGAACGTTCCTCAAGGAACAGTTCCTTAAGCCTGTTTAGCTGCCAGTAACGCTCTATACTCTTGGGGTTATAGACAGCAGTTACAAAATCGGCCATTGCAGCGGCCTTGATACGTTTCTCTATAGTATCCCATGGGGTCATGAGATCCGACATGGATATTACGCAAAAGTCATGTCCTATTGGTGCACCAAGCAGCGATGCCGCTTTCTGGAATGCGCTTATGCCGGGAAGGACCGTAACCTCTACATTGCTGTTCCTCTGGCGCTTCATCTCATAGATAAGCGGGGCCATACCGTATATTCCCGAGTCACCGGAACTGATTACGCAGACAGTCTTGCCCTGCTCTGCCAGTTCAAAGGCCTGCTCTGCACGGTCACGTTCACGTTTCATGCCCGTATCCACGCACTCGGTACCCTCACTCAAGAAGGGTTCAATGAATCTGAAATAGTACTTATAGCCCACAATCACATTGCTGTGAGCTATGGCTTCTCTGACTGCAGGAGTTATATCTGCCTCAGATCCCGGTCCAATACCGGCCACGATTATCCTGTATCCTTGCATACTTACAAAGATAAAAAAAAAGTACCGACGAGCCTCTTATCAGGCTATATCATCTATAACAAAGACAAAACGGGCTCCAGCTGTGTAGTTCTTATCCAGATAAACGCTGCCGCCAAGCTTTTCGGCAACCATCTGACAGATGTTGAGCCCAAGTCCTGAGCCCTGCACAAAGTCATTGAGTTTTGTAAAACGCTGGAAAATATAGTCTGCCTTCTCGGCCGGTACACCAACTCCGGTGTCGGTCACGGAAAGAGTCAGTTTGCCTGGGTTCTCTGTAGTTGAACAATGCAGGTGAATCTCTCCCTTTACAGTGTTCTTGCAGGCATTTGTAAGATAGTTAATGAGTACCTGCTGAATGCGGCGGCCATCGGAATTGACAACATGGTCATCGTCTACATCGGATGTAAAATACATCTTTACATCGGCCGGCCTGCGATACTCGGCGCAGATTATGGCATTGCGGCAGGTATTGTTGATCTTTACCTGGGATATGTTTATACGGTAGCTGCCATTGTCTGTATCGGCAATATCAATAATATCATCTATCAGCATCTCGAGCATGGTAAAGTTATTAAAGATATTGGCATTGAACTGTTCTTTTTCCTCCCCGGACCATGAGCCGTCCGGCAGTCCCAGCAACTGCGCAAATCCAAACAGGGCATTCAACGGGGTTCTTATTTCATGGCTCATGTTGCGCAGGAATACCGTCTTTGCCTTATTGGCAGCAATATTGTCATTGAGTATCTGCTGTTTACGGAGTTCTGCCTGTTTTTCGTCCTCAATCTTTCTGACTGCCCAGATAAGGTGCTTTACATTTCCATCCGTGTCACGGTCGGCAGCAATATAGGTCCATTCATGCCATACGCCACGCATATCCTTGAACTGGTTTATCAGGATATGTCTGTGCTGCATCCTTTCATTTATATTGTCAAGGCGTGAGAACTCTTTCATCTCCTCACGGAATTCGGGAGCAATCAGTTCTGAACAGTAGTAATCAATAATGCTGTACACGTTACCGCTCTCCGACAGCCTTGAATACTCATCGTTTATGAAATAGTTCTGATTCCACGATATAAAACGGCCACTCTCCAGAATGACATAGTTCAGGAAGTTGTACGAGCGGGCAAGTGTGTTGATTATAATGTTTGAGCGCCTTTCATTCTTCTGGATTTCCGTAACATCTGAACAGTAACCGGAAATAATCTGCTCACCGGAAGAGGTGGTATAGTTCTTTCCTCCCGCGCTCAGGTAGATTGTTCCCTTGGTGGGGTGGTTCCACTTTACAATGCGCGACACTGTCTTTCCCTCGCGCATCTGGTTATAATCCTGATTGTGTATGGTATCTGAGTCCTCCAGTATCCTTTCATGGTAGTACGTGTATGTCTGGACCGGGCTCATGTCCATATCTGTGAGTCCGAGTATCTCAAGGAGAGTGCTGTCAAAGGTCAGCGTATTACGTCCCTCATTGTCTTTGCTTATTATCCATACTCCAAAACCGGCGTTCGATATGATATCCGTTTTCTCTCTAAGGCTTTCCCTGCTTATCTCCAGTGTCCTACGGATCTCTTCTTTCTCATCCTCATGTACAAACACATGCAGTACACACGATGATATCATGATTCCTATTGTAAGCACGGGGACAAGAGGCATGCGTGTCTGGATATATCCGGTAACAATCATGGTAAGGCTGCAGAATCCAATGGAGAAATACCTGCGTTTTGCTATTCCATGGTTCCTTATGGCTATTATGTAGGTTGGAACGGCTATGAACAGGAACAGTAACATCTGCAGTCCCATGACAGGGTTACGCAAAAAGCCGGAATGGAAACTTCCATCACTGTCAAACCAAAAGAAAACAGGCTTAAAGAAATTCAGGACCAGCAATGCCGACTCTGTCAGACAGAACAGGATGGAGAATATGTGGGTAAGTCTTGTAGTAAGCCTGCTGAGTTCCAGATAATGGACTACATAATTACACCAGGATACAACAGTAAGCATCAGGGCTATGTAGTACAGCAATGTAACAACGTAGAGCAGGGTATTGAGCTTTGCGTCATTGAACACACCCCACAGGGCATCGGTCAAAAAATAGCCCAGGACAGAATTCAGAAAAAAAGCATATCCAACAGACTGTACCTCGCCCGAGTTCTTCCTGTCTATGTAATAATCAATATTGAGTATTACGTGGACTATTATTGCTATTATGCCTAATGCTGAATAATACATACCGTTACATCCAGTAGGCAAAAATAACTATTTTTGCTTACATGGCAGGGCGGTGTGAGAAAAAAACCGGCATGACCAGGACAATTGCAATTACAGAAAACAGCATGCCACTCATAACACCCACTGCAAAACTGAACCAGAACTGACTGTCCTGACCATCAAGCAGGAAAGGTATCAGACCCAGGGCTGAACTTACTACCGTAAGCATTATAGGCACTATCTTGCGATTGAACGCCCTGACATAGTTCCTTAGCCCATACTGTCCGTTTGACCTGCATATTGTCCTGTATTCAGATGTAAGATAAATTCCGGCATTGACGGTTATACCACAAATCATGATCATGGCTGCAAATATGCCTTGGTCACTTGCAGCCCCCACTATGGGACATGTAATGAACATGCCAATAAAGCTTACTGGAATAAGCAGTAATATGGACAATGGCTCCAGGAGAGACTCAAACAGTGTGGCACATATCATGAATATGACCAGTATTACCACGAATATCAATGCCGTACGCTGACGGCGGTTTTCCATATTCATGAAGTAATTGCTGGAATCAAGGCGGAAACCCATGGGCAGATACCTGTTGAACTTATCCCTTATGCCCATCTCCATTCCAAACTGAATGTCGTTTGAACCTATAAAATCATATCCTACGTTTATTACGTATTCCTGGTTGTGCCTCTCAATATCCATTCCCGTCTGTTGTTTGGTAATGCTGCCCACATTATCCAGACGTGTTTTTATGCTGTCAATATCTACCAGGTCATTCTTTATGTGCCAAAGGTCAAAATAGTCCGTCTTACTGGAGACCAGGCGGACCGGAACGGCTCCACCATCGTGATATACGCGTGCCACCCTGCTATTGTACAGCTGTTCTCCCAGATAGGAATAGTATCTGTACAGGTTTATTCCACTCTCTGCTATTTTCTGCTCATCATAGTCAATACAGTACTCGCTGGGTACATACGAGTAATAATCCGATGCAAAACCGGCATCGGTTACCCTCATGTTCAGTTTGAGGGAATCTATAAGATCCTGGGCATATCTGTACAGAAGGTCGTAATTATATCCATACATCTTTATGTTATACGTCCAGCTATCCTGTCTCATGCTGTTACTGAGAGGACGGTCATTTGCATCTAATGAAGGGATATACCATGAGGCACCGCCATATCCCATGGCTTTCTGCCACATAAGCTGCTTAAGCTCCTGCGGAAAGCCGCTGTGCATGAATTCTTCCTTGAAATGTATATCTATTGTGCCCTGTGTTCCCGACAACCTGGTAGAGAACATGCTTATCTGATCAAACTGCCTGAGCCAGTTTTCCATCTCAACCACAACACTGTTCAGCTGCTGGACATTACAGCCCTCTGGCATCTGAGCCTGGATATGTAAGACTTTCTCAGGCCTCTCCTCCTCACGTCCAACGTGTCTGCGCACATTGTTGTATTTCTGGAATATATTGAGTGAGCCTCCCAGCGCCAGCTCAAACCATAGCTTGTTGCGCTGATACCACCTACTTCCTACCGTGCTGTTGTACAGCCCTACCAGGCCGCCCTTGTCCAGACCTTCCTGCAGTTCAGGAAAATCACTGTTGCTTTTGTGCAGGACCCTGCCGGGAAGCATCTGAATGGGCAGTCCAAACAACAGCACAATGCTTATAATATAGACCCACCTGTGTTTCCTGCCCCATATTACAGTTCGCGTAAAATGCTGAGTCCTGAATACCAGCCTGCGTTTGCGCGCCATACTGTTCCTTACCGTTCCCTTGTTCTCCAATGGTAGTTTTTCCAGCAGAGCCGGTACAAAAAAGAAAGCCACAACCAGAGAAAGTGTAAGGTTTATTACTATAACCCACAAGAATCCGGTCAGGTTCTCCCTGGCACCCTGAGGCAGAAAGAAAACAAGCAGGAGTGCCGCTATTGTGGTCAGCAGGGCTCCTGCAACAGATGTCATGACCTTTCTGTTTCCATAATACGAATAGTGGTCGGCAATCACTATGGCTGTATCTATTATTATTCCAAGCGACACAGTTATTCCGGCCATGGAATAGAGCTCTATGTCTATACCCAGCAGGTTATAGAATATCACTGCGCTCAGCAGGTTTACCATGATAGTAAGCCCTATGACAAGCAGATACCTCAGGCTCCGGCTCACAAGCAGCACAAAAAGCAGCAGGATTGCAAGGGATATTGCTGCCCTCAGCAGGATCTTACTGATCTCGCTCTTGAGAGATTGGGATGCATCGAGCATGAGCTGTATTCCAAAGTTCTCCGGGAACCCTGCCTTGAGTTCATCCATCCGCGCTTTTACTGCATTGGTCACGGCAAGGGTATTTATACCGTCCTGGGCATAAACGTAAAGTGTAAGGGTATTCAGGCCATTTATCCTGTTGTAGGAATATGGCTCCTGCTCTATATACTGGACCGTGCAGAAATCGCCTATGCAATACATGCGGTCCCCAACCTTACCCACTGGAATGTTTTCCATCTCAGTGTTCAGATCTACACTCTTTAGCCGGACAAGCATCAGGCGGTTGTCCATGTTCTCCGTACCTACAATACGGTCCTGATAATATGCTCCAAGCGCCTGGCTAAGATGTCCCGGTCCCATACCTGCCTCCCTGAGCAGGTCAGGGTCAAACGTAAGGACCCACTCATACGGCATTGCTCCAGATGTGCCAACCTCCCCTACACCCTCAATGCGGGACAGAGGGGTAATAATATGACTCTCCGCATAGCGCAGTATTTCCTGCGTGGGCATATCGGCATTTATTGTGTAACTCAGTATCTGTACTCGTTCCCTGCCACCACTCTGCGAGGATCCGCTTACAGCCGTAATAGTTCCCTCAGGAAGTACCTTGCGTATCTGTCTGAGACGGGTTGATATGTCAAAACGCGCGGTTTCCATATTGGTACCTTCCTTGAATGTAAGTCCCACATAACCACCACCATGCCTGGACACCGTAGATATGTCACATACACCCGCCACGGTATTCATGGCACCCTCTATGACCGATGTTACCTCTGTCTCTATAACGCGTGGCGAACCCTGACCTACAAACATTACATATAGGGTAGGACTCTCCCTGTCCGGAGTGTACTGGACCCTGAGGAAAGGCAACGAGACAGCTCCCACCAACATGAGAACTATCATTATGAGTATTATCCTGAAAGCGTGTTTCTTATACGGACGCTGTGTGGGGCAAACAGGTGCCGGGGTAGTATTCATCTGTCTGAACGCTTATAGATTACATAATATGCCAGTGGGACAAAGAATACACTCACAAATGTTCCCGCTACCATACCTCCTATCAGTGCGAGCGAAAGCGGATACTGCAGGTCGCTGCCCATGTCACCACGTACCAGGAATGGTGCTATGGCAAGGATTGTGGTGAGCGAGGTCATTACTATTGCCTTAAGCCTGCTGTTTCCTGCTTCAAGGATGGCCCGTTTGAGCCCAAACCCATGTTCACGGAGGCGGTTTACTGTGTCAACTTTCAGTATGGAGTCATTTATGACTATTCCACACATTACAACCAGACCTATCATGGACATCAGGTTCAGGCTCTCACCGAACAGCAATAAAACCAATAACACTGCAAATATGTCTATTATCAATTCACTCAGGATTATAAGCGGCTGTACCAGGCTCTCAAACTGTGCTGCCAGGATAAAGAAGAGCAGCAGGATGGATATTCCCATAACCACACACAGCTCATGTATGAGCTCCCGGTTGGTAAAATATGCACCCGAGTAACTCACATCAAACTCTTGGTGGCTACGTATAACCCTGCTTATGCCTTCCATGACATTACGCGCCTCACGTCCCCGCACATTGAGCACCAGCGGATAATACTCTCCGTCCACTCCCTGTGTTATTGATTTGAGATCACGGGCACGGGTTTCTTTTAACAGTATCTCCAGCGGAACCCGTCCGCCACGGGTGTCAATGTAACTGCCCTGGATAAGGTCACGCATCTGGTGATCCCCCACTCCTATGACCACCGGCATGGACACATCTCCCTTGGAAACACGCAGTACGGTGCCGGCATTCATGGACTGCTGCAGATAGGTCATTATCTGGCTAAAGCTTACATCGTACAGGGCCAGACGCTCCGGATCTGTTATCAGTTCTATATACTCGTTCCATTCTGCGGGCTGAATATACTGGTCCGGAAGTGCAGAGCGCAGTTCCTGCAACAGTCCAGACAGTTGCCCGGGCTCTGGCGTGGATCCATCGGTCTTCCTTATATGGACCACAAGCTGTGGCTCTTTCTCAGAAAACAGCATATCAAACACATTGCCTGACGGCTGGCAGGAATATGTGGCATGGGCCCATCTTGAACTGATATACCTGGCTACCTTGGACTCTATACTGTCTATGTTTTCTGTATTGGCCGCCTTTATGTATATGATGGATTCGGACAGTCCAGTCTGACGGGTATGGGACAGCACGAACTGCTGGCTGCCGGTCATGCAGGTGTACTGCTCCACCAGTTCCGGGAACTGGGCCATGATACTATCACAGCGTTTGTTGTTTTCCTGAATGGGGATGCGTTCGTTCCATTCTATATTCAACAGGGTATCGCTGTGGGACAGACGTGGCAGTTTTTGTTTGTCCAGAATGCTGAACAGCACTCCTGCAAACAGCAGCGAGCTTGCAAATATACCCCACATAACACCCCTGTGGCGGAAAAACCAGTTCATTACACGTTCATAACCGGCATTCATATTACCCATGCCTTTAAAGAACTTTCCGGGCCTGTAACACGCCTGCTTCCGGTAAAGCCGGTAATAGAACACAGGAATAACAAGGACCGATACTGTCAGGGCCGATACAAGGGTTATTGTAACTGCCATGGCCTCATCGTAGAAAAGGGCACCGGCTATTCCGCTCAGGAAGATAAGTGGTATGAATATGGCACAGGTAGTCAGTACCGAACTCAGCATGGGAGTAAAGACCTCCCTGGAGCCCTGCACACAGGCATCGCTGAGCGGATAACCCTGTTGCCATTTCTGTGTGATATTGTCTATGGTAATAATGGAATTATCTACCATCATGCCCAGTCCAAGCACCAGTCCCGACAGTGAAATCACATTTATGGAGAGCTTGAGGACATAGAAACACAGGAAAGAGAGTATGAGTGCAGCAGGAATGGTAATGACTACAAGCAGCGAGTTGCGTACCTCATGCATGAACAGGAATATTATAAGGCAGGCAAACAGGGCACCATACAACAGGTTTCTTACCATATTGTCAATGGAATAGTCCAGCAGTTCCGTCTGGTCACGGGTAATATCAAAATTCAGGTCGGGATAGTCATTCCGGATTGAGTTCATGAGTCTGTCCACCCCTTTCTTGAGGTCCAGCATGCGGGCATCGGTCCTCTTGATTATTGCCAGGGATACGCATTGTGTACCGTCCTGGGTTATCATGCCATTCATTCTCTGCGGTTCCTCCCTTACCTCCGCAAGATCCTTTATCTGATACGTGCGCTCACCCAGCTTGAGCCACACATTCTCCACATCCTGACGGGTAATCACGCTGGATTCAAAACGGACGTCAAAACGGTATTCCCCATCACGTATTGACAGGCTTCCCAATCGTACGTCGGCGCCCCGGATGGCCATTCCCAGAACATCCTCGGTCACACCCATTGCACGCAGCTTTTCCCTGTCGGGTATTATGAGCAACTGCGGAAAAACCTGGCCCGATATATCCACCATGGCCACCTGCGGCAACTGTTCAAGCCTGCGTACTATTACCTGTCGTGTAAAATCACTTATATCCAGGAAACTGCGTGCATGTATGGCATTCGGTTTAAGAGACACATTTACAAAGAATGCAGGGATATCGGTAGCACTGGCACGCATAATCATAGGACGTTCCTCGCTGGCCGGCCATTCTGCCGTAGCCCAGTCTACACGCTCATTTACATCTATAAATATAAGGTCGGCATTTGTTCCATACTCAAAAGTAAGCTGTATTACTCCGCTTCCGTCACGTGCCGTACAGGTAATATCCGTCAGATGCGGGACCTGTACCAGCTGTTGGCACAGCCCGGTCAGCAGGACATCGTTCAGTTCACGGGCGCTCCTGTCGGCCGATGTTACCTGCACCGTTATTCTGGGAATATCAACATCCGGTACCAGCGATACCGGCAGCTTGCGTATGGCCGTTACACCAAGGACCATGACGGCAATAAGCACCATCATTACGGCTATTGGTCTATTTATGAGTCTTTTAAACATACCGCAAGCAGTTTACAGGTGAGCCTCTACCGCTGTGTCATCGGCCAGATTCAGATTACCCGATGTTATTATCATGTCACCCTCACTGAGCTCCGCTCCACGTTCACGGTTGGGTTCTATTACATGCTGGGTGGAATTTGATTTAAGGACATTCACGTAAACCCACTGACTCTTGCCATCCACATAGCGGAACACCACCTCCATATTGTCCCTTATCACAACGGCACTCTTAGGAACCACCAACTGGTCTGGGATACGGTTGTTTACGGTTATTCTCACATTCATGCCATCCATAAGCCTGTCTGAGCCGGGGAGCTGTGCAGTTACTGCAATCTGCCCAAACTGATCTACACTCGGGTTTATGGAGACTATGCTTCCGGTAAGTACAAGTTCCGGATCCACAAAGGGAGATACATATACGGGCTGGCCCACACTTACAAGTCCGTACTCGGTCTCCAGCACGTTGAAACGCACCAGATACCGGCTGTCATCTATCAGTGTGCAGAACAATCCGGCTGGTTCATGTACATGTCCCCTCACACTTGCCACCTTTCCGGTGAACGGCGCCTTAAGCTCACACCCGCCATAAGTATATTCTGCATTTCCAAGAGCCATCTGGGCATCGGCAAATCCGGTATTTATGTATATTACACGTTTCTGGTCCTGAGGAATTTGGGCAGTATCCTGCAGCGTGTATCCATAATCAAGAAGACGGTCAGCCAGCATGAGTTCGGCCTTGTCATAGTTGAGCCGTGCCTGCTCCAGGTTCTTTCTTAACTGTTCCCTGTCCAGACTGGCCAATACCTGTCCTTTCTGTACTTTCTGGCCATCCCGTACATTCACCTTCTCCAGAATACCCGACACAGGAAACTGCAGTCCTACTTTCTCCTGAGCCTCCAGTTTTCCGTTGCACACCAGCTGTTTATTGAAAACGGTGCGTTCCAATATCATTACAGAAACGGGATTTTTCTCCACTTCATAATTTCCACGGGCCATTTCCGTATTGTCTGTCTGAGCGTTTTCCCCATTGCCCCACTTGCAGCCAGTCAGGATGATGGTTGCACACAGAGCCAATAATATGCTGTTGTATTTCATATTGCTTGTTTATTTGTCTATCAGTTTGTCAAATTCTGCATTTATATCTGTTCCTGTATTGTAATCATAGAGTGTGGAACGGCGTATAGCAAAATAACAGTTCCAGTAACTGGCTACGTTATTCACATATACGCTCAGGGCATTGTCCCGTTTATCCTTGAGCAGATCCAGTTGGGACATGCTCATGCTGCCACTTCCAAAATTACCCAGTGCAAGTTCATAAGTATCCTGTGCCAGCTCCGCAGCCCTCTTGGATATCTCACACTGGGTACACTGATTGTTGAACTGCATTACCTGGGTAAGCAGGTCCTGTCTATAATCGGCCATGCTCTGTTCAAGGCTGTAGCGCGTAGTCTGAGCCCGTGCCTCGGCCATACGTACCCGTCCGCGGGCCAGCCCCCAGTCAACTATAGGCAGGCTTATGGAAAAGCCAAACACCTCCTGGTCCTGGAGCTGTACTATTGCACCTCCAAATGTGTTGTCGGATCCCGATATACCCAGCCGGGCATTCACACTGGCCGACAGCCCACGGCTGGCACGCGCCTGCTCAACACTGCGTTCGGCCTCTATGTAACTCAGTTCCTGACTAAGTCGGAACGACGAATTTGCAAGTGCCCTCTCCAACACATCATCATAATTCAGTGTAATATTGGGTATGTTATAGTCTGTCTGCAGATCCAGCTGGGTATCCTCCTTGTAACCTATATATGAACATAGCCTGTTGAGTGCCGTGCGCATACCCACCGTAACCGTGTTCATGTTCAGGGAATCATTGAGCATCCTCATCTCCACCTGCATGAGTTCATCACGGGTTATTGTACTCATCTCAAAACGCCTGCATGCAGCCCGGTACAGACGCTTGCTCTCCTCAAAACTCTTTTGGGCACGCTCGTAATTCTCTTTTCCGGCCACATAGTTCCAGAAATACATTACTGCAGTCTGGTTTACCAGTTCCATGCTCTCTATATACTCACGCTTGGCTATCTCATACTGCCGGGGTTCTATCTGGCGTGTCCATCTGAACCTGTTGTATCCAAACAGGTTCTGAGCATAAGAAAGATAGACAGGCTGGGAATAGTATGTTGTAAGACGTTGTGGGCTGTACTGGTCCAAACGGGAGAGATGGGTTGACAGGGAAAGGGAGCCTCCCGTCCATGGAATATTCTGACTCACATACAGGGTGGCGTCATTACTCATGTTGTAATTGGCCCTGTAGCTCAATGCTCCTGTGTTATAATCCTGCAGCTGCACCAGCGAACGGTTAAAACTTGCCAGGTTGGCATTAAGGTTAAGCGAAGGGAGCATTTCTGCCTTGTAGGAGCGGAAACTCCAGTATGAAGCAGCAAACATATTCCTGTTACTCATGGCCGATATGGAATTCTCCTGAGCCAGCTGCAATACATCCTCCATGGTCAGTGTACGCTTTCCGGCATTCTGGGCAACCCCCTTGGGAGTAAGGGTGAGCATGCAGAGCACTGCTAATAAAAAAGGACTTCTCATTCTTTTGTCATTATCATGTTTATGTATTTACTCAGTGTTACCACCACTCTATCCCACCAGTCTGAGAAACAATGAACGGCCGCTCGTCATTACCTCTGGTGTAATTCCTGAGCCACAGCAGCGTGTTCAGCGGAACACTGTCACAGTGCAGGGTGTTTGACTCTGCGCGCCAGTATTCCAGCGGGCACCATTCCTGTCCGTCAAAGTAGAACAGCTCATATTCGTTTCCGGGACATATATCATTGTCGTCACTACGGGGATATACACTTACGTACCCCACATCCATAGGGGTTCCCAGGTCCATGCCCACCCAGTTGCCATTGGGCTGGTTTATCTCAAAGTTGGAGAGCAGATTGTTGTCATAAGCACGTTCTATGGCATCCTGGCCGGCCTCTGCGTTGGCTATACCCTTTCCTGTAAGCTTGGCTCCATTCCTGTCATACCATGCCAGTTCAGATATGTTTCCCCATGAACCATCCGGACTCATGTAGCGCCAGTAGCGGTACTTGCCGCATTCGGGTAATCCTATCATGGACGGTATTGCAGTTGTATCTATAGTATAGAGCGTATGGGCATCACGGAAATCTGATCTGTCTGAACACTGGATCTGGCCACCAAGCAGCTTGCGGCGCTGTTCCACAACATTGTAAGACTCATAATACTTGCGCCTAAGGCTTATATCGGCATACACTGTATTGTCACCATCATAGTGTATGTAACTTATGCTTCCATCCTTGCCAAGTATAAATGGATCACTTACAGGTATGAGTTCCTGGCCGTTGTAACCCAGAGCTATATACAGCATTTTGCAACCCATCTTGCGGAAATGTGCCTTTCCACCCTTAAGGAAACCATAATCCAGGATTTTCCACTCCGGTCCCTGCCGGTTGGCAAACATTGCAATGTATACATACCTTATGTCCTTAAGTTCAGAAAGCCTGCCGGCGGAGAGTTCTATAACTGGGTCCTGAGTAAGGTTATAATGGTCCGTAACATCCATCTGGCACAAGCTGAACGGATAGACATATCTTGCAGAGTTCATGTATCTTGCCGTCTCACGGTTTATGGTATATGTATCCCGCCATACCTTGGGAATCCGTTCGTAGGGATAGAACTGCATTCCGGCACCCAGGATCAGGGAGTTTATGGTTGCCTGTTCGCGGCCACGGTCATCGGGGAACACATACCAGCTGTGGCCCTCCCCGTTCCTGCCCCACGATGGCACCTGGTCCACCGTAGCAGGCAGGCCCATGCTGCGGAACACGGCTGTGCCCATGGTTACGTAATCCATGCATGTGCCGTAGGTCATGCGTGTCCAGGTCTGGGCACTCCTGAGAGGTAAGCCGGCCTGACCTTCCCATATTACACGGTGGCCTATCTCCGACTGCTTGCTGTGAATCTCATTGCGCACAATCTCTATTGCACCATAGATGCTGTTACGGTCTATATCTGTTTCCGGAACGGTACTTATACTGTCACTGTAATGTTTTTGCAATACTTCCCGCCAGTTGTCCAGGGACTGGAGCTCTGTTACCTTGTAAGGCAGTATCCAGTCACGGAACTCATCATAGCTCAGGTGCTGTGCCCACGGGCGAGTACGCCACTCATGGAATGCCTGGTCTATGCTGTTTATCAGATAACCGGACTTGATGACCTCTATGTCCGATACAATATCGTTACCAACTCCTGCATACTCTGTAACGCTTATCTGGCGCAGCGTATCCCGCTGCCAGTCTGGGCTGGGACCGGTACCCAGGATCTCCAGGGCCTTGCTGTAGTAGCTGTTTATGGCTGAGCTGTCCCTGTATGAGTAGTGGGCTGGCATATTGGCTATGAGATACTTTGCGGCCTTGAGTTTTAATGGGTCACGGTCTTCCTTGCGGTAGTGATTAAGCACGGCCCTCAGTTCTGATCTGTTGCTGCCAGCTGCATTCATGGCATAGTACAGGTACAGGTCTTCCCTGGTGCAGGATGTTACAGAGAGCAGTATTGAAAGGGCTATTGTATATATGTTTCTCATAGGGCGTTGTTTTTCCAGCGGTCAAGCAATGGTGACTGTATGGTATGGGCACTCACATATTCCAGGCTCTGGTCTTTGTGGAGGATGAATGGCTCCGTGATTGGAATGAGCTTTTCTCCGTCATAGCCCATGGCAAGGTAAAGGACCTCACGGCCCATGCTGTGGAAGCAGGCCTTTCCGTTCTTGATAATGCCAAAATCAACTATCTGCCAGGGATTATCATCGCGGCGGACAGCACTGGCTATATACACGTACCGGTCCCTGAGCTGTTTCCTCACGGAGCGGTCTATTGGTAATTCCAGGTTGCTGGTAAGGAAGTACTGGCTGGTCACATCCTTCTTTCCAAGCTCAAACGGATACTGGTATATTGCATTATGCATGTATTCCCAGCGTTCCGGGTTTATGGCGTAGGTATTGCGGTACACCTTGGGACCACGCTCGTAGGGAAAGAAACCACCGCCTATCTGGGTGGACAGGTCCCACTCCGAGGTGAGTTCCTGACCGCGGTCCGATAGTATGACAAACCAGCTTGTGGCGGCGGTACCACGGCTGCCAACGGGTGTCTCGTCCAGAACGGCGGGAATTCCGGCGCTGCGCATTACCAGTACTGCGGTCCTTGCATAATCGGGGATGTCGCCGTATGTCTGGTGGGCAAGCAGATGGGCACTTAAAAGCGGTAGGCCGGCACGGGTGTAGAGTCCATGGCGGTCCAGTCCGTTGTAGGCATCACCGCGCAACATGTCAGACACGCCCATGGTGGTGTTATATTCCACATCGTTCTTTATGGGATGTTCAAGACCCTTGCCAAAGTATGCCAGGAGAGTATCGCGCCAGCTGTCCAGTTCCTGCAGTTCCACTGCCTTGTAGGGAAGCAGCCACTCCAGGTAATCATTAAATGTTACCTGGCTGGCCCAAGGGCTGGTGGTCCACTGCCTGTAGCTCCTGTCTATGTTGTCTATCAGGAACCTGGCGGTTATTATCTGGGCATCGGGAACGGTATGGTTGGGAAGGTCGGCATACATGGCATCGGTCATGGCAAGAAGGCTGTCACGATGCTGCTCAGGAGTAAGGGTGGTATCGGCCAGTATGAGCGATGCATGGTCATAGTACTCGTGTATACCTGTGCCTGCGTATGAATAATGTGCGGGCAGGTTCTCTATGAGGAACTCTGCGGCCTTTAGTTTTTGGGGATTGGCATCAACAGTGTGGTAATGCCTGAGCACAGACTCCAGCTCAGAGCGGTTGGGGCCGGCCAGTGCAAGGGATTCCATAAAAACAGAATCATTGCAGCAAGCAGCCTGGAGCATGCATACCATAATGGCAAATGGTATCAGATTGCGGTTTTTCATACTTTATTCCATTGCATTGTTGCCTGCAAAGGTAAAACCGCAGTCTAGCCGTACCAATTACCGGGGCTTTCAATAATCTGACCACACACAGGTGTATACACCTGATATTCAGTATACTACGAACAAGTTACAGACCCAATAATCTGACTGTTCAAAAAGGTTGTGCAAAAAAGTACAGATTGTCCTTTACTGGACAGAGTATGGCAATTCAAATACAAACCTTGCCCCACTGGTATAACTGTTGTCAAGATATACCCTACCCTGGAGCTTCTCTGCTACCATCAGGCAGATATTCAGGCCCAGTCCAGAGCCCTGGTCAAATTCATTCAGTTTGGTAAAACGCTGGAAAATAAGATTGGCCTTTTCTTTAGGAACACCCGTACCTGTGTCTGTAACTGAGAATGTAATCATTCCGGGATTCTCCCTGTCAGAAACATGCAGATGAATCTCTCCCTTGCTTGTATGCTTGCAGGCATTTGTCAGATAGTTTACAAGCACCTGCTGGATACGGCGGCCATCGGACCTGATTTCCACATCGGGTGCCATATCGGACGTATAATAGAGCTTGACAGAAGCGGGCACCCTATACTCAACGGAGGTAATTGCATCCTGGCACACAGACTCTACATTTACATTGGACAGGTTTATCCTGTAATGGTTATGCTCGGCATCGGAGATATCAATAATGTCACCTATGAGCATGTCTAGCATGTTGTAACTGTTATGGACGTAACTGTTGTACTGTGCTTTCTCATCTGGGGTGAGCGAGCCGTCCGGCAGACCAAGGAGCTGGGCAAAACCAAACATGGCATTCAATGGAGTGCGTATCTCATGACTCATGTTCTGCAGGAACTGGGTCTTTGCCTTGTTTGCGGCAATGTTTTCATCTATGATACGCTGGTTCCTGAGTTCTGCCTGTTTCTCTGCATCAATCTTTCTTATGGCACAGATTACATGATTGAGCGAACCATCCGAATTGCGTCCAGATGATATATAGGAAAACATATACCATACACCATCTACATTCCTGTACTCTGTTACCAATGCCTGGGTATCTTTCATTCGGTCATTCAGGGTATTCAGGTCTGTGAACTCCCGCATCCTTGGCCTGAATTCCTCTGCCACCCTGTAATTGCATAGATAGTTTATTGCCAAATTTGGATTGGCCTTGTCAAGACTCTCATAGGTTTCTGCCTGATATGGCAAGCTGTTCTCGAGTATGGTAAAACTCTTTGTATTATCCAATGATACGTATGCCAGGAAGTCGTAAGAAGAGGCTAGTGAATCAATGATTGACCTTGACCTCATTTCCTTTCCCGCCTGCTCTGTTACATCATAATGGTATCCACTGGTCACGTATCCATTTTCTATGGGTACCGAAAAACCACCGCTACGTACTACCCTCTCTCCCAGGACAGGATGGTGCCACTTGTATGTGCTTTCAGATATACCCTTGTGTACAAGCCTCTCAACAGAAAAGAAGAATGACCTGAGAGATTCCTGATCAACATTCTGATACCAGGCCTTGAATATCTGAGTGGGAGTAAGGTCACTGTCCTCAATACCCAGCAACTTTTTCATTGTACCATTGGCGAACATCTGCGGTTCCTCTCCATCCACATAAGTCACACTCCATACACCCATTCCGGCTTGCGCAATAACATCGCTCTGTCTCTGCAGGGTGCTGTTGAGTTCCTGATACTGCTCAACCTGTTTTTTCTGCGTAGACAGGGAATCCTCCAGCTGGGCATTCAGGCTTTTAATCTCATTGAACACAACAGTCTTGTCCTGAAGTACAAAAGACCTGACCTTGTTTTTCATAAGTAAAGTGGTCAGGACTATATTGATCAGGCCATAAGGAATAACACAGGACATGTTGAATGCAAACATCTCTCTCTCCTGAGTATTGTAAGCAAGCAGCGAATAAACAAGAATACCAAATAAGGTTGAAATGTTTATACTCAAAGGTATATCGGTAAAAATAAGCGGCACGGCAAACATCAGTACAACAAAGCTGACCGATGCCTGTTCCGGTTCAATAAGGGTTCCAAAAGCTATGCCTATTCCAACTATCATGGCAGCAAAGAGATATACCGCACATTTTGTAACAGTTGGTCCATCTGTTGACGGAATTGTTGAAATAAGTATACATACAATGGAAACAATAGAGCATACAAGGTATAAAACCCGGTTTACAACGAGCGATGGATTTACAAGACTCATTATGTAAATACCCAGAAACGCCACAGCAACAATGCTGGAAAACACCTTTAATACAGTACGGTTGGATGCGGCAATGGTATTGCGCACCTTATTGTAATCCTCCGCACCTACGCCTGCGTAAAGCAGTGTATTCCAGAGTGTATCCATAAAAGTATTTTCCATATAGCTGCAGTTCCTTGTTCCCGTTATTCCACTTTGGGCAAATAGGTTTTATTCTGTCTGGCTTATCTTACTTGGTTCCAAAGATGCGGTCACCGGCATCACCAAGACCAGGCAGGATATAGCAGTTTTCATTAAGCTGGCGGTCAACAGCTGCTACATAGATATCTACATCCGGATGACGCTCCTGAACTACCTTGATTCCCTCCGGGGCTGCAACAAGGCACATAAGACGGATTTCCTTGCAACCCTCCTGCTTGAGCAGGTCAATGGCATCGCTTGCACTGCCGCCGGTAGCAAGCATTGGGTCTGTAAGGATAACCATACGCTGGTCAATACCCTTGGGGAACTTACTGTAATATGGTACTGGCTTATGGGTTTCCTCATCACGGTACAGACCTATAAATCCAACACGTGCTACAGGAATAAGGTCCCTGAGTCCGTCTATCATGCCAAGACCGGCACGCAGGATAGGAACAATGGCAACTTTCTTGCCGGCAATCCTCTTAAGGGTAGCTTTTTCCAGAGGAGTCTCTACCTCAACATCCTCGAGCGGAAAATCACGGGTAATCTCATAACCCATAAGGATTGATATTTCATAAAGCAACTCTCTGAACAGACTTGATGGAGTCTCCTTGTCACGCATGATTGTGAGCTTGTGCTGTACCATTGGATGGTCTATTACATGCAGCTTTCCCATAGTTTTTGTTTTATTGTGTTATTAATAATATTCCTGAGTCAAATTTCCTCAAAATTACAAAAGATTGTAAATACATTCCCGAATCATAAGTATTTATTACTGCGCCCCAAAAGAAATATCTGCAAAAACTGCTTACCTTTGGATAATCTTAACCCAAAGAACAGTTTCATGGCAAGCAGCAATATGGCACGTTTGGCCAAGGATACGGCCATTTACGGACTCAGCAGTATAGTAGGAAGGTTCCTGAACTATCTGTTGGTACCAATCCACACTCATTACATCAATCCGCAAAGCGGTGGGTATGGTATTGTATCCAATATGTATGCATGGGCTGCATTCCTGTTTGTCCTGCTCACATTTGGCATGGAGACTACATTCTTCAGGTTTGCAAACAAGGAAGGCGAGGAACCGGACATGGTTTACAGCACGGCGCTCCGACTGGTTGGAGGAGTAGGACTGATATTCCTGGCACTGGTATTCTGTTTTCTGGGCCCTATTGCAGGTTATCTTGAATATGGGAACCATCCGGAGTATGTGGCATGTTTTGCCGTTATTGGTTTTATGGATGCCATTCAGGCCATAATGTTTGGCCGTCTTAGATGGCAGCACAGACCCATAAGGTTCATGGCCCTCAAGATGGCATTCATCATTCCTAATGTACTGTTGAATATAGCAGTATTCGTACTGTTGCCCAAGCTGTTTACTGCCATGCCGGCAGTACAGCAGATGTATGAAAGGTTTGACTATGGTGTAGGATTGATTTTCTTTGTTAACCTGTTCTGTACGTTCATTGTCAACTTAGGGTTTATCAAGGAGATACGCGGAGTATTCCATGGATTTGACCGTAATCTTGCAGGCAGGATGCTAAGGTACGCATGGCCCATTCTGCTCCTTGGTATAGTGGGTATTCTCAACCAGGTATTCGACAAAATGGCTTACCCCAAACTGGTTCCAGGCCAGGAGGGCAACATACAGCTTGGAATATACGGTGCATGTGTTAAGATAGCCATGATACTGAGTCTTCTTACCCAGGCGTTCCGATATGCATACGAACCATTTGTGTTTGGAGGATCAAAAGACCGCAATTCCAATGAGATGCTTGCCCAGGGCATGAAATATTTCATAATATTTGGATTGCTGGCGTTCCTGGCTGTGGTATTCTATCTACCCATATTCAGATATCTTGTAACCAACCATGATTACTGGGTTGGATTAAAGGTAGTACCTATTGTCATGATGGCAGAGTTATTCATGGGTGTTTACTTTAATCTCTCATTCTGGTACAAACTAATTGACCAGACATGGTGGGGCGCCGTAATGAGCGCAACAGGCGCAGCCATAATGATAGCAATCAATGTGGTCTTTGTACCAAAATACGGCTATATGGCATGTGCATGGGGCGGATTTGCCGGATATGGAACATGCATGGTAATGTCTTATCTTATAGGACAGAAGAAAAAGCCTATTGCCTACCCTATCAAGGATATTGCAATCTACTCAATCCTTGCAGCAGTTCTCTATGCAGCGTATGGATTCTGTTCTGGACAGCCGGTATGGCTGCAGCTTACAGTAGGAACAGTTCTGCTGTGCATTTATATGGCATACCTGTTCAAGAAGGACCTGCCACTGGCATCGCTGCCGGTCATCGGCAAATACCTGAGCCGCAACAAATAAAAAATGCCAATACTGCAACCACAGTCCCCGCACTGAGGAACAGATGCAATATTGGCAAGACTATCAGAGAGCAGCAGCTATATCTGCAGCTATCTTCTGGAATTCATCGGGAGTAAGCTTGAGCTTGGGATTGCTAAAAAGCATATCCTTCTCAGACTGCATGGGAATAAGGTGTATGTGGGCATGAGGAACCTCAAGTCCAAGAACAGCCTGTCCTACCTTTACACAGTCAAATACCTTTTTCTGGGCAACTGCAATCTTCTTGGCAAACAACTGCAGTTCTGCCAGCTCCTGGTCTGTAAGGTCAAACAGGTAATCTACCTCACGCTTGGGGATGCACAGGACATGTCCCTTTACAAGTGGGTTGATATCGAGAAAAGCAAAACAGTTCTCGGTCTCTGCTACCTTATAGCAGGGAATCTCACCGTTTATAATTCTGCTGAATATTGTCATATCGCTTTAACTCAGAGAGATATTTCTATAATCTCAAAACCAATCTTTCCACTTGGAATGGAAATCTCAACAACATCACCTACCTTATGACCAAGAAGACCCTTGGCTATAGGGGTATTGCTGGAGATCTTAAGAGCCTTGAGATCAGCCTCGCTCTCAGGAACAATGGAATATGTAACCACAGCATTGTTCTTTGTGTTGCGGATCTTAACCTTGGTAAGGATCTGTACTGTAGATGTATCAATCTTTGTTTCGTCAATGATCTTGGCATCGGCAATGATAGCCTTGAGCTGGGCTATCTTAGCCTCAAGCATACCCTGAGCCTCCTTGGCTGCATCATACTCAGCATTCTCTGAGAGGTCACCCTTATCGCGTGCCTCTGCTATCTGCTGAATGATTTCCGGTCTGCGAACACTCTCCAGATACTGTAATTCGGCTACCAGCTTCTTGTAGCCTTCTTCTGACATATATGCCATAATATCAATAGTTTATATGTTTTACAATATGTTTGCGGCATGAGTAAAAAAGAATTCCAACAAACCCTTTAGGTGTTGGAACCCTGTTTTCAATATCGTGCCTAATGCAAAGATAGACTATTTTTCAGACTATCCCAATATTTTCCTAAAAAATACCAATAGGCCTAATTAAGCAGTTTTGCAATCTTTTCATCCAGCTGACCTACCTGTTCCGGACGCTCTGTAATATTACCGTCGCGGTCAATAAGGAAAGATGCAGGAAGCGAACTTACATTATACTGTTTGAGTACTATAGAGTTTACGCTCTGCTCATCCCTTACACATATCCAGGGCAGGTTTGCAGCGGTATTGATCCAATAATTCTCATCATTGTCCACCGATACCTGATAGATGGTAAATCCCTGGTCGGAATACTTGTTGTACAGTTCTCTGAGCATGAGATTGTATGTGGGAGAGTATTCGGCCTTGTATGCTGTAAAGTCCAGAAGGACCACCTTGCCTTTCTCACTGCTCAACTTGCGTTCCTTGCCTTTATGGTCTGGGAGTTCTATCTCTATGAGTCCACTCTCCACGATCATCTCTTCTATCTGGCGCAGCTTGTCCTGATTGGTAGGTCTGGAGCTTGATGTGCGGGCCATACCCTTGAGTGCCACATTGTGGAGATGTGCCGTACGAACGGCATTGGGATAGTTCATATCCATCTGGGTTGCCACAGCTGCAAAACACTTGGCATCCTGACGGTTGTTCTGCGGATTGAATATCATCTGACCGTTCAGACTCAGGAACAATGCGTAATAAGCGCAGGCCGATGTAGGATCAGGAAAGATAAAACTCTGCATTATATCAGACTTGAACAGATCTACGGTCTCATTTATCTGCTCCTGCAACATGGCACGGTCTGTACCTGTGTACTGCGATGTAATACGCCGTAAATCCTGAAGCAGGCCAATCTGGCGCATTACAAGATCCTTAAGGCGCTCATTCTCTGCTGCTCCCTCTACCTTATATGCAATCTGCATTACAGGAAGACTGGCAGTAACAGTAATGGTCTCTACCGTATCTACTGTCAGGTTTATCACCTTGTTATCTATACGCAGGCGATAAAAATCAAAACAGTCCGTGGGTGCAACCGGAGTAAACTCAAACTTACCCTCGGAGTCCAGCTTTACAGAATCCGTTACCTCAATCTTATCAAGAGCGATATGATCCAGGTAGAGCATGCTTCCGTCTGCCTCAACGATCTGGCCATTTAAAGTAAACCTGTCAACTTGTGGTTGACAGGCTACTGTTAATATGGTCAGAAACAGTAATGCTAGATTACTTTTCCTCATTATTGCTGTTATTGGAGTCAGCGTTCTGCTGATCGTTCTTGCGGTCGTGATGACGGTCACCACGCTCAGGACGTGGTCCACGGTCCTGACGGGGCTGACGGGCTGGACGCTCCTCATAACCCTCTGGCTTTTCAATCAGTGCACGGCGTGAGAGTTTGAATTTACCGGTCTTGGGATCAATGTCTATCAGCTTGACCTGAATCTTGTCTCCCTCCTTAATACCAGTCTCCTCAATTGTCTCATAACGCTTCCAGTCAATCTCGCTGATATGCAGCAGGCCGTCCTTGCCAGGCATGAACTCAACGAACAGGCCGTAAGGCATTACGCTGCGAACCTTACCGTCGTAAACCTCACCTACCTCAGGGATGGCTACGATAGCACGGATCTTGGCAAGAGCAGCATCAATGCACTGCTTGTTTGTGCCGGCAATCTCAACCCTGCCTGCGCCGTCAATCTCCTCGATAGAGATCTTGGCACCGGTCTCTTCCTGCATACCCTGGATAATCTTTCCGCCCGGGCCTATTACAGCACCTATAAACTCCTTAGGAATGGTAATGGTCTCAATGCGTGGTGCATGAGGCTTAAGATCCTCCCTAGGCTGAGCAATAGTCTCTGTAATCTTGCCCAGGATGTACTCACGGCCAGCCTTAGCCTGTGCCAGAGCCTTTTCCAGAATCTCATAAGACAGACCATCGCACTTGATATCCATCTGGGTAGCGGTAAGACCCTTTACGGTACCTGTGGTCTTAAAGTCCATATCGCCAAGATGATCCTCATCACCAAGGATATCTGACAGGACTGCGTACTTATCTTCTCCTGGGTTCTTGATAAGACCCATTGCTATACCAGAAACTGGGTTTGCAATCTTTACACCGGCATCCATCAGGGCAAGTGTACCTGCGCAGACCGATGCCATGGATGAAGAACCGTTAGACTCAAGGATATCTGATACTACACGTACGCAGTATGGATAGTCAGCAGGAATCTGGCCCTTCAGGGCGCGCCATGCAAGATGACCGTGTCCAATCTCACGACGGCCTGTGCTGCGCTGAGCCTTAGCCTCACCTGTGCAGAATGGTGGGAAGTTGTAGTGCAGCAGGAAACGCTCATCGTGCTGATCCAGTACATCGTCTACCATCTTCTCATCATCCTTGGTACCAAGGGTAACAGAGCAGAGAGACTGGGTTTCACCACGGGTAAAGATTGATGATCCGTGAGGACCTGGCAGATAGCCTACCTCGCACCAGATTGGGCGGATCTCTGTGGTCTTGCGGCCATCCAGACGAGTGCCCTCATCCAGGATGCAGCGGCGCATTGCATCGCGCTCAACATCGTGATAGTAACGGTCAATCAGGGCATTCTTCTCTGCAAGCTCATCCTCAGACATCTCTGGGTGTGCAGCAGCGTATGCATCCTTGTAATCCTGACAAACCTTCTCAAAGGCCTCGGCACGTGCGTGCTTCTCAAGAGCCTGCTTGGTTATGTCATAGGCAGCCTGATAGGTCTTGGCCTTAACGTCGGCACGGAGCTCCTCGTCATTAACCTCGTGGCAGTACTCGCGCTTGACGGTCTTGCCAACCTCTGCAGTAAGCTCGTTCTGTACAAGGCAGTGTTTCTTGATTTCCTCATGGGCAGCCTTCATGGCGCCAAGCAGGTCAGCCTCGGATACTTCCTTCATCTCACCCTCAACCATCATGATGTTGTCATAGGTTGCGGCTACCATGATATCCATATCGGCCTCCTCAAGCTGCTTGAAAGTTGGGTCAATTACATATTCACCATTGATGCGGGCTACGCGGACCTCCGATATAGGACCACCAAAAGGAATGTCCGATACAGCCAGGGCAGCACTTGCAGCAAGTCCTGCAAGAGCATCAGGCATCTGCTCACCATCAGCGGAGAACAGTATGATGTTTACAAAAACCTCAGCATGATAGTTGTCTGGGAAAAGAGGGCGCAGTGCGCGGTCAACCAGACGGCAGGTCAGGATTTCATAGTCCGAAGGACGTCCTTCACGCTTGGTAAAACCACCAGGATAACGTCCAATAGAAGCGTACTTCTCTCTGTACTCTACCTGCAACGGCATGAAATCTGTTCCAGGAACTGCATCTTTTGCGGCACATACAGTGGCCAGAAGCATCGTTTTGCCACATGTCAGCATTACGGCTCCATCGGCTTGCTTTGCCAGTTTTCCGGTCTCCAGTTTGATGGTTCTTCCATCGGGGAGCTGGAATTCTTTTGTTACAATGTTCATCTTTGTTTTATTTAAAACCTCTAATAAATAATATTTCCTATAGTCGAAATTGCGGCAAATATACCAAATCGGTCCGACATGGCCAAAAAAACTTTAGAAAGCAAGTAATATTTGTGTCATTGGTCAAAATTGCATACATTTGCCCACTGTTAGGAATCTTCATTGAAACAAAAGCAATGATTGAATCAATAAGAGACATTGTCCGCAGGGAATCCCAGGCCATCCTCAACATTCCAGTCGGCAATGAGTACGAGCAAGCTGTTGAACTGATAGTCAAGCATGTGCATAAACTGAACGGAAAGCTTATAACCAGTGGTATGGGTAAGGCCGGACAGATTGCCATGAATATGGCAACTACATTCTGTTCCACAGGAACACCATCAATATTCCTGCATCCAAGCGAGGCCCAGCATGGTGACCTGGGTATCCTGCAGAAAAACGACCTGTTCCTGCTTGTTTCCAATTCAGGCAAAACGCGAGAAATCATAGAGCTCATGGAACTGAGCCGCACTCTCGACCCCACACTTAAATTCATTGTCCTTACCGGTCAGACAGACAGTCCGCTGGCACGCCAGGCAGATGTTGTACTTGGAACCGGCAATCCTCAGGAGGTATGCGCCCTTGGACTGGCTCCTACTACCAGCACAACCGTGATGAATGTCATAGGCGATGCCCTTGTGGTGGAAACAATGAAAAAAATAGGTTTTACCGCCGAGGATTACAACAAGCGCCATCACGGAGGTTATCTGGGTCAGCGTTCCAAAAAACTCCTATGAGAAGGATATACGGTATAGGAGAAACCATCTACGACATACTGTTCCGTAACGGACAGCCAGTAGCAGCAGTACCGGGAGGTTCTGTATTCAATGGTCTTATATCCCTGGGCCGATGCGGCCTGGACTGCACATTCATAACAGAGGTTGGAGCCGACCATGTTGGACAGCATATCCTGTCTTTCATGAAGGAGAACGGCATAAGGACAGATTATGTGTCGTGCTATGAAGGTAAGAAAACCGCCATTTCACTGGCCTTTTTAAACGAGAACAACGACGCACGCTACAGTTTCTACAAGGACTATCCCAATAACCGTCTGGATTTTGAGATGCCCGATATACAGCCCAATGACATTATAGCTTTTGGCGCATATTTTGCACTCAATCCCGTACTCCAGGATAAGGTCCGCCCGTTCCTGGAATACGCACACGGACGCGGTGCCATTCTCTATTACGATCTGAATTTCCGCGACAACCATGCCCATGAGAGAGACCGTTTGCTGGATACTTTCAAGGAGAATTTCAAGATAGCCGACCTTATACGCGGAAGCCACGAAGACTTTATAAACGTGTTTGGATACGATGACTTTGAAAGGGTTTTCAGAGAAGAGATTTCAGAATATTCCCCACGTCTTATCTGCACCCGCGGCAAGGATGGAGTTCAGGTTATAGACAGGGACAGCACATACACATTCCATTCCAGGCCTATTGAGCCTGTAAGCACCATAGGTGCCGGCGACAATTTCAATGCCGGTATTATCTATGGACTCTTGCGCCAGGATATCAAGCTGGAAAATCTGGACAGTATGTCTCCCGATGCGTGGAAGACCCTGGTGGGATACGGTATTGAATTTGGTACAGAGGCATGTCTGAGCACATATAACTACGTGAGTCCGGAGTTTGCCCACGGCCACAGATTCTAAACCCGTATGGCAGCAGGTAGAAAAAGCATCTTGTGGTCCACTCCACTGGCAGTTGTACTAAGGAACATAGCCATTGTCTATGTGGCATTCCTGATCTGCCATCCCGTTTTCATCCTGTACAACTGGAACTCATTTGAGAACGGTCTGAGCGCCGCCACCCTGTGGAGCATGACCAAAGGTTCACTGGTCTTTGATACGGCCAGTATAATGTACCTGTGTGCCCCATACATACTTTTCATGTTCTTTCCATTCCATTTCAAGGAAAGACCCTGGTATTATAAGACATGGAGGATAATACTCCTCATACTGGTATCCACCGGCCTGTTCATCAATCTGGCCGATGTCGTATATTTTCCATATACCGGATGCCGCAGCACCATGGATACCCTTACGGAGATGTCCAATGAAGGTGGCGGTCAGCTTGCATCCATCTTTCTCAAGGCTATCCTGGGCAACTGGTACCTGGTATTACTGTACGTGGCAATGGTATGGTTGCTGTGCCGCCTGATAACAGTTCCCGCAGTGCTCAGTTACCGCAAGACCTACGTTTACTACATTATCCGCACCATACTGACAGCAATCAGCGCCCTGTTCATAGTGGCTGGCATACGTGGAGGTCTGGCCCACAACATAAGGCCCATCACCATGAGCAATGCATACCAGTATGCCGACAATCCGGCACAGGCAGCAGCCATACTCAACACTCCGTTCTGTACCATACGGACACTGGGGCACAAGGATACACGCATACCCCAGTATTTTGATTCAGACACGCTCCAGACAGAATACTCGCCTGTATTTTTGCCCGATTCCACCGCAGTTTTCAAGCCTAAGAACGTAGTGGTGCTCATACTGGAAAGCTTTGGTTCAGAGTATATAGGAGGCATGAATCCGGGAACAGAGAACATTGTGGACTGCACCCCGTTCCTGGACTCACTGATAGAAAAATCCCTCACCTTTACCGTATCGCTGGCAAACGGGCGCAAGAGCATAGACGCCATGCCATCGGTCCTGTCCAGCATTCCCATGCTCAGGGACCATCTGTTCCTTACCTCCACCATGATGTCAAAGCAGGTTTCGGGACTGGCCGGAGAGCTGGGGCGCAAAGGATATTACTCAGCTTTTTTCCATGGTGCCGACAACGGATCCATGGGCTTTCAGTCATTTGCCAGGGCCACAGGATTTACAGACTACTTTGGAATGGAAGAGTTTGTTCAGGAACCCGAGTATGGCGGAAAGAGCGTGTTTGACGGCTATTGGGCTATATGGGACGAGGAATTCCTGCAGTTCATGTGCAACAGGATGGGTACATTCAGGGAGCCTTTTGCCGTATCGGCCTTTACAGCCTCGTCACACCACCCCTACAATGTGCCGGAACGTTACAGCCAGATTTTCCCAGACCAGGGCAACCTGCCCATATATCATGGTATAAGATACTCCGACAATGCACTGCGCCTGTTCTTTGAGAAGGCCAGCCAGCAGTCATGGTTTGACAACACCCTGTTTGTACTGACAGCAGACCACACAAATCTCTCCGAGCACCCCGAGTACCAGTCCGATTACGGAAGGTTCAGGGTACCAATCATATTCTATTGTCCGGCCGACAGTCTGCAAGGAAGACGCGACTGCATAGCCCAGCAGTCAGACATACTGCCTTCCATACTGGGTTATCTTGGCTATGACAGGCCAGCCGTATGTTTTGGACAGAACCTGTTTGAAACCCCCGACAATGAGACCTGGGCTGCAGATTACGAGAACGGGTTATACACCTACTACCAGAATGATCTCATGATAAGATTTGATGGAGAGAAACTGACCGGCCTGTTCAATTTCCGCAAGGACCCGCTGCTCAGGAATAACCTGATTGGAAGCATGCCCCAGGATGAGGACAGGATGACCCGCCGATTAAAGGCAATAATACAGCAATACCTCCTGTATATGTACCAAAAGCCCCTGGTCATTGAATAACCAAGGGCTTTTGCATGGGATAATCTACTGTCTTGATCAGTGTACCTTTACCTTAAGCTTGGAGTAGGCACGCTCCACTTTCTCAAGAGCCTTCTCCACAGACTCTGCACGGGCCAGGATAACGCCCATCCTGCGGTGACCCTTAATGAATGGCTTGCCAAACAGGCGTATCTGTACATCCGGCTCTGAGAGTACCTCATCCAGGTTCTCAAACTCTACCATAGTGGTATCGCCTTCTACTACAATTGCCTTTGATGCACTTGGACCGTAGAAATTGATCTTGGGGATAGGCAAACCAAGTACGGCACGCGCATGGAGCGCAAACTCCGACAGATCCTGAGATATCATTGTTACCATACCGGTGTCATGCGGACGGGGCGATACCTCGCTGAACAGGACATCATCGCCGCAGATAAACATCTCCACGCCGAATATGCCGTAACCTCCCAGGGCATCGGTAATCTTTTTAGCAATATCCTGTGCCTTGGCAAGGGCAGTCTGGCTCATGGGCTGTGACTGCCAGGACTCACGATAATCACCGTCCACCTGATGGTGACCTATAGGATTCAGGAACAGGGTACCTCCGCTATGACGGACAGTAAGGAGGGTAATCTCATAGTCAAACTTTACAAAACCCTCTACAATAACCTCGCCACCTCCGGCACGGCCTCCCTCCTGAGAGATTTTCCATGAATTATCGGCATCGGCAGGGGTCTTGCAGACGCTCTGTCCATGACCGGACGAGCTCATGATAGGCTTTACCACACAGGGTGTACCAACCTCACGGATAGCAGCATCGAACTCCTCACGTGTAGCGGCAAAACGATAATTGGATGTGGGCAGTCCCAGTTCCTCATGGGCAAGCTGACGTATTCCCTTGCGGTTCATGGTCAGGAATGTTGCCTGGGCAGTAGGAATAACATTATAGCCTTCTTTCTCCAGTTCAATGAGTGTTGGAGTGGCTATAGCCTCTACTTCCGGGATTATCATATCCGGCTTTTCCTTCTCCACTATCTCACGCAGACGGGCCCCGTCGAGCATGGACAGTACATAACTGCGGTGTGCAACCTGCATGGCAGGTGCATTCTCGTACCTGTCCAGTGCAATTACCTCAACACCATAACGCTGCAGTTCCAGAGCTACCTCCTTTCCGAGTTCACCTGAGCCACACAGAAGCGCCTTCTTGGCGACATTTGTAAGCGGAGTTCCAATTTTTACCATTTCAATATGTGTAAGATAGTTTACAGTTGTTGCATATCATTGAGGCGCTTGTAATAGCCATCCAGGGCTAACAGTTCCTCGTGTGTACCGCGTTCCACTATCCTTCCCTCATGCATTACGCATATCTCATCGGCATTCTTGATAGTGGAAAGACGGTGTGCTATAGCTATTGTGGTGCGGTCTTTCATGAGACGTTCCAGAGCCTCCTGCACCAGACGTTCAGATTCTGTGTCAAGCGCACTGGTTGCCTCGTCGAGAATGAGTACCGGAGGGTTCTTGAGTATGGCACGGGCTATGCTTATACGCTGGCGCTGACCTCCCGAAAGAAGGCATCCGCGGTCACCTATGTTGGTATCGTATCCATTCTCGGATTCCATGATGAAATCGTGTGCATTTGCAATCTTGGCAGCCTCAATGACCTGTTCGCGGGTAGCATTCTCCACACCAAAGATAATATTGTTGTAGAATGTATCATTGAACAGTATAGCCTCCTGGTTTACATTACCCATGATTGAGCGCAGAGAACGGAGCGATATGTCACGCAGGTCATGTCCGTCTATCATGACAGAACCGGCCGATACATCATAGAAGCGTGGGAGCAGGTCCACAAGGGTGGATTTTCCGGAACCTGACTGACCTACCAGGGCAACGGTCTTTCCACGTGGTATGGTCAGGTTCACATCGTGCAGTACCTCATGTCCGTCCTCGTAAGAGAAAGACACGCCCTTGTACACAATGCTGTCCTTCAGGCCTTCTATCTCAACAGGATTACTGCTGTCCGTTATATTGTTCTCGGCCATGAGTATCTTGTCTATACGTTCAACCGATGCCAGTCCCTTGGGTATGGAGTAACCTGCCTTGGAGAAATCCTTGATTGGGTTTATTACACTGTACAGGATGGTCATGTACCAGATAAAGGTAGATGCATCTATGCTGGCACTGATCTTTACGCCAAAGAAGGTGTTACCCAGAATAAGGGTGCCGCCATACCAGAGAACCAGTACAATGAGCGCCGTACCCATGAATTCACTGACCGGATGGGCAAGTGCCTGACGCATGTTTACACGGTTGGACGAACGCCTTAGCTGCTCACTGCTGCGGGAAAAGCGCTCCGACATCTTTTCTTCTGCAAGGAATGCCTTGATAACCCTCAGGCCACCCAGGGTCTCCTCAAGCTGTGACATGGTTTCGCTCCAGAAAGACTGGACTACAAGAGAACCAGACTTTAGCTTACGTCCTATTGAGCCCATTACCCAGATGATTACAGGTCCTATGATAACTGTAAAAATGGTCATCTGCCAGCTGATAGCAATAAGGGTACCAAGGTACACTACAATCAGGATAGGATTCTTTATAAGCATCTCCAGCGACTGGGTAATTGAATGCTCAATCTCGTTTACATCGCCGCTCATGCGGGTAATGATATCTCCCTTGCGCTCCTTGCTGAAAAACTCCATGGGCAGGCTCAGTATCTTGTCATAGACCTGCTTTCTTATATCCCTCACAATACCGTTCCGCAGAGGCACCATTACTGCCGCAGCACCAAAATAGCATGCGGTCTTGAGGAAAGTCATGAAAATGAGGATGAGACCCAGTATAAGGAGGGTCCTGGAAGCTCCGTATAAGTCTATGAACTCAGCAACCTTGTAAAAGAAATCATTCTTAAGGGCTGCTCCCATATCCTTGAGCCCCTGCACCTCAGACAGCGGGACATACTCATAAGCCTCTGTATTAAGCTTGAACAGGATTCTGAGTATTGGTACTATCAGTGCAAATGAGAACACATTCAGGATAGCGGACAGAAGGTTATACGCCACACTTCCCACCAGGTTACTGCGGTATGGCTTTACAAAGCGCCTAAGGAAAGCAAAAAGTTCTTTCATCCAGCTGTTGTCTATTATTAGGACTGCAAAGTTATAAATTTTATGGTGCTATAAAAGGTATATGCGCCATTATTAGGTAACTTTGCAAAGTAAAAGCCACCAGCAGTCATGACCAATCTGACAAAAGCAGTCACAATAGCCATACTGTCTCTTGCCTGTATGGATACATACGGACAGAGATTGATAGGAGACATATCGTTTGACGGTCTGTTTGACAACCGTGAATACAAGGATGACATGCAGCCCCAGACTATCTACGGCATGCGTATAATGCCGCAGTTGGGGATCCAGCAGGACCGCCATAAATTCATGGTCGGAGTATCCAGGATATGGGAATTTGGAAGCAATGACAGCATAGATCCTGACCTGATGATGTACTATAACTACACCGGCAACAAATGGTCCACCTGGTTTGGCTCCTTTCCGCGCACGGCTCTCCAAAGACAGCTCCCCGATGCATTTCTGTACGATTCCATCGCATTTTTTAACCCCACAATAGGTGGCACGGCATTCCAGTACACGGGTCAGTTTATGCAAACTGAACTATACTGCAACTGGTTTAGCCGCCAGAGCCAGACCCGCAGGGAGGCTTTCCGTATAGTATGGGACGGATACATGGGAGGAAAGGCAGTAGGTATAGGCTGGTTCACCGCAATGACACACTTTGCCAAGCCAAAGGAGGGTGGACATTACATTTATGAGAAATTCCAGTTCAACCCATATCTGAATGTAGATTTGTCCGGTTTGAGCGTGAGTGGGCTCAGGCTCTGCGCCAATGCCGGAGTACTGTGTTCAATGGTCCGATGCCGCAAGGACGGGCACTGGTACACACCCACCGGATTCCTGGGCGAACTGCTTGTAGGCTGGCACAGGTTTGACATAAGGAACACCCTGTACTGCGGAGGCAGCCAACAGCCATATCTGCATGACCCCGAGGCCGGTCTGGCGTTCCACCGCAGTGACCCGTTCTACAACCATACATTCTACAACCGTACCGACATGAGTATTGTACTCATTAGGGACCGTATGGTTGACATGACATTCACCTGGGGCCTCAATTTTACCCCAGATTCTCCAGTCCATAACCGTCAGATGATTACTCTGCGATACTACCTCAACGCAGACAGACTCAGCCAGGTTCTTCCATGAGCATGAAGGTAAGACATATAATATTGGTAATAGCAGCAATCCTGTTGCCATTCAATGCGCATTGCCAGCGGCTCCACATGGACCTGTCACTGCAGGAATGGAAAACAAATGCCGCTCTACGGACCGACACTGCAAGTCTTGCATTCAAGCCATACTCTTTTATCCAAAGCAGCATACTGCCCATAGGAATGCTTACAGTTTCTGCGCTCCAGAATGACTACCTGCTGGACAGGAACATACACAAGGCTGGACATATACGTTCACCCCTGTTCCCCGCAGCCGACTGGATCCAGTATTCACCTGCTGCCATCATGCTTGCAGTCAAGGCATGTGGCATAGACGGCCGGAATGACTGGACAAGAATGTTGACGGCCGATATCATTTCGACTGCAGCAATGGTAGTACTGGTAAACGGCAGCAAATACTCCATAGCCAGGATGCGTCCTGACGGGAGTTCCAGGAATTCATACCCATCGGGCCATACCGCAACATCGTTCATGACAGCCACCATGCTCCATCTTGAATACGGTCAGACAGTTAGTCCATGGTTCAGTGTTCTTGGCTATTCCTCTGCTACCGCGGTAGGCTTATCTAGAATCATTCAGGACAGGCACTGGATATCGGATGTGATGGCAGGTGCAAGTATTGGAATCTTTTCCACTTATCTGGGATATGGGCTTACAGATTTCCTGTTTGCAGACCGCAGGCTCATACGCCCGGTATCCGTTACACAGCCGGAAGAACTGGCAGTCTGGCAATTCAGCATAGACACCGACTACAGCCTGGCACCCCAGATCAAGGCTCCCGCACAGGTTTGTCACCCCGACATTGCGCCAGCCTATTCCGTAGGAGCAAATGCCGACTGGATGTGTCTAAGATATGTTGGACTATCCCTTGCATCCAAGCTCACCCAGTTGCAATGGAGGAACAGCAATCCACTTATAAGACCGGAAAATGCATATTTCTCTGACCTGTTTACCCTGGGAGGAGGACTTGTTACCAATATCCCCATAGTATCTGGAATCTCCGTCATGGGCCGTCTGGATGCCGGACACACCTTTGGACACAATTACCACATGCAGCTGTCTGATTCTACTGGTACTCCTGTAAGTTGGAGCCTACCGTCGGGATTACGGATGTGGGGGCAGGTCGGTATCTCATTCCGTGCCACGGGGAATACCGCCCTGACTGCATTTGCAGGAAAAGACTATTACAAAACCGTTTGGAACTCATGGACTGTGGGAACATCATTTAATTTACTGTTCTGATGAAAAAAATCCTGTCTGACATATTATATGCCCTGGTATGGCTCATATCACTCTTACCCATGCCTGTACTGTATCTGGTTTCGGACCTGACCTGGCTCATCATGTATATCTGTCCTCCATTGAGGTATAGGAAGAAGATTGTGCAGACCAACCTGGCACTCTCGTTCCCCCATAAGGACAAGGCGTGGCTCAGGCGCACCGAAAGGCGTTTCTACTATCAGTTGGCATGCCAGATAATGGAGTTCATCAAGATGGCATCGGCCTGCGAGAAGTGGATAATGCGCCACATGCAGTTCAAGGGAATAGAAGACCTTAAAGAAAAGGTATCCAAGGGACAGTCACAGATGTGCTATATGGGTCACATGGGTAACTGGGAGTGGATTCCATCCCTGAACATCTATTTCAAGGATGCCCACAACATGGTTGCAAGCTCCGTATATCACAAGCTGGAGAATGATATAATAGACCAGTTCATACTCAGGCTGCGCGGCCGATACGGTGCCGGACTGGTATCCATGGAGCAGGTCATGAGACAACTGGTAAAATACAAGAGTCAGGGAAAGGAGTTCATTGTGGGAATGATTGCCGACCAGGTTCCACTGTATCCAAACATCCATTACTGGACAATGTTCATGAACCGTAACACACCTGTATTTACCGGTGCCGAAAGGATTGCGTGCAAGATGAAGGTTGGCGTTTGGTATTTCAAGATATCGCGCCAGCGCAGGGGATACTATCTCTGTGAGATGATTCCCATGTTCACAGACACAACAGGACTTGCCGAATTTGAGATAACAGAAAAGTATATGCGTATGCTCCAGGATAACATAAATGAATCCCCGGAGCTGTGGCTATGGACCCATAACCGATGGAAACGCACCTGGGAAGGTTACAAGAAATGGTATGAGCGCCAGCCCGATGCCGTCAAGGCTACAATCAAGAACAAGCCGGTAGACTGATTGGGGTACCCACCGGTCTGATGGTACGTACCAACAATAAGAACCTGCCACCTCCCATCATCTCAGGTTATTTGCGGCCAAAATCGGCAGGAATCTCACCCCATTCTGAGGTTTCCCACTTTATTATAGGATTCTTGAAAGAATTCTCCCTGAGCCAGCGCTCGGCACTGTCTATGCGCTCAAACACCTGTTCAGTGGCAGGGGTACGCTCCAGTTTGGTACGGCACTTGCCTGCACGCACCCATGCAATGGCATTCCGGCTGTCACTGTACAGCGGCCAGTCAAGCCCACGGCTCTTGTAGAGGGCAAGGGCATGTACTATAGCCAGGAACTCACCTATGTTGTTGGTACCCAGTATAGGGCCAAAATGGAATTTCTCCTCCATGTCACCCAGATATACGGCGCGGTACTCCATCTGTCCCGGATTACCGCTGCATGCCGCATCCACAGCCAGAGCCTGACGGCACACCTGCGGAGGGAGGGGTTTGGGCTGTTTCCTGCGGGTTGGACCGGGAGTTTTTTTCTCTATGTAGTTCTCTGGAGGCTGGGTAAATGCATACTGGGCTTCCTGCAAGGTATCAAACCCTTTGTAAACCGCACCTTTCCAGCCCTCCACCTGCTGTCGGCACTCATTCCAGGAGTTATAAACCCCAGGATTGAGTCCTATCCAGACAACATAGAATTTGGGCTGTGCCATGACCAGGAATATTACATTCTTTCCGGAACCTCAATACCAAGCAGTCCCATTCCGGTACGTATAACCTTGCCTACATTGCGGGCCAGGGTAAGACGGAACATCTTGAGATTACGGCTTGGTTCATGCATTATGCTGAAATCGTGGTAGAACTGATTGAATTCCTTGGCCAGGTCGTAGCAGTAGTTTGCAATCTGTGAAGGATTGTAGTCATCGGCAGCCTGACGGACCACATCAGGGAATCCGTTCAGCATCTGGATAAGTCCAAGCTCCTTGTCCGATATAACCTCATTGTCATTTGAGAACAGGCGTCCGTCCAGCTTGATACCTTCGGCCTCAGCCTTACGCATGATGGAGCGTATGCGTGCGTAGGTATACTGGATGAAAGGACCGGTATTGCCGTTAAAATCAATGGATTCCTTTGGATTGAAAGTCATGTTCTTGCGTGCATCCACCTTAAGGATAAAGTACTTAAGAGCACCCATACCTACAATACGCATAATCTCGTCAACCTCTTCCTGGGACATTCCGTCCAGCTTACCCAGTTCGGCCGATGTCTGGCGTGCTGTTTCTATCATCTCATCCATAAGGTCATCGGCATCTACCACCGTTCCCTCACGGCTCTTCATCTTACCCTCAGGAAGCTCAACCATACCATAGGAGAAGTGAACCAGATCCTTTCCCCACTTGAATCCCAGACGGTCAAGAAGTATTGACAGCACCTGGAAATGGTAGTTCTGTTCGTTGCCTACCACATAAATCATGCGGTCAATAGGGAAATCACGGAAGCGAAGCTGTGCAGTACCTATATCCTGGGTCATGTAAACCGATGTTCCGTCACTGCGCAGCAGGAGTTTCTGGTCAAGTCCGTTCTCGGCCAGGTCGGCCCATACGGAGCCGTCGTCCTTGCGGAAGAACAGGCCTCTCTCCAGACCATCCATAACGGTTTTCTTTCCCTCAAGGTAGGTCTGTGATTCATAATATATCTTGTCAAAACCTACTCCCAGGCGGCGGTAGGTCTCATCAAAACCTGTATATACCCAACTGTTCATGCGCTCCCACAGGGCACGTACCTCAGGATCGCCAGCCTCCCACTTTACCAGCATGGCATGTGCCTCCTGCATGAGTGGAGACTCCTTCTCGGCCTTGGCCTTTGCTTCTTCCTGGGCCTTTTCATCGAGGGTTTCATAGTTTGCCGGCAGCAATGACTTAACCTCTGCACGGAAATGCTTGTCAAACTCTACGTAGTAATCGCCAATCAGATGGTCGCCCTTCTTGCCGGTAGACTCAGGAGTGGCACCATTGCCCCACTTCTGCCATGCCAGCATGGACTTGCAGATGTGAATGCCTCGGTCGTTTACAATATTGGTCTTGACTACACGGTAACCGTTTGCCGCCATTATATTGGCCAGGGCACCACCCAGAAGGTTGTTGCGCACATGTCCAAGATGGAGCGGCTTGTTGGTGTTAGGCGATGAATATTCAATCATTACAAGCGGATCACTCTCTGTAGCCTTGCGTGTACCAAATGTATCGTTGGCATTTATCCCGTCCAGCATGTCCACCCACACAGGAGTTGCTATTACGAGATTGAGGAATCCCTTTATCACATTGTACGAGCTGACAGCCTCCACGTTCTCACGCAGCCATGTTCCTATCTCGGAAGCCGTCTGCTCCGGACCCTTGCGGGACATCTTGAGATAAGGGAACACAACTATTGTAAGATGTCCCTCAAATTCCTTCTTGGTTTTCTGAACCTGGACCTGACCGGCCTCAATGTCCTGACCATAAAGCGCCTTGACAGCCTGTACGGTCATTTCTGCTATCAACTGTTCTATTTTCATATAATTGGATTATTGACTGCAAAGTTACTGAAAAAAAGACTACTTTTGCCGCCCGTACATTAATAATGTGAGCCTATGAATAATTTACCCACCATAACCAAGAACCTGCTCATCATCAACGTCCTTGCCTGGATGGGCACTCTTGCCCTTGCCAAATATGGAATAGACCTGCACAGGATTCTGGGCCTGCATTTCTTTCTTGCACCAGGATTCAGGATCTGGCAGCTTGTAACATACATGTTCCTCCACGAGGGATTCCAGCACATTTTCTTCAACATGTTTGCCGTATGGATGTTTGGCCGTTTCATGGAAGAGACCTGGGGTTCACGCCGTTTCCTCATATTCTATCTTATATGCGGAATTGGAGCCGGACTCATGCAGGAGCTCTGCCAGTTTGTACACTATGAGATTGCACTCTCCGCATACGGACAGGTAAGCATGAACGGAATCATCATGCCCATGTCCACTTATCTGGACGGAATACTCACCGTGGGAGCATCGGGAGCCGTATATGGCATACTCCTGGGCTACGGAATGTGGTACCCCGACAACAGGATATTTGTAATGCCTATACCAGTACCTATCAAGGCCAAATGGCTGGTAGTAGGATACGTAATACTTGAACTAGGCCTGGGCCTGAGGGCCAGCACAGCCGATAATGTTGCCCATTTTGCACATCTGGGAGGCATGCTGGCCGGATTCCTTGTCATACTGTACTGGAAAAACAAGGACCGCAGGAATCAGGATAATCACATTAAATTTACCTGGTAATGAACCTGTTCCAAGAACTTGTACAGAAATTCCGCACCGGCGATATACTTACCCGTCTGGTGTTCCTGAACTGTGGGGTTTTTGTATTTGAACTTGTCCTGGATATCCTGTTCACGCTGTTCTCCATTGGCCCCGACAAGGCTGCCTTCAACGCCATGTACTATCCTTGGGATCCGTTTGTCCTGGCATTCAGGCCATGGTCACCCGTTACAGCCCTGTTTTCCAGTTGGGGACTCTGGCATTTGCTGTTCAACATGATAACCCTGTACTGGCTTGGCGGCATATTCCTGCGTTACTTTACCACAAACAGCCTGCGCGGCATGTATATAATGGGCGGAATAGCAGCAATGCTCCTTTTCACCGGTGTTTTTTCTCTCTATCCATCGGAAAATATGCAGAGAATAACGCCTGTCATACCTCTATGTTCAGCATGTGTACTTGCTTTCTCAACAGCCCTGGCGTTCCGGATGCCCGATGGAACCCAGGCCATACCGCTCCTTGGACCGGTCAAGATAAAGTACATAGTGATAGCCCTGGCGCTCACCGACATGGCACTGCTGCCCAATGTAAGTATTGCAACCGATGCCGCACACCTTGGTGCTGCTGGTACAGGCTGGCTTTTCAACTACATGCTTAACAGGAAAGGCAAGGACATAACCGCCCCGTTCAGTGCCGCAGCAATATGGATTGAGAACATGATTGTAAAACTGGGCGACAGGATACGCAAGTCATGAAACTCCTGGGAAAGCTTGTGGCATACCCCCTCATGGCAGCCAACCTGGGAATTGCCATCCTGCTTATATTCAGCAGCTACGGATCCCTGGCAGCCCCAATGGGCAAATGGCCTTTTGCATCGCTTTCCGGACTGGCCTTTCCATTCCTGTTTGCTGCCAACCTGCTGTTCCTGCTTCTATGGCTCGCAACCTGGAAGAAAGGAGCGCTTGTTCCTGCAACAACCATTCTTATCTGCCTGGGCGCTGCCCTGGATTTCTGCCCACTCCATCTGCCGCCACGCTCCGGTAGCACAAAACCCGACCTTACGGTAATGACCTTCAACACCCAGGGGTTTGGCATAGATGACAATAATGACTGGACAACCCGTAATCCTGTGCTCAGATACATACTGGAACAGGACCCGGACATAGTATTCCTTCAGGAAGCCACTCCACACATAATCAGGAACTCCGCAACCGACAGGGACATAAAACGCCAGTACCCGTATTCAGCCTTGTCCGACGGAGAGACACACCTGGCATGCCTTTCCAAATACCCCATACTCAGGAGCCAATCCATTGAATTCAGTGCAAGCATGAACGGATGTCAGCGGCTGGTCATCCAGGCAGGACAGGACACCATTGTGGCCTACAACTGTCATTTCCAATCCAATAAGCTTAAGAACAATGAGTTATATGAATCCCGCAAACTCATTGAGCACCCCACGGACAGCTCGCATTACAAGGCATCCAGGTCCGTACTTAAAAAACTGCTGGAATCCACATCCATGAGAGCTGGTCAGGCCCGTGACATAAGGGACAGGGTAAAGGGTGAATCTTTCCGGCACATCATTGTGTGCGGCGATTTCAATGACAGCCCGCTCTCCTACTCTCACCGGATTTTTGACCGTTTCATGTACGATGCCTACAGCAAGACCGGCTTGGGTATAGGACACACCTACCATGAGCATCATCTGTACTACCGTATAGACCACATATTCTGCAGCCGTGCCATGACACCTGTCCACACATGGGTTGACCGCGGGCAGAAAGACAGCGACCATTACCCCGTCCTGTCACAGTTCAGTCTGGGCAGATAACACTCCCAAGGTGCCGGCACGGTATGCCTGCTGCATTTCCTACCCTTAAAAATGGCGCGCGCATGCATGGGATAACAGAAATATTCCCTATATTTGCACGCTTATTGCACGCATAGAATAAAAATTAAATAATCAAATAACAAAAAAGTATGCAGAACAAAGGATTCGTAAAGATTTTTGCGATAGCTCTCACACTGGTGTGTCTGTTCTATCTCTCCTTTACATTCAAGACCCGCAGCATTGAAAACGCTGCTGCCCAGAGTCAGGACGAGCAGGCCTATCTTGACTCCGTGATGAACAAGAAGGTCTGGCTTGGTATTTATTCATACAAAGAGTGCCGTGAAATGCAGATCGGCCTTGGCCTGGACCTCAAGGGCGGTATGAACGTAATACTGGAGGTTTCTATTCCAGATGTAGTAAAGGCACTTGCCGGCAACAGTCAGGACCCAGTCTTTACCGAGACCCTGAACGCAGCCAAGAAGCGTGCTATCAGCAGCCAGGAAAACTTTGTTGATATTTTTGCTCAGGAATATGCAAGAATAGCAGGAGCCGATGCAAGACTCAGCTCATTCTTTGCTACCTCAAACCTCAAGGAGCGCATCAACTCACAGACTCCTAACGATCAGATCATTTCTATCCTCAAGGAAGAGGTCAGCGCTGCCGTAGCAAACTCATTCAACGTTCTGCGTACCCGTATTGACCGTTTCGGTGTAGCTCAGCCAAACATTCAGGAACTGGCTGGAAAGCAGGGCCGTATCATGGTAGAGCTTCCTGGCGTAAAGGAGCCTGAGCGTGTCCGCAAGCTTCTCCAGGGTTCTGCAAACCTTGAGTTCTGGGAGACCTATAAGGTTTCGGAGATTGCAGATGTACTCACACGCATTGACAGCCGTCTTGCCCAGAAGTATGCCGACGAGAATCCAGAGGAAGCCCAGGAAGAGACCAAGGCAGAGAATAACACAGACCTTGCAGGACAGCTCTCCGGTAATGACAATTCACTCAGCACAGCCGCACAGCTGGAAAAGCTTCATAAGTCCAACCCACTGCTCTCACGCCTCCAGCCATATCCTTACGGTGACGGTTGGGTAGCCGGTGTATCACGCAGTGCCGATACCGCCATGGTAAACAGCATGCTTGCAAGCGCCGAGGCCAAGTCTATCATTCCACGTGACCTCAAGTTCATGTGGGGTGTTAAACCAATGTCTGGCACAGACCAGTATTTTGAGCTGTACTGCATCAAGAGTGACAACAAGAACGGCCAGGCTGACCTGAGCGGTGATGTTGTAGTAGATTCAAAGGCCGATTTTGACCAGCGTGGCAATCCTTGCGTAAGCATGGCCATGAATACAGAGGGTGCACGCCGCTGGGCTGCCCTTACCAAGCAGAATGTAGGCCGCGGTATAGCAATCGTTCTTGACGGTTATGTTTACAGTGCTCCAAACGTACAGAACGAGATCCCTGGCGGACGTTCAGAGATTACCGGTAACTTTACCGTAGAAGATACCCAGGACCTTGCCAACGTACTCAAGTCCGGTAAGATGCCTGCTCCTGCCAAGATTGTTCAGGAGGATATTGTAGGTCCTTCTCTCGGTCAGGAATCAATCCAGAAGGGATTCATCTCATTCATCATTGCATTCATCATCCTGATGATTTACATGTGCGTAATCTACGGACTGGTACCAGGTATGATTGCCAACGGCGCACTGCTGTGCAACTTCTTCTTTACACTGGGTATTCTTACCTCATTCCAGGCTGCCCTCACAATGTCTGGTATTGCCGGTATCGTACTCACCCTGGGTATGGCAGTCGATGCCAACGTACTTATCTACGAGCGCACCAAGGAGGAACTCAAGGCTGGCAAGGCTGTTGCATCGGCCCTGACCGATGGTTACAAGAATGCATTCTCTGCTATTTTTGACTCCAACTTTACATCTATCATAACAGGTATCATCCTGTTTGAGTTCGGTACAGGTCCTATCCGCGGATTTGCTACCACCCTGATTATAGGTATTATCTGCTCATTCTTTACAGCTGTGTTCCTTACACGTATCGTTTACGAACACTTCCTGGCCAAGGGCAAGATGCAGAACCTTACATTCACTACCTCAATTTCCAAGAACATGATGCAGAACACTGCTGTCAAGTTCATGGAATCGGCCAAGACATCATTCACCGTATTTGGTGTAATAGCAGTTATCTGCATTGCATTCCTCTCTATACGCGGACTGAGCAAGTCTATTGACTTTACCGGTGGCCGTAACTTTGTTGTTCAGTTTGAGCAGCCTGTTGAGCCAGAGGAGGTACGTGACATCCTGCAGGGCGTAATCACAGAGGATAACGTACAGGCTATTGCCCTTGGTACCGACCACAAGACAATCCGTATCTCTACCAACTACCGCATCAATGAGGAGTCAGAGACAATTGACTCAGAGATTGAGGAGTTCCTCTATACCTCACTCAAGAGTGCAGGCAAGCTCAGCTCAAACCTGACCCTGGCTACATTCATTGACCGTGAGAACCGTGAGGGTGGCTCAATCATCTCTTCACAGAAGGTTGGTCCTTCCATTGCCGAGGATATTACACGTGGTGCCATCATCTCAGTTATCCTGGCCCTGATTGCCATCTTCCTGTATATCCTGGTACGTTTCCGCAACGTAGCCTACTCAGTAGGTGCAATCTTTGCCCTGTGCTTTGATACACTTATTATAATAGGTATGTATTCAATCTGCTGGGGCTGGATGCCATTCTCACTTGAGATTGACCAGACATTCATTGGTGCCGTACTTACAGCTATCGGTTACTCAATCAACGATAAGGTGGTTATTTTTGACCGTATCCGTGAGTTCACCGGTCTCTATCCAAAACGTGACCGCAACCAGTTGTTTGACGATGCTCTGAACAGCACACTTGCACGTACCATCAATACATCTGTAAGTACATTGATCGTGCTGTTGGCAATATTCTTCCTTGGCGGTGACAGCATCCGCAGTTTTGCATTCGCCATGATACTCGGTGTAGTATTTGGTACATGCTCATCACTGTTCGTAGCTGCTCCTACCGCTTACCTGGTAATGAAAAAGACCAAGAAGTAATATAAAGCCCATAAGCTGATTATAACAATCAGTAAGCCAAGGGTCCGGAACAATCCGGGCCCTTGCTTTTTTTCTTTAAATAATTTTTACGTTTAAACATATTTACGATATTTGTACTGACTAATCAATGCACAAATAATGAGATCAAAAATCCTTTTTGCAATCCTGGCGGTTGTCATGTACCTGCCGTCATACGCCCAGAGCATTAATTCCGACTCACTTAAACTGGAGATGGACAAGATTGTACTTACCAACTCTGCCATGCAGCAAATGATTGACCGATACAAGAAAGGCGCAATCAAGGGCGATCTTGAATCAATCAACCAGCTTGCCCTGGAATGCATGTCGGGCAAGAACGTAAAGGCCGACATCAGTATGGGTCTCAACCTGCTGGATCTGGCAGCAAAACAGAACTACGTACCAGCGCAGTACAATATGGGCAACTACTGTTTCCTGTACTGGAGAAATGACCCCAAGAACGATGGCCTGTTCTCTACCGGAATAAAGTGGCTCAAGAAGGCCGTAAAAGGCGGCGACACCAAGTCTCAGGTTACAATGGCACGCTTCTACTACGAATATGGCCGATACAAGAAAGAACCATCATACGTAGACGGAAGTATCAAGCTCCTTGAATCATATCCTAACGTAAGCGCAGTGAATGACAAGGATGATGATGTTCTTGACGTACAGGCCATGCTTGGAACTATCTGCCTTGGAAAATGGCGCATGGATGCAGACACTACTGCACTTCTTGGTGCCAAGAAATGGTTCCAGACCCTGCTTAAGTCCAAGAAAGAGTTCCCAGACTTTGTTCAGTATATAGATACACTTCAGGCCATACTGAGCATGGGAATACCTCTTAGAATAGACCCAATGCCTACCGCAGAACAGATTGAGCAATCCAAACCACAGGAAGGCGGACAGCCAGGTGGATTTGGAGGCGGATTCGGCGGATTTGGTGGCGGATTCGGCGGTGGATTTGGCGGTGGATTTGGCGGAGGCCAGCCACAGGCTCCCAAGGGCCCACAGGCTACATTCATAGGTGGCAATCAGGCTCTCCAGCAGTATATTCGCGCTAACACCTACTACCCCGAGATTCTAAAGAGCCAAAAAATAACCGGACGTGCCACCGTAACCTTTACAGTAGATGTGGACGGTTCTGTTACCAACCCCGTTGTAACATCGCATGCCGAGGCACATGCCGTAGATCAGGAAGCTCTCCGCACCGTTCTGGTTATGCCAGACTGGATCCCAGCAGAGGAAGACGGAAAGCCAGTCAAGGCTGAGCATACCGTAACCGTAAGCCTTGGTTCCTCAGGTGGAGGCATGGGAGGATTTGGATTCTGATCCTGTGACCTATAAAAAAAATCCAGCCGGTCTGGCTGGATTTTTATTTGTCTGTATTCAGGCTATTTACTTTACCTCCCAGATATCGTTGGTCTCCAGAAGTTCCGCAAAGTTGTGGTACTTCTTGGCAGACTTAACCTCCTCTATCTGAGCAGTTACTGCGTCGTCGTAGGTTGGAGCCTCAACATCACGGATAACACCCAGTGCTATTGGGAATCCGTCGCCATCTCCCATCAGGGCAAGCTTAAGCTGCAGGGTGTTATCCTGGCAGTGAGCATCGTGAACAAGGATATCCTTTTCTGTAATGCCGTTCTCACCAAGTTTTACAACCTTAAGTCCAAAACCCTCCTGCATAATACCATACTCATTGTTCTCACCGAACAGCAGCGGCTGGCCATGCTTAACGTAGATTGCGTTCTTGGCACGTCCCTCCTTATTATATACTGCGTCATGGGTACCGTTATTAAAGATAACACAGTTCTGCAGAATCTCGCAGACTGATGCACCCTTGTGGTTATAGGCAGCCTTAAGGATATCAACTGTACCTGGAGCATCGGTGGCTACTGCGCGGGCAAAGAAATGGCCGCGTGCGCCAAAACAGAGCTCTGCCGGACGGAATGGATCCTCAACAGTGCCGTAAGGGCTGGACTTGCTCACAAAACCACGTGGAGAGGTTGGTGAATACTGACCCTTGGTAAGACCGTAGATACGGTTATTGAGAAGGATCATGTTCAGGTTAATGTTCCTGCGGTTGGCGTGTATAAAGTGGTTACCGCCAATTGCCAGGCCGTCACCATCGCCAGAAACCTGCCATACGGTAAGTTCTGGGTTTGCAACCTTGCAACCTGTTGCTATTGCAGCAGCACGTCCGTGAATGGTGTTCATGCCGTAAGTTGCCATATAGTGAGGCAGACGGCTGGAGCAACCAATACCCGAGATAACTGCAGTATTATAAGGAGCTACACCAATTTCGGCCATAGCCTTGTGCAGTGATGCCAGAAAAAAGTGGTCACCGCAACCGGGACACCAGCGTGGCTGTCCCTTTTTGAAATCCTGTGCTGTATATTCGCTCATAGTATTTACTTGTTTAAGATTTCAACAAATGCGTCTACCAATTCACTAACCACGAATGGCTGGCCCTTTACCTGATTGAACTGATAAGGAACAAAGCCATCTACCTTCATTCTGAGGAATGCGGCAAGCTGACCCATGTTCTGCTCAGCAACAACCACCTTCTTGTACTTCCTGAGTACCTGGGCAGCGTTCTTAGGCAGAGGGTTTATGAACTTGAAGTGTGCCATGGCAACCTTCTTGCCGGCAGCACGCATCTCATCCATGGCAGCACGCAGATGACCGTATGTACCGCCAAATCCCACAATCAGCAGGTCTGCGTCATCGGCATCGCCCAGAACCTCAAGGTCTGGAACCTGAATATTATCTATCTTGGCCTGGCGCTTGCGTGTCATCAGGTCATGGTTCTCAGGAGCGGTCGATATAGCACCTGTCTTGTCATCCTTCTCAAGGCCGCCCAGAATATGGGTAAAGCCCTCACGGCCTGGAACAGCCCAGTAGCGGGTTCCGTCCTCCTTACGCATGTATGGAGTCCAGGTACCCTTAAGCTCTTCCGGAACGTATGGTGGGTTGATTGCTGGATAGTCAGCAAGGTTTGGCAGCTTGAATGCGCCCGAACCGTTTGCAACGAATGCATCGGTCAGCAGCACAACCGGAGTCATGTGCTCAAGAGCCATCTTACTTGCCTGATAAGCAGCATCAAAACAGTCAGTAGGCGATGTAGCAGCAATAACTGGCATTGGGCTCTCACCGTTGCGGCCAAACAGTACCTGCAGAAGGTCTGTCTGCTCAGACTTGGTTGGAAGACCGGTAGCAGGACCACCGCGCTGAACATCAAGAACAACCAGCGGAAGTTCCATGATTACAGCCAGGTTCATTGCCTCGGACTTAAGGCAGATACCAGGGCCCGATGTAGAAGTAACGGCAAGTGCGCCTGCAAATGCAGCACCTACAGATGATGCGCAGCCTGCTATCTCATCCTCACACTGAACGGTTGTAACTCCAAGTGACTTGTGCTTGGAAAGTTCATGCAGCACATCTGTTGCAGGAGTGATAGGATATGAACCCAGATAGAGCTTAAGGCCAGCCTTCTCGGCAGCGGCAATAAAGCCGTATGCTGTAGCCTTGTTACCTGTAATATCCATGTAACGGCCTGGCTCCTTGGTCTTGGATTCTATTCTGTAAACATTTGCAGCACTGCTGTGTGTATTGTGACCATAGTCATAACCAGCCTGGATTACCTTTATGTTGGCATCGGCCAGACCCGGCTTTTTGGCAAACTTGTCACGCAGATAGTTGAACGCAATCTCCAGGTCGCGGCTGAACAGCCAGCAAACCAGACCAAGTGCAAACATGTTGCGGCACTTGAGAACAGACTTGGCGTCCATTCCTGAGTCTGAGAGTGCATCCTTTACCATCTGGGTAATAGGACAGGCAATAACCCTGTCTGGATCTATACCCAGCTCAGAAAGGGGATCAGTGGTTGTAAAAGCAGCCTTGTCAAGATCGCTCTTTTGGAATGCATCGGTATCTATAATGATGGTTGCATTCTTCTTTGCATACTTGAGCTGTGTCTTGAGAGCTGCAGCATTCATTGCTACAAGAACATCACAAAGGTCACCTGGTGTGTAAACCTTACCTGCTCCAATGTGTACCTGGAAACCTGACACGCCGGTAAGAGAACCTTGCGGGGCACGGATATCTGCCGGATAATCGGGGAAAGTACTGATACTGTTTCCTACTGTAGCCGAAACAGTGGAGAAGATGTTGCCGGCAAGCTGCATTCCGTCACCGGAATCGCCAGAGAAGCGGACAACGACCTGATCCAATTCTTTGATAGTCATAATTTGGTTTTTCAAATATTACGGGTGCAAAATTACAAGATTATTCCATTCGCTATTCATAATTCACACATATTATAGAATATTTTATACGTTTTATGCAGAATTGTTGCAATATTATTCATTTATCATGTTTGAATGCCATATTTTAGGGCAATCAATACTAAAACAGTTAAAAGATTATTATCTTTGGACTATCCATAAAAGAACGCACCTTATTCCGATTGAAACCAATTAACCTGTTATGCACAGATTCCTGACTTTTCTTACTGTCCTCATGCTGTTTCCTGTTCTGGGAATGGCAAATCAAGAGATTACACTTGCATGGTATCAGAGTGACGGACTTCAGGATGGTCTGGCCGACAGCCCACACAAGTCAGGTTATGCATATGAGATATATCAGGAAATAAGCAATTATACCGGCTGGCAATACAACTATGTACATGGAGACAGGGAGTCTCTGTTCCAACAGTTCAACCAGGGAAAAATAGATGTAATCACATTCCTGGGAAACAACCCGGAGAACTATCTGGATGGACAAGTACTCAGAATAGGCGGTATAGCCCGTAACAACCTGTATTTCTGCATACGTAAGGACGCAGACAGCATTTATAATGCGTTTGAGGGATCTTTCAGGAAATTAAGGGATGCCAAACCTTACTTCTTGAGGGATCTGTATAGGAAATACTATCCTACCAATTCTTTTATTGGACTTACGGAGTCCGATAAGAACTGGATTCAGGAGCATAAACAGTTAAGGATAGGATTCTCCGACTCATATCTGCCATTCTGCAGTATAGATAATAAAGGTGAACTGTCTGGAATCCTGTCTGTCATACTCAGAGAATGGAAAGCAAGTCTTGGAATAGGAGATGAACTGGAGATAGTGCCTGTGCCATACAAGCACAACCTGTATCCGGATATGATTGCCGACCTGAACAAAGGAAAGATAGATGCCGTTTTCCCCATGTTAGGCAGTTACTGGTATTCAGAACAGAACAATCTCATGACTAGCACACCGGTTGTATCGTCCAGTATAGTTGCTATCTACAAGCCACCTTTCTCTGAGGAAAAGCTCAAGACTATTGCCACGGCATCATCGGCCATGCAATACATCTGTACAAATGAGTATTTCCCCAACAGCCAGATGGTTATCTGTGCAACACGCGACGAATGCCTGGATAAGATACTGTCCGGACAGATAGGCAGTAGTCTTTACAACACGCAACGTGCCCAGGAAGTACTGGGTATTGATAAATACTCGTCCCTGGCGTTCATGCCGCTCGGAATAGTAGCAGAATATGGATTTGCAGTAAGGAAAGGCAATATGGAGCTGCTGGACCTAATGGATCGCGGACTGCTCATGCTGAACAAAACCACACTGAGCGAAAAGCTGTATGACTATTCAACTGCCAGGAACAAGATTACATTAAAGGACTTTATAGTTGGCAATCTGCGTTGGATTACCTTTACCCTACTTATTCTGATAGCAGTCATCATTGGACTGTTGATGCTTAATCTCTCCCGTTCCATCAGGAACCTTAAAGAAAACGAACAGCTCAATACTGAGCTCACCAACAATCTGAATATTGTAAAGTCATTGTCCCATATCTACAACGCCCTGTATTACATTGATCTTAAAACAGGTAGGTTCAGGGAACTCAACCATACGGATATAAACTCCATGGCATATACCTTTGGAGAGTCTGGCAATGCACGTGAAAAAATTGCGCAGATGTGCCACAACCTGGTCCAGCAGGAGTACAAGGCAGAGGCAATGGAATTCACAGACCTGGATACCATGGCCGAGAGACTGTCTTCCGTAGATTCCATATCATTTACTTTCAGGGCAGTGGAAGGCAGATGGTACAGGGAACGGTTCGTTGTTTCCACCAGAGATTCCAACGGCGTTTGCAACAGTGTGTTATGGACAATTACCGATGTAACCAAACAATGGGAGGCCGATACCCAGAAGCAGCGCATCATAGATAAGACCATTGCTGCAAACGAGGCTAAGACAAGGTTCCTGCACAATATGAGCCATGAGATCCGCACCCCCCTTAATGCAATGTTCGGTTTTGCCCAGCTTCTTGGACTGCCCGAAGGCACATGGACCGCAGAGGAGCGTGAGGAATACAATCAGATTATTTTTGACAGTCACTCCATGCTGGAGATGCTCATCAACGATATTATTGACATTGCAGATTCCGAGCACGGTAACTTTAGGGTATCCATATCGGATGTAAACCTGAACAATGTGTGCCGAATGGCACTCAAGTCTGTGGAGTATAGGGTGCCTTCGGGAGTAGAACTGCGCTTTACATCAGAGATCAGTAATGACTACATTATCCAGTCCGATGGCCAGCGCATACAGCAGGTTATTGTAAATTATCTTACAAACGCATGCAAGCATACTGTAAATGGAGAAATACACCTGCACTGCTCAGTTACAGAGAATCCCGGGAATATGACCATTTCAGTCTCTGATACCGGTCATGGAATACCCCTTGACAAGGCAGATGAAATATTCAACCGTTTCTCCAAACTCAATGATTTTGTCCAGGGTTCCGGTCTTGGACTGAGCATCTGCAAGATGATATCCCAAAAGCTGGGCGGTCAGGTATTCCTGGACAATACCTATACAGGCGGTGCACGCTTTGTGTTTGTCCTGCCAATTACGCAGGCACCTGCCTGATTTGAATCAGAGATAAGGGGCCATGGCATCAATCTCAGCAACGGAGTGTGCTGAGCCAAGTATGGTGCCATCGGGAGATAACATGAATATGGTAGGAATGCCCATTACACCATAGTCAATGCTTGGAGAACCGGTACGGCCACCGGTGTAAATTACAGGCCAACTTATTCCCAGAGCCTCCATGGCTCCCTGGGTGTCCTCCAGAGAATCCTCCCATACTGCAATGCCTATAATGTTCACCTTGCCCTGCGCAGCAATATCAAGCAGATGTTCCCTTATCTCCAATCTGCATGGACCACACCACGATGCCCAGAAATCAACGAGCACCGGCTTTCCCTGCTTGAGAATATCACCAATGCACAGGGTCTCTCCACTCAGGGCATTGGGACCACTAATCTCTATGTAAGGTTTGCCCGGTACAACATTTGCCGCATGCTTTAAGGACTCCATCTTGGTTATTATAAGATCATTGTTCCTTATCAGAGAACTTGCCTTGGCAAATTCGGACTCTGCCCTCTCTGCACTCCAGAAGTTGGTAACAAGTGTCCTGAATGCATCAACGCCTTCATTGTCATTGGGATGGTTCAGGTAAATATCCTCATAGGTAAGGGCCGAAACCTGCCATTCAATCTCCTCCTGGGTAAGGTTGGCATTGGCCTTTACAGCCTCAATCTGAGCCTTGATCTTATTGCTCTTCCTCTGTGTGGAACTACCGTTGCAGCCTGCCATAACCAGGGCTGCGGCTATTAGTATTGATATCCTTTTCATACTGATTTGTTTTCTTTATGCAAATATAGGTAATCAATGACAGAAATCCACTCCACTGGCCATACTGTCATGGCACTGCAGCTGTTGGAAAGTACACCAGTCAGCTGGACTAGCGCACGCATGTTCCGCAGGTGCGGTGGTATTGATAATAAAAAAATGGCTCTGTATACATCTACAAAGCCATTTCCAGTACCTCCGCTGGGAATCGAACCCAAATTTAAAGTTTAGGAAACTTTCGTTCTATCCATTGAACTACAGAGGCATGCTCTTAGCGGCCGCTAAGATAGTGCTTTTTTATGTAAATCACCTATGTTTGCAAAAACTAAATGCCACTACCGCCCAAAGTACTCCCGCAGGTGCGGTGGTATTCTCCGCCAAGGTGAGAAACACGTACCATGAGCACACGCCCCACACGCCAGGCCGATGTTTCTCAACCCCCAATAATGGGCCGTTGAGTAACACTGGCATCGGCCCTGAGTAAAATGAACCGCACCTGCGTTACTCATTTTGGCGAACTTGGGGGGACCAGCTAACAAAAGGAAGAGCGCGCGAGAAAGGGAGAACGAGAGAGGGAAGGCGCAAAAAAAAATCAGGCTGTCGCAACATTGTGACAGCCTGATTTTTGAATGTAGGGAGCTTACTTGAACAGTTCCTTTACGGTGAGTTCAAGATAGTCGCGGCAGTTCATCCATGTGTGGCCGCCGCCTGGGTTGTAGAACGTATGCTTAAGTCCCTGCTTGGTCAGGTACTCATCAAGTCCGCGCGATGCCTGGATAAGGAAATCATCCTGTCCGGTTCCCAGGAACATGAACTTGAGTTTTTTCTGCAGGTCCTTGATAGATGCGTATGTACCATTGGTAAAGTTTGTCTCATACTCATTGCCAAAAATAGCTGGGGCGTAAGCAGCTACATAATGGAACTTGTCCGGATTACCAAAACCGGCAGCCAGGGTCTGGCGTCCGCCAAGTGAGAAACCTGCTATAGCGCGGTGGTCGGCATCCTTTATTACGTTGTAATTAGCCTCAATGAAAGGCATTACTTCATTTATGAACTCCTTGGTGGTAAGCTCTGTATCCATTGCATTGGCAGCCTGGGCCTTACCCTGGGCAATCATCTCCGGATAAGGATTGGCATAAGGCATTACAACTATCATGCGCTTGGCCTCACCCTTGGCAATCATGTTGTCCAGTATGTTGTTCATCTGACCTACCTTGAACCATGTCTCGTAAGTATCGGTCATACCATGGATAAGGTATAGGACAGGAAGTTTTTCCTTACCTGCGGGATCATATCCAGCCGGAGTATAAACACACATTGGGCGCTCTATACCGCAGCTCTTTGAGAAATAGTAACGGTAAGAAACCTTGCCATGGGGAACATCCTGTATGTCCTGTACCGATGGAACATCGCCACGGACATCAACAAGGCTATACTTGAATCCCTCATTTGGGAAAATGTGCATGTTGTTCTGATCTGCTACCTGGGTTCCGTCTATCTGGAATGCATATGGATAAATATCCGGAACATCGGGCTTTACGGTAATGGTCCATACACCCTTGCTATCCTTTTCCATTGGCTTGGTGCCACTGAACATCTGGCACTCAAGCTCAACCTTCTCTGCATTGGGAGCCTGACAGCGGAATGTAACGCTACCATCGGCATTGTACTCAGGAGATTTTACTCCGGCGGGGAACAGGCTGCTCATGAGGGTTGGAGTAAGGCGCGATGCCTCGCCTCCGGCTGCAGACTGCTCGCGGACCTTCTCAGCCTGGGCAAGATTCATGCTCTCCTCTGCATCGATCACTTTCTGATCCTGGAAAAGCAGAGGGAATGATTTCTCAAGCCAGTAACGGGCGTTCATCCAGGTGTGTCCAAACTTATCGTGAGTAAACACCTTTATGTTCTTAATGTTGTTCTTGTCCAGCATTTCCATCAGGTCCTTGGAATTTCCATAAAGGAAATCATCGGTACCTATACCAGACCAGAACAGGTGTATCTTGGAGTTTACATCATCAGAGTTCTCAAACATACGGGCGTTTACCTGTGTGAATGAGCTGTATGAGCACAGATAAGAGAACTTGTCAAGATTTGAAAGGCCGATGCTCAGACCCTGGTTTCCACCACGTGAGAATCCACCTATGCCACGATGGTCTGCATCATTTATGGTACGGTAGTTCTTTTCAACAAAAGGCATAAGGACATCGGTAAAATCATTATTGAAATTGTAGCCTCCGCCCATGCCAAAGCCACCCATTCCCATGCCCATGCCGCCACCGCTCTGTGAAGCCTGGCGCTCAGTCTTGAGCAGTGTGGCGTTTCCGTAAGGCAGAACCAGTATCATCTCCTTGGCCTTGCCCTGAGCAATAAGGTTATCAAGAATAAGATTCATCTTTCCTACCTTGAAATAAACCTCCTCGGTATCGGTAGTACCGCTAATCAGGTACATTACAGGATATGACTTGTTCTTATTCTTGGCATCATCATAGAAAGGAGGTGTATATACAATGACAGGAACAAACATATTCAGACCAGGTGACCAGTAGTTCAGATAATCCACACTGCCGTGAGGAACATCCTTTAGTTCAGAGAGTGCATCCTTGGCGCGCATATCAAGAAGGCTGTTCTTGAAAGTCTCATTAGGGAACCATTCAGCGCACTGCGGATCCATTACGCTTATACCATCAACTGTAAAATGATATGGGTATATATCTGGATTAGCAGGTCCAACTGTAACGGTCCACAATCCGTTCTGTCCCTTGGTCATGTCCACATCGCCCGAGAACTGGGTCCAGATCTTTACATCCTTGGCATTACGGTTTGAATAATTAAAAGTCACGGTGTTGTCTTGATTGACAACGGTAGAGGGAACCTGCTGTCCCATTCCAGGCTGAGCCTGAGCGGTCAGGAACATTCCCAGTGCAGCACATGCTGCCGCAATTCTCTTGGACATTGATTTCATTTATGTAAATATTAATTGGTTTTCAATAGTGGCCGTAAAGGTATTCAAAACTTTGCATACTCACGCATGTCCATACCATGACTTTCAATATAGGTCACATTCACTGGTAATACACCTTTCTTACAGTTGTCTTTCCATCGTCATAATGGCGTATTTCTATTGTCATGCCAGATGGAGTTGTCAATTTCTTTCCACTCAAATCAAAATATTCCATGCTGATTTCCCGCGAATTACTCTTTGGCGCTGAAACATTGGTTGGAGTGGGCCCACTATTGAAATGTATCTTAAGAGTATTTGTTTCAGGATAAACAAACTTAAACAAACCTGTCTCATAAAGTTCCCGTGTTACGCTAACAATATCAACGGTCTTAGGTAATGAGAAAGAAAAAAAGACTTCAGACTCTCTTATAATGGAAATGTCATAGCTTTTAGAGATGTTGTCTTTTTCATCCTGAGACACCCCCTCATTATACTTTGCTGTAATATAATTAAGCAACATGGCCTCTTTAGGATAGGAGGTTCCATCTAAAAGAATATTCTTATAATCATTAACAATAATATATGCTGGCTGTGCATAAGAAACATTTTCTTCTAAGCGAATTTTATCAAGTACATCATCCATGTTCTCACTGACACAGACTACAGAGCAAATATCACTGTTTATCCATTCTATCTGAGGAGCACTAATAGCTTCCTTAATAACTCCTTCCAAATCAAATTGTGAGCAGTCAGGCTGTTTACTGATGTATAACTTATTTGGAACATAATACAGATATGTTTTTATATCTCCTACATAAAAATACGGAGTAGAGTTATTAATATCACTTAGGTTACCTACATTCTTGGTTCCTATTACTGTTCCTATATTTACTCGGGAAAACAGTCCAGTTTGAAACATTTCTGTTTCTATTTTCAAAATATCTTGATACTTGGATACCATAATTCTCCCGTCAAGCGAGTGTTCTCCTATCTGTTCTAGTTTACATCCCAATGAACCTGCAAAACGTTCAGCCTGCTCAAGCTGGTCAATGCTCTCTAATGTCAGGGCAATATAGTTTGTAAAACCTATTGTTGCAATTTTCTGAACAGGATGAACAGACGCCAAATCATTATATAGGCGTTTGATATACATAGGCCTTACAGCTTCTATTGCAGATTCGTCAATAATTACATCAACTGCCTTATTAAGGATATCAGGATTTGCCTGTACCACACAATAGAGACCCCGATACCAATTGATTGTTGCATCAGGAATATGCTTTTTTACAATTGATTCAATAGAGTCCATCCCAACCTCACGGTTTCTCATTATCATTACCTCGTCGTCGAGCTTGTCCAAATATATTTTCTCTATTGGATTAGAGTAGAATTCCGCAGAAGTCTCATACCAGCTTGAATAGAAATATGTATCATCAGTACCTACACTTTCTGCAAAAAGAGTACTTACACCGGCCAAACATGCTACAACAAAAAATAATCTTTTACTCATAATCATTCATTTTTAAAAAATATTATTGTCTTTTGATAATCAAATCACTGCCCAACAGAATGTAAAAATCTCTTTCTATGGTAACTTTATTTTTATAATTAACTCTGAGAGTCGAAATTCCATTTACAAATACGTCTTCTATATAAACATCACATCCATTAACATCTACTATTGTATTTCCTACAACATCATCGTGCTGAAAGAATGTTGTATCACATACAGCCCAAACCGCAGATTTAGCATTGACACGACCATAGCCAGTATTATCACTATGGCCATTTCCATCAAAATAACCTGCCCATCTACCCAAAAGATTGTAACCTTCAGGATAGTTGCCTGACGAAGAATATAAACCAGCGCCATTATTATAAGCTACAAGAGATGTACAAACGCCAAAATTAAAACCGTCTGTAGCATTTCCAGCGGCCGATAGGATTCCGAAAGAACGCGCATTGTTCAAAGGGAGTGGAGCCACTGATGAAACCTGTAATCCACTAGTAGTAGTCCAAGGAACAACCTTACAGTTAATTCTTTGTCCCAGAACTTTGTCAATATAATCCGAGATATTGGAAGATGGATTATTAAATATTTCCAGAGCACATTCCCTATTGAGACCGGCATCTAAAAAAACTAATCTGTTTGAAAAAGATGGAGAATTGGGAAACACATTAAATGTAGCGTTTCCGGAATCATTCCATTCGCCAATGGTGACAGAACCATCAAACTCAACGCCTAACTGGGCAAAAAGCGGCAGCGAATAGAGGAATAATAAAATAGGGAGTATCGGGAAATGTTGATAATTTCCTAATGAATTGATTGATAATACAATAGGAATTTCGTATCTTTGATGAGAATAAAAAAATTCCTCCAACAGGCCCTGAGAAGCTGAATTTGGAGGAATTGCAAAATTAA
>JAZUFR010000053.1:0-6861 GCA_045640825.1 Bacteroidaceae bacterium
GTGGTCATGTGTTTGTTCGCTTGGATAATGCACGATTGACTGTCTCTGATGATGGAGTGGGCATGAATGACCGGGAATTAAACCTTCTCAATGACGGATTACTGAAAAAGAATGGAACTGCCGGCGAAAAGGGCAATGGACTAGGTGTTTCAATCTGCAGGGAAATTGCCAGACTCATTGATGTCACAATAACTTATTCAAGCGTGCCTGATAAAGGTACAAAGGTGTCGATACGCTTTTAAAATCACGCTTCTTATAATGGGAGGTATTGTAGTATAGGCGCGTTTCGTTGTATTGTGGCGTTTAGTGGTACTGGCAGTTTTTCTTGCGCGTGGGGTGGATTGTATTTGTTTTATGTATTTTTGCATTGTAACCGACATAACCAAACAACCAAAAATATGAAAAGAGTAGCATTCTTGTTTTCGGCAGCCCTGATGGCTACAAATGTGTGTATGGCTCAGCCCAACGCTGAGATCAAGGAAGATTTTGTTCCTTCATCAAAAAACCAGCCGGGACAGCAGTACCCAATGGTTAATTCGCAGGGCTATGCCCGCTTCCGTATCAGCGCCCCTGATGCAAAGGCAGTTTCTGTTAGCCTGGGCCTGGGCGGTCAGGGAGGTACTCGTCTGACTAAAGATGAGAATGGTGTATGGATCGGTACGACTGCGGGTCCAATGGATGAAGGTTTCCACTATTATCATCTGAATATTGATGGTGGTACTTTCAATGACCCGGGCACCAACAACTATTACGGATCAAGCCGATGGGAGAGCGGTATTGAAATACCGGCAAAAGACCAGGACATTTACGCCGAGCGCAATGTTCCGCACGGAAACGTACAGCAGATCCTTTTTTGGTCGAATGAGATTGGAGGTCTGAAGCGTGCCTTCGTATATACACCGCCAACCTACTATAGTGACAAAGAGTCAGTACACTATCCGGTATTGTACTTGCAGCATGGTTACGGTGAAGATGAGACCGCCTGGTTTGGCCAGGGTCATGCAAACCTGATTATGGACAATCTGATTGCCGACGGCAAGATCAAGCCATTCATTATTGTCACTACCTACGGCATGATCAATCACGCCAAGTTCGGTCAGATCAACACATTTGACTACAGTCCGTTCGAGCGCGTGCTGTGCAATGAACTCATACCTTATGTAGATTCGCACTTCCGTACACTGGCCAACAAGGACAACCGCGCCATGGCCGGCCTCTCAATGGGTGGCTACACCACAGCAAAAGTTACACTGGCACGTCCAGAAATGTTTTCATATTACGGACTGCTGAGCGGTGGATCATATTCTCCATCGGACATCAAAGACAAGAAGCAGGTAAAGAAAATATTTGTAAGCTGTGGTAGCAAGGAGGGCGCTGACCAGGTAATAAAGGAGGCCGAGGCTCTTAACGCTGCAGGCATCAACGCCATGAGTCATGTATCAGAAGGTACAGCCCATGAGTTCCTGACCTGGAGACGTGCCCTCTATACAATGGCACAGTATTTCTGGGGCAAGTAATATAGTTTGTTTCCATCTTGTCACAAAAGTATTATAAAGTTATACTACGACAAAATGGTATGCAGAGATTAGGAGCAGCTGAACGCCCATAGCCCAACCCGCCTTGTGAGCCTCCTGGCGGGGGTGCGCTAACTCACGCAGGTGCTGGCGTATTTTCTGAATACCAAAATACGCGGAAAATGGTATGCAGAGATTGCGGAGCGTGGAGTGCTGGGAGCCAAACCTGCCCTGTGAGCCTCCTGGCAGGGGTACGCTAACTCACGCAGGGACTGGCGTATTTTCTGAATACCAAAAAACGCGGAAAATGGTATGCAGAGATTGTGAGCAGCAGAGCGCTTGGAACCAAACCCGCCCTGTGAGCCTCCTGGAGGGGGTAAGCCATGTCACGCAGGTGCTGGCGTATTTTCTGAATACCAAAATACGCGGAAAACGGTATGCAGAGACCATGAACCGCTGAATGCCCATAGCCAAACCCGCCCTGTGAGCCTCCTGGTGGGGGTACGCCTTATCACGCACGGGGGGGCTTAAGTATATGAACTGTGCGGGCGGTCTGGTGTGTGATATTTTGTTTTAGTTGCGGACAAGACGCAGGGTGTGGTCTATGGTACCTGGCAGTTCTTCGGGGTAGTGGGTAACTATGATCAAGGTTTTCTGTGGCTGGTCACAGAATGCCTTGATTATTTGCATGGCAAGGCTGCGGTTGGCGCTGTCAAGTCCGTGGAGGGGTTCGTCCAGAATAATGAGCGAGGGGTTCTTGACAAAGGCACGTGCCAGCAGGATCATGCGCTGCTCACCGCTGGAGAGGTTGTAGAAATCCTTGTCCTGCAGCTCCAAGACATGGAAGATCTGCATCCACGCACGGCATTTTTCTCTCTCCTGATCAGTGATTTTCTGGTACAGTCCAACAGAATCATGTAGGCCCGATGCCACAATATCTATTGCTGGATAGTGGCGGGAATAGGAGCGGTGCATCTCGGGAGATACGTAGCCTATATGTTTCTTGATTTCCCAGATACTCTCGCCAGTTCCGCGTGCACGCCCAAACAAGGAGATATTGCATGCGTATGACTGGGGATTATCGGCATAAACCAGACTTAGCAGGGCCGATTTGCCGCTTCCGTTACGTCCAAGCAGAGCCCAGTGCTCGCCCTTGTTCACGGTCCAGTCCAGATGGTTAAGTATGCATCGGCTGCCATACTGAAGGCAGACCTGGTCGCAGCGTACAATCTCCTCCGATTCCATATCGGATTCCGGCAGACTGTACATGAGCTCCTTTTCCTGGTCGGTAAGTACTGGGGATGGCTGGTCCGGTAGGGCAAGGTATGATTCCCTGGGAATTATGCCATGACATGCCATGTTGTGCACATCTACCACGTGGGTAATAAAGTCTGGAATATCTTCTTTCCTTGCTACCACAAGGATTATCTGCATGTCCCATTTACCTATGAGCTCCCTGAACAGCTGGCAGAGCATATTGCGGGTTTCACAGTCAAGACCTATGAACGGGCTGTCTATGATTACTACACGTGGTTTTACGGCCAACGAACGTGCCAGCTGATACTTGCGCATCTCGCCGCTGGAGAGAGTTACAAGCTGCTTGTCCCAGATAAAGCCAAGGTCAAACAGGCTGAACAGGCTGTTTTTCCATTCTGTATCTGCTATGGATGGGAATGCGTGGCCTACCACAGGCGATTCGCCCATCTCGGTGGAGTTCCAACGCTGCTGATAGAAATAGGTGCTGTCGGCACTGCCGTAGCTGTCGCGGAAAGTAATGTAGCGGATGTCGCCTCCATGGATACCGCTACCGTATTCCACCTCATGGTTGTCCAGGAGAGGATACTGACGCAGAAGAGTGTTTATAAGCAGTGTCTTTCCAGAGCCGTTGGGACCGGCTACAGCCACCTGCATGCCTGGTTCAATACTTATGTTGATGGGCTCGGCAAGCCTGTATGCAGGATTGCAAGCCACTCCATTTTCTATCCTTATTGTAAAGTTATCCATAACAGCCGCAAAGATAGCCAAAAAGCACTACCTTTGTGCCATTATTATGGAACCAGCACTGTATCTTATTCCAAATCTGCTCGGCGAGACACCTGTGGAACAGGTGCTTCCTGCCTACAATCATGACGTTATCATGCAGATCCGCCATTTTATAGTGGAGGATGTACGTACTGCACGCAGGTTTTTAAAGCAGGTTGACCGCAGCATAGATATAGACTCGCTTACGTTCTATACTCTCAACAAGCATACCCAGGCAGATGAGCTCAGCGGCATGCTGGTTCCGCTGGAGCAGGGCAATGCCATGGGCGTAATATCGGAGGCTGGCTGCCCGGCTGTGGCCGATCCCGGAGCCGATGTTGTGGCTATTGCGCAGCGCAAGGGTCTAAAGGTGGTGCCACTGGTTGGACCATCCAGCATAATAATGGCTGTAATGGGTTCGGGGTTCAACGGCCAGAGTTTTGCGTTTAACGGCTATCTGCCAATAGAGCCCGATGAACGCATAAAGTGCCTTAAAAGACTTGAGCAGCGTGCCATATCGGAGAATCAGACCCAGCTGTTCATAGAGACTCCATACCGTAATGCCAAGATGATGGCCGATATAATAAAGGCCTGCCGTCCGCAGACTCACCTATGTATTGCAGCCGGCATAACCACTCCCCAGGAGTATATACATACCCATACGGTAAAAGAATGGAGAGACCAGTTGCCCGATCTCTCCAAGATTCCCTGTATATTCCTTATTTACAAGTAATTACTTGAGGTTCTCGTCAAAGAACCTGAGTATGCGGTTAAACAGGTGTGTGCGGTGTGCATAGCCTGTTATGCTGTGGTCCTTTCCCGGATATACCTGCATATCAAAATCCACTCCACGGCGGATAAGTTCCTCTATGTAAGAAGCGGTGTTCGAAAAGAACACGTTGTCATCGTCCAGGCCGTGAACTATGAGCAGCTTGCCATGTAGCTTGTCTATGCGGTTAATGGCCGATGCCTCTGCGTATCCGCCAGCATTCTCCTTGGGCTGCTGCATGAACCTCTCTGTGTATGGCGCATCGTAGTAACGCCAGTCTGTTACAGGCGCTACGGCTACACCACACCTGAATACAGGAGTACCCTCACTCATGGACATCAGAGTGTTGTAACCGCCAAAACTCCAGCCCCAGATGGCAATGCGGTCTGCATCGGCCCAGTCCTGTGAACCAAGGTACTGCGCTGCGGCTACCTGATCCTGGCTTTCCAGAACACCAAGTTTCTTGTATGTCTGTTTCTTGAAATCGGCTCCACGGCTACCTGTGCCACGGCCATCGACCACTGCTACGGCATATCCACGCTGGGTGAGCAATGTCTCAAAAGCTCCGCCGGGATAGAATCCGGAGTTCCACTCGTTGGTGAGTTCATTGGAGCCAGGTCCGCTGTACTGATAAAGGATTACAGGGCAGGGGTGCTCAGCACTTGCTGTGGCAGGCTTTACAAGCCATCCGTACAGTGTGGTTCCATCCTGAATCTGGAATGAGAACATCTCCTTCTGGGCCAGGCCATACTGTGCTGCATTCTTAAGCACTTCCTGGTTATCTGTAATAACTCCAAGCTCCTTACCCTTGGCATCCATGCGGGTTACACGGGTTGGGGTGCTCATGTCGGACCATGAGTTTATAAAGTAGCTGTAGTCTGAACTAAAGCGTGCATGGCTGGTTCCGTGAGCAGGGGTGAGCCTGGTCTTGCGGCCCTTGGAATCTATCTTCCATACGGCGCAGTCATACATTCCGGACTCGTTGCTCTCATAATATACGGTACCGGTCTTGGGGTCATAGCCATGAAGGGCCTTTACATCAAAGTCTCCCTTGGTAATCTGGCGCTCAAGACGTCCGTTGACTCCGTACAGATAGAGGTGGTTATGTCCGTCACGCTCACTCTGCATGATAAAGCGGTTGCCATAGAACTTGGTCTGGGTGTATTCAAAATCATCTATGTAACGCTCGTCATCCTGGCGGAGTATGAGCTTGCATACAGTGGAGCGGGGGTTGGCCGAGTATATCTCCAGACGGTTCTGAAGGCGGTTCAGTGTAAAGATAATCAGAGAATTGTCATCGTTCTCCACAAAATCAATCCTTGGGATATAGCTGGTGCTGTCCAGCTTGAGATCCATGTCACGTATTACAGAGCTCTTTATATCGAATGAGTGGACCGATACCCTGGAGTTTGCAGCACCTGCTGTTGGGTATTGCTGTGGCCTCTCTGTGATGAGTTTCTGTGAATAGCTTTCTGCATTTACACGTGTCTGATAGAATGGCAGATGGTAGCTCTCTACCTGAGACTCATCAAAGCGTATCCATGCCAGCATGCGACTGTCGGCGCTGAACTCATAGCAGCGGGTTACCCCAAACTCCTCCTCGTATGCCCAGTCTGGTATGCCGTTGCGTACCTTGTCTGGCACACCGTCCTTGGTTATCTGAACCTCAGCGTTGTTGAATAGCAGCTTTACAAGATAGATGTTGTTGTTACGGACAAATGCAATGTTGTGTCCGTCGGGAGAGAATGCCGGCACCTGTACGGGGCCACCTGTTGTAAGTGGATCTATGCGGTTGTTGCGTATGGTGTACATGTAATAATCGGCCGTGTACGAACGGCGGAATATCTTGCTTACATTATTCTCCAGCAGGATGATGTCTTCTGTAGGCGAGAGAATAAAGCTGCCAAATGAACGCAGCTGTGTACCGCGTACATTGTCCAGGTTGAGCACGGTATCGGTTAGCTCTCCAGTCTTGAACGAGTACTTGAGGATGCACTTGTCTGTAGACTGCAGGTAGTGTATGCCGTCTGCCATGGGGGTTATTCCACCCATACCTGTGGCATAGAACTTGCCGGACATTACATCGCCCAGCTCCAGTTTACTCTCCTGTGCCGATACTGCCATGCATGCAAGCAGCGCTGCGGCTATAATGATTGTCTTTCTCATATTTCCTTTTTTATGTATTATACTTAATTGGGCATTAAGTCAATTCTGACTGGCGGATATTCTGGAATTTATATGTTCAAGTATATGTTCCTTGTCATCTGGATGGAACCATGCGGTAGAGGTGTCGCGCTTGAACCATGTCATCTGCTTGCGCGAGTATATGCGGCTGCCCTGCTTGATCTTGCCGACAGCAAATTCCAGAGTCTGCGGGTGGCCGTCGGGGGTCAGAGCACCGTCAAAGTACTGGAACAGTTCCTTATATCCGACAGTGTTCAGCGAGTTGTAACTGCGGTAGGGCATCACTCTGCGTGCCTCTTCGACCAGTCCTTTACGTACCATATCGTCCACGCGCCGGTTAATGCGCTCATATAGTTCCTCGCGTGGAAGTGT
>JAZUFR010000054.1:0-28189 GCA_045640825.1 Bacteroidaceae bacterium
CAAGCAGTCTGATGCAATAAGAATACTGTCCCAGATTCACAGTACCATAGATCTGTTTTTCATGAATAGTTTCCCAAAACTTATCATAGAGACGACCGTACAACTGTATATTGTAAAGCGAATTGAGTCCCATCCACCTGATTGAATGCAAATCCTGGAATCCGTTTTGTGCAATGGTTCCAACAAGAATATTGCTCTCTGATGGAACATTGAGCATATATCCTGCAATAACCGAATCATTCCGCAGTCCCATTATGGCCAACGGATATGACATTCCGTATGCCAGATAATCCTGAATCTGATATATCCTGCACATAGATTCATAGTAACTCATATTGCCATCTTTAATACTCCTGGCCATTACATGTATGCTGTCAGCCGCCCATTCCGATTCAGTATCACCACCAATGTACGGCATAACGGTTGCGAACGAGTCAAGTGCATTGACATACGATTGTATAATATCCATTTCGAAATCCTCCATCAATGAGTCCGATGGTGTTGAATAACAACTACAGAACAGGGAAAGCAACGTGCATTTTTTACACGTTCCTTTTTCTGACAAACCTGTTCTCTTTTATTCTCTTGATGTGATAATTAGTGTTGGTTATCGAGTCAAGAGTCAAAGGGGCGTACAATTTAGAATTTGGGCTAACAAAATCCTCAAGCAATACCTTGTCAAGGGCTATGCCATCGACCAGCGCCGACTTGACCATTACAACGAACTGAAGGATGTGGTGAAGCTCATGTCGCGTGCTATTTCCTTGCAGGACAAGGTTACGAAAGAGGAGTTCGGAGGACTCTTCAACGTCATCGGTGACTACGTCTATGCCCCCGATGGCCACAAGCGCATAGCCGACAACACCCTCGTCGCCCTCACCCTCATGATTGCAGAAAGCAGAACGGAGGAGAAGGACGTCATGGTAAAGGTCGTTGTAAATCTAATAAATCAGGAGAATCAGTAAAACATAGAAACACTCAACCAAAAAAAATATATGAAATCACTTTTGATAAAAGATACAACCGTGTCAGAGCGTGCTCAGATAGTACGTGAAGCACTTGGAGCAGATGGAGATTGCGAAGGCATCGACCTCTCAGACATGTACGACGATTATATTTACGGACTAAAGGAACTTGCAGACATTAACAGAGAGTTCTCTCAGTCGCTATCGCTTGGTGAGAGCGTCTCCTACGTCGCCGAGCGCAGCGAAAAACATGCAGGAGCCATTGTAGCAGGAGAGTTGACGAAACCATCAGGATGCGCATTTAACTAAACAAAAAATGAATCAATAGTTCGTTAGTTTTATAAAAATCATCCTGCGGCTCTAAGACACCGTAGAACAAAAGTTCTTTGAAATCAGTGTTATTAAATCTCATGTCCGCATGTTTTCCGGACATGGAAATAAATCGCTCCACCATTGCAGCGTTGTGCAGCAGGGTTTTGGTTGAACCCACCGAAAGGTCCATTTCCTGCTGACGGGCAAATGCCCTGGCGCTAGGCTGACCCCGAGTGTTTTTCATAGTATTTTGAACATGGTCAAACAAAAAAGAACTAACTTAGCAGACAGACAACTGGTCCAATTTAAGGGAGTATTATATTTTTGCCATCATACAATAATAAAGGAAAAAAAGTGTTGATCCCAAGAAAAGAATACGAGTTATCTTTGTTGTCTACGATTGATGATAATAATCGTGTTTTATATCAAAAAGAAAAAAGATTTTCAAAAAGTGATACAGTAAATAAAATTTCAAGATATATATACGATGAATTTGGAAATTTGATAAGAACTGATTTTTACTCGCAGGCAAATTCTAAAGAGTCATATTTATATAGTGATTATAATGAAATTAACTATGAAAATGGCAAAATCGCAGGTGTTATTCATTACAGAGAAACAATGTCTGGCATCAAGACGATAATGTATAGTGAAGAATATGTATATGAGTAATAGCATCCGATATGATTAGTATTTAGTAGCGGTTTTAGCGCGAGCATACGTGCGGACGTTCCGGGAATTATAACTAAATTCGCGGACAACTAATGTATTACTGTTATGAACAAGTTCAGCGACCTTATAGCAACGCGCCGCAGCATGCGCAAGTTCACCACTCAGAAACTCTCTGATGAGCAGAAGCAGACCATCCTGCGTGCTGCCCTGATTTCACCCACCGCCAAGAACAACCGCGGATGGGAGTTTGTGACCGTTGAGGATCCGGCTATGCTGGAGAAACTGTCCAAGTGCCGCGCCATGGGTTCCGGTTTCCTGGCCGAGGCGGTGTTTGCCGTTGTGGTGCTGGGTGACCCCTCCAAGAGTGACTGCTGGATAGAGGACTGCTCCATTGCCGCAATCGATATGCAGTTGCAGGCCGAGGATCTGGGCCTGGGCAGTTGCTGGTGCCATATGCGCGGTAGGGCCGATGCAGACGGCAAGAGTACCAAGCAGACCCTGATGGAACTACTGGGCATACCTGAGCAGTATGAGCCAGAGTGCATTGTGGGTGTGGGCTACAAGAATATGGACCGCAAGCCTTACGAGGACGACAAGATAGAGTGGACCAAGGTTCACAAGGAGAAATTCTGAGCCGATGAGGATAGCGTTGATAGGATCGGGCCGTGTAGCCACTTGCATGGGACCGCAACTCAAGGCTGCGGGGCATACCATTGCTTGCGTCTATAGCCGCACTATGGCCAATGCTCTTGAACTGGCCGATGCTCTGGGCGCTCCCGCAACGGACTCTCTGGATAATCTGCCAGAGGCCGACGCCTATCTTACAATGCTAACCGATGACGCTCTTGTCCGATTGGCTCCGGCCATAGTGAAGGGTAGGGAAAGCGCCCTGTTCCTGCATACCGCCGGCAGCATACCTATGGATATCTGGAAGGATGCAGGTGCCAACCGATACGGAGTGCTCTACGCAATGCAGACATTCTCCAAAGGTGCACAGATAGACTGGACGCAGGTTCCGGTATTTGTGGAGGGCTCAGATGCTGCTGAACTGGAGACAATAATACATCTTGCATCAGGCCTTTCAAAAAAGGTTACGCCATTGAGCTCTACGGGCCGCAAAAAACTGCATATAGCTGCTGTGTTTGCCTGCAATTTTGCCAACCGCATGTATGCCATAAGTGAGGATCTGCTGGCAACCGAGGGGGTACCTTTCTGCGTGATGCTGCCGCTGGTGCGTGAGACCGCCCGCAAGGTGGAGACCATGAGCCCCGCGCAGGCCCAGACCGGACCCGCCGTACGTGGTGACCGCAAGGTGATAAACGAGCATCTGAAACTGCTCAGGGACTATCCTGAGTACGCCCAACTTTATAAACTGATTTCTGTTGACATAAACAAGGACCTGAAATGATAAACTACGACCTTAACTCTATCCGCGCCCTGATTTTTGATGTGGACGGAGTTCTGAGCTGTGATGTTATGAATCTCTCACCGTTGGGCGATCCCATCCGTACCGTCAATGTAAAGGACGGTTATGCCATGCAACTGGCTGTCAAGATGGGGTTGCATCTCTGCATAATAACAGGGGCACGCGTAGAAGAGGTGCGCAAACGTTACGAGGGGCTCGGAATAAAGGATGTGTATATTGCATCGAGCGTAAAGATCAATGATTTTCACGAGTTTGTAAAAAAATATGGGTTCAAGCCGGAAGAGATTCTGTATATGGGCGATGATATACCGGACTATCAGGTCATGCAGTTGTGCGGGCTCCCATGCTGTCCATGTGATGCCTGCCCCGAGATCCAGTCTCTGAGCAAGTATGTGTCGCCCTATCCTGGAGGACATGGCTGCGTTCGTGACGTGGTTGAGCAGGTGCTCAAGGTGCAGGGCAAATGGCTACAGGACGAGCATGCCTTTGGATGGTAAAAAAATGTACTTATGGAAATCCCGTACAAGATAATTCTAGCGTCCAATTCACCCCGCAGGAAAGAACTGCTGGGAGGGCTTGACATACCTTTTACCACACGTGTCCTGGATGGTATAGATGAGTCATGGCCACAGGAACTCAAGGGTGAGCAGATAGCCCTTTACATATCGGCCGTCAAGGCAGCTGCATACCGTGGCTCCATGGGGTCCGATGAATTGATAATCACTGCCGATACCATTGTATATACAGACGGCAAGGTGCTGGGTAAACCCAAGGATGGGGCCGATGCAGCCACCATGCTCAGGATGCTGTCTGGCCGCTGGCATGAGGTGATTACAGGTGTAACCCTGACCACAGAGACTCGCCAGAAGAGCTTTGCAGTGACCACCAGGGTAAAGTTTGCAGAACTCTCTGACCGCGATATTGAATATTACATTGAGAAGTATAAGCCATTTGACAAGGCCGGGGCATACGGCATCCAGGAGTGGATAGGATATATAGGCGTGGAGTCTATAGAAGGATCATACTTCAATGTGGTGGGCCTGCCAGTGCAGCGCCTTAACAGGGAGCTTAAAGTGTTTATGGAATAATATGAGAAAACCAATCAAAATAAATAATCTTATGAGAAAGAATATCCTGATGATGGCGGCTGTTTGCGCAACAGCGGGCGTGATGGCACAGAATCCGATCATTAGTACAATCTTTACGCCAGACCCGGCACCATTCGTATATGGAGACAAGGTTTACCTGTTTGCTGACCATGACGAGGACGGCCGCAACCGTGACTTTAACATGAAGGACTGGTTACTGTTCAGTACTGAGGATATGGTAAACTGGACCTATGAAGGTACTCAGGTTACAACAGCCACATTCCCATGGGCCCGCCAGGGACAGCGTGCGTGGGCAAGCCAGGGCGTGGAACGCAATGGCAAGTGGTACTGGTATGTATGCTGCAACAAGGCTGGCGGCGGTGACGTTCTTGCTGTTGCAACAGCCGACAGTCCTACCGGCCCCTGGAGAGATGCCATTGGCGGACCACTCTGTGAAGGATTTGGATACATTGACCCAACAGTGTTCATTGATGATGACGGTCGCGCATACCTGTTCTGGGGTAACAAGGGCCTGTGGTACGGTGAACTGAATGATGATATGATCTCATTCAAGAACGGATACCAGGAGGTTCCCGGCTACCATGACCCTGAGTGTTTTGGTGAACTGCAGTCCAAGATGAACTGGGCACATGGAAAGGAGGAAATGATGACCCAGTACGAAGAGGGTCCATGGCTCATGAAGCGTAATGGAACCTACTACCTGTCATATCCTGCAGGCGGTGTGCCGGAGCACATGGCATATTCAACCGCTCCTACAATCAACGGTCCATGGACATACCGCGGCCGTATTATGGATGAGGCTAGCAGCTTTACCATCCACGGCGGCAATATTGAATTCAAGGGACGTAACTTTATGTTTTACCACACTGGCGACCTTCCCGGTGGTGGCGGTTATAACCGTTCTGCTGCAGTTGAGGAGTTCAAGTGGAACGATGACGGTACATTCCCGTTCATTCCTCAGACTAGAGAGGGCGTAAAGACCCCAATCAAGAACCTGGACCCATACCGCCGTGTCGAGGCTGAGACCCAGGCTCAGGCATCGGGCCTCAAGGTTGATCATAGGGGTGGAACGGACCACTTTGTGACCGATATCCATGACGGAGACTGGATACGCGTGCGCAGCGTAGACTTTAAGGAGTGTGGTCAGAAGGGCGTGATTGTAGTGGTAGGCGAACAGAAAGGCAGCGGTACCATTGAGTTCCATGTTGACAATATGGACGGCAAGCCATTCTGCACCGTTCCGGTCAACACCGATAATGCAGGTTTCCGCACAGCCGCATTCACATATCAGATTGATACCAACGTGCAGGGCGTCCATGACCTCTATATTGTATTCCGATGCGATACCCCGGAACCTTTCACGTTTGACTGGTGGCAGTTTAACAGCCACATGAACATGCCTATTGTCCAGACACGCTTTACTGCAGACCCGGCTCCGGTTGTCATAAACGATACCGTTTTCCTCTACACTACACATGATGAGGACGGAGCAAGCGGTTTCCAGATGTTTGACTGGCTGCTCTATACCTCTACCGATATGGTAAACTGGACAGACCATGGTGCCGTTGCCTCACTTGATGATTTCAAGTACTATGACGGCAAGAACGGTGCATGGGCCGAGCAGGTTGTAGAGGCTAATGGCATGTACTACATGTACTGCCCAATACACGGACATGGAATAGGTGTTCTGGAGTCATTCTCTCCGTATGGACCTTTCTATGACCCGATAGGTGAGCCTCTGGTATGGCAGAAGGAACATTGGGACGATATAGACCCTACAGTCCTGATTGATGATGACGGACAGGCGTATCTCTACTGGGGTAATCCTAACCTCTATTCCGTAAAGTTGGGAAAGGACATGATGTCATTGGCCGGTCCTATAATCAAGCATCCCAAGATTCAGGACTACCAGGAAGGACCATGGATATGGAAACATGACGGGCACTATTACCTTGCGTTTGCATCGACCTGCTGTCCGGAAGGAATTGGTTATGCCATGAGTGACGGACCAGAGGGACCGTGGGAGTACAAGGGACACATTATGGACCATACCGTACGCACACGTGGAAACCATCCGGGTATCATTGAGTACAAGGGCAAGAGCTATGTGTTTGGCCTGAACTATGACATAATGCACCTTAAGACTTTTGCCCATGCAGAACAGCGCTCAGTATCGGTAGCCGAGATGCACTATAATGAGGACGGCACTATTCAGGAAGTTCCGTATTTCATTGATGCAGAGCTTAATCAGGTAGCACTGTTTGATCCTTACCGCAAGGTGGAGGCTGCCACCATGGCATGGGGCTATGGCCTTAAGACTGAGCGTTTTGTAGAAGAGGATAAGGGACAGGTTGACTACAATCCTACAAACATGATTGTACGTGATATAGACAATGGAGAGTATATCATGCTGCGTGGAGTGGATTTTGGAAAACGTGGTGCACGCAAGTTCCAGGCATCTGTTGGATCAGATGGGCTTGGCTGCATAGAGATTCATGTTGGTGCTCAGGATGGCCCCATAGTTGGAGTATTGCCCATCCATGCTACAGGCGGACCGCTTGAATTTACAACCTTCAGTATGAGATTGCCCAAGAAAATACGTGGTGTACACGATTTGTATCTGGTATTTACCGGAGCGGGCCGTGACCTGTTTACAATAGACTGGTGGAGATTTAAATAATCTCCTCCGGTCTTTCATTAAAATCACTTCTTTGATTTTGGACGGACAATGAATATGCTTGCCTCGTAGAGAAGGTAGATAGGCAGAGTTACTATGGCAAGCGTAAATACATCGGTAGTAGGAGTAATTACGGCTGCAATTACCAGTATTGCTACTACTGCATGTCTGCGGTAGCGTTTCATGAACACGTCATCTATTATTCCCAGACGTCCTAATAGCCATGCCAGTATGGGCAGTTCAAAGAGTACTCCCATAAGCAGCGTAAGTGTAATCAGCAGGTCTGTATAGGACTCAAGTGTAATCATGTTGGGTATATCGGCACTTACCTGGTATGTTCCAAGAAAGCGGAATGCCAATGGAAACACTATCAGGTAGTCAAGTGCTATTCCCATCATGAACAGCAGGTATGACCATACAATTACCTTGGTGGAACTCTTGCGCTCGTTGCTGTGGAGCGCCGGCGATATGAACCCAAACAAAAGATACAGAGTGTAGGGTAGAATAACAATCAGACTTATGTAGAATGCCATTTTCATGTGAATCATGAACTGGGCTGTCAGGGTGGAACTGAACATGTCTACATTAAAGTCTGTAAGTCCCATGGTGCTTGCACCAAAAAGGCTGGCTGCAGACTGTAGCCAGCGGTAGAATATAAAATCAGGATGACTGGGAGCCAGTATGAGCTTAAAGAGCGGTTCCTTAAAACAGAACGCAGCAATGAACCCGGCCAAGGCAACTGCCAGAATACGGAATATTACTCCACGCAGCACCTCCAGGTGATCCCAGAATGTCATTGGCTTGTCTTGGGGGACTGCCATGTTCCTTACTCAGGATTTACTCGTCCTTGGACTGAGAACTGTCATCATTGGACTTGATGTCGCTCTCAATCTCTTTCATGCCTTCCTTAAAGCTCTTTATGCCCTTGCCCATGCTTTTCATGAGGTCAGGAATACGCTTTGCTCCAAAGAGCAGGAGTATTACCAGAACGATTATTATTACCTCACCGGTACCAAGTCCGCCAAGAAGTAGAAAATGCAGATTCATATAAGGTTTGTATTTTGATTCAATGCAAAAGTAATATTATTTGCAGACATGATAATCCATCACACTCATAAACTGTAAAAATTACTTAACAAAAGCAAGTCTCGCGCGCGTGCGGTTGTATATACCACCATTAATGGTTAAACTTGCATCTTATAATTAACAACAATAACGATTATGCGCCCAGAAGGTTTTTTTATAACAGGTATCCAGCAGGTAGGTGTTGGAACCACATCGGTCTATGATTCCTGGAAATGGTTTATTGATATGTTCGGAGTAGATATCCGTATCCTTGAGGATGATACTGTTGCAGAACGCATGCTGCCTTATACCGGCGGACAGCCACACAAGCGCCATGCTGCAATTGCAGTGAGCCTTCAGGGTGGCGGCGGTTTTGAGATATGGCAGTACTCCGAGCGCAAGCCCAAACCGATTGAGTTTGAGGTCCAGGTAGGTGATCTTGGTATTTTTTGTGCCAAGGTAAAATGCCGCAATACGGAATCGGCTCATAAGTTTGCATCGGCCCGCTGGGATAAGGTCAGTCCTATTGTAACGGCTCCGGATGGTACCCGTACATTCTACATTACAGACCCGGCCGGCAACTGGTTCCAGGCAGTTCAGGATGACTATGTCCTGATAGACGAGGGACGTGAGTTTGGTGGTATGATAGGTTGCGTAATAGGCGTTACCGATATAGAAAAGGCCCGCACGGTTTATTCCGATATCCTGGGCTTTGACAAGGTGGTTTATAGCCAGAGTGGCCATTTTGATGACCTTAAGTGCCTTAAGGGCGGTGACGGTGAGTTCTGCCGCACATTGCTCCAGTGCTCAGAGCCTGGCAAGGGTGCTTTTGCTCCACTGCTCCCAACAGGCTGCATTGAGCTGGTTCAGTGCTGCGACCGTGAGCCCCGCAAGATATTTGAAGGCCGTTACTGGGGTGATCCCGGTTTTATCCAGATATGTTTTGATGTAACAAACATGGACAATCTGGGCAAGTGGTGCGCAGAGCACGGCCATCCGTTTACTGTAGACAGCTGCCCGGATGGCAAGCAGTTCAACATGGGCGATGCATCGGGCCGCTTTACATACATTGAGGATCCGGACGGAACCCTGATTGAGTTTGTAGAGACATACCGTGTATCGGTTGCCAAGAAGTTGGGCTGGTATATAAACCTTCTTCACCGTAACCGTGAAAAATCTCTGCCCAAGCTCCTGTTCAGGGCTATGAAAATGAACCGCAAAAAATTCTGATAATGGGTAATCTGGTTGACCTTATAAGGTCCGACGTCAGATATGCCGATGCCCTCAAGGCCTGCATGAACTGTGGTATCTGTACTGCAATCTGTCCTGCGGCGGAGTTCTATGACTATGATCCCCGGCGTATCTGTGATATGGTGCAGCGCGGCGATGAACAGCAGATAGAAAACCTCTTGCGTTCCGATACCATCTGGTTCTGTGGACAGTGTATGTCCTGCAAGCCCCGTTGCCCACGCGGAAATATTCCAGGCGAGGTGATTACAATCCTGCGCAAGGTATCGCAGGATATGGACTACTACAAGGAGAGTGAGATGGGACGCCAGCAGGTGGAACTCATGGCGGGCATAGGACAGAACATTCTTGATATAGGCTATTGCGTACATCCGGACAGGGTAAATCCTGCCAAACATCCGGAACAGGGTCCTGTATGGGAGTGGTATGTCAGGAATATCAGGGAGGTTGCTCCCAAACTGGGCGCCAATTATCATGGTAAGGGCCCGGGAGCCCTGCGTGAGATAGAGCCTCAGACCATGGCCGAACTCCGGAAAATATTTGAGGTTACCGGAGGTATGGATTTTCATGACCATATTCTAAACGAGAAGTAATGCCAGATTTTGGTTTTTCCATAAAGAAATCCCGTGGCGAGAATCTGGATGCGGTATCTCTGGAGAAGTATTACAGACTTCTGGAGAGGGAACCGTCATTCAAACGCTGTTTCCAGTGCGGTTGCTGCAGTGCAACCTGCTCAGCCAGACAATTTACGGATTTCAGTATAAGACACATCCATACAGCTTTCCGTCGCGGCGACTATGCATCGCTGGAGCAGGGGCTCCGCAAATGCATGCTCTGCGGCAAATGTACGCTGGTGTGTCCAAGAGGGGTAAACCTGCGTTCCCTTATAATAAACATGCGTGAGATCCTTAACCAAACGCCGGTACAGAATACTAACAGTCCACGTCTATGAAAATACAGGCCATACCTTATAATGACTTTGTATTACCTTTCCTGATAGGTGTTGCACTGTTGTTTGCCATACTTGTATTCAAGTATGTTAAGTGGATACGCGGATTTAGCAAGCCACAGAGGGCTGTAATACGCAGCAACTGGTATTCATGGCGTATATTCCCTGCTATATGGGAAATGATACGTGAGGGATTGCTCCATGTAAGGATTATCAGGAAGAACCTGCTGCTTGGTATTATGCACCAGGCTTTTGCATTGGGCTGGTTCCTGCTCATTGTTTTTGGTGCCCTGGAAAGCAATAATACTTTCATAAGCCTGAACCGTGAGCAGAATATAGAAACACTCCGTGAACTGGACAACCAGAATGGTTGGATAATAAAGGAGAAGGGCCTGAACAAACCTCAGGAAAACCTTAACCTGAGGCGATATAGGGTGGAGACAGAGAACGGACCAGCACGTATCCACTACAAGCGCCCGTTCTACGTGAGCATATTCTACAGGTACTTTATACACCGGTCTCCCAGCAGTTTTGGCCAGCACAGGTTCTATGCCAATCTTATGGATGCCCTGCTGCTTTACATATTCCTGGGTCTGACCATGGCTTTCCTAAAGATTTTCTACTCCCGTCTGCTTGGTATGAGACGGACTACCAAGCATACAATAGTAGACCGTTTTGCCAAATTCTCACTCTGGACAATCTTCCCGCTCAGACTGATAGCCGAATCTGTAACGGCATGCCTGTACGGCAATGGAGGATTCTTTACCCAGGCAGTGGGTAACCTGTTTGATCCAATGATAGTACGCGGTATGGAGACCTCTCTGTGGATGTTCTATTCATCCATGCTGGCAGTGTTCTTTGTTACCATGCCGTTTACCCGTTACATGCATATCTTTACAGAGATACTGCTCATATATTTCAGGCGCATAGGAGTAAAGGAGGGTCCTAAAAAAACAGGATACACCATGTTTGAACTGAACGCATGTTCACGATGCGGTGTATGTATTCAGGGTTGCCCTATGGATAAGGTGCTGGGAAACCATGAGGTTCAGTCAGTATATCTTATAAGGAGCATAAGAAACCAGGACTTTGCCCGCAGGCTTAAGATGATTGCCGATAACTGCCTTATGTGTGACCGATGCACGGTGGACTGTCCTGTAGGAATAGATCTGAGTGCAATCCGGTGCCAGGTACGCAACAAGGGTGAGATAGATTCCACTGGCAACTATGAATATCTGTTGGATAACCGCAAGCCTTTCAATGCCATAGGACGTGTAGCTTATTTTGGTGGATGCATGTCTCATCTTACACCCGGCATTACGGAATCCATGGAAAAGATTTTCACGGCATCGGGCCAGAAATACTGGTACATGGATAAGGAAGCCTCCATTTGCTGTGGACGTCCTCTGGTTCAGCAGGGATTCCTTAACCAGGCTGCCGAACTGCGCGAAAAGAACAAGGCTCTGATTGAGAAATCGGGTGCTACAATGCTGGTAACATCGTGTCCTATCTGCTATCAGTCTTTCAAGAAGACCTACGGGTTGGATATTCCAGTACTGCATCATACGGAGTATATTGACATGCTTATCAAGGCAGGAAAGCTCAAGGTCCGTCACGACGACCGCAAGGTTTCCTATCATGATCCATGTGAACTTGGCCGTGGATGTGGCATATACGATGAGCCAAGGAGTGCATTGAGCGCAGTTACTAATCTTGTCAAGACTCCATATCAGCGTGAAAAGAGCGTGTGCTGCGGCTTTAACCTGGGCAATACCAAGCTGTCTGTTGAGGAGCAGACACGAATACGTAATTTCTCACTTGAGAACCTGACCTCAAAACCTGTCGATGCCATAGCAACCGCATGTCCAATGTGCAAGAAAGCATTCCAGCGTGCCGAGAATACGCACCAGGTTCAGGACATTGCCGAGATTGTGGCACAGAACATTATTGACTGAACACTATGAACAGATTTTGGAACGAATACCAGAAGGCTATTGCCGATGACCATTTCTTCTATGAGCGCAGTTGCATACGCCAGACCTTTTTTCCTGGTTCAGAGACTGCATTCCTGCGTATCATGGGACAGGAACTGGGTAAGGACATATACGATGATTTCCGCCAGCATACATGCACGGGAATAGGTTACCATGCCGATGTTGTACCATTGCAGACAACCATGACGGTGGTTGCAAGACTGTTCTCGCTCATGACAGAACATGGCTACGAGAATTATGTACCGTCATGTGTTACATCGTTCGGCGTGTTCTCCGAGATGGTTCACATGTGGCAGGAAAAACCTGAACTGCTTGAACAGACCCGCGAGAACCTGTACAAGGCTACCGGCCGTGAGTTCAATATTCCCAAGAACATAGCCCATCCATCGGACCTTATATACAAGTTCCGGTTTGACCTGGCCAAGAAAATGCCATACCGCCTGGTAAACCGCTTTACCGGCAAGCCACTGCGTGTAGTTGAGCACATAGGATGCCATTACGCCAAGATTTTTCCCGATAAGGGTGTGGGCAAGGCGGAGTTTCCCTATGTCCTGGCCGGCATGATAGAGGCATGGGGCGGAGAGGTTGTTGACTATCCGGAGCGCCGTCATTGCTGCGGATTTGGATTCCGCCAGTATCTGGTTCAGGAGAACCGTGGCTACAGCATATCAAACACCAAGAAAAAGCTGGAATCCATGGAGCCGTATGAACCTGATTTCATTGTTTCTAACTGTCCGGGTTGTTCCCTGTTCCTGGACCGCTGGCAGTATACCATTGCAGAGATGGAGCACAAGACCTATGACCATGACGGATATGGAATTCCGGTACTCACCTATGAGGAGATGGCTGGTCTGCTCCTGGGGTATAACCCATGGGAACTTGGACTGCAGATACACCAGGTTCAGTGTGAGAGACTGCTGGACAAGATAGGTATTCCCTATGATCCCAAGCAGAAATACAATGCAGCAGACGGAAAGATTCTGCGTGCACCCGAAAAACCGCAAAACATACTTGTATGAATAAAGTTGCAATAGTGGGAGCCGGTCCTGCCGGAATAGAGGCTGCCAGCATGCTGGCTGGCCTGGGTATCTCTGTAACCCTGTTTGAGAAATCAGAGACTCCTCTCAAGAACTTGCAGGACAAGGCATTCCTGTTTCCAAACTTCCAGTCGGCACAGGAGATAGCCGACAGACTGAGTGGCAAGCTCCTGACCGATGGCATTACCATGGCGTACGGAACAGAGATAGTGGATATAAAGTGGCTGGGTAATGAATGGAAACTGTTTGATTCAAAAGGACAGACTTATGTAGCTCAGGCTGTACTGATTGCATCGGGCTACCAGGTATTTGATGCCCACCGCAAGGAGGAACTTGGCTATGGCATATATAAAGGTGTTATAACATCTCTCGAGATGGAGTCCATGATAAAGCATGAGAAAGTGCTGAATGCAAACGGTGACACTCCCAAGAGCATTACTTTTCTTCAGTGTGTGGGCTCCCGTGACGAGAAAAGCGGAAATCACTATTGCTCCAAGCTGTGCTGCGTAACAGCAGTCAAGCAGGCAATTGAGGTTAAGAAACAACTGCCCAAGTGCGACGTCTCCGTGTTCTACATGGACCTTAGGATGTGGGGTCAGGGATTTGAGGAGATGTACCGTATGGCTCAGGAAAAGTATGGTGTGAATTTTATCCGTGGCCGTATATCAGAGTCGGCTGCTACGTTTGACAGCCGCATTCAGCTCAAGAGTGAGGATACTCTTATGGGCCTCCCTCTCAAGATGACTACAGACCTGCTGGTTCTCATGGTCGGAATGGAGCCGTCATGCGGTACCCGCAAACTGGGCCAGTCCTGTGGAGTGAGCGGAAACTATGGCTTTATAGATACCGTTAATCCGCACCTTGGCGATAACCGTACACTGTGCACCGGACTGTTTGCTGCAGGTACATGCAAGCGTCCCATGAGTGTGTGGGACAGCGTGAACGATGCCCGTGCCGCTGCTTTTGAAATAAAGAACTACTTAGACACAGTAAATAAATGAAAAAATTGCTCGCTTTTATCCTGGCACTGGCCATGATGCCGGCTCTGTATGCCGATGAGGGAATGTGGATGCTTCCCAGCCTTAAGAAGATGAACTCCAAGGATATGAAAAAACTTGGCCTGGAGATAAAGGTTGACCAGATCTATAATGAGAACAAACCTTCCATAAAGGATGCTGTAGTACATTTTGGCAGTGGCTGTACAGGAGAGATTATCTCAGACAGGGGACTTTTGGTAACCAATCATCACTGCGGCTATTCAAGCATACAGGGACTCTCTACTCCAGAGCATAACTATCTTGAGGATGGATACTGGGCAATGAGCCTGGATGAGGAGATTCCCGTACCGGGACTTTCTGTTACATTCCTTCAGAGCATGACCAATGTTACCGGCCTCTCAGAAGACAAGGTAAGTGCCACGGTAGATGCACTTAAACAGCAGAACCCCGATTGCTCTGTCCGTGTTCAGGATTTCTACAACGGCAATGAATCATACATAATTGTAAACAAGACCTACAATGACGTAAGGTTTGTTGGTGCACCTCCAGCCAGTGCTGGTAAGTTTGGCGGTGAGACCGATAACTGGATGTGGCCACGCCATACCTGTGATTTCTCCATGTTCCGCGTTTATACCGCTCCCGATGGAACCCCTGCCTCTTACAGTGAGAACAATATCCCACTGCGTCCAAAGTATTACCTGCCTGTTTCTCTCAAGGGTGTAGAAGAGGGTGATTTTGCCATGATCATGGGTTATCCTGGCCGTACTCAGCGTTTTCAGACAGCAGCACAACTAGCGCAGATGATGGCGGTACAGAGTGTACGCATTGATGCCCGTACCGTACGTCAGCAGGTAATGTGGGATTGGATGGAGAAAAACGATACCATACGCCTTAAGTACTCAAACAAGTATGCATCATCGGCCAACGGATGGAAAAAATGGCAGGGAATGGAAGAGTGCTTTGAGGATCTTGACGTGATTGAGCGCCAGTTGCAGAAAGAGGCAGATTTCATGAAATGGGTAAACAGGAAACCCAAGCGCATAGAAAAATACTACAGTTCTATAGAGGAGATAAAGAAAGGTTCCGATGCCAGTTTAGAGTACTCCATGAGGAACGCCCTGCTCACAGAGAGTGTAAGACGTATTGAACTCCTGTACGGAAACACATTGGTGGACTATGATGAGAACCTGGACCGTGACATGGCAAAGGCCATGATTAAGTTCTATCAGGAGAATTGTAATCCTAAGGATTCACTTGACCTTACATGGGTGGATGTAGATTCCCTGTATGCCAGCAAGGATCCAGAAATGATTGTGCGCATAAAGAATGAGATTCAGGCCGCACAGGCTAGGATTCGTGCTGCGTATTCTGAGCCCACACCAGAGTATGCTGCTGCTCCAAAGACCTATACAGCCGGTCAGATGGAGTGGAACAAGAGCCGCAAGTCTTATCCCGATGCTAACTCAACATGCCGTCTGACCTATGGTAATGTTATGGGATATACTACCAAACAGGGCGTTAAACATAGCTATTACACCAGCATGCAGGGTGTAATAGATAAGGAGGATCCAAACAACTACGAGTTCCGTGTACCTGCCCGCCAGAAAGAACTGTTCCTTGAAAAGGATTTTGGCCAGTATGCAGGCCCGGATGGCGATGTTCCTGTTTGTTTCCTTACCAACTTGGACATTACAGGTGGAAACTCTGGCAGTCCGGTCCTGGATGCCAACGGCAACCTTATAGGTCTGGCTTTTGATGGAAACTGGGAGGCCATGAGCGGAGATGTAATATTTGAGCCTCAGCTTCAGCGATGCATCTGCGTTGATATACGCTATGTACTGTGGATGATGGACAAGTTTGGAGGTGCCACCTATCTGCTCGATGAGATGAAAGTTGTAAGGTAAACAAACAGATAAAATAAAAAAATCCCGGCTTTACAGTCGGGATTTTTTATTGTGGATATGTGTGAGATTACTTCTCAATCCAACCAATTACATCGCCCTTCTGGACAAGTTCTCCGTGAGCCTTCTCTACTGTTACAAAGTGGCAGTCTGTTGGTGCTACAATGTTGTCAATAAAGCTGGCACCGTTCTGGCCCTGTACGGCGCAAATCCAGTCGCCCTTCTTGAACTGCTTGCCATAAGGAGGATTGCATGACTTGTCTACAAAGTCAAGATCCCAGATTACGCGGCCGGTAATAGCTGCCTCAATAGGCTCTGAATCTGGATGCAGTATAGCGCGCTTGTCGGCAGCCGACAGGTACTTGGCCTCGCCACCGTTAGACTTAGCTTTTTCAATCCTGCTGAGCAGATCCTTGTTGAACTGATCCTTGGCCTGTCCGGACTTGTACTCGCGGTACTGTTTCTCGTGCATTGCAAACTCAAACAGCTCCTCATCATCCTGACCACGGTCCCAGCCGTTTTCTTCCATCTCCTTGATAAAGCGTGGGAGCTCGTCTGGATAAAGTGACTGTGGGTCGCCGGTAAAGAACTCCATGTTCTTTTCCTTGGCAATCTCAATGAGTTCAGGTGAGAGCTCACCAGGCAGCTTGCCTGACTTGCCAAGAACCATGCCCCACATGGCGGGATCCATTCTGGTGAATGGCTTCTCATCCATAGACTTTGAGAAGAGGTTCATCAGGGCAGCGTTCTTAACATACTGGCTGAATGGGGTAACCAGACATGGAGTACCCAGCATAGGCCAGATGCGCTCAACCTCGTCAAAGAGTTCTACCAGGAGTTCATCCTCAGAGAGTTCCTTCTGACCCTTTTTCTTAAGGTTTGCATTGATTGCAGCATGCATACCCTTGAGGTCGGCCATGAGTGAACCCATCATACCGCCAGGAAGACCGCAACCAACAAGCAGTGAACTCATGAGTGAGTTCTTGGGGTCAATCCAGTAACCAAGGAAATCATCCATAAAGCTCTGTGTAAGGCTGCGTGCCTCCATGTAAGCCTTCATGTTGATATCCTTAACCAGGAATCCTGCATCCTTGAGCATGGCCTGAACGGTAATAACATCTGGATGAACCTTACCCCATGAGAGTGGCTCCATGGCAACGTCAAGAACATCGCAACCAGCCTTGGCTACCTCCAACATGTTTGCTACGGCAAAACCAGGACCGTTGTGGCCGTGATACTGGATTACAATATCAGGATGCTTTTCCTTGATGGCCCTTACAATTGTACCAAGCATGGCTGGGCGTCCAATACCTGCCATATCCTTAAGACAGATTTCCTGAGCACCGCCTTCAATAAGCTGTTCAGCCAGGTTGATGTAGTACTCTGCTGTGTGAACCTTGGAGTAGGTAATACACATGGTAGCCTGGGCTGTCATGCCGCCTTCCTTGGCCCACTTGATGGAAGGAATAATATTTCTTGGGTCATTCAGACCGCAGAATATACGTGTAATGTCTACGCCCTGTGCGTGCTTAACCTTGTACATGAGCTTGCGTACATCGGCTGGAACCGGGTTCATACGCAGGGCGTTCAGACCACGGTCAAGCATGTGGGTCTTAATACCAACCTCATTGAATGGCTTGGTAAATGTTCTAACTGCAATGTTTGGGTTTTCTCCATAGAGAAGGTTAACCTGCTCACTTGCACCACCGTTTGTCTCAACGCGGTCAAAGCAACCCATGTCAATGATTACTGGGGCAATCTTAGCCAACTGGTCCTTACGTGGAACGTACTTGCCGGATGACTGCCACATGTCACGGTATACAAGACTGAACTGAATTTCTTTTTTCATAATATAATGTGTTTTCTGTTACTTTACATAGGGTTAATAGAACGTGCAATTCTTGCACAAATCCTTGGGAAGAAGCGCTTTATGTAAACCATGAGCAATTCATATCGTCCAACCAGAACTTCTGGCTTACGCTTGTAGACTGCTTTCATGATCTTTTCTCCTGCCTCCTGCGGGGTACAGCCGCCTGCCTGTCCGGCATCCATCTTTGCATGCTGCTTTCCGTCCTTTTCCAGCGCATAGAATGATATCTTTGTCTGGACACGTCCGGGACATACTATGGTTACGCGGATATTATCGTTGTAATATTCTGCCTGGATTGTTTCAAAGAATCCATATAGAGCATGCTTGGAGGAACTGTATGCACATCTGAGCGGGAATCCAAACCTTCCGTTTATACTGGTTGTAACAACAAGCTGTCCACCTCCGTTCTGTATCATTCTGGGTAAAATAACCTTAGTCATGATTACAGGAGCAAAGTAATTTATGTCCATAACCTTGTTTATTACACTCATGTCTGTTTCGGCGGTCTTGCCACGCTGGCTTATTCCGGCATTGTTGTAGAATACATCAATATGACCAAAAATATTCCAGGCCTGATCGGCAAGTTCTGCTACCTGATCCTTTTTAGAAAGGTCAAACGGCAGTGCAACGGCTTTTGGAGAACCAAGCTGCTCACACTGTGCACATACCTTTTCCAGGATGTCGGCCTCCAGGGCTGTCAGTATGAGAGATGCACCCTGGCGGGCAAATGCATAGGCAGTATGCTCACCTATTCCCGATGAGGAACCGGTAATCCATACCACCTTATTGTTGAACTTTTTGCTCATTTACTGCAATATATTACTTCATAAACCATTTAGGTCTTACGGCCTTGCATTCATCTATGGCTTTCTTGAACCACCTTGCGCGTTCTGCGCCTTCGCCTGTGTTCAGGAGAACCAGATCGCCATTCTTGATCTTGCCTTCCTTGAGAGCCTTATAGAATCCTGCTACACAAACAACCGCTGCCGGTCCAAGATATGTACGGCGCTGCTTGCGGATTTTGTGACCAAACTGCTCCAGACCCTCTTCCTTGATCCTTATGAATGAACCGCCGCTTTCCTTTACAATAGGTCCAACGAGCGGATACATGCCAGGTGTTCCTGCTGTAAGAATGGATATGCTGGTCTGTGGAATAACACTTGGAAAGTGCTTGTTCCAACCTTCCGGGAAATTGTTCTCCTGTGCCCATTCCCAGGCCTGAACCATAGGATCGCAGGTGTCCTGCTGAACAAGAAGCATTCTTGGCATCTTGTACTGAGGGTAGGTTGATGCAATCTCTCTCATGCCTTTCTCAAAAGCAATAGGGCTGGTGCCGCCTGCAACTGCCTGCATGTAAACATCGGGAATGCGACCCAACTGACGGAGACATTCAAAAACCAGGGTCTTTTTTGCCTCTATACGGATAGGGTCTATGTTGCCGGCCGATATCATTACCTTGTTCTCGTTGTGGAACGATGCGGCCTCGGCCTTAGCCTGACCATATCCTCCGTCAGAAACAATAAGGTTCTGGTTTACTTTCCTGATTGCATCCTGAGACTCCTGGTACATATCATTTGGAGCAAAGATGTCAAACTTTACACCAGCCTTTGCCAGGTATGTTGCATAAGCAGTAGCGGCATTTCCGGTAGATGCAAGGCAGTATTCCTTTACGCCATGTTTCTTGAACAGGGTGGCAGCCAGAGATGCTGCAATGTCCTTGAATGTTCCGGTTCCTCCGTTAAGGTCATTGCGGCATACCATGACCTTGCAGTCTATACCGTAATGCCTGTGGGCAAACTTATCAAGAAAGTCCCAGTTCTCTATTGGAACGGCTCCTTCGCCAAATGTTATGAATTCGTCGTTGTCATCGACAGGAAGGAAATCCTTATAATGATACAGGTTCTTAACATCCTGTCCAGGCTTGCACAACTGGTCCAGTTTGCTGTAATCAGTACTGTAGACCACCTCTGCGTGGTTGCTTCCGCACTCGCAGAGCTGGTCCTGACTGAACCACTTGGAAAAGTCTCCTATGACTTTTCCGCATTTCTTACAGACAAGCTGATATTTCATTACTTCTTGATCTGAGCTCTCTGGAATACGTTCATGTTCTGCAGTGGGCTGGCTGCATATACACCGGTATCAAGCTTCTTCTTGATCTCCTTGAATACCTCAATAGTGCGGCTTACGTGGTCAAGTGTATGTGAAGCAGTAGGAATGATACGCAGCATGAGCTGGCCCTTAGGAATAACAGGATATGTTACGATTGAGCAGAAAATACCATAGTTCTCGCGGAGGTCTACAACTACGTTTGTACCCTCGTTGATACCGCCCTCAAAGAATACAGGAGTTACAGGAGACTCTGTTACACCAATATTAAAGCCCTCGGCCTTAAGACCGCCCTGGAGAGCATTTACAACCTCCCACAGATGCTCGCGGTACTCTGGGTGAGCCTTGATAAGGTCAAGACGCTTCTGGTTACCGATAACGAGTGGCAGAGGCAGTGACTTAGCATAGATCTGTGAACGCATGTTGCACTTGAGGTGATCAATTACCTCTGGCTCTGAACTTACTACGCCACCGATAGATGCCATTGACTTGGCAAATGCATCGAATATAACGTCTATCTCATCAATAACACCGTAGTGCTCGGCTGTACCGCGTCCGTGAGCACCCATGGTACCAAATCCATGAGCATCGTCAATCAGTATGCGGAACGGATACTTCTTCTTGAGTTCTACAATGTCGGCAAGGTGACCCAGGTCACCGGCCATACCGAATACACCTTCGGTGATAACCAGTACACCACCGCCCTGCTCGTCGGCAAGCTTGCATGCGTGGTTGAGCTGCTTCTCAAGGCTTACCATGTCATTGTGCGCAAAGGCAAAACGCTTGGCAAGGCTCAGGCGCATACCGTCAAGTATGCATGCGTGTGACTCTGAATCATATACTATTACGTCACGACGGCTTGTCAGTACGTCTATGATTGAGATCATACCCTGATAACCAAAGTTCAGGCAGAGACCGGCCTTCTTACCAACAAACTCTGAGAACTCGTTCTCAAACTTGATATGGTAGTCTGTGTTACCGGACATCATACGGGCACCCATAGGAGCACCAAGTCCAAACTGTGCAGCAGCATCGGCATCGGCCTTACGTACCTCTGGATGGTTGGCCAGTCCAAGGTAGTTGTTGAGGCTCCAGTTGAGTACTGGCTTGCCGTTGAATTCCATTTCTGGACCAACTTCGCCTACAAGACGTGGGAACATGAAATAACCGTCACCAATTCCCTGATACTGTCCGAGTGGTCCCGGAGTCTCCTTGATTCTCTCAAAAATGTCCTTAATCATATTGATAATGTTTATGTTATTGTTTGTATTCCTAACATTGTGGCGGCCCAATCAAAACTGGTCCGCTTAAACTTTGCGAATTTACTTAAAATCCGCATGATTACCATTTAAAAAAGGATAATTTTCCTTGATTGGTTCACTGTAGTGAGCCCCCGTGCGTAGCACCCGGCTGGAAGCCGGCCTTTTGCGGAGCAAAATAAAAAGCTAGTGTTCCTTGATTGGTTCACTGTAGTGAGCCAATCAAAAGGAATACCAAGCCTAAAAGGACGAGGGCAAGATCCACGGCCTTGCTGCGAAGGTTCTTCTCATGGAATAGCAGTGCGCCACATAGGAACGATACAATCACGCTGCTGCGGCGTATCATAGACACTATAGATACCATGGAGAGGCTTGAGGAAAGGGAGCAAAAATAGGCGTAGTCTGCCAAGGTAAGGAAAACCGATATCAGGATAATGCTCCATTTCCAGTGGAATGGGGTGGTGGATTTGCGTGTGGGCCACCAAAGTGCAAACAGGACCACTGTCATCTGTACAAGCTGGTAGAAATTGCTCCATGCCTGTACGAACATGTTGTTAAAACGTACCAGCAGATACTTGTCGAACAAGGCACTCACTGCACCCAGGATGGTTGCCATGATAACACATAACACCCATTTGTTGTGAGTAAAGTTTATGCCTTCCTTGCGGCCGCTCACGCTGAGCATGTAGAATGAAATTATTGCAATCAGAACGCCAATCCACTGGTATATGTTCAGTCTCTCACCAAACAGGACCAGGCCGCCAAGCAGAACAATAATGGGGCGGGTTGCGTTGATTGGTCCAAAAAGCGTAATGGGCAGATGCTTCATGCCAAAATAGCCAAATATCCATGAGCCCAGTACAATTGCAGCCTTGAGTATTATGAGCCGGTGCAGTTCCCAACCGGCGGTAGGTACATAAAACATGCTGTCGTCCAGCAGGCCCGTCTTTGCAGACAGGACCGTGAACGGCAGCATTATGAGTGAGCAGAACAGCGTGTGGAGCCAGAGGACGGGTATTACCGCGTTGTCCTTGAGCGATTGCTTTTTAGATACGTCATAGAAACCCAAAAATAGGGCCGACAATAAAGCAAAACCTAACCACATGCTGTGCTTGGGCTTTTTAGAACTTGTAGCTAAGACCTACACCAAGTATCTCCTTGAACTGTATGCGAGCACCATGTACTCCGCCGTCAGCATCAATGTACTTAATGTCATCGTCGTACTTGAGAGTAGACTGGAATGTAACAGTAAGCAGGCTAGTTACATTATATCCTAACAGAACGTCCCAGTTAACATCTACGTTTCCAAATGTGTCATTGTATGGAGTAAAGAGGTCAAGAGTAGACTTGAGTGTAACCTTGTTGTCCATCAGACTGTAGTTAATTGCACCCTTGAAACTGGTACCAAGCTCAAAACGGGTCTTCTTACCGGCATCAACACCATAGCGTTTAGAGAACACAGTGTCGTTAACCAGGGTCATCTTACCTGCTACAGGTGAGTAGTAAACACTGATGTGGTCATTTGGCTTGTAGTCAAGACCGACAGATATGTTAAGGTAAGCAGGAACCAGGAACTTAGAGATAAGCTCGCGGTCTGTTGAAGTGTAGTTATAACCGTAACCCATTTGAGTCTTGAAATCAAGAAGAGCTGCATAATAGAGCTTGTCTGTGAAATTACGTCCGTACTTTGATGCCAGGTTCAGATTGTCAATATTCTTGCGCCAGTTTGTGGCATCGGTATAGTTCAAACCATAGTTGGCGCTCAGGTCATTGGTCCATGATGTGTTGTCATTTTTGTAGTTCAGAGAACCGTTAAAGTAGGCATTACCTGCAATTGAGTTCTCACCACCCTGACTCCAGTTGGTGAATGATGTCTGAGAAAAATTAACACCAGCAAGACCATTATGAGTCCAAGCTGATTCTTCCTGGGCGTGGAGTCCCAGAGGCAGCAGTGCTGCAAGGATAAAAAGTCTAGTTTTCATAAATATCATGTGTTGTTTTTGATTTCGGACCGCAAAGATAATCAATTTATTTCTTACTGATTGCGCGACCAATAAAATAGCATACAATTGCAACGGCCATACCGTTTATGGCTGGTATGCCCCAATTAAGCAGGTTTGCTACGGTAGCACCAAGAACAACGCCAGTAACAGAACCCCAGTTTACAGTCTGGAGGTCATTCTCAAAATCTTTTCTCTCCAGTATGGCTTTTCTGTTAGTAAAATAGTTGGCAATAAGGATAGCTCCAACAGGGGGCAACGTACAGTTAAGAACATTAAGCCAGCCGCAGAAATTCCAGTAAAGCCATACCGCTGCAACAGTGCCTATTGCGCCAGCAATAAGAACCATAGTTGATTTCTTTATACCAAATATGTTGGAGAGTCCAAGGCCCGATGAATACAAAGCATTATCATTTGTGGTCCAGATGTTCAAGCCCAGGATAAGAACGGCCGAATAGAATAAATTCAAGTTGAGCATTACCTCAAAGATATCGTTGCCTCCTGCAAATATGCTGGATACGGCACCAAAGAAAAACATGAGTGAGTTACCAAGAAAGAAAGCTATTACGGTTATTATGCAACCAATTTTTCCGTTTTTGGAAAAACGGGTAAAGTTTGGAGTGGCAGAACCACCCGATACAAAACTACCTATAACCAGACCGGCACCGGCAATAATACTAAGCGATCCGTCATTTACTCGTGCAAACTGCTCGGCAAGAGTAGTATTACCGCGTTTAACTGCCATAATCATGGCAACAGTACCAAGGATTGCAATGAGAGGAACTGCAATATAGCTAATAATGGTAAGGCTCTTAATTCCAAAATAAGCGCTGGCTGTCATGAGAATACCGGCCAGAATTACCATAACGTATCCAATACCCGGCATGTGTTCTGGCGAAACGTCAAGACCAAGTAACTCCTGAGCTACAGGTATGGCAAACATTGCAAGGCCTACGCCAAACCATCCAATCTGTGTAAAAGAAATCATTGCACTTGGCAACCAACTACCCTTGCGGCCAAAACCAAGGCGTGCCAGAAGGTCGAGAGTAAGACCACTCTCTCCACCAATAAAGCCAAGCGCACCTGTGTATGCTCCAAGAATTACACCACCCAGGATAAGGGCCCAGATAAAACCTCCAAAATCAAGTCCTGCTGCAAGTTTCTGACCGGCCCACATGCTGGCTGAGAAAAATGTAAATCCCAGCATAACCATGAACATGTTAATGTTACTCTTGCGCTCTGCGGAAGGAATGCTGCTGTTTGAATACTCGTTGTCCATCTGTTTGGACTCTTTTGTCTTTTCCATATTGGTTGTTATTGTTAGTTGTTGTCTGTATAAATGTTCATGGCTTCCCGGAATTCCGACAGACGTCTCTTTGCAATTACACTTAGCAATGCATTCTCGTTCTTTCTTATAAACTGTTGCTCAAGTTCAAACAGTTCACGGCTACATGATGAATTTGTATAATGATTGTAATAAATCCACTCATTATACTCAGTCTGAATGGAATAACCCAGTTTCTCCTCAAGGAAAGCCCTGAATGGGAAATTATTGCATACACTAAGAATATCTTCCCAGTATTCCGTTACCTCGTGGATGTGCTCTGGAATATTGTATCTGCGTGCACCTCCGTCATAAATAATACACTTCTCAAAAAGCGCATCATCGTCCTGAAGGACAAATCTGCGGAAATCGGGTGATATTATACCACCGTTCCAGAAAAAATCTATATCGGGCCAGCTTATTCCGGATATGCCCTTGTCTTGGTAGGCGCGGAATATCCCTTCATAAAAGACACAGGTTATACCTTCAAATTGAGGACACATGGATTTAAATTCTGCACTTAGATCCTCCAGTAGCTCTATAGCTCGTGTACCGCCAACCGTAAAGAAAACCAAACGTCTAAGTGTACCTCCCTTGCGTTTGTATTCGTTTATTACGTATTTCATGCAGCGGACCAGAGTTTCTCCGGAACAGATTATGTCTCCAATCATGAGGGTGGAGTTGTGAGGCGTACTGAGCTTTGAATAGCGTATGTCAAGACCGGTAATGCGGTTGCTTTCTATAACCCTCTCGCAAGAAATAAAATCCATGTCCCAAACCTTGATCTGGTTCTTGAAACAGCTTTCCTCAAGCGGATAGTTAAGTCCACCACGCAGGATATTCAGTATGTGCACCCCGGAACAAAAAGACATGCTTCCCTTAAGATAAGAGAGCATGTCTGTTGTTGGAGAAAGCAAGGCTAAGTATGAATCATAGCCTACCACTTCTGGGCTTGCCAATAGGTTTTTGGTTCCAGGATTGCTTATCACATAGTAGCTGCCAGATAATTTGCCACCTTGCAGTCTATATATAGTAGTCTCGCCTTGTTGTCCTGCAAATTGCAGTTGAGTATTGTCCAGATAAGTCTGCATGTCTATGCTTTACTTTGTTCTGGACCACAAAGTTACTTGCTATTCAGCAAACTGCAACCATATTGCATAAGGAGTTTTCAACAAACTCCACAAAGGTTCTTTTGATATTGTTCTTTATTCTCTCCAGGCATTGCACTTCAGAGTAGAATTCAACTTTGGCTATTCCATCTATAATATATTTACCCCTGTAGTACACAATAATGGCGACAATGGCAAAAATATCTGAGCCGATAATTAGGCTTACTCATGTCAATAGGTTCCTGATGTTATATTAAGTTTGCCATTAAAAAAATCCATCTGCCCCCAACCGTATGCAATCCCTTCTTTGACAACATCAATATGAATACTTCCGTTATCATTTACAATACCTTGTCCAAGAGAAAAAATATAAATGTCAAACTCGTCCTCTTTCAAAACTGAACCGATATCTATTATGGTTGTATCATTACATACAGTAATAGTGGCTTCTTCCAAGAAAAAATAGCCTTCGTAATGACGGCCTTCTTTTTTGCATTTTACAAGCCACATGCTGTCGGTTACTGCAGAAAAAACATATTTATAAAAATCAGAATCGCATTCATTACTTAAAAAAGACTTGACATCATTGCGAAACAATTCATATACTTCATATTTTCGTTTACAATATTCATTCATATCCATTCCCGATTTGGAACACTCATAAGCATTTTCATTTATCGCATAAGGAATAAAGTCCAAACAGGAAGAAATCAAAAGATTCAAAAAAAAAGAAGAAACAATAACAATTAGTTTTTTCATGATTTACAACACTTATAGTTTAACACCAATAGCTACACGTCCACCCATAACAGGATTACTGTGTTCTGTTCCAATTCCCCAATCAAAATTCCCATATAGTCTAGATGATATATCAAAAGTTAACCCAACTCCAATCTGATATCCAAATCCTAAATCTGTTTTATGGCCACGGCTCTTTCTGATTTTTTCAATACGTTCCCAATATTCGGCATTTCCCTGCCGTGCTATGCCTATTAATGCCTGAACATAAAAGCCTGCTTTTGTTGCATACACATAGCGACCGCCCAACAATATATCGTAAGCATAAGTATCTTCATGACTCGTTATCTCTTTTGTGAACATATTGCAGTAATCTACATCAAGGGTATTTAAGCCAAAACTCGATACTGCAAACACCCTTTCATGTAACTTGTAAGACACACGCATGGAATAGGTCGGTGATATAGACACATTAAAAGAATGCAATTCTATATCCTTTATACTCTCTGCGCTTGGTGGCTCTTCCACTAATAAAATCTCGCCTTCTGGTTGATACATAGACGAAAAGCACATTCCTAAATCGCAACGCCATCTGTCCTGAGATAATGACAGTGTACATAAAGACAATAGAAGAATAAAAAATAACAATCTTCTCATAATTAAAAGCATACTATTTAACAATAGTTCGTTAGTTTTATAAAAATCATACTGCGGCTCTGACGCCGTAGAACAAAAGTTCTTTGAAATCAGTGTTATTAAATCTCATGTCCGCATGTTTTCCGGACATGGAAATAAATCGTTCCACCATTGCAGCGTTGTGCAGCAGCGTTTTGGTTGAACCCACCGAAAGGTCCATCCCCTGCTGACGTGCAAAAGCCCTGGCAATGTTGACAGTAGTAAGCGATGCGTTGAAGGCAAACGACAGTGCATTGCTGTTTCTGGCCTGGCAGTGCGTGAGACCAGTGAACTGCTTGGCATCACGAAAGACGAACTCCAGCTGGAAACGTGTTCTGTAAATCTCAAAGATGTCCTTCGCTGACATGCCGGTATCTGTCGAGAAGAAGACCTTGCGCACCTGTCGCTTCTTTTCAGTGTCCTCATAGTCAACAATGACGACCTTGACATCACGTTCAAGACTGATTGCGTTGACAACGGCAGAGTACATTCTGAATGATGTCTTCCCTTCTGTAATGCATTCTTCGCTGAATACAGACATGTCAAGGTTCTTGAGGTCAACCTTGCCAGTGTACTTCTGAGGTCTGCCGCGCTTCTTCTGCCTCGGCCCGGCATACAGATATCTCAGACGCACGTCATCACGGAAACGGCTGACAAGGTCAAAGCCAAGCCTCTGTACACCTGTGACGAAGCTCTCCTTTGAGAAGTATGCGTCAGCTACTATGAGCTTGCAGACCGACAGCAGCTGTCTCCTG